>DAVR01000030.1 GCA_002507545.1 Archaeoglobus sp. UBA230 | reverse complement strand
AAAATTTCAGGACTATACAAAGTTTTCAGGAGAGGTTGCGTGGTATAACTTTGCTGGGATGTCTCCACCCTCACTCCAGGCAGTATTTACTGCAATGCTGTGCCCGTATTTTGCCCTGATTTTGCCATTTCTAATCTCAAACCTCTCCTTCTTATCAAATTTTACAATCAGCTCAAGATGTTTTCTTCCAATCCCGTATCTTTCTTTCAGAACTCTCAAAACGTCCTCAACTCTCGCCCACCCCTCTTCATCAACCTCAATACCAAATTCCTCACCAAAATGTCTCAAGATTCCACTCAAGAACTTGCTCACTTTTCTCCTCTTCTCTGAGTTCAACAATATCCTACCTTTTCCACATTCACATCTACCCTCAAATTCACCGCACCTCTTGCAGATACCCACATCCACGTTTTGTATAACCCCCTTCTGAAGTTAGATTTTTTGACCACAGCAAGCTTTATAGCATCACGAACTTCAGTAGTCTGCCATGCGACTTGGAAGTGCTGCTGTTGCCACCTCAGCATTGCTCATGAGCACAGTCTCCATTTTTGTGAGAAATCTTGAAGGTGATGCTCTAACAATTACCTTTCTCAGATTCTCTTCAGCTCTCTTAATAATCGCCTTTTTATGCCTGCTTAACCATGAGATACCAAAAATAGACAGGACGCTTTTTTCACTTGCCATATTCAACCTTCTGACGGTTGTAAACTATATCACGGCCATTCAAAATCTGGAAGTTGCAACTGCGGCGCTGTTGCTGTATATGGCCCCCGTTTATGTAGTCCCTCTGTCAGCTCTTATGGGCGAGAAAGTAGAGGTAAAAACACTCATAGCTGTTCCATTGGGAATCGGGGGTCTTTACATGATACTTACACCCTATGCCGAAATAAACACGGGTATTTTATTTGGTATTTTTTCTGGAGTCAGTTATGCCTTTGTCTTCATTCTTTCAAAAGAGGCAAGAAAAAATCATTCCCCTCTCCAAATCACCTTTTTGAATCTTGGTTTAGGAACTATTATACTCCTTCCCTACTTTTTCATCTTTGGCACGGTTTCCAACATTTGGTGGGTTATAGGTCTCGGAACGATCCCTACCGCAATCCCTTTCACCTTGTTCGCATACGGTGTCAAGTATGTAAAGGTCCAGAGAGCACCAATTCTGGCATTGCTGGAACCTCTCTCAGCATTTGTAATAGGGTATCTCTATTTCGAAGAAATCATGGTTTGGAAACAATTAATTGGAGCAGCAATGATACTATCGAGTGTGTTTATCGCGTGGAGGGAATGAAGTTTGTCGAAATATCTCGAAACAGTTATAAGTTCAACACAGAAAAACAATACGAGTGATAGAAAACTGGTTAGAGTACCAGATTTTCGAAAAAAACCTGTTGAAATTTGTTGAAGTAGTGGATACTGTACCCAAAATAAAAAAAGCCCTATCTTATGCCATTACAGCCGGCGGTAAGCGGAGCAGACCTCTTATCGTCCTTTTGAGTGGAAAGATGTGTGGTGGTAATTACAATGATGTCATGGACCTCGCCATCTCAGTTGAGCTCATCCACACTGCGAGCCTCGTTCATGACGATGTGATTGATAAGGCAGAGAAAAGGAGAAGAAAACAAGCGTTGCACAAAAAATATGACATTGCGCTGGCAATAGTCCTTGGAGACTGGTTGATATCAAAATCTGTCGAACTTACATCAAAATATGGAGAAGAGATAATAAAAGATTTTTCCCAAGTGGGCATGATGATGTCAGAAGGAGAGGTTTTGGACTTTTACAGCGTGAAAGAACCCTTTGATGAAAAGGATTATTTTGAGTGTATAGAGAAGAAAACAGCTGCATTATTTGCCTATTCAGCAAGAAGTGCATGCAAGATCGTTTGCGATGATAGAAAGGCTGCAGATAAGCTGTTTGAGTATGGCCTGAATCTGGGTCTGGCTTACCAGATTGTTGACGATTTGCTTGAATATACAAGGGCGCTCGATGATAAGTATTCTATCTTCGAATCCAGAACTCTTCCTCAGATTTATGAGGAAAAGTATGGTAAGAATGAAGTTATTCCAAAGGTTACGGAGAAAATGGTAGAATTTGCAGAAAAAAGCTTTAGAGCTCTCAGTTACTTTGACGATTGTGAAGAGAAAAAGAAGCTTGCAAAAATTGCGAACTTCATGACCTATGATATGGTGAAAAGACATTCGGAGAACAGGATCATTTTCTGAGCCTCCTGAACAATCTCCTGTTGTTATCAAGTGCCTCTCTCCAATCTTCGACTCCCGCTCCTCTGAGGACTTTTTCAGCCATCTCATCGTTTATTATATCGGATGGTGAGTGGGCATCGGTGTTTATTACAAGATTGAATCTGAATTCCTCTGCGAGTTTGGCAACATATCCATTGGTCAGACTGTGTCCTTTTCGTGACGTTATCTCGATATGAATACCATTTTCCCTTGCCATTTCCGCCTCTTTTTCAGACATCAATCCCGGATGAGCAAGAATCGTTATTTCCTCGTTCAAAGCTGCAAAATTCGTGCCATTCTTAACCGGTTCTACCACAGTTTCTCCATGCACAACTACTATCTCTGCTCCCTCTCTCCACGCAAGCTCAACAGCTTTGCCAATCAGTTCCGGTGGGACGTGCGTAACTTCGACACCAATGAGGAACTTGGCATCATATAAATCCATAAAATCCTTCAGCTTTTCAAGTTTTGACAGGATATCGGATATATTCGAAAAATCAGCATGGTCTGTTATTGCAAAGCCTTCGTTACCTGCAGCCACCATTCTCCTTGCAATTTCGGACGGTATCAGTTCTCCATCACTGAACACGGTATGGACGTGCAGATCGAACATGCAAAAACGTTAAATAAGGAGCTAATAAGCTTTTAGTGTGAAGGGGTTAAGAAGGCTCGTGCTTGATGTATTAAAGCCACATGAGCCGCAGACGACTGTTTTTGCTTTGAGATTGAGTGAAATCAAAAATGTTGATGGTGTCAATATCCATCTTTCTGAGATAGATCAGGCTACCGAGTCCATAAAGATAACGATTCTTGGGGATGACCTAAATTATGACGAGATAAAGAGGGTTATCGAGGATTTGGGTGGAGTTATTCACAGTATAGACGAGGTTGTTGCTGGGAAAATTATAGTGGAATCTGTAAGGACTGAGCAGGATTGAGCAGTATAATGTTTTATCACAATTATTAAAAAATGGTTTTGCTTTCACGTAAATTGTTATAAAATATACAATATTGTTCAAATTCTGCGAAAATTTTAAATTTGGATGTGAACAATAACAATTAACAATTTAAATGGTGTGGTGTATGAGACCAACAAGAAGAGAATTTCTGAAACTTGTCGGTGCTGGTGCGGCTTGGATGATGCTTGGTGGTTGTGCACAACCACCTGCACAGGTTACACCGACCCCCACAACCCCTCCGACAACACCCAAGGTTACGAAGGAACTTAAGCTTGGCTATGTCGCTTTCAGAGCAGGACCTGCAGCAGCTTTTGGTGAGCCAGCACACAGAGCCATTGACATGATGGTTGAGAGGATAAATGCCGCCGGAGGTGTGGCGGGAGCAAAAATCAAGGTAATTCACGAGGAGGAAGGCTCCACTTCTGATACGGTTGAGAAGTTCAAGAAACTGTGCTTGGAAGACAAAGTTGATGTTATAATGGGTTTGAACTCTACCGCCAACTCAATGGCTGCAGCGCCTGTAGCAGAGGAAAACAGCACTCTCTTCATAGCATGTCAGGCCAGAATACCCTATGTGACTTGGAAAGACCCAGAAGACCCGTCTAAGGGGGTTATGGACTGGGTCTTCAAGGCAAACAACTCGGCTGTAGCACATGCTGTTCAGGCAGCTTGGTTGCTGAAAGAGTTCGCACCAGACGCAAAGGTTGTGGGACAAATTCATCCAGACTACGCGTGGGGCTATGACAACTACAACTACTTCAGTGCTGCTATCAAAAAGCTCATGCCGGATGTAGAACTCCTCGATCCCCTCTATCCCAAACTCTTCACTCCAGACTACACACCCTACATCACAGAACTCGTGAATTCAAAGCCAGACTACATCTTCACAAGCCTCTGGGGGTCTGACACAACCAGATTTATTGACCAGCTAATCCCCTATGGTTTGCTGAAGGGGACCGGTGGAAACACATTGCTATGTGCATACTGGGACTTCTATGTTGTTACAGGTAGGGAAATTCCGGTTTTTGGTCATGTGCAGCAGTCCTCGCAGAAGGGCATTGCATATCCTGTCAAACCTGAGGATTTTGATCCTGACTGGGAGTGGCTGATAAAGGAGTTTAAGAGCAGGTTTGGTCAATTCCCACAGTCGGGAGCCTTCGATGCTGGAGATGCACTGAACTTCTGGGTAGCTGGAATAAATAAAGCCTATGAGGAGAAAGGTGAGTTTCCGACAAATGACGACATAAGGGATGCCCTCGAAAACCTCGGAAGCTACAAGAGCTTTGGAGAAGTGGGGATTGTGAGGAAAGAAGACCACAGGGTTCTCTGGGGTGCAGCACCTGGAGTGGTTTCGAAAGCTCCATCAGATGACCCACTGCAAAGACCTTACGTCCATGACCCAGCTTTGCTTGTAACGGCCGAGCAGACAGAACCACCAGCCCTCACTGATCCAATAGAGTGGATTAACAGCTGGTGAAATTGTTATTACATTTTTTTAATTCGTATTGAATGAACTAAATCGCAAAGAAAGTTTTAAATATGTCAATTATAAATTGAAATTGGTGATAGAATGAACAGGTCAACAAGAAGAGAATTTCTGAAACTTGTCGGTGCCGGTGCGGCTTGGATGATGCTTGGTGGTTGTGCACAACCACCTGCACAGGTTACACCGACCCCCACAACCCCTCCGACAACACCCAAGGTTACGAAGGAGCTTAAAATTGGAGTCATCTCTTTCAGAGCAGGACCTGCAGCCGTTTTTGGAGAACCTTTCCACAACACCGCCGACTATCTTGCGGAGATGTTCAATGCTGCTGGCGGGATAGCAGGGGCAAAAGTTAAGGTCATTCATGAGGATCAGGGAGTAAGTCCCTCCGACACGGTGGAGAAGGCGAAAAAGCTCTGCCTGCAGGATAAGGTGGATGTCGTTACAGGCATTCCTGGCACGAACCATAGCCTTGCAGTTGCTCCCGTTTGTGATGAGAACAACACCTTCTACCTGCAATGTCAGGCGAGGGCAGAGTATGGCACTTGGAAGGATCCGGAGGATGCATCAAAGGGCGTATTTGACTGGGTGTTCCACACCGCCAACTCTACAGCTTCCCATGCTATCCAGGCGGCATATATTGTGAAGGAACTATTCCCCGAGGTTGAGACCATCGCCCAGGTGCATCAGGACTATGCATATGGATACGATAACTACAATTATTTCACACCAGCCGTTAAAAAGCTCAAACCTGATGTTGAATTACTCGATCCCCTCTATCCAAAAATCTTCGCCCCAGATTACACGCCATACATAACAGAACTAATCGAAATGAAGCCCGACTTCATCTTCACAAGCCTCTGGGGGACTGATTTCACGCGATTTGTAGATCAGCTAATCCCCTACGGTTTGCTGAAGGGGACCGGTGGAAACACGATACTTTGTGGATACTGGGATTTCTATCCATCAATAAAGAGGGAAATTCCTGTTTATGGACACCCACAACAGGGGAATCAGGGTTTGATAGATTATGCAGAGTACAGGAAATTTATCATCTGGCACTACAAGACCTACGGCTGGGCGCAGGTTGGAGGGATATCAGATGCAATTACAGCTTTCTACACCTTAAAGGCTGCGGTCGAGAAGGCCTACGAGGAGAAGGGAGAGTTTCCAACAAGGGATGAAATAAGAGATGCCATGGAGAACCTCGACAAGATACCGACCCCCTTTGGGGAGGGTATCATGAGGGGGGAGGATCACAGGGTTCTCTGGCCAGTCGAGTGTGGAGTATGTGTCAAAGATACCTTGGGCTTTTTTGAAGGCGTAGAATTTGCCTACATCTTCGACCCGAACAACAAGCTAATACTGCCTCCGGAAAAGCACGAACCACCAGCTTTTACGAAGGGAACAGACTGGGTGGCCACATGGTGATGTGGTAGAATGATCCCCCAGATAATTAATGGTTTGATTTTCGCTTCCATCCTTTTTTTGGTGGCAACTGGGCTAACGATAATCTTTGGAATTCTCAGAGTCGTCAACTTTTCTCACGGAAGCTTCTATCTGCTGGGGATATACATTGCCTACTCAATAACAAGGTTTTCTCAGGATACGATCCTTTACCTTGCTTCTCCATTCATAGCAGGTGCCTTGGCTGGATGCGTTGGAATGGCCTTTGAAAGAGGCTTGCTGAGTAGAGTTTATGGTAGGGGAGAGCTTTTCGAACTTTTAATGACCTATGGCATGATCTTCGTCTTCATTGACGTATTCAGAATAGGCTGGGGCACAATGCCAATCTCTGACCCGACTATCACTTTTAGGCTTGGGACTGTTTCCATAGCGGGCTACACAATGCCTCTCTACAACATCTATTTGATAGCCATTGCTGCCATTCTCGCAGTTGTACTGTGGTATCTGCTCTTCAGAACTAAGGTTGGAATGATAATAAGGGCCACATCCTTTGACAAGGAAGTCACAAGCTCCTTTGGTGTGAACGTTAACAGAGTTTACGCTCTGACATTCTTCCTCGGTTGTTTCCTTGCAGGGTTTGGTGGTGGGTTGATGCTTCCCGTCACTGGAGCATGGATCGGGCTGGACATTGATATGCTCATTATCGGCCTCGTTGTGGTTGTTGTTGGAGGTTTAGGGAGCATAAAAGGAGCTCTTGTTGCTTCTCTTCTTATTGGCCTTGTCAGGTCCTTCGGAATATCTATGTTTCCCGCAATAGAGCTTGCAATCGTTTACGTCATCATGATTGCCGTGCTTATAGTGAAACCAAGCGGATTGTTCGGAGGTGTTGAACATTGAGAGACTTCAGAATACTTTACGCTGTGATAGCGATTCTGCTCTTCATCGTGCCCTTTGTAGGGGAGTATCCTACCTACCTGACAGGACTGGCATTGCTCTTTGGCATCTCAGCACTGGCTTTAAATGTCCTTCTCGGCTACACCGGGCTGCTGTCCTTCGGTAACGCCCTCTTTTTCGGTACAGGGGCATACACCGTCGGGCTTTTAATCAAGCACTACGACATAACAGCTATCGAAATACTGTTTCCAGCAAGCATAGCCACATCCTTTGTTGTTGCAGTTATGGTGGGCTTCATCTGCGTCCGACATACGAGGATTTACTTCACGATGCTTACAATTGCTTTAGCATCGCTTTTCTACGCTCTTGCCCATAAACTGAGGCCAATAACAGGTGGTGATGATGGAATCAGGATTTATGACACCTACCTCTTTGGTAAAGAAATAGCTTCAGTGACGGAGTTTTACTACCTCATCCTTGTGTTCTTCTTTGCAAGCATGCTGACTCTGAGAATAATCCTGAAATCCCCATTTGGCCTAACATTGCAGGCCATAAGAGATAGTGAGATGAGAGCGAGGTTTGCGGGAATATCTATAACCAAATACAGGCTTGGGTCTTTCATCGTCTCTGGAGTGTTCACGGGGATGGCAGGGGCTCTCTATGCTCTCTTCCTCGGACAGATATCTCCTGATGACGTTCTTGGGTTGACAAGATCGGGAGAGTTGGTTGCAATGACTATACTTGGAGGATTCACGAGCTTTACCGGCCCTGTTGTGGGAGCCTTTGTTTTCACGTATCTCAAAGCCTTCGTGTCATCTGCGCTGATTTACTGGTATATGGTGGCTGGAATAATAATAATCGGAATTGTGCTATTCGTTCCGCTTGGAATAATGGGTGAGATTGAAAGGAGATTGTTATGGAGACGATAGGTGATAACATGGGGATTTTAAAGGCTGAGGGTCTTAAGAAATATTTCGGTGAAGTTCATGCAGTTGACGGTGTTTCGTTGGAGATCAAGGATGGAGAGTTTGTATCAGTTGTCGGCCCCAATGGAAGTGGGAAAACAACCCTTGTAAACCTCATTTCAGGAGCTTTACTACCTGATTCTGGAGTGATATACTTTGAGGGGAGAAATATAACAAAGCTACCTGCTCATCAGAGAGTAAAACTTGGAATTGGTAGAAGTTTCCAGATACCGATGGTCTATGAGTTTTTAAGCTCCTTAGACAATATTTTAGTCTCCATTTTGTCGAGAAACGGGCACTCAAGGATATTTCATAGAACTGTTGACAAATTTGAGGGGGCGAGGAAGGAGGCAATGGAATTACTTAAAATCTTCTCAATCCCTCTTAAACTTGTTGCTGAGCTTCCCCATGGACACAGAAAGCTGCTTGATGTGGCAATGGCTCTCGCCTTACAACCAAGACTCGTTTTGCTGGATGAACCTACCTCTGGAATAAGCTTGGAGGAGAGGGATCAAGTCATGGGGACAATAGCAGAGGTTTTGAAGGAGAGGAAAATTGCCGCCGTGATTGTTGAGCACGACATGGACATTGTTGCAGAGTATTCAGACAGAATACTGGTCATGCACGATGGTAAAATCCTGAAAGAGGGAGGAAAGGAAGTTCTGGAAGATGAAGAGGTCAGAAGGATTTTAATTGGAGATTGAGGTGGTTTTATGCTTAAGCTTGACAAGATAAACGTGAATATCGCAAAGGTTCCAGTTTTGAGGGACCTTTCAATGGAAGTGGATGAAGCTGAGATCGTTTGTATTGTCGGTCCAAATGGGGCTGGAAAGACAACGACGATGAGGAGTATAATGGGGATTCTGCCTGTGATTTCGGGGAGAATCGTTTTTAAAGGCAAAGATATAACTTCGATGAAGGCACACGAAAGGTTCAGACTTGGCATAGGCTATGCGCCTGAGGATAGAAGGCTTTATCCGGATTTCACCGTTATAGACAACATCCTCTTCCCTGCAAGGATGCTGGGGGTGGATGAAGAAGAGGTGAAGCGAAGAGTCTTCAGAATCTTTCCTGAACTCAAAGATCAGACTCACCGTCTTGCAATGACGCTTAGTGGTGGACAGCAGAAGATGGTTGCCGTTGCGAGGGCTTTGGCAGCAGACCCGAGACTGATTCTTCTTGATGAGCCTTTAGAGGGTCTGGCTCCAGTAGTGAGATCAAGGCTCGCTTCTGGCATTTTAGAGCTCAAGGAAGAGGGAATTTCGGTTTTAATGGCAGAGTCGAATGCAACTCACGTTAAAGACATTGTGGACAGGATTTACGGGATAAAGAGGGGAGAGATAGTAGAGATGGAGGTACTTACATGATCGTTGTTCCGGTTGCTGATGAGAACTTGGGATTTAGAGCTTTGAAAAAGGCTATAGAGATGGCAAAAGACAGTGGTGAAGAAATAGTTGTCGTTCATTCCTTGTTTGGAGGAAACAAAACGACTCTTGAGGACATACGAAGGGGGGAAAGACTGCTGGAGAAGGCAGTGGAAATAGCTGAGAAAAGTGGTGTAAAGGCCTCGAAAAGGATGCTCATCAGAGGTAAGACACCCGCTGAGGACATTGTTGACGTTGCGGAAGAGCTGAACGCAGACATGATAGTAATGGGTTGCGGTGTGGTTGAGATAGAGGGAAGACGAATTTTAAGGGAAACTACGGAGCAAGTGCTGGTGAACTCAAGGAAGCCGGTATTGCTCGTTAAATGATTACTTTTTTTGCTTCCTCTACAAGTCTTCTCGCCTCGTCTTTGCTTAGTCCCAGCTCTTTCCTCAAATTAGATTCGCCAACCTTTATCACATCCCTGCAGAAGACTAATCCAGCACTCACGACAACATTCAGCGTTTCTTTATCTATTCTCAAAATCGTGATGGGATACAGACCTTTACTCTCAAGCATCACCTCAATACTCTCATTCTCAGGGTAATTCCAGCCAGTCAGCTTTATCCCCATGCATGCGGCATATCTTTTTGCATCACCAGAAAACTTTGTGTTCGTAAAAATCCATGGCTGAATAAACCCTCCCACATCCTTGACATCAAGAAATCTGGCGTATGTATACATTGTCTCCTTCAGTCCGGTGTAAATTGGCACATTGTGGAACTTGCACTCCACCATGTATCTTCCCCTCTCATTCTCAGCGACAACATCAATTTCCTGATTTACGCATCTGCCCTCCACGACAACGTTTGTCTCCGTTCTGTATCCATACTCTTCAAGCAATCTTGCCACGAATTTCTCAAATCCAAAACCTGTCGGTCCAAGGCGAAGAAGGGAACGTTTCAAGTCGTATCTTGCCGCTTTGGTATACTCATGCTTCAGCAAAAACTCAATTACGAGTTCAAGAACTTCATCAGTGCTTATCCCATCATATATCCTCCTCTCCACTTCCTCTGCAACCTTCTCAGCAACCCTTTTGCTTGCTCCTGCCCTCAAACAAGTTCTGACTATTTTGGCTTTGCTGAACTCCTCAACTCTGCCGTCTCTCTTCCTTACCTTCATCTATATCCGCCTTCAGCTCGTTCGCAAACCAAACAACCCTCTGTGGGAATGGAATTTCAATACCATTCTTCTCAAGCTCAGTCTTTATCTTCCACAGCAACTCCATTTTAACATTGTACCACTCTGTTGATGGCGCCCATATTCTCACAACAATATTTACACTGCTGTCTCCCAGATTGTCAACAAAAACCTGCGGTTCAGGATTTTTAAGGGCAAAGGGATGCTCCTCAATCAACTTCTTTATGATTTCAATTGCCTTTTCAGCATCGTCGCTGTATTTTATTCCCACCACGTACTCAAACCTTCTTGCAACGTGAGCGACGTAATTCGTGATGTTGGATGTGAAGACCTTTTCGTTAGGAATTCTGACATACAAACCATCGTAGGTTCGGATGATGGTGGAGAGAATGTTCACATCTTCAACAAAGCCTGCCACACCGTCAATGTTGATCTGATCTCCAATCTTTATGGGTTTCTCTGAGATCAGAAAAATCCCGGAAACGAGGTTTGCAACAACACTCTGGCTGGCAAAACCTATGACTATGCCCACAATACCGCCAGCAACCAGTAAACCTGACAACTCCAGACCGAGAGCGGGTAGAACCCCTATGAAGGCTACGGTGATTATACCGAAATAAATGATTTTAAGCATCAGCTCAAGCTGATCCCTTTTCATCTTGTCTATCAAAGTCCTCCGTAAATTGGTGGTCACCAGCTTGGCTATAATGGTGGCTACAACCATCACAACGATTACGAAAAGAACATCGTAGAGTGTCACATCCTGATAAAGTCTGTAACCCAGCACGTCTATCATAGTCCCCACTCCATGACGAATTTGCTCCCTGTTACAGCAATTCTTCTTGCAACGTAAAGCTCCAGAGCCTTTTTCATCTTATCTCTCAGGGGACGCTCTATGAACCTCGTTTCGGCAACTTTGGGGGAGGTTACGTTCATTGAAGCTGCTGAGTAAACCATCTCATCATCGTAGTATATCTTCATTCCATAGACGTCCAGAACGATGCTGCTTACATCAACCCAGTCATCATCACTGTTTGTGATTCTGAGCTTCATAACACCCTCTCTGTATTTGTCCACTTCCGGAACGTCAGTGTATAGTTCACTCTCCCAATATCTGCAAATTATCCCCGTTCTTGGATCGCCATAGAGTGTGAACTTCGGCTTGTTAAGTGAGAAAACGTCTATGAGGCCTACACTCCTCTTGGCGGCGACAAAAATCGCAATCTCGATCGGGAAGGTCAAGTACACTTCAGTCGAAGATTTCGGTTCGGCCATGAACTTCTTATCAAACTTAATTTGTAGAAAGTTTGTAATTTCCTTTGGCAAGTTTACCGGTTCAACTGGATTTATGATCAATCTTCCGGAGCCTGTGAAGATGTTCTTCTCCTTTCTTCCACCATTTTCCCTCACATATCTGTAAAAATTCCCATTCTTCTCAACTCTGATTGAAAATTTTCCAATTTTAGTGGAGAACTCTGACAATTCGTGGTATCCAAACACATCTTACTTTAATTTGCTTAGAATAAAAAAGTTTGCAGTATGTGAATTATTAAGCACCAAAAACTGCTTCATACAAAAGCTCGGCAACATCCAAAACTTTAATCTCGACTTTCTTAACCTTTACAGCATCCTCAAGCATCATGAGGCAGAAGGGGCATGAGACTGCGAGAACGTCAGCAGCAGTTATCTCAGCTTCATCCACCCTCATCAGGGAAGGTCGAAACTCAACATCTCTCACTACATTTCCCCCTCCAGCCCCGCAGCAGAGAGCATTTTCGCGGTTCCTTGACATCTCAACCAGCTCTATGCCGGGAATTGCCTTTAAAACCTCTCTCGGCGAATCGTAAATCCCATTGTATCTCCCAAGATAGCACGGATCGTGGAATGTGACTCTCAGCTCAAGAACGCTTCTAAACCTCAGTCTTGCGTCTTCAATGGCTTTTTCAAAGATTTCCGAGACGTGATATACCTTTATCCCATCATAGTCATTTTTGAAGACGTTGTAGCAGTGGGGTGAGGACACAATCAGTTTATCCACACCATATTCCTCAAACACAGCCATGTTCTCTTCTCTCAGCATCTCAAAAAGCCCCTCCTCGCCTACAGCCTTTACGTCATTACCGCAGCACCCTTCCTCCCTCAGAATTGCAAAATTAACGTCAGCAGCCTCTAAAAGTTCAGCGGTTTTTCTTGCAACTTCTCCAACCCTTTCGTCAACAACGCCACAACCGGCAAAGTAAAGATACTCAAAATCCCCATCGTCAGCAAACTTAAACCTGTTTCTGTGCCATTCTCTTTTCTTCGCCTTACCAACCCCGAAGGGGTTGGCGAATTTCTGTATACTTTCAAGCATTTCCCTTACGTCAGACGGCACTCTCCCACTCTCAATTGTTCTGCTCCTCGCCTCAATGATCAAGTCCGTTATTGGAATCCCTCTCGGACATCTATCCTGACAGACATGGCAGGTGGTGCAGTTCCAGAGTTCATCGCTCCAGAATTCATTCCGCTTGCCGAGATAATGGGCGATTAGCTTCCTAATGTTCATGTTGTAACGCATGCTGCACGATGAACTGCAAAGAGCGCACTGCATGCAGGTGGAAAGTGAAACCATAAGCTTTGTTTGCCAACTCAAATAAAATTTTAACGAAAAAATTTTTTATATTTTCCCAGCAATTCTTTTAAGCTTTCGCTCTACCTGTCTGAGGTCGTCAAGATTTTCAAAATATAGTGTTCTGACAGAGAATAAGCCTGCACCTTTAAGTTTGATCAGCATTTTGCTTTCGTCAACTTCAAATCCTTCTATTTTCTTCAGATTGGTTTTGAAGGGTTTGTAGTAGACATGATCTTCCTCAATGTAGTAGTGCCTTGGCTTTCCGAGGGTTATGATTGTATACAGACTCACGAAGAGTGTGAATAGCGTTGTGGCAATCAACAGCCTTCCTGATATATCCCCAGTGAGCGCTCTGAATGCAGCGTATCCAAAGCCCACGAGGAGTATAAAGAGGACAAAATAGAGCCACTTTTTCCTCGCAGCAGGATTGTTCAAAGCTTTGTAGGTCCAGATCAAGTTCCGCACCTCCAGTCGCTGAGATATTTTATCTGCTCTTCCGTAAGCTCATCAATCTTGATTCCCATGGATTCGAGCTTCATCATCGCGACCTCTCTGTCAAGCTCGTCTGGCATCCTGTAAACTTTCCTTTCCAGCTTTTTCCAGTTCTCTGCAATGTATTTAGCTGCAAGAGCCTGATTGGAGAAGCTCATATCCATAACCTCTATCGGATGCCCGTCTGCTGCAACGAGGTTGACGAGTCTCCCCTCTGCCAGCAGGTATACCTTCTTATCGCCGAGATCGTACTCTGTAACGTATTTCCTCACCTCTCTCTTTGCCTTTGCCATTCTTTCGAGGGCATTGATGTCTATCTCCACGTTGAAGTGTCCTGCATTTGCCAGAATTGCCCCATCTTTCATCTTCCTGATGTGCTCTTCTCTAATAATATCTCTGTTCCCGGTTGCAGTGATGAAGATGTCCCCGTATTCTGCAGCTTTATCCATCGTCGTAACCCTGAAGCCATCCATTACAGCTTCAAGTGCCCTAATCTCGTCAACCTCTGTGATTGTCACATTTGCACCCATCCCCTTCGCCCTGATGGCGATTCCCCTTCCACACCAGCCGTAACCGGCAACAACGACGTTTTTACCGGCAATTAGCATATTTGTGGCTCTCAGCACTCCATCAATCGCTGACTGCCCTGTGCCGTAACGATTGTCAAATAAATATTTTGTGTAGGCATCGTTGACGGCTATAACAGGAAAAAGAAGCACACCCTCCCTTTCCATCGCTCTTAGCCTTATAACTCCTGTTGTTGTCTCCTCACTCGCTCCCTTAACCTTTTTCGCGTAGTCCTTCATCTCTCCATGTAGAAGGAAGATCAAATCTGCACCATCGTCTATAACTATGTCCGGCTCTGCCTTTATAACTCTCCTCAGGGCATCGTAGTATTCCTCCACACACATTCCACGCTTGGCAAAGCAGGCAATGCCCATTTCCCTCAAAGCCTCAGCCACATCATCCTGTGTGCTCATCGGGTTGCAGCCCGTGATCACCACCTCTGCCCCACCATCTATGAGTGTTTTGACGAGCACTGCAGTTTTTGCCTCCACGTGCAGAGCCATTCCAACCGTCAAACCCTCAAGAGGTCTCTCTGCTCTGAATTTCTCTCTGATCTTTGCCAGAACCTTCATGTGTCTCTCTGCCCATTCTATCTTGGCAAAACCTTCCTTCATACTCTAAAACCTCACAACGTCTTCAAGCCTGTCTTCAAGCTCAGACAACCAGTCTATTTTTCCCGGCTTATATCTTTCTCCCTCTCCAGATATGATCCTCTCAACGATCTCCGCGACTTTCCTTACACTGAGGTTAGTCGTGTCTATTTCATAAACATCCTCACATTTCTCCAGCGCCTCAACAAGTATTACATCGAGTAACTCCGCCTCAACGTTCTCCATTACCTTTTCCTCACCCCATCCTCTTCCTGATAGCCTTTCCTTCAAGACGACCGGATTGCACCTCAGCACGATGGACAGATCGGGAGAGAGGAGGTGAGAGAGGTGACCTTCAACAATTCCATCAAATTTGAACTTGGAGAGCTTTTCCACATCAACAACTACTTCATCATCCTCATCGAGAATGCAATTGTGGAGTCTCGCAAGTTCAACAACTGAAGTAATTCTGTATCCTTTTCTCCTCAAAACATCCACAACAGCCGTTTTTCCTGTTCCGGGAGTGCCTGTGAGAGCAATCATCCTTTTCAACCCAAAACCTCCTTCAGTGCTTTGAGAAACATATCGTTCTCATCTGGCTTTCCAATACTGACTCTGATATGGCTATCGCATCCGATAAAACTGCTGCAGTCCCTCACTATGATCCCCCTCTTTAAAAGTTCCTCGGCGAGATTATTAATCGGACTTCTGAAAAAGAGGAAGTTCGCTTGAGAGGGATTTACCTCAACAAACTTCCGTATTTCTTTGTAAACCCTTTCTCTCTCTGCTCTTATCCTTTCAACGCAGTCGAGCATCCATTTGATATCCTCAAGTGCAGCAATTGCTGCCCTCTCTGCCGGGGTTGAGATGGGGAAAGGGGTTGAAGCGGCTTTGAATGGATCAACTAACCACTCTGGTAGCAGAGCGTATCCTATTCTCAAGTTTGCGAGTCCAAAGGCCTTTGAGAAAGTCCTTGCTATCACGATGTTATCCAAATCCACGTCAATAATTTTGTCGGCAAACTCAATGTAGGCTTCATCAAGGAAAACCACTCCCTTGGTGCTTTCAGCAATCTCTCTCACGAGCTTTTCTGATTCGACGTTACCTGTCGGATTGTTTGGGCTGCAAATTATTACAAGCTTCGTTTTTTCCGAAATGGCATCAAATATACTGTCGTCAATACTGTATCCGTCACTCGACCTTTTCACGAGAACTTCCCTTCCACAGTGCATCTTCGTGAGGTTGTGGTAATAGGGAAAGGTCGGGATGGGTATCACTACCTCATCACCCTCATCTATCAGCAGTCTGAACAGAGTCTCAAGAACACCATCAACACCCGCTGCGACAACGACTCTGTCCAATTCCCAGCCCGTATATTCGGAAATCTTCTCTCTCAGCTTCCGATATTCTGGGTCAGGGTAAATGTGAAGATCGCTGTAACTTTTAAAAGCCTCAATCGCTTTCGGACTCGCCCCGTAGGGGTTCTCGTTTGAAGCCAGCTTTACAACCCTTTCTAACCCGTACATTCTTTTGACTTCCTCAACACTTTTTCCCGGAACGTATTTTGAGATACGGGCGCATTCTCTAATAGGCAAAGAGGTCACCTGACTACCTCGATCTTCACGATATCCCAGTCCTCGTTGACACCCTTAAGTGTTGAAACAAGGGCCTCGATCACCCTGCCAAAGACCTTTGTCACAAACTCGTTCATCTCTATATCTTCCCCATCAACAACAAGCCTAACCTCCATTCTACCACCTCTAATTAATCTTGCCAACAACTTTTCTGAAATCAGATATAAATTCCTTGATGACCTCATCTGTCACGTGCGGCATTATAACGAATCTTATGGCTCTTGGTTCTCGAATTGTTGATATAACCCATTTTTTCCTGTAAAGTTCATCCTTTATCCTTTCAGCTTTCTCTGTGAAAAAAGAAGCAACGTTCATCACAGGCTCAATAATCGGCTCGAAACCCAGAGAGCGCATTTCCTCCACGAGAATTTTCGTGTTCTTCATGCAGCTATCAACAACCTTCTTCATGCCCTCAAAACCGAGATGTTTAAGAACTGCATAAGCCGAAGCCACACCAGTCCCAGGTCTTGTTCCGGTGAGTGTGAACTGGGTTTTAGAGGTGAGGTAGGGTGTTTCAACTTCAAGAGCTCTCAAATATCTCTCGTCCCTGAAGATTATACCACCCGCCGGGATCGTTGCCATCCCCATCTTGTGAGGGTCAATGGTGATTGACGAAACTCCCCGGTTCTGGAAGTCAAAGGGATAGGGATTGTTCATGAAGGGAATTACAAGGCCACCAAAAGCAGCATCAACGTGCAACTCCACTTCTCTCTCATCGGCAAGCTTTGAGAGTTCAACAATGGGATCAATCTGTCCAAGTTCTGTCGTACCGGCAATCCCGACGATGGCGATTGTTGAGTCATCAATGAGCCTCTCCACCTCAGCAACATCAACCCTATACTCTCCATCAACTCCTGCCCTTCTTATCTCTACTCCAAGAATGTCTCCTATCTTCTCGAATGAGAAATGAGCTGTTTTTGGGATAACAATGTTCAAATTCCCTCTTCTTTGCCTCCTCTGAATGTTCCTCGCTGCCCTTATCCCCTGAATGTTTGCCTCAGTTCCTCCAGAGCATATGTAACCTGCAGGAGTTTTGCAGTGCAGAATTTTGCCAATCATCGTCATCAGCTTCTTTTCAAGCTCAACCGTACCCACAAATATTCCCGGATCACCGAGGTTGGTCTCAACAAACATCTTATGAGCTTTGAGAGCTACCGGGTGTGGGACTGTGCACATCGAGCTTAACACTCTCGAATAGGGGATATCCTTTTCTCTGTAAGTCCTCAGTTCTTCAATGACGTCCATGACCAACACTCTGGAAAGTGTAATAAATAGCTAACTCCCATGTGGGCTTCCGCCAAGTTCCATACCTATGGATCTCGACACACTCCCATCCGGGCTTCAAAGCCCACTTTAACGAGTCGTTCGGTGAGGAATTCTCCCCAATCTAAACGTCGGGCTTTAGACTAAAACCTAAGCCCAGTTAGTTACCGGGGTAAACTCCTCACCGTATGTTGTAGGGGTGTAACTTATATAAGGCTTTTTATCCCTTAGTACTGCATATACGACTGTTAAAAGCTTTCTCGCTGTTGCAACTATGGCTTTCTGAGGTCCTTTTCTCTGTTTTATCCTTTCATAGAAATTTCTGAATTTCTCGTCGTTCCTTATTGCTACAAAGGCACACTGAACAAGAACCCACCTGAGAAGTTTGTTCCCTTCCTTTGTTATCTTTCCCGTAATAACTTTGTTTCCAGATTGTCTTACTGAGGGAACTAATCCCGCATAACTGCAGAGCTTCTTTGAGTTTGGGAAACGCTTTACATCTCCTATTTCTGCGTAGATTAGCAGGGCTGAGAAAAATCCTATTCCCGGGATAGTTGTTAGAAGCATGGTTTCCTCATTTTCCAAGCACTTCTGCCTTATTTCTCTGTCTATTTCTTTTATTTCATTCTCGATTGATGAAAGGATTCTCAGATAACGGTTAATCCATTCGTTGTTTAATGAATAAAGGAATTCCCTTCCTTCTGAGGTGAATAGATTTCTATCGTACTTTATTCCATTCTTTGCAAGGATTGAATGGATTCTGTTCTTTATCGAAGTTGAAAGCTTTTTCAGTCTAATTCTTTCCCTTATTATCTCCCTCAGCTCCATTATTTCATCCGGTGGAAGGTATGCAGTTGGTAAGAAGTTAGTTCTTGCTAGATCTGCTAAAACCCTTGCATCAACTTTGTCTGTTTTCTTCTTAGATTCTGCTATAAGCTTTGTTTTGTACGGGTGGGAGAGAAGGATTTCATTGTTCTTTCTGAGCTTTCTTGCAAGTTTTATGGCTGTTGTTGTTGGCTCCAATATGATTGTTTTGTTCTCTATATCCTCAAGGAGTTTTTCAAGCTCTTCTGTTCTTACTTTCTTTTCCAGGATTACTTCTCCGCTCTCTTTCATAACGCATACAAAGGAGAAATTCTTATGTACGTCCACACCTACGTATACACGGCTTCCGCCCATGCTATCCCTCCAATCTTATTTCGGTTGGAGTGTTTAAGGGCGGAAGCCCAACATGTTATCTAAAAAGGGATTGAAGTGAGGATAGCTGTACTTGTGGGTGGGATAGGGAGAAGAATAGGAATGGAGAAAACAGAAATAAGGCTTTGCGGAAAAAAACTAATCGAGATAGCCATCGAGAAGTACAGTGACTACGAAACAGTTTTTGTTTGCAGGGATGAAAGGCAGGTGAGTTGGCTTTCACAGCAGTATGAGGGTAAGTTCATTGCAGATGCATTCAAAAATGTGGGGTCAATAGCCGGAATTCATGCTGCATTGAACTATTTTGGCGATTGCGTCGTTACAGCCATTGATATGCCCTTTGTAAAGAGAAAGGTCTTGGAGCACATTTATGAAAAGGGTATCGAGAGTGGCTGTGATGCATTACTTCCAAAACATAAATTTCCCGAGCCACTTCTGGCATATTATTCAAGAACTGCCGTAGTTGAGATCGAAAAAGCTATAAAATCGGGGGAAAGGATGATTCTGGCTCCCCTTAGGAATCTTGAAGTTGTTTATTACCCAGTTGAAAACCTGAGAAAATTTGATAAAGAGCTGATTTCATTTTTCAACATAAACACAAAAGATGACTTGGAGAGGGCCGGAAAATTATGCTCAGAGATAGGTTTGGAAGGGCTGTAACGAATCTGAGAATTGCGGTGACAAACAGATGCAATCTCAGGTGTTTCTACTGCCATAAAGAGGGCGAGAAGAATCCGGGAGAAGAGATGCCCGCCGACAGAATAATCGAGATTGCGGAAGCCTTCTATAAGCTTGGAGTTAAGAAGCTGAAGATTACAGGAGGAGAACCACTTCTCCGCAAGGATATACTCGACATAATACAGGAACTGCCAGCTTTTGATGAAATTTCCATGACGACCAATGGCGTATTGCTCGAAGATTATGCTGAAGAGTTAAAGGAGTGCGGTTTAAGCAGAGTAAATGTGAGCCTCGACACACTCGATCCAGAGAAGTATAAATTCATAACGAAAGTTGGAGACGTTGAGAAAGTAATAGCAGGCATCTCTGCAGCATGTGACGCAAATCTAACGCCGGTAAAGGTAAACATGATTGTAATGAAAGGAATAAATGAGAATGAAGTTGATGATCTGCTGAAATTCACGAATTCCTTCAATGGAGAGGATATTAAAGCGATACTGCAGCTTATAGAGTTGATTCCGTTTCCAGGTTTTGAGAATTATTACTTCGACATCTCCACTCTCGAAAGGAAGTACTCGAAGATAGCAACACAAACGAGAGTGAGGGCAATGCACAGGAGGACACAGTATTTTACACCATCAGGAGTTATAGAGTTCGTAAAGCCGCTCGACAACAGCGTCTTCTGCATGCACTGTAACAGAATGAGAGTTACCTCAGACGGTAAGCTCAAGCCCTGTCTCCTGAGGGATTCGGTGGTTGACATTAACGTTTTGCATGGAGAAGAGCTAATGAATGCGATTGCAAGGGTTGTTGGGGAGAGAGAACCCTACTTTAAGGGGTGAGATTTCTGCAGAAACCTTTTGTTTTTGTCAACGTTGCAGCAAGTCTTGACGGGAAGATTAGCGATGAGAGTAGAAGGCAGCTTAGAATTTCGTGTGATGAGGATTTGAGGATTGTGGATGAGTTAAGGGCTGAGTCAGATGCTATCATGGTTGGGATAGGGACAGTCCTTGCAGATGATCCAAGGCTGACCGTGAAGAGCAGGGATTTGAGAAAGAGAAGGCTGGAAGAAAAGAAGGATGAGAATCCACTCAGAGTTGTAGTTGATAGCAGGTGCAGAGTGCCGTTGAGTTCGAAAGTTCTGAACGACGAGGCTAAAACACTTGTTGCTGTTTCCAAAGCTGCCGATGAGGAAAGGATAAGAAGGGTCTCACAGCGTGCTGAAGTGGCTGTCTTTGGTGAGGAAAAGGTTGATCTCAGTAGATTGCTGGAACATCTCTTTTCAAGGGGCGTCAGAAGAGTAATGGTCGAGGGAGGTGGAACGCTGATTTCATCCCTCGTCTCAGGCGGATTGGTGGACGAGATGAGAATTTATTTTGCGCCAATGGTTATCGGGGGGTCAAAGTCTCCGACAATCTGCGATGGAAGTTCCAGAATTATGGGGTGCAGAATTGAAAGAGTTGAGAGGGTGGGAGAGGGTTTTGCTGTGTTTGTAAAATTTTGATCAATCCAGAAATGCCCTTTCAAGCTTCTCGAACTCCCCAATTATTCCCGTTTTTAGCTTCTCAACAACTCTGGATGGTTTTTCGGCAGTATAAACGTATCCAACCCAACCCCTTTCGACGAGCTTCTTTTTTACAACTTCTTTTTTTACGAGAACTTTAAGTCTGTCCCTTACGAATCTTGTTGAAAGTTCAAGTTCTTTTGCTATCTCGCTTACCCTCATCTCGCCCTTTTCAAGCAGCAGGGCGTATATTCTGATGTCTGATGGCTTGAATTTCACTCTTTCCACGATTTCCATGATCTCTGATAGCGGGTTCTTCATGCTCTCCTCCCCCTGCTGCAGATATTTAATAATATCTGAATTAATATGTTCCTACATAGGAATAAATTTTGCGTAACACCTATATATCCTGACACGTAGTAACATGGGGGTGGGTAGGGATGGATGGGGTGAGACTTTTTGCCGAGATTGCAAACAATCCCTTAACGAAAAATACCCTCAAACTTATCTCTAACTACTGTGAAAGTTGTGGAAAGAACAGACTTGAGGTTGCACTCGAATTGGCTTTAGGTTATCGCGAAGATGCCTGCTGGAAGTGCAAACTTGCTGCCAAAACTGTCAAACCAATCTTGAATAGAGGGGCTGAAGCTTTCAGTGTCACCTTCGAGGAGCTTAAAGAGAAGTTTGGTGATCCATACTGGAGAAAAGGTTTGGCGAGCGTGATAAAGGGGATAGCCCACTTTGGCGTGAGAAAACCCTTCGTTCCCGGAGCGCCCTTTCAAGTTGTGTGGGATGTAACGTATGCATGCAATCTTCGATGCAAGCACTGCTACGCAACAGCGGGAAAGGCTTTGGAGGATGAGCTAACGACTGAAGAGGCTTTGGACGTTATTGATCGGCTGAATAAACTCGGTGTAACAATTATCGCCTTTTCGGGTGGAGAACCACTTGTGAGAAGAGATATTTTTGATCTGACAATGTATGCTGCTGATAAAGGTATCTACGTGGCGATTGCAACAAATGGGACGCTGATCACGGAAGAGATGGCAAAAAAGATGAGGGAGAGCGGTGTGAGCTATGCACAGATAAGCCTTGATGGGTTGAAGGAGACACATGAGAGATTCAGAGGTATAAACGGATGTTTTGACAGGACAGTTGAGGGGATAAAGAATGCTGTGAAGGCTGGTTTGTTCGTGAACGTGTCTATGACTGTAACCAGATACAACTATCACGATGTTCCTGCTGTTGTGGAGCTTTGTGAGAAGCTTGGAGTGGACTGGTTCATGCATTATAACTTTATCCCCACTGGGAGAGGGAGAGAGATGCTTGAGGCGGAAATCACACCCGAACAAAGGGAGGAGCTGCTTAGGTGGTTGTATGAAAAGAACTACAACTCGAACATCTCTCTGCTCTCAACTGCTCCCCAGTTTGCCCGTGTAGCTCTGCAGTGTCATGGGAGCATAATGCCAACGCATTTCTACAATGTAAACGCTGGTGAAAGGTTGAGACAGCTGGCCGAGTTCATTGGCGGTTGCGGAGCAGGAAGGTTCTACTTTGCAATAAAAGCAAATGGAGATGTGCAGCCATGCGTCTTCTTCCCGCTGAAGCTTGGAAACGTGAGGGAGGATGATCTCGAAGACTTGTGGCTCCACAGTCCAGTTTTCGAAGACTTGAGGGACAAGGACATTCTTGAGGGATGCGGGAGATGTGGGTTTAGATATGTTTGCGGTGGTTGCAGGGCAAGAGCCTATAACTACTTCGGAGACTATCTTAAGCCTGATCCGGGGTGTATTAACAATAAGAAGTGGTGGGAGATCGTTGGAAAAGTTATCGCCTAAATCCTCCTCCCCTTTACCCTGTCAATGTCAAACTTCGCCTTCTCGCTTATGTGCATAACTGCAAGTGTTCCCGCCATAACTGGGTCGCTGATGACAATATCGCTTACATGCGGCACGCTACCGAACATGCTGAGAGAGATAACACTTATTCCACTCTTTTTAAGCTTCTTAACTTCCTCTGTTATTTTCCCACCCATTATTCCACCTGCAAGCACAAGTACTTCTGCCCTGTGAAGTCTCGATACAGCTTTAACAGCCTCGGCTATCTCCTCTTCTCCAACCACCGGCATCGTGTCAACACTAATTCTCTCCCCTCTCAAATTGTGCCTATCTGCCTCGCTTATCGCGCCTATTGCAACCTGAGAAACCAAAGCTCCACCACCCAATATTATAACCCTCTTGCCAAAGACCCTCTCGAATGGCTCCTCTTCCTCAATTTCAAGAACAGAATCGAGCTCTTTTATTCTTGAAAGCATTTTCTCGTAATTTCCATCTTCAATTTCAAAGTAGATCAAAGCTTTGCCTGCATACTCCCCATGCTTGATTAGGAAAGTCTGGGCAAAGGTTATGTTTCCACCTTCTTCAGCGATAATGGCAGTCAAATCCCTCAAGACTCCTATCTTGTTCTCCGCGATTATCCTCAGACCCTTCAACATCAGAATTTCGCCCCTGTCAGAGTTTTCGTCTCCACGACACCGTCAATTGATCTAATCTTGTTGACAACAACATCGCTGAGTTCCTCAAAGTCTCTAACGACAATTTTTGCAATGAGATCATACTCGCCGAATAAGGGGTACAGTTCCTCAACCTCTTCCAGTCCTGCGAGGGTATCGTAAACCCTTCTCTCCTTCCCCGGTGAGACCTTTATCAGCACAAACCCAAGAGCCATAAGAGACGTAATCGCTGAAAATTTTAAATTTACCCATAAAAGTGTTTCCAGATTTTGTCTTTCAAGTGATGCAGATTTTTTACAGCCTTTCCCTTTCCTTCTCTCATCTCTTTCCCGCTGCACAGAGCGATTCCAACTGCTATAGGGCTCTCCTTTCCCTCCACAGTAACATAAACGAAGTCCCCCTCCATTATTCTTTCATCAGCGTAAACTATTCCCGGCTTCATAACGTCCGCTCCATTCATTATGAACCTCAACGCCCCCTCGTCAACCTTAACCATATATTTCGCAGGTTTCAGCTTTATTGCACCATATACCGAGACGTAATGCTTACCGTCGTATTCAATCAAAAGAGGTTCGTTATTAACGAGAATAACCTTTACTTCTCCAAAATCAACGATATCCATGTCTCCGCTAACGTCAACACCTGCAGTCTCCCTCAACTCCTCGGAGATTCTCTTTGCTTCCTTTTTCCTCAGTCTTTTTCTGCGCATGATAAGAAATAAAGAGGAGGAGTTAAAGAGTTAACGTCACCAGATCAGAACCCTGACCCAACCCTCTGCAACAACCTCGTCGTTAACCAGACACTTCACGTCAATTTTACATCGGTTCTTCACAACTTCAGTAACAACCCCCTCTACTCTTACCGTGTCTCCAATTCTCACCGGGGAAACGTATCGAAAACTCTGCTCAAGCAAAACAATGATGCCCGGCATCCTCGCAACCGCTGCAGATACAAGACTTGTCGTGAGCATTCCGTGAACGACCCTGCCACCAAATTTCGTTTTGCTTGCAAATTCCTCATCAAAATGCACTGGATTCAAATCTCCTGATGTAAGTCCAAAGAATGTTACGTCAGCTTCAGTGAGTCTTTTTTCGTATTCTATCCTGTATCCCTCTTTTACTTCACCCTTAAATTTCTCAAAGGGCTTAATCTCTCCACCCTTTTTAGAGTAAATCCCTTTCAAGTCCTCCAGCAACGACATTAATCAGACCTCTCCACAATCCATTTTATAGCTTCCGGCCAGACCTTCTTCTGTGATGCGCTGCTGACTGTCAAGCCAATATGTCCCTTTTCTGACAGGATCATCTTCTTGTCCTTTGATGGTATTTTCTCAAAAAATGGTAAGACGGATTCAGGAGGAGTTATGTGGTCTTTCTCAGCTGCAAGAATAAGTGTGGGCATTTTTATGTTGTTTAAATTCACCGTCCTGCCCCTGTAGTCGAAGGTCTCGTTTATTACTTCATTCCTGTGATACCACCGAGTTATATACTCAACATAGATCCCCCCCGGAACTGCGGGAGAGTCAAATATCCAGTGATCCATGTAAAAGAAGTTTCTCAAAAACTTCTCATTGTTCATATTGTCCAGTAGAGACTGGTATTTTCCTACCACAAGCCTGATCGGATCAACCAGTAAAAAGGACAGGTTCAGCATGTCTCCAGTGGCATTCCCCAGAGCTCTTGCAATCTTTTCAGGATTTATGTTCCTTGCCCACTCTGCCAAGGTGTTTGTAGTGTAGAAGTCAACCGGAGGGGCTTGCAAAACGAGATTCTTGATCTTTTCCGGAAACATGGATGTATAGATGATGCTGAGAGTTGAACCGAGGCAGTATCCATGTAGGGTCACGGCATCCACACCTCTCTTCTGTCTGATGTATTCCACACACCTGTCTATGAAGTCAATATAATCTGAAAGCTGAAGATACTTGTCAGCTCTCTTCGGATATCCCCAGTCTATCAGCCAAACATCGAGCTTTGCTTCCAGCATTTTTTTGATTACACTCACATCCTCATGAAGATCAAGGATGTAGGGACGATTTATGAAGGCATAGCAGATTAAAACTGGAATTTTGTGTTTTGGTTTGGATTTGAAGTGTGCCAGTTTAAAAAGCCAGTCCTCGATCTCGATCTCGAACTCACAAACACCCGGTCTGGTTTCCGGTATCTCAATCATGCTTGCACCACCTTGTCCTTACTGATCTCTTCGATTTTCTTTTCCAGCTCCGAAATCTTTCTCTTTAAGTCTGTAATCCTCTTATAAGCTTCGTCAAGCTGAGACACTGTTGCGAAAGGATTTAGAGGATTGTTCTCTAACGCCTCCTCGGCAAATCTCCTGAAGTGGTATATATGATCCATAAGGTTGGAATTCATGCTACTCTGAACCTTCAGATATTCCTCCGATCTCAGTAACTCATCGAAGTGTTTGGCGGCAATGTTGTAAAACTCGTTTGCAAATTCTGAATAGCTTCCAAATTCCTTAGTCTTTGCAGTGTTGATGAACTCTTCTACAGCTTTTTTGTAAGTTCTCTTCATGAGGTTTTTGAAAGTAAAATAGTCGTTGCCAAATCTCTCCCATGCCTCAAAGGATTCAGAGATGTGCTTCAGAGCCCTGTTGGTGAGAATGTAGGGGTAATCCGCAACAAATTTGTACCTGTCAAAATCGTAAAGTTCTAAATCCCCGTATTTTTCGACAAGTTCTCTGAATTCTTTAATCGAATCAGTTAGCAACGTTGTGTATCCTTCTTTTTCGAAAATGCTAAAAGTGAGCTGGAAATGGTCCCTGAGGGACTTCAAAAAATCATCGTATGCCTGAAAGGTATTACTGAAGGTTTCAAACAAACTGATATTTTTTCTTGTTGGTAAAATAAATGTAAGTGGTCTTGCACCTATAATCGTGAGTTCAAGTGGTCGAAAGAAGTATCTGAAGATTTCATTGAATACTAAATCAAAATCTCTGGTGTTAATCTCGATACCAGCTTTGTAGTCTCTATAAATTTTTTCAAGTGTTTTTCTTATTTCTATGTTCCTTCCAAGTAACTCGTAAGACTCCTTGGGAACTTTACCAAAAATAGATGAAAGCCCCTGAAGCATTCTAATCCCTCAAAAAATAAAAATTTAGCTTTTCTTCTTTTCAGTAGTCTTGCCGACTTCAGAAAGTCTGTTGAAGATTTCGTCTTGCTGCTTTTCGATCTGGTCAATGAGCTTTTTGAAATTGTCGAGCACCTTCGCCTGCGATTCGAGATAGATGTCCACTGTTTTCTTTATGCTCTCAAAACTCTCCGAGGGCATGAACTGCCGCATGTATATGCTGTACATGTTCACGTAGCTCTCCAAGCCCAACTTTACCAAATCCAGCGTAGTCTTGCCAGTTGCAAACCCCATCTTGGTGAACCCTCTGACAGTTTCAACAAAGTCCGTGTACTCCATCGCACCCACCTCCATTGATTGTCTTGACAAAGCTGGGCATATAAATTTTTTCATTAAGTGTTAAGAATGTTTTAATGATACTCATCAACAAGTGAAGACTTTCAAAGATGTTTGACTTCTCAATATACGTTCTGATTCTTCCAAATTTAAATAAAAAGCGAAAAAAATTGGAACAAACTGAGTATCAAAGCGAAAATTTACTTACCCCTCCACTCAGGTCTCCTTTTCTGCACGAAGGCTCTCATACCCTCGGCAAAGTCCTCTGTTGGTATCAGAAGCTCTATCTCTTTTCCGGCGAGCTCAATTGCATTCCTGTAAAGCTGTCTCACTGCATTCATTGACCTCTTTATCGCCTTTGTCGAAAGGGGTGCAACTCTGCACACCTTGTCAACATACTCAATTCCAGCATCCTCAAGGCACTGCTTTGGAACTATGACATCAACGAGTCCGAGCTCTTTTGCCTCTTTTGAATCCATGATGTCACCGGTAAGTGCATAGTGGGCTATTTTTCTTCCGAAAATGGCATAGCCAAAGGAAGCTGCGAGAGGTGGTATAGCCCCTATCAACCCCTCAGGAATTGCGAAGCTCGCATCCTCGCTTGCAATCACTATGTCGAAGAACATGTTGAGCTCCATTCCACCTCCAAAGGCGTTACCATTCACGAGGGAAATTATCGGCTTGTCGTAGCTTGCAAGCTCCTCGACAAGAGGCATTGCTATCTTCTCAAAGAACTCAACCCCGTCTCTGAAGCTCTTCCATGAACCCATTACAGCGATGTCATCTCCAGCACAGAAAGCCCTACCTTCTCCGGTTATAACCGCAACCCTCACGTCATCATCCATCCTTGCTCTCCTGAAAGCCTCTGTCAATCCCTTCCACATTTCCTCGTTCAACGCATTCAGCTTTTCAGGTCTTCTCATAGTTATCATTGCATAGTTGTGTCTTTTCTCATATCTAACAGGTCCGAAATCAATCTGCTCGTATTTCCAGTTGTAGAAGCCTTCACCCGTCTTCTTTCCAAGTTTTCCAGCATCCTTCATCTCTTTCAGCAGTGGATCAGGCTCATATTCCCTCAAGCCCGTCTTTCCTTTTCTCGTTTCAAGGAT
The DNA here is from genome assembly GCA_002507545.1 of Archaeoglobus sp. UBA230. Classification (GTDB taxonomy): domain Archaea; phylum Halobacteriota; class Archaeoglobi; order Archaeoglobales; family Archaeoglobaceae; genus Archaeoglobus. The sequence goes on along the minus strand of DAVR01000030.1, from coordinate 41,727 downwards.
GGTAACTATCTTGTCTATTCCGTAGCTGTCGGCAAAGTCCAGAATTCCCTTGGGATAACCCATACCTTTTACAGTTGCCTTGTCAATATCTTCCCTGCTCGCAATTCCGTTCCTGATAAGCCATGCAGCTTCATTCACCCCGGGAGAAAGAATCTGTATTGGATTTACGCTGTAAGCGAGGTCTTTTGAAATCTTTGCTCTTGCGTAAAATCCGCTATACTCGTAAAAGCCCTTTCCTGTTTTCATCCCCAGCCTACCCTCGCTTACCATGTTCTCAAGCAAATCTGGCACCTCTACCTCAAAACCCCTCTTCTTGACCTCGTGCAGGACATTGTAAACGGTATCAACACCGCTGAAGTCAACAACCTCAAAAATGCCCATTGGCAACCCTGCTCTGTATCTAATAGCAGCGTCTATCTGTTCAGGCTTAAACCCCTCTTCAAGAAGCCTTATCGCTTCAATAAAGACCCTTATGTTTATTCTATTTATCAGAAAACCCGGAACGTCCTTTTCTACAAGCACGTAGTCCATCCCAATAGATTTTGCAAATTCTATTGTCTTCTTGACAGTTTCATCGCTCGTCTTCTCTCCTCTGATGATTTCAACAAGCTTTATAAGTGTCGGCGGATTAAAAAAGTGCAGTCCCACAACCTTGTCCTGTCTTTTTGTAACGCTCGCAATATCGGTTATGGGTATGGTTGAGGTGTTTGTCGAAAGGATTACGTCATCTCTGCAATTCTCATCCAGAACCTTGAAAACCTCATGTTTTACCTCTGTCTTCTCAACAACGGCTTCAATGACATAGTCTGCCTCTTTAGCGGCACTTGCAAGGTCTGTTGTTGTTCTGACCCTCCTGACAACCTCATCGGCTCCTTTAATTCTGCCTTTCTCTTCAAGCTTTTTCACACTCCATGTTATTCTGTTCATTGCATTTTTCAACACTTCTTCGCTTATATCGCTCAGGATTACTTCGTTACCAGCGAGAGCACACACTTCGGCTATTCCATGTCCCATCGTGCCTGCTCCAACAACCAGAACTCTCATATTTCATTTTCGTCATGATCTTATTTAAATTTTGGCTTATTTATCTCTCAAATGTAAAACTAATTTCATAGTTTTTCCAAAAATAGCAGCTAAATTACAATGAAATTGTAAAAATCAGACGAGAATCGTTCGCTGACTGTCCTTAACAGTTTCGCCAACAAACTGAGCCATGGAGTCTATCTTGATGTCACTTCTCTGCAGCCACTCGAGGAACTTCTCACCCTCCGAAACCAGCTCCTTCAAATTCTTATACCTCACAACTACGAGTAGATTGTAGTTTGATCCTACAAGCTTGTAGACCTTCTCAACAAAATCGAACTTTTCAAGCCTTGTTATCATCTTCTTCAATCCCTCGTAATCGTTGTGTACGCCGAGTAAAAGAATCCCGATTGTATCACATTCTGCTTTCTTGTAGTCAATCTCCCATGTTCTCTTTACTTTTTTAACGATTCCACGATCTTCAAGGGCTTTTATTCTGTTATAGGCTGTCTTTTTGGACACCCCTGCATATTCGGCTATTTCGTCGAGGGATAACCCCTTCGCGATACCCTCCATAATTCTGAGATTCTTCTCGTCCATCATTGTGGAAGTAATGTTGCAAGGTAATTAACATTTACTGAAACTCAGGTATAAAGTCTACTATCATCTCTGCCATTTCCTTGTCAAATTTTGAGATTGCTCTTTCAAGTTGCGTTTTGCTCACGATACCACCTTCTACACCTTCTCTCAAAATAGTGTTCAGACTAATAATAGCCCCTTCAAATTCGTCGCTAACAATCCGGCTAATTTGACCTCTCGACCTAATTAGTCGGTCTATTTCAAAATAAAATGGGGATATTAGAAAGCAGACTCTCCTAACAGTATCGAGCAAGTGGTAGAGCTTTACTAACGCATCTCCGCCAGTTGAACCGAGTCCAGCGGTTAGTACAACGGTATCGTAATTTTTCAATTCATCTGCCAGAAGCTCTATTTCCTCGAAACCGTAATATTTGACATTCTTCAGAGACCTCTTGGAATTAACGTTATACATGTCAATATCTAAATTTGCTTTAGTCACTTCTCGCATAACGCTCGTTCCTGCACCGCCAAGAGATACCAGCGCAACTTTACCCATCACCAATACTCTTCCCACCATTTTTTAAATCTTTAGCTCCTTGCTTGGATGTATACAGTATACTCCCCTTCTGGAGCATCCTCATCTACGTCAATATGCACATTGACTTTAACCTCAGCAGGGATGTCGGAAGTGCCAGCGGGAACTGTAAGTTTGTTGGAACTTGAAATCGTTGTCCCATCAGTCGTATGGTAAGTAACATCAATCGCTTTGCTGTCAGCACCTTCAATGACGTCTTCAAAGTAAATTTCTCTCTCTGCTCCAGTATTCTTTATTGTGATCTGTTTGACGTAATGACCGCCTTTGGCGATATCCACACTGAAACTCTCAGGACTCACCTCAAGACTTGAGTCAAAGATTACTATGCTGCCTTTGGTCATGAAATACACGTATGCAGCACTTGCACCAGCCAGCATTAAAAGCACAATTAGTGGGACAAATCTTCTCAATGTCATGTGCAGTTGTAGCGTATTGTATTTTTATATTTTGCTATTTGCTATCTTACAAAAATAACAATAGTTCTCTGCAATTTTGTATTCCGCAAAGTTAAATTTATATTGCTTTCCATCCGAGCAAAGCTGCGGTGATGATTTTATGTATGCTCGTATAAAGCTTCGCGACACGGTGAGGGTTCCACCATCTAAGCTTGGAGAGGATATTGAATCGGTAATTAACTCTCTCCTCTGGGAGCAGTTTGAGGGTAGGTTGGACAGAGAATATGGGATGATAGTTGGTATTGAAAGTATCGAAGAAATTGGAGAGGGCAGAATAATCGAGGGTGATGGTGCAGCATATTTCGATGTCGTATTCAATGCAATATGCTTTAAACCCATCCATCAGGAAGTTGTTGAAGGGGAAGTCATCGAAGTTGTTGAGTTTGGAGCTTTCATCTCCATAGGGCCCTTTGATGCTCTGCTCCACATGAGTCAGGTTACAGACGATTATATGGTTTTTGATGAGAAAAACAAGAGGCTTGTTGGAAGAGAGACAAAGAAGGTTCTGCAGGAGGGGGATTTGGTCAGAGCAAGAATTGTGTCTTTGAGTCTGAAAGAGAGAGAGCCAGAGAAGAGCAAGATAGGGCTAACGATGAGGCAGCCTTGGCTTGGTGTTTTGAAGTGGATTGAGGAGGAAATTGAAAAGCTAAAGAAGGAGAGTGAAGTGTAATGGCAGAACTTGCCTGCAGGAACTGCAAGTTCATAAATGTGGATTCATCAATTTGTAAGAATTGTGGAAGCAGTGAACTCACGAAGGAGTGGTATGGATACGTGGTTATTATTGATCCTGAGAAGAGCGAGATAGCGAAGAGACTTGACATCAAAATTCCGGGAAAGTACGCACTCAGAGTGGGTTGAGTTTATGGAACAACTGAAGGGGCTCAGGTTGCCTGAGGAGATGAGGGAGGAGCTTGCAAAGCCACACGGAAGACTTTACAAAGGAGAGGGAGATGAGTTACTTCTTAAAGTTGAAGAGGTTAAGGACTGCAAACTCCTCTGCTGCGTCGGAGATTTGGTAAGTGCCTCGGCGGTGAAAGTTGGTTTAAATCCAGATATTGCGGTAGTAGATGGCAAAACTCTGAGAGAGGATAAAGTGGATTTCAAATCTGACTTTTTTGAAGAGAAGATTGAGACCTTCAACCCGGCTGGGTATATTACCTGTGAGCTGATTTCCGCGTTGAAGAGAGCTGTTGATGTGGCTGTGAATGGTAGGAAGGTGCTAGTCTTTGTTGACGGAGAAGAGGACCTTGCTGTAATGCCTCTCGGCATTATTCTTCCTGAAAAGTCTCTTATAATCTACGGTCAACCACACGAAGGAGTGGTGGCACTTATGATCGAGCCCAACAAGAAGGTTCTAATACTCAACCTCTTAAAGAGAATGGAAAGAGTTGGAGAATGCGAAGAGCTGGTAGAGCTGACAGGAGGTGATTCGTTTGGAAGTTTACGTGGAGAATGAGAGGTACAACCCGCTGCTCAAGAGAAAAGAGGTTTACTGCAGACTCAGCTTTGACGGCAAAACCCCATCGAGAGGAGAGGTGAAGGCAAAGATTGCCGGGCTGATGAATGCAGAGCTGGAAAGAGTCGTAGTGGACTACATAAAGACCGAATTCGGAAAGACAGAAGCGAAGAGTTACGTGAAGATATACGATACTGTTGAAGATTTGAAAGCCATTGAGGAAGACTATATCATCGAAAGGAACCTTAAGGCTGCTGAAAGTGAAGCAGAAGAAGGGAGTGCTGAAGAAGCAGAAGGCGGGGGAGAGGGAGAAGAAGCTTAAGGAGGATTGGTAGGCATGGCGAAAGGCTCCGATAGTGTATATAGGTTTTACGAGATTAAAGGCGAGAAGGTTGTAAGGAAGAGGAAGTCCTGCCCCAGATGCGGTGAAGGGGTATTTTTAGCAGAGCATAAGGACAGACTTAGCTGCGGGAAATGTGGATACACTGAGTTCAAGAAAGCAAAATGATTGCTCTTGGAATCGAGGGCACAGCATGGAGTTTAAGCGTCGGAGTTGTTGATGAGAAGGACGTAATAGCTCTGCTGAATGATCCCTATATCCCTAAGGAGGGAGGCATCCATCCGCGAGAAGCTTCGCAGCATCACAGCGAGAAAATAGCACCTCTTTTATCCCGATTGTTTGAAACAGTGGATAAGAACTCAATTGACCTCATTGCATTCTCTCAGGGTCCGGGGATGGGTCCCTGCTTGAGGGTTATTGCGACTGCAGCGAGGTTGTTAGCTCTAAAGCTCAAAAGGCCTCTGGTTGGTGTGAATCACTGTCTGGCTCACGTTGAGGTTGGAAGATGGAAGACAGGAGCAAAGAAGCCTGTTGCTTTGTATGTTAGTGGTGGAAACAGCCAGGTTATAGCGAGAAGAGGTGAGAGATACAGGGTTTTCGGCGAGACGCTGGATATAGGAATAGGAAACGCTTTAGACAAGCTCGCAAGGCATATGGGCTTGAAGCATCCCGGAGGGCCGAAGATAGAGAAGTTGGCAGAGAGAGGAGAGAAATACTACAGCCTGCCCTACGTGGTGAAGGGTATGGACTTCTCCTTTAGCGGAATGGTTACAGCAGCGCAGAAACTTTACGATTCTGGAATAAGCATGGAAAATGTAGCTTTCAGCTTTCAGGAAACTGCTTTTGCCATGCTGACGGAGGTCACTGAAAGGGCACTCGCTTACCTCGACCTTGATGAGGTGCTTCTAGTTGGGGGTGTGGCTGCGAACAGAAGACTTCAGGATATGCTGAAGATCATGTGTCAGGACAGGGGAGCAAAGTTCTTTGTGCCACCAAAGGAGCTTGCTGGAGATAACGGAGCGATGATCGCCTACACTGGCTTACTCATGTATAAACACGGTTACGAAACGCCGGTAGAAGAATCATACGTCAAGCCAGATTTCAGAATAGAAGATGTAATTGTAAACTGGGATTAGCCTTTATCTAATTTTTTCAACATATATGGGTACAGAGGTTAACTGAATTTCACTCGCTTCTGCTATTCTCTCGTTTCCGTATATGTCTGTAACCTTAACTGTACCATTGAGATATCTGGACAAACTTCCCTCTCCCCACACAACATATATCGTCTTGTTATGTCCAATGAACTTGTAGCAACCATGTAAGGAAGTTACACCCTCATCGTCTTTTTTATTCACAATGTAATCCTGGTCAACGACTTCTACTTTCTCAAAGTCGTTTAATTTTTTCACGAGAGTCTTGTACATCTGGAAAGTTTCCTTGTAAATCCAGTTATCTGAGATGTAGAATATCTTGTCCGCACCGAAAACGAGTGACAGAACTGTTGCTCTCAGGACGAGAGGGTCCAACTCATCTGGAGGTAGTGGCTCTTCCAGCTTTCCAAACTGAGCCTCTGTTATCCAAATCGGTTTGTTTTCGACTCCATGCTCTTCCAGAAACTGCTTAAAGGATAGGACAAACATGTCTTCTCTCCTCTCTGAAGTGTCTATGCTGTGAATGTTAGCCACATCGAAATAATTTCCAGCCTCGCTTATAATCTGGCCCCAAAACTCTCTGAATTGTTTGTGCATTCCTGCCATACCACCCATCACTACTTTTGCTTCTGGATCAGATTCCTTAATGGCAGCGTAACTGCTTTTTAAAATTTCCAAGTAATCCTGGGGAGATCCGTAGAAGAACTTTAGCTGCGTCACGTCCAAACCCCTCATACTGGGTTCATTCATTATTTCCCAGTATTTTATAGGATACTTTAATCCAGGCATGTCATCCACACCATCACCATCGTATCGCTCAACGAATTTCTTCAGGAATTCAATGTAGTCATCCATGCTGCATGGTTTGCAAACTTTCATCGTGGTTACTCCCTCTGGCATTGGCATCTTTCCATAACATTCATCTCCACGACACCTGTCCTGATCCCACTCCGCAAATGGCATCACTGTTATCAAAAGCAAAATGTCATTTTTCTGAGCTTTTTCAACTATTTTATCGGTATACGAGAAATCAAAAACCCCTTCTTCTCTTTCAACTTCCCCCCAGGTTATCCACACCCTTATCCAATGTGCCTCGAGGACATTATGAACAACTGAAAAGTGTGTTCTCTCCAAATACGTTAAGTCAGGCTTAGTTTCTTGAGGAGAAACTTGAGTTGTTGTAACCACAAAAGTGGGTTCGGTATGTTGAGTTGGCTGTGAACATCCACAAATTAAACATCCAATAACCAATCCAATCAAAAGCCTTTTCATATTGGTGCTGGAAAGTTATCAATCTTCCTTCTCAGCCTCCTTTTTCATGAGTTTTTGCCTCTCTTTGGCTGTATACCCTGTAAGCTCTTCAAGGAACTTGTTGTAAGTTTTGAGAGTTTTCATGGCTGTTTCGTCATCCGTTAGTTTTGTTTTTGATTCAGCATACAACTTTTTGTTCTCAAGCTTCAACCTCAGTTCCTCGATAGCCCCGAAGTTTCTTACAACATAAAACTCCCCTTCTATCTCAAATCCGTTGAAGTGTTTTTGAAGCATTTCTTCAAGCCTTTCCGATGTAGGTTTAAAACCTCTCTTGAACCTGTATTCCCGCATGCGGTCAATTGTTTTTTCAAATTAAAAAATTTATCCTGGCGGGTTCATTCAAAATTCTTAATAACCCCTTGTAGATAAGATCAAATATGGAGTTCTACAGTGAAGCGAGACTTAACAACTGGATCAGGAAAATAGAAGAAAGCGAGATTAGTGAGGATGATGCTTCAACCCTCGCTGTATTTGATCAGATGCTTGAAGACATGGTCATAGCCTGCTTTAGTTTGTTAAGGGCTGTAAAAGAGAGAGAAATTAAGAAATCTGACGCCATTCGTGAGCTTCAGAAAATATTCTCCTTTCTCAGGAGTTATGATTTTGGGGATGAGTTAAAGAATGACCTTTACCAGTTTACACTTGAGAGTATAAGGGCGGTTTTGATGTCCTTCCAGTACTTCTTTGAGGGAAAATTCAGCAAAAAGGATTTCAACGCATTGCTGGCAGATGCTGTTAAGAAGGAGAAGAAAGGTGATTACGAGTCCTCTTTTGACGTTATTGCGAGAATGGGTGCCAAGATTATCAAAGGTGAGCAACTCCCAGAGCTGGATGTGCCCGAGGATAGCGTAGTTCTTAGCTGGCTTGACGGCATAGATGCTATCCACTCAGTTTTTGAACTCATCAGGATAGATGCCTCTACCGAGTGAAGTTGCAAGAGCGGCAAAAAGTGGAGATGAATACCAGCTTTACAAAGCTCTGCTCGTAAATCATGGGAAGAGAGGGGAGAAAGCGTTTGAATACCTGAAGGAAAGGAGGGTAAAGAAATACAGAGACTTTTTTGTTGTTGTAGGGAAGGAAGAGTATGTGGTTGAGGAGAATTCGTGCACGTGTCCTGACTTTCTTGTCAATTTGAAGGGTTTAAAACCCTGTGCGCACATACTTGCAGTAGAGGTTGCCAAACTTACAGGGAACTATGATAGGGTAGATGCCTACTACGTTGATTACGCCGATGATATTCTTAAGCGAAAGTAATTTTAGTTTGAGCTGAACTGTCTGACATGGCGGTTTTAAGTGCGGAAGATATCAGAAAAAGGATTATTGAAGAAGGCCTTATCAGAGATTATATTGACCTTGAAACTCAGCTTCAGCCTAACGGTTTTGATTGCACGCTCAAGGGGGTTGCAAAACTCAGAGGGTGCGGAAGGGTGGACTTCGATAACAGCAGAAGAGAACTGCCGGAACTTGAGGAGATTGAGTTCAGGGATTGGGTTTACCTACCGAAAGGGGTTTACAGAGCGTATTTAAATGAGGTTGTAAAGCTCGGGAAGGACATTATGGCGATTGCGAGACCGAGGTCTTCGCTCGTCAGATGTGGGGCGAACATTCTGACTGCAGTTTGGGATGCTGGCTACGAGGGGAGGAGCGAGGTCGGCATTGTGGTGCACAACGAATATGGGATATGGTTGTCAAGAAACGCGAGAATTGTTCAGCTTGTGTTTATAAAGCTCACATCGGAAACTGAGGGATACAGAGGGGTATACAGGGGGGAGAACTTGTAACACTATTTTACATTTAAGGGGCGAAAGATTTATATATTTATTTACTAACATAAGGTTAGTAACCAAGTATAAGTAGGGTGATAATCATGGTCAGTAAGGTGGAAACGATACTCGAGATACTCGGCAACGAAAGCAGGAGGAGGATACTCGAATTACTTTCAAAAAAGCCATGTTACGTTAGTGAGATTTCATACTACCTTGGAATGGCTCCAAAAGTTGTGATAGAGCACTTGGAGAAGCTTGAGAAATCAGGACTTGTTGCAAGCTTTGAGGAAGGGAGAAGAAGGTACTATTACATCCCAAGAAGTCTCCGTCTTGAGGTTATTATCTCTCCTCACAAGTTTGATGCAAAAATAAGGGATGACGAGAACTACGACATCCCTTCCCTGATGAGGGAGATCAGAAATGAGTTCAATATGATCGAAAGATTAAGGGCTGGCTCAATCTCTGAAATATACAAGGCTTTGAGGCTGGCAGAGGATTTGCAGAACAGATTTTCAAGCATCCAGAGCGTTCTTGCGGCAAGAATTAACCAGTTCGTGGAGAGGATGCTCAACGAGGTAGAGAGGGTTCTCAGCGACGATCTTGAAAGGCTCGTGATGCTTGGGTTGGCTAAAGGATTGAGAAATGCTACAGAAATTGCAGAATGCTTCAGGTTACCCTACAGAGAGGTTGAGAGAGCCCTGAACTCTCTCAATAAGAAAGGATTGGTTGAGAAAGAGGAAAATGGTGGTGAAACCATTTGGGTGATTAAATAAAATATTGGAGGTGATGTGAAGATGCCAGTTAAAGATGAGATAAGTTTGAGAGTTGCTGAAGCTTATTATCGTGATGTTGGGAGGGGGATTGCGAGAATAGACCCGGCAGTTATGGAAAAGCTTGGACTGCAGAGTGGTGATATAGTTGAGATTATTGGAAAGAGTACAGTTCCAGCAATAGTCTGGCCAAGCTATCCTGAGGACAGGGGAACAGGAATAATCAGGATTGATGGAAATCTCAGGAGCAACGCGGGAGTAGGTATTGATGACAAAGTTAGAGTCAGGAAAGTCACAGCAAAACCTGCAGAGAAGGTAACGCTCGCTCCAACTGAGCCGGTCAGGTTGATGGGGGGTGAAGCTTACCTTCTAAGGCTGCTTGAAGGCAGGCCAGTGATTAGGGGACAGAAGATAAGAGTTGAGGTGTTCGGTCATACGCTCACTTTCGTGATAACCGCAACCAAGCCTTCAGGGGTTGTGGTTGTGTCGAGAAACACTGTAATTGACCTTAAGGAGAAGCCCGCGGAAGAAGTGAGGAGAGCAGTGCCAGATGTAACCTACGAAGACATCGGAGGTCTTAAGAGGGAACTGAGACTCGTTAGGGAGATGATAGAACTGCCATTGAAGCATCCAGAGCTATTCCAGAAGCTTGGAATCGATCCGCCCAAGGGGGTGCTGCTTTATGGTCCACCCGGAACTGGAAAGACGTTGATAGCCAAGGCCGTGGCGAATGAAGTTGATGCGCACTTCATAACCATCAGTGGTCCTGAAATTATGAGCAAGTACTACGGCGAGTCTGAACAGAGGCTAAGGGAGATATTCGAAGAAGCGAAGGAGAATGCACCAGCAATAATTTTCATAGATGAAATAGACTCAATCGCCCCTAAGAGGGAAGAAGTTACTGGAGAGGTGGAAAGAAGAGTTGTGGCACAGTTGCTGGCTTTAATGGATGGTCTGGAGGCAAGGGGGCAGGTTATAGTCATCGGTGCTACCAACCGACCCGACTCCCTTGATCCTGCTCTGAGAAGACCGGGGAGATTCGACAGAGAGATTGAAATCGGTGTCCCGGACAAGGAGGGTAGAAAGGAGATACTTGAGATTCACACAAGAAAGATGCCCCTTGCAGAAGATGTTGACCTTGAGGAACTTGCAGAGCTCACGAATGGGTTCGTTGGTGCTGATCTGGAGGCATTGTGCAAGGAGGCTGCGATGCATGCATTGAGGAGAGTTATACCTGAGATTGACATTGAGGCAGAGGAAATACCAGCGGAGCTTATCGAGAACCTTAAGGTGACGAGGGATGACTTTATGGAGGCATTGAAGAACATCGAGCCTTCAGCAATGAGAGAGGTGCTGGTTGAGGTTCCGAATGTTAAGTGGGAGGACATAGGTGGGCTGGAACAGGCAAAGCAAGAGCTGATGGAGGCTGTAGAGTGGCCTCTGAAGTATCCTGATGTTTTCAAGGCTGCAAACATAAAACCACCAAGAGGAATACTGCTCTTTGGTCCACCCGGGACTGGTAAGACTTTGCTGGCAAAGGCTGTTGCCAACGAGAGCAATGCGAACTTCATAAGCGTCAAGGGGCCAGAATTGCTGAGCAAATGGGTTGGAGAGAGTGAGAAGCACGTCAGAGAGATGTTCAGGAAAGCGAGGCAGGTTGCTCCATGTGTGTTGTTCTTCGATGAAATAGATAGCCTTGCTCCGAGAAGGGGAGGCATAGGTGACTCTCATGTTACAGAAAGAGTGGTTAGCCAGTTGCTGACTGAACTCGATGGAATGGAGGAGCTGAAGGATGTTGTGGTCATAGCGGCAACCAATAGGCCTGACATGATCGATCCAGCTTTACTGAGACCCGGCAGAATTGAAAGACACATCTATATCCCGCCACCTGACAAGAAGGCAAGAGAAGAAATATTCAGGATTCATCTGAGAGGAAAGCCTCTGGATGATGATGTGAGCATAGAGGAGCTTGCAGAGAAGACTGAGGGATACAGCGGAGCGGATATTGAGGCAGTGTGTAGAGAGGCAGGGATGTTGGCGATAAGAGAATTGATCAAACCCGGAATGACAAAAGAAGAGGCAAAAGAGGCTGCTAAGAAGCTTAAGATAACAAAGAAGCATTTTGAGGAGGTATTGAAGAAGGTGAAGCCAAGTCTTACTAAGGAAGACGTAAAGAAGTATGAGAAGATGATTGAGGACTTTCATAGGATGTATGCCTAATTTTTAAAGGAGGTGGTGTGAGATGGTGTGGAGAAGGAGAAGGAAGGATTGGGATGAAGAGTGGGACATATTCGATGAATTCTTCGGAAGATTCGGGATAGACGACATATTCGAAAGGATGATGAGGGACATCGAAGACATGTTCAGAAGGGCAGAGAGCGGTGAGATTAAGCCGATTGTTAGAGGATTTTCCATCAGAATCGGTCCTGATGGCAAACCTGAGATCAGGGAGTTCGGTACGAAGCCCACAATAAGGGAGGCAGGAATCGAGGAGAGGAAGCCACTGGTTGACGTAATTGAGACTGACAACGAGGTGCAGGTCATCGCAGAGATGCCCGGAGTAAACAAAGAGGACATAGAACTCAATGCAACTGAAACCTCTCTTGAGATAAGGGCGGAGGGAGAGAGCAGAAAGTACTACGAGATGGTCGAGCTACCCGCAGAGGTCGAACCTGATTCAGCAAAGGCGAGATACAACAACGGTGTGCTTGAGGTCGTTCTGAGGAAGAAAACACCAAAGAAGAGTGGAAAGAGAATAAAGATCGAGTGATCTTCTTTTTTATTTTTTATTTTGGGGCGGAAGGGAAGGGGGACAGAAGAATTTATAAACACCTGAGCATTATCGCATTCAGGCTCCGGTGGTGTAGCCCGGCCAATCATACGGGACTCTCGATCCCGTGACCCGGGTTCAAATCCCGGCCGGAGCATCCTACTTTTTGGTTAAATGGCTCTTACATGCGGAATTTTTCCCCATCCTCGCTCCAGTTTCCAAGAGCGAAGCTATATAAGGCGTAATCTGATTATCTTTCAACCCCTCAACAATTGTTTCAAGTCTCCTTGGTCTTTTTCAATGTCCACTTTTTATGGGTGCATGATTTTTGTATGCTGAAGTTGGGTTATGACTATAAATACCAAAAAATTTTTAAAATAACCTCGACACAGTAGTGGTAAGACCACATACCGGAGGGAAGTAGAATGAGAAAAGTTAGAACGATAGTGGCAGCAGTATTAGTGATAGTGGTTGCTTTGGCGGGATGCGCCCAGCAAGAGGTGAAACCAGAAGAAAAACCTCAAGAAACAACTACTCCACCAACAACTTACAGTTTGACAACAGCAGGAGGAACACCTGGTGGTACCGGATTTGCGATTATGAGTGCAACGATGGCGATTACCTCGAAATATTATCCGGAAATAACCTATAATATCGTTCCTGGAGGGTGGGTAGGAAATATCCCCCGTGTCGAGGCTGGTGAACTTGATCTTGCTCATACGACTGTAACTGCAGCGACACTCGCTACTAAACAACTGGGTCCGTTTGAGGGTAAACCCGTTCCTGAAAACGTCAGAGGGGTTTTTGTTGATCAGATAGAGATTTACTACTATATTGTAGCAAGAGCCGACTTTCCGTATGATACAGTGGAAGAAATTGCCGCAGATAAGTATGCGCTGAGGGTGACCAACCAGCCACAAGGAACTTTTGGTGGATGGGTATGGGATGCCATCCTTAAAGATGTGGGAATGGACGAGGACACGATAAAATCTTGGGGAGGTAGCTATACAAGAGTTGTTTGGTCTGATGCAGCCAGCTTGCTGAGAGATGGACATGTAGATGCTATTCTGGCAGTTAGTGGCAAAAAGGTGGGCTGGCTGGAGGAGCTAACGGCATTGAAGGATGTAAAATACGTGGGCGTTTCTGAGGAACTCGCTGACAAGATATCAAAACAATACGGACTCCAAAAAGTGATGATACCGGCGGGAACACTGCCTAAACAGAAGGAAGATATAATTGGATTCAAAGATACTGGATACATCATAGCGAATAAGGATGTACCTGAGGAAGTAGTTTACAAAGTTGTGAAGGCGATAGCAGAGCATCCAGACGAATTCAGAGAAAGGCATGCAATGCTGGCTACCTTTGAACCGGGAGTTGGGATGTATGAGCTTAGTCCATTCCCGCTTCACCCAGGCGCTGTGGAGGCATACAAAGAACTGGGATATATGAGTTAAACTTTATAAATTTTTCAATTTTTTAGTGGGGGACAGTTATGAGTCTTAAACGCTTAGCAGGAATTGGCGTTTCTATTCTTTCGGTTACTATAGCTATGTTTCACCTTTACACCGGAGCTTTTGGTATTTTCGATGCGTTAACGCAGAGACCAGTACATTTACTTCTGCTTGTGGCTCTTAGTTTCTGTGTGTATCCGTTTCTTGGGAGAGAAGAGTTGAGGTATAGGATTTTAGATTTGGCACTCGTTATTTTAACTCTCTCCACTCTATTGTATATTTTAATAAATCACGATAGGTTTATGGATACGGTGCTTTATGTTGATCGCCCCCTGCCCACAGACTGGATTTTCACGATTCTGGCAGTTGTCCTTGTGTTAGAGGCTGCAAGGAGGTCTGTTGGGAAAGTTTTGCCACTTTTAGCCCTTATTTTTCTTGTTGCCGGATATCTATTTGCTACAATTCAGATAAGTCCTACGTTGAACATACCAAAAATACAGGACTGGTGGTGGATACATGCTCTCTTTATAAGCACTCAGGGGCTGTGGGGCATACCAACAATGGTTTCTGCAACCTTCATATTTCTATTTGTGGTTCTTGCTGCCCTTCTTGAGGCTACCAAAGTTGGCAGATTCTTTTTGGATTTCTCACTTTCTCTTGTGGGCAAAAGCACTGGAGGTCCCGGGAAGGTTGCAGTTATTTCCAGCTCGCTATTCGGCTCAATTTCTGGAAGTGCAGCAGCAAACGTTTACGCAACGGGCGTCTTTACGATACCCACAATGAAAAAATTTGGATTTGATAGAAATTTTGCTGGGGCTGTGGAGGTTGTTGCCTCGACTGGCGGTCAGCTAATGCCACCTATAATGGGCGCAGGAGCTTTTGTTATGGCGGAATTTCTCGGGATTCCATATATAAGAATTGCTGCAGCAGCCATCATTCCTGCCATGCTCTACTATCTTGCAGCCTTCTTTGCCGTTCATGCTGAGTCAAAAAACAGAAGGCTCATGGGTCTTCCCCCTGAACAGGTTAGACCGCTCAGAGTTACTCTGAAAGAAGAACTGGGACAGTTTGCCAGCTTTGCGGTGACTATAGGAGCACTCGTCTACATGCTAATGACTGGTTTCTCGCTTTACAGAGCCGTGTTCATTTCAATTATGATTTTGCTCATTGTAAGCTTTTTGAGAAAAGAAACTCGTCTTGGACCACTTCAAATGTGGAATGCCTTGGATCAGGCATCGAGAAACGCCATCATGATCGCAATGGCATGTGGGGTGGCTTCAATTATAGTAGGTGTGCTTACGCTAACAGGCTTAGGAGTAATGTTCTCGAAAATTTTGGTTGATATCAGTCATGGGAATGTTTACATTCTGCTAATCTCAGCAGCCTTTCTTGCAATAATTCTGGGGATGGGGATGCCAACGACGGCAGCATACATTCTTGCAGCAGCTTTAATTGCTCCCGCCTTGATTGCATCTGGAGTTGAGAAACTACCAGCACACTTTTACGTTTTCACATTTGCCATTTATTCTACAATTACGCCCCCCGTGGCATTAGCAGCATACGCAGCAGCAAACGTTTCGGGAGGGAATCCAATAAAAATAGCCCTAACGGCAATGAAAATGGTCATCCCGAGCTTCATAATACCCGTCAGGTATGTACTGCATCCAGCTATATTGCTTGTCGGTTCCCCCTTCGAAATACTGTTGGACATTGCCCTTCTCATCATTGCTGTGCTGGCTATCGAAGCGTCCGTGTTTTCATGGCCAATTAAACAAACCTTTAGCAGGGCTACTCTCATTATCGGAGGGTTATTGATAGTTCTTCCCATTGGGGCATTATTACCGGGAGTTTCAACGATCGTGATAGACATTGTTGGATTTGCACTGATTGCTATTGGTCTTGTTCCACCCCTTCTACTGTATAGGAGGAAATAGGACGATGGAATTGTTTGAAGCAGATTATCTTTTACTCTTTGTCATCTCTTTGGCTGTAATCGGTTCGGCAATTGTAAAGACGGGGGTAGGTGTTGGGGCAGGCATATTTTTACTTCCATTGCTCTCTTTGGTACTCCCCCCTAAAACAGCACTCGGCATTGGAGCACCAGCAATGCTAATTTCGGACATTGTGGGTTTGAAACTTTACTGGAAAGAATGGAACAGCCGAGAGGCTTTGTTGATAGTACCCCCATCAGTAATAGGTGTTGCAGTAGGTGTTGTCTTGGTTAAGTTTATTCCTTCGACCATCTTCCGTTACTGGATTGGTGCGTTCGCCGTATCCTTTGTTCTGCACAATCTCATCAGCAAAGTCTGGAAGATTAGTATAACGATTCCCGAAAATTGGAGATTGGGAAGAAGATCAGGTATTATTTTTGGATTTGCTGGGGGATTTGTGAGCGCGGTATCGCATGCAGGAGGGGCTGTGCTGTCGGTCTATCTTCTAACCAGAAAACTTGAAAAAAGAATCTTTGTCGGTCTTTTCATACTTTTCTTCGTAATTACAAATGTAGCCAAAACGGTGGGCTACGTTCGGATTGGGATACTTACAGTTGATTTAGTTTTAATGGTTTTTGTCTTGTCACCCCTGATTGTCCTTGGGAGTCTGTTGGGAAATCATTTGAACAAGAAACTTTCACAGGAGATGTTCAGAACATTAGTTTTGGTGATAATTTTGATAACAGGTGTGAAGCTGCTATATTGAATAATGGAAAAATTAATTTGACATCACAGAGAGGAGAGAAGGATGTTTAAACCCATAGTAAATGAAAGGAAACCCATTTACCTTCAGGTGCTGGAAGTATTAAGATCCTCAATCTTAAGCGGTAAGCTGAAGCCGGGAGAGAAACTACCTTCAGAGCGGGAACTGGCTAAACTTCTCAACGTGAGCAGAACGTCTGTAAGGGAAGCTCTTAAGTTACTTGCAGCTCAGGGTTTGATAAAAATAGTCCATGGACAGGGAGCTTTTGTTAGCGCGGAAAATCCTGATCATTTGGTAAGAAAACTCTTTGAGGTTCAGAAAACAGACTACAAGACTATTGAAGATATCATGGCAATTAGGAGAGTACTCGAAGTGAAGGCAGCAGAATGGGCGGCAAAAAGAGCTTCTCAAGAGCAGTTGAACCAGCTTAGGGAGTTAATAGAAACAACAAAAAATCGTATATCTTCCCAAAGCGAGGGTACGTTGCTTACGTTAATAGATCATGATAACAGATTTCACACGCTGATAGCAGAGTCTACAGGAAATATTGTACTGGTTAACTTAATGTCTAATTTACTGGATTTTCTGGCTGAAATTAGGTCTCATACTCTGAAAATTGAGGGCCGTCAGATTAAGTCTTTGAAGGAACATGAAAAAATTGCAGAAGCTGTGATAAATCGAGACCCCGAGAAAGCGAGTAAATATATGGAAGAACATTTGCGATCGGTAGAAAAGGATGTTTTAAACAAGGTTTTAAAAAATCAAAATTAAATTTTAAGTAAAAATTCAGTTTTGATTTTTGGTATATCAAGACGAAAGTATTAGAAACCTTTTTAAACTAAAGGTATGAGGACTGACCATGTATAAGAAAGTTCACATCCATGATAAAAGAGACAACGTTGCTGTGGCACTCGAAGACCTGAAACCTGGGGACAAAATAAAGGTGAACAGAAACGGGGCTGAGCTTGAAATTGAAGTGAAGCAGGAAATTCCTTTTGGACACAAGGTCGCGCTGGAGAGAATTCAGAGGGGAGGTGAGGTAATAAAGTACGGAGAGACAATAGGTGTGGCAACTGAAGATATAGCGGAAGGAGAACACGTGCACATCCATAATCTGAGAAGTTTAAAGTATTCGTAATTTTTGGGTGGTAGTATGGAAGATGTGGAGATACTGGCTTATAGAAGGGATGATGGTAGTGTAGGCGTCAGAAACCACGTAGCCCTGATTGCTGTTGATCATGCTGGTGCAGTAGTGGTTGAAGGTGTAGCAAAACTTCTGAGGGGTGTAGAAGCCGTCTCCCACCAGTATGGCAGACTGCAGTTTGGAGAAGACTTAGAACTGACTTTTGAAACATTGATAGGTGTAGGTTGCAATCCCAATGTTGCTGCGGCAGTTGTTGTGGGTATAGAACCAAACTGGACTACGAAAATCGCCGAAGAAATTGCCAAAAGGAGTAAAAAACCTGTAGAGTCGGTATGGGTCATCGGTCAGGGAACGATTTCGGCAATTGAAGAGACGGCAAAAAAGGCAAGAGAGCTTGTCTCCTACGCAACAGAAATCCAGAGAGAACCATGCAAACTTTCTGAGCTTGTTATAGGTGTGAAGTGCGGAGCTTCAGACACAACTTCTGGAATAGCCGCCAACCCTGTTATTGGCAGAGTGGGGGAGTGGTTTGTTGATCTGGGCGGAACCTTTATCTTCGGCGAAACCACCGAACTGGCAGGAGGAGAGCACATAGTTGCATCGAGATTCGAAAGTGATGAGGAGAGAGAGAAGTTTTTGAAGGTTTTCAATGACTACATCGAGTTCGCAAAGTCAAAAGGTGCAGACATTCTTGGATCACAGCCAACTCAGGAAAATATAGCAGGAGGTTTAACAACAATTGAGGAAAAAGCACTTGGGAACATTCAGAAGGTACCAAATCGGCCGATAAAAGGTGTGCTTAGACCTGCAGAAAGGCCGAAAGGTAAGGGTGTGTGGTTTATGGACACCAGTTCAAGCGCTCAAGAACAGGTAACCCTTCTTGCAGCTGCCGGTGCTGCAATACACCTCTTCTCGACGGGTAAGGGAAATACTGTTGGGAATCAAATTGTTCCTGTGGTTAAAATTACAGGGAATCCGATCACAGCCAAACAAATGAGGGACAACATAGACGTGGATGTTAGCGGAATTACAATGGGCGAAATATCGCTTGATGAGGGAGCTAAAAAGGTGTATGATTTCACGGTGAAGGTAGCAAATGGAAAACTGACCGCAGCTGAAATTCTGAGGCACGACAACTTCACGATTACAAGACTGTATCCCTCAATGTAATCTATTATTTTTGAGATTTATGACCAGACTGTATAGCCTGTTACAGGAGGTTTGTAGTGAACTTTACGTAAAGGCTCTGAAGAACGTACCTTCTGATGTTAAATCAGCTCTGAAAAAGGCTTATCAGGAAGAAGACAGTGAAACAGGAAAAATGATACTGGAAACCATACTGAAGAACATAGAGGTTGCACAACGTCACGATATGCTGGTCTGCCAGGATACAGGGACTCCGGTGTTCTACATCGCTGTCGGTGAAAATGTGGATGTCAACTACGCAAGGCTGTGCGATGCAGTACGCAGAGGCGTGAGCGAAGCCACGAAAAAATACTACCTGAGACCGAATATGGTGGACCCAGTCACAAGAGAGTCTAAAGGCGACAACGTAGGAATTAGAATTCCGGTGATTCATCTGGAGTATGAGCAGAATCTCGGATCGTCCATCAGGGTTGTGTGTGTTCCGAAGGGTTCCAGTTCAGAGAATCAGAGCTTTTTAAAGATGCTTCCACCGGCTGATGGTATAAAAGGCATTGTAAATTTTGTAATCGAAAGTGTGATTGCCGGGGTAAACAAAGCCTGTCCACCCGCGATAGTGGGTGTTGGTATTGGCGGTACTTTCGATGAATGCGCATGGCTTGCTAAAAAAGCGGCAACTGTGAGAAGAATAGATTCTCCCAATCCTAATCCCAAAATTAGAGCTATGGAAGAAAAATTGCTGAAAGCCATCAATGAAACAGGCATAGGACCGATGGGTTTGGGCGGTAAAACAACCGCTCTGGCTGTGAATATAGAGGTTGCAGACACTCACATCAGTCAGCTTCCAGTTGCGATAAACACGCAGTGCTGGAAAGGACAGAGAGCTGAAGCGCTGATAAATGACCGACTTGAAGTTGAATACCACATATGAGGTGTTTTGAATGGAATACACCCTAAGCACTCCACTTGACAAGGAGACTGTGAGAAAGCTCAGGATAGGGGATGTGGTATATCTGAATGGCAAAATCATAGGGATAAGAGACGCGACACAGCGCAGAATAGTGGATGAAGGGATTGAACCTCCGATTGATCTGAAAAACCATGTTCTGCTTCACACCGCTCCCAATGCAAGGAAGGTTGAAGGAAGGTGGGAGAAAATCTGCATAGGAACGACAACAAGTGCAAGAATGGAGAGATACACGCCAGTTTTAATTGAAAGATACGGTGTCAGTGCAGTAATAGGCAAAGGTGGGTTGCTTGAGAGTAGTTTGAAAGCGATGAAAGAATTTGGAGCGGTTTATTTCGCCATAGTTGGCGGAGCAGCAGCTTTGGAAACTTTGCAGATAGAGAGAATTGAGGATGTTTTCTGGGAAGACTTATTCCCTGAATGTCTATGGGTTTTTGAGGTTAGGGATTTTGGACCCCTCACTGTCGCCATGGATTCTCACGGTAACAGCATTTATAATAAAATTCTGAGTTACGCAAAGGAAAAAGCTCCCGTTATTGTGGATACTTTGGTTGCAGACCTTGCTGAAGTGTTCAGAAAGGAGGTGGAGTAACCAAAATGGAAATCAGAAAGCACGATGTGCTTGTTTTAGGCACCGGATTGGCAGGATTAAGGGCTGCAGTTGAGGTTTTGAAGGTCAGCAAGGATAAATTAAGCGTGGGTATTGTCTCTAAGGTTCATTTAATGCGCTCACACTCTGTTGCCCCTGAGGGTGGAGCAGCAGCAGTGTTATCGGAGAATGACAGTTTTGACCAGCATGCATACGACACGGTAAAAGGGAGTGACTTTCTGGCTGATCAGGATGTCGTCGAGACATATGTAAGACTTTTCCCAAAAGAAATTCTACAATTGGAGCACTGGGGTCGTCCTTGGAGCAGGAATGATGATGGTTCAGTTGCAATGCGCTTGTTCGGTGCACATGACGTCCCCAGAACGGTTTTTGCCGAAGACAGAACAGGATTCTTTTTGATGAGGACTCTCTATGATACTCTGCTGAAATTTGAAAATTTCGAGAGGTACGATGAGTATCTTGCTCTTTCCATCATAATTGATGATAGAGAGTTCAGAGGTCTTCTGACACTGGAAAAAAGTTCTGGCAACTATGTTCTGTTTGAATCGAAGGCACTGGTGATTGCAACAGGTGGGCTGGGGAGGCTTTGGGAATTCACGACTAATGCCCATACCACCACCGGTGACGGCTTTGCAATTGCACTCAGAGCCGGTATACCCCTGAAAGATATGGAGTTCGTTCAGTGGCTACCCACGTGTATGGTGCCACACGGCATACCAGCCACCGAAGCGTTGAGAGGTCACGGCGCAGTTCTGCTAAACTCAAAGGGTGAGAGGTTCATGAAACACTATGCTCCTTCTAAAATGGAGTTGGCAGCCAGGGATATAGTTTCCAGGGCAATGATAACCGAGATAAGAGAGGGTAGAGGTTTTAAAGGTCCAGAAGACATGGAATGTGTAATGCTCGACGCAAGACCTGTGGGGGAGGATAAACTGATGACTATATACAAGACATTTGTTGAGAATGCCAGAGATTTTATAGGCATAGACCCCCTTGAAGAACTTGTTCCAGTAAGACCTGCTGCACACTTTGCCATGGGTGGGATAGACGTTGATATAAATCTTACAACAATTATTCCGGGAATCTACGCTGCTGGAGAGGTAGCTTGTCCGGGTTTTGACGGTGCCAACAGGTTGGGAAGCAACTCTTTACCACTCTGCCTTGCAACTGGAAGGATTGCCGGACAAAATGCTGCTGTTTACGCAATGAGGAAAAATGCCACTTCATCATCACGTGTTTTTCAGAATGCTGAGAGGGAAATGGAGAAATTTGAGAGACTAACTCAAATAAAAGGGTCGAGGAATCCTTATGAGCTTAAAAAAGAATTGAGCCACATTATGGAGAGTTATGTTGGATTGTTCAGAGATGAGGCTGGATTGTTAAAAGCACTTGAAAGAATTAGGCAGCTAAAAATATCATATCTGACCGATTTGAGCATAGATGATTCGAGTAAAGTGTTTAACACCGAGCTTACAAACGCCATAGAGTTTGGTTTCATGCTGGATGTCGCCGAAGTTATAACTTTAAGCGCACTTAAACGAGAAGAATCTCGGGGTGCGCACTACAGAACAGATTTTCCGAAAAGAGATGATGAAAAATGGTTAAAGCACTCCGTAGTTCGGATTACCGATGCTGGATTAGCCGTCTCATACAGGCCTGTAAAGATAACGAAATGGAAGCCGGAAGAGAGGAGGTATTAACAAATGAAGTGGGAGATCACTCTGAGAGTTTTTCGTTTCGACCCTGAACGCGAAAGAAAACCAAAATTTGCCGAATACGAAGTTCCAGTGGATGAGTATACCAGAGTTTTAGAAGCACTCTTGTGGGTGAAGGAGAACATTGATCCCTCCTTAAACTTACGTTATTCCTGCAGAATGGCCATGTGTGGTTCTTGTGGCATGCTGATAAACAATAAACCAAGACTTGCTTGCAAGACCATAATTAAGACTCTGAAAACCGATGTGGTGGAAGTAAAACCACTACCCAAGTTTAAAGTGATCAGAGACCTTGTAGTAGAAATGGATGACTTTTTTGACAAACACAGAAGTGTTAAACCGTATCTAATTAGGAGAAACGTTCAGGAACAGGAGAATCCAACGGGATTTTACTTTCAAACTTCTGAAGAAGTTCGCAGATACATCCAGTTTGCCTACTGCATTATGTGCGGACTCTGTTCTTCATCTTGCCCAATTTTCAGGAGTGGGGGTAGATATCTGGGACCGCAGGCACTTGCACAGGCATTCAGGTATTTAGCTGATAGCAGAGATGAGGGGTTTGATGTGAGGGAGAAAATTTTAAACTCTGACAAGGGTGTTTGGCGATGTCATTTTGCTGGTGAGTGCAGTGAAGCCTGTCCTAAGGGAGTTGAGCCTGCTGAGGCGATACAAAGGCTTAGGAGAAAGCTACTTTGACTGGTGGTGACTGTGCTTTCAAGGAGGGAGTTTGTAACTTTAACCTGTTCAGCTATCCTTTCCTTTTCTTTGCCTGCGTGGATGGTTCAAAAGGTTTTAGCAAGCTTCAGAGAATCATCAGAGAATCCCAAGTGGGGGATAGTTGTGGATGTATCCAAGTTTGGCAGACTTAGCTATGAGGAGATGTTAAAGGTAGTTGAAGTGTGCAGAAGGGAGCACAACATTCCTGTGATAGAGGGCAAGGATAGAATTCACTGGATATGGCTTTCAAAACTCTCAGAGATTTTTCCGAAAAATTTATCAGAAAAAAGCAGGCTTGGAGATGTTCTTGTGCCGGTTTTCTGCAACCACTGCGAGAACCCTCCATGCGTCAAGGTCTGCCCCACAGGAGCCACGTTTAAGAGGTATGATGGGGTTGTGGAACAGGATTACCACAGATGCATAGGGTGTAGGTACTGCATGGCAGCATGTCCCTATGGTGCGAGGTCATTTAATTGGAGAGACCCGAGACCCTATATTGAGCTTGTGAACCCGGAGTTTCCTGTAAGAACTGCAGGAGTTGTAGAAAAGTGCAACATGTGTTCTGAGAGGATAGACAGAGGGATGATGCCAGCCTGTGTTGAGGCTTCAAAGGGTGCAATGCTGTTCGGAGATATCAACAAACTGGAGTCAGAGATCGCAGAGATTCTGAATTCTGACGTATTTTTGAGGTGTAAGGAGTATTTGGGGACAGAACCGAAGGTTTACTATCTGCTGTAGGTGACATTCATGTCGCAATTTAGAATGTTGGTTTTATGCCTTGTCCCTCTGATTTTAGCTGGTTCAATTGCCTATTATTTTCAGCTAACCTACGGCCTCACCGTAACAGGGATGGGAAGAGAGGTGAGCTGGGGGCTTTATATTTCGAATTTTACCTTTCTTGTGGGTATAGCTGCCTCCGCCGTCATACTGGTTTTACCCTATTACTTGTACAGCTACAGAGAGTTCAGGAGTTTGGCGTTATTGGGTGAGATTGTTGCGATATGTGCTATAGTAATGTGTATGCTTTTCATCTTGGTTGATCTGGGAAGAGTTGATAGAGTTCTGAATATCATTCGATATCCCTCATACACATCGGTAATGTTTTACGATTTCATTGTGCTTTCTACATATCTTCTCTTGAACATAGGAGTCGTAACCTTCATTCTTAAGGGCAGGAGTGAAATAGCAAAACTTCTGGCGGTGGTATCAATACCGTGGGCTATCAGCATCCATACAGTTACAGCTTTTATATATTCTGGTTTGGTTGCCAGAAGCTTCTGGAATACTGCAATATTGGCTCCGAAATTTCTCGCTTCTGCATTTGCCTCTGGAGCATCAATGATGATAATCTTAGGAATGATTACTAAAAAGTACACT
This sequence comes from Archaeoglobus sp. UBA230, assembly GCA_002507545.1. Taxonomy (GTDB): domain Archaea; phylum Halobacteriota; class Archaeoglobi; order Archaeoglobales; family Archaeoglobaceae; genus Archaeoglobus. The sequence goes on along the minus strand of DAVR01000030.1, from coordinate 17,687 downwards.
GGACTGAAGATCGAAAATGAAGCCTTGCTTAAATTGGCTGAGATTGGTGTATTTGCAATGGTCTGTAACCTGTTTTTGGCAGGAGTCGAGATTTTTACCAGTATGTATTCAGCCAATCCGGAACACGTTACTCACTACCTCTATTTATTTTTTGGAATCGAAAATTACGGAAATTTGACCTCCATGTGGTGGATTAGTGTTATTTTGGGACTGGCAGCAGTAATTCTTTTGATAATCCCGACTACGAGGAGAGATAAAGTTTTCTTGGCAATATCCTCCACTTTCATTTTAGTTTCGGTGTGGATGGACAAGGGCCTTCTACTTATAGTTCCAGCCTATGTGCCCTCACCAACAGGTCTGATTGAAGAATACACACCAACGATATTAGAGATTCTAATTTCAGCGGGTATATGGGCACTGGGAATTTTGCTTATGGCTTTCGCCATTAGATCTGTCTCAAGATATAAATTTGTGCTTTATCAAAGGTGAGCCGCTTGAGGGTTGCACTTCCCTACGGAGAGGGCAAAATGGAAGTCGAACTGGAGGATGAAATAAATATTTTGCAGTCAAAAAAAGTAGAGAAAGTAGAGGACATAAAACGGGAAGTTTACAATGCTCTTAATCAGCTGATTGGAATTAAAAGCATAGAATTTTTCAGGGAAGCAGAGAACGTCTGCATAGTTGTGAGCGATCAAACAAGACCCTTACCTTCTGGTTTAATTGTAGAAGCAATTCTTGACAAATTAGAGGAGTTTGAGGTGGACGGCTCGCAGGTAACGTTGATGGTTGGCGGAGGGTTGCATGCTCCAAATGAAAAGGCTGTGAAAGCAATAATTGGAAAAAATGTGCTCAAAAGAGTTGGAGGATTGTTGTTCCATGATGCAGGAGATGATCAAAATCTTGTTTATTTGGGCAAAACTGGGAGAGGGACTCCAATCTGGCTAAATAAGGAGTTCGTAAAGGCTGATAAAAGAATTGTCACTGGTGCAATAACTCCGCATCAGATCATGGGGTATACGGGAGGAGCAAAAGGGGCTGCTGTGGGTGTTGCTGGCCAAAAAACGATTGAAGCCACACACTCTCTACTCACATCTCCCAAAGCAAGACTGGGTATCTTGGACGGAAATCCCGCAAGAGAGGAAATTGAGGAAATTGGGAAAAGAGCGAAAATTGATTTACTGGTTAACGCTGTTCTGAACTCGGAGGATGAGGTAGCGAAAATTTTTGCGGGTCACTGGTATGAGGCTCATAGAGCGGGAGTGAAATATGCTAAGGAGCTTTTTGAAGTTAGAATATCAAGGAGAGCCGATTTAGTTTTAGCTTCTCCGGGTGGATACCCGAGAGATATTGATGTGTACCAGTCTCAGAAAGCCTTGGCGACCTCTGAAATTGTAGTTAAAGAGGGTGGAGTCATAATACTCACTGCAGAATGTCGTGAGGGTATTGGAAACCCCGTTTTCGAGCATGTGATGAAATCTTTTGATACGCCAGAGGAGGTTATGGATTACTTTCTCCGAACACCCTTTAGAATGGGGGTACACAAGGCATACCTCTGGGCGAGAACTCTTTTGAGGAACAAAGTTATTTTAGTCTCCAAAGAGGTTGAGGAGGAGACGGGTAGAATTCTAAAGGTTGAACTGACAGAAAATCTTGAAGATGCACTTGATATTGCCCATGGTTACACAGAACCAGAGACGGTGGCAGTAATCCCCCATGCTTCAACAATCTTACCAAAATTAGAATGAGTTTTATGCCCACGCTTGGATGTTGTTTATGGTTGTATGCGGAGAGTGCGGTAGGTTTGCATGCTATACTGGCGAACTCGAAAAGGCTCCTGAGAACTGTCCCATGAAAGACGATAGGTTTCGCGCTCTGTATAAAGCTTCAAAGGAACTATATCTAAGAGAGGGCAAGGTTAGGAGTATAGCGCTAAATTCAGCGAGAGTTGAGGCCTCCGGTTATGGAAAATGGACAAGACTTGAAGAGACAATGGAATTTGCAAAACGATGTAATTTCAAAAAAATTGGTTTAGCCTTCTGTATCGGATTGAGAAACGAAGCAAAAACTCTTACCAGCATTCTCAAAAGAAACGGCTTTGAAGTCGTATCGGTAGTTTGTAAAACGGGTTCAGTTCCAAAAGAGGAAGTAGGACTCGAAAAACATGAAAGAATACGACCAGATGCATATGAAGCTTTGTGTAATCCAGTAGCTCAGGCAATGCTGCTAAATGAGGAGGGAACGGAGCTTAACATAATATTTGGTCTTTGTGTTGGTCACGACTCGCTTTTCATAATGCATTCCAAAGCTCCCGTTACCTGCTTAGCTGTGAAGGACAGGGTCCTTGCTCACAATCCTATGGGTGCGATTTATACCTATCACAGCTACTATAAAAGTAAGTTAGTCAAGTCGTAGTTCTCCATCTTTTTCGGAGAGTAGTGCAGAAACGAGCAGTGAGAATATGAAAATAGCCTCAAATATGCAAAGGACGTAGAAGCTCGGGTAGTAATCCAGAATGAATCCGATGAGTCCTGTTACCATAACCGAACCTATGCTACCTACGAAGTTTAAAAATCCGGAGACTGTTCCGGCTACTTCTGTTCCGGCAGTTTTAACACCAAGCGAGAACAACCCTGCGGAGCCAAATCTGAAGAACATTGATAGGATGAGAAGCAGAGCGAAGAAATGTGAAAAGTTGATCAGAGATAGGCGCATACCGACTATGATCACCAAAGTTAGAAGCGATAGCATAAGCTGATTCAGAAAAATTGATGGTTTATCTCCATATCTGCTGGCAAAATAACCACCGGCAACTCCACCAATAATTCCTGGAAGTGGGAACAGCGATGCGAATTTATATACCTCGTAGGCGCTTATCTCATATAAATCAACTAAGAGTGCTGGCATCCAAACAAAGAGACCGTTCATGGTTGAAAGTATTGATAGCTGGATTACAGAAAGAGCTATAACATTCTTATTTAATATAAACTTAGGTTTAAATTTTTTGTTGTCGTGAGAAATAGCGTGCGGAGGAAAAGCCACAGAGATCAGGAAGGCAACCGAGATCATAACTAATGCAGGAATTATGAATGCATAATCCAAGCCGAATTTTTCGGCAGTGAAACCTGCAACAACGTATGCCAAAAAAGTTCCAGCAGGGACAGATGAACTCAGTATCCCCAAGATTCTCCTTCCCTCACGTCTGTGACTGTATCCGAACTTTACAAGAGAACTCCAGCCAGTACTCTGGCCAAAACCGTTAATCAGTTGGGCAATTATTAGGAGGGAGAGAAACCAGGTTATCATTATAATATTACCCACGGCTATAAAAATGCAACCCAAAATCAGAGTTCTCTTCACCCCAATTCTGTCTGCAAGAAAACCAGACGGTACCTGCATTAAAGTGTAAGCCAGATACATTGATGCTGCAACCAGTCCCAGCTCTGTGTTTGTGAAGCCGTGAGTATCTCTTATAACTGGTATCAACGCACCTAAGTTCAGTCTTCCTAAGTAGTATACTGTATACATTAAAAAAACGATGAGTGAAACATTCAGAGCAGTTTTACCGTCTTTCATTTTATAGTTTAACACTGCAACCCAACTCTTTTGCCAGATCATTCAACTGTGACGCAATTTTTGGATCTATGTGTACCACTTTGCTGGCTTTCTTTAATCTCGAAAACTCTATTTCACCGGGTAGCTTCACGTTAGTCTCTCCACTTTTGAGTTTGGTTATGTAATCCTCAACTGAGCTTAGGTAATCTGAGTAGTTTCTGAAAAATCTTGGGTTGATGACAAGGATGGAAAATCCTCCCTGTGAAGCAAAATTTGGTGGCAGTTCATGTCCGTACTTCCCTCCAATGAGAGCACCACATATCAAATCAATAAATAACGCGAAGGCATAGCCCTTTACACCATCAGGAAGCAATGCACCCTTTATCGCACGTGAAGGGTCTGTGGTTGGCTTACCTTCTTCATCGAGTGCCCAATTTTCAGGGATTTTTTCACCTTTCTGCATTGCGATCATTATTTTTCCTCTTGAGGTAACACTCATGGCTCCATCGAAGAGTATAGGCTCTTTGAAGGGTATTCCTACAGAGATCGGATTTGTGCCAAGAAATGGTTTTCTGCCCCCAAGCGGTGCCATTACTGCCGGGGCATTTGTTACAGCAATGCCAATCATCTCTTTTTCAATAACCCTTAGAATATAATAGGACAGCATTCCAACGTGTCCCAAGTTTATAGCGTTTCCAAACCCTAAGCCACATTCTTCGGATTTTTTAATTGCCAAGTCTGTTGTTTTTGTTGCAACGACCTGTCCAAAACCGCCATCTCCATCAACAAGCACAATACACGAATTCTCCTTTAGTGCCCTGATATTGGGCTTTGGATTGAGAAGACCATCTTTCAAGGCTCTGTAGTAGTAGACAAGCCTGATAATTCCGTGAGAGCTATGCCCCAAGCGTTCGGCCAAAACCAGTTGATCCGCTACAATTTCACAGTCCTTCTCAGGTAACCCCATTAAGACAGCTATCTCCTTGCAAAACTCCTTCAATTTTTTTATTTCAACTTCCATACCAACCACCTCCCTCTCGATATTTTTCTAAATTCTCCTGAGCAATATGGCAGCTAAAGCAATCTGGGCTAATTCCTATTTTCTGGTGACAGCTTGAACAGAAATCTCTGTAGGAGTGGCAGGAGTAGCATGTTGTAAAACCCTTCTCTCCATACTCAGGAAGGAACCTGTTCCCGTCTCTCACTACCTCATCTCTCCATTTCTTGAGCAGGTATCCGTGATTGTATATCATCCACTCCGGTTTTTTAATGCAGTTACCGTTTTCAGGTGTGGAGTTTACGAAGCTTTCCAGCGTGTTTCCACTGGAGTTTAAGGGAAGCAACAAAGCCAGAAAGATAAGTAAAAGCACCAGATATGTTGCTGATCTTTGCACCTCAGCTTCAATGAGGATATCTCTCAGACCTGCTGTGATATGTAGAGAGAGGAGAATTAAAATCAAAAAATACAGTGTACTCCCGGATAAAATCAGGTTCTCCGAGTGGAGGTGGGTGATGTTTAAGTGCGTCAAAATGGTTGGTATCAGGAGAATTCCCGTCAAAATCTTCATTAGCCATAAAACAGAATTGAACCTCATAGCACCACCTCAAAAGAAGGTCAAGATAAGTATGCTTCCAATAAGCCAAAATGCGAGAACTGTGCTGGAAATGATTTTCCTGGCATTGTAAAAAAACCCCAGCTCCTGTAAACTGAGCCTTATCCCGTTCATTCCATGAAACAGTGCAATTATAAAGAAGATTTTATAGTAGTTATAACCGAGTAAGAGAGATACGTTGAAAGCATAGAGATGCAGAAGCAAAAGTGCAACCATCATCAGCCCTGTAAGCCTGTGAACTGCGAAAAGTATACCGCTGTAGTAATTTTTATCACCGATCTGGAACCATGACCTCAGAGATGATACTTGCATGGTCTGTGGTCTGACCCCTGAAATAAATAGGTTTCGAATGGTAACGGTGCTATATCCTTCGCAGGTACGACGAACATTACCGTTGTTTTGAGGACAACCTGCCGTTCGTCGCCCCCTCTTTTTTGGTCTACCTTTTCCACACCGCCCCTGAACTCAAGGTAGGTCGTCAAAATTCTCCAGCACCTCATTTTTGAAATTCCAAATCATCATTCTGGGTCTTTGCCACAATAAAAACTTAGTGAAGGTCATTGGCTTTATAAGATTGCGCAACCCTCCACTCAGCCTCAACCAGCCCTCTTAACCTCTGAAGCCTCTCACTCCTTGGCAAAGCTTTAAGCTGCTCCTTCAGCTCCTCAAGTGTTATCTACTGCATCTTCAACCCTCCACCACACCAGCCCATCCCTTGCTGTTCCGCACGCCGAGCAAGCTCTTTCTCTTCAGGTCTTCTCTGACAAGCTGCCGTATGTACTTGTTCAAATCGTTTCTGTATCCTTCCATTGCTGCTGCTTCAACCGTTGTAGTTTCCCATTCCTCAGGGAAAGTTATCCACAACCTCATTTTCGTCACACACCTTTTAGCAAACTGTATATCCAATAAAGAATACTATCTTTATAAGGTTTTCGCAATTGCATACTTACTTTGCATTTTAGCAAACTACCAACTAAATATACAATCTGGAAAACAAAAACTGTGCTCGACGTCAATAAACTGATAATCCGCAGAATCGCCAAAAAGCCGAATCTTCTTATTCTGTTCTCTCTGAAGTCCGGCCCGAAAAAATGGAGTGATTTTGAAAAGCTCATGAATAAGAAATACGTGCACCAAGGTCTGAGAGAACTCGCCGAACTCGGACTTGTTAAGCCAGTAGTTATTGAGGATTCGCCTATAGGTTCCAAAGCATACGTCCTCACAGACTTCGGCCGCTTTGTCTTGGAAAAGCTGGAGGAGATTGAGAAGTACAACCAGCAGTAACTCTTTTCTATAACATCAACCAACAGAGTACCATGAAGTTCAAGGTCATCATTCAGGAGGCTGAGGAGGGTGGCTACATTGTCAGCTGCCCAGCTTTGCCGGGTTGCCATTCTCAGGGTGAAACCATTGAGGAAGCTTTGGAGAACATCAAAGAAGCCATCATCGGCTGCCTCGAATCTCTGGCTGAGGAAAGGATGAAGCATCTCAAAGAGAAGGGCAGGATTGTTGAAGTCGTGGTCTGAATGGCTAAACTTCCTGTCATTTCCGGCGAGAAGGCAGTTAAGGCTTTCGTTAAAGCTGGCTGGCGGGTTGACAGGGTTGTTGGCAGCCATGTTATTTTGCGTAAAGAGGGTTCGCCTGTCACGCTGTCCGTTCCGCTGCATAGGGAGCTGAAGAAGGGGTTGCTGAGGGCTCTTATAAGGGATGCTGATATGACAGTTGAGGAGTTTTTGAAGTATTTGTAGCATCTTCAACCCTCCACCACACCAGCCCATCCCTTGCTGTTCCGCACGCCGAGCAAGCTCTTTCTCTTCAGGTCTTCTCTGACTAAGTCTTGAATGTATGCTGAAACCGTGTCCCAGCCCTCTATGCGCATCGCCTTCCTTATCAGCTCCTCCCACATCTCCGGCACATCCGAACAGACTTTCATGTTCTGACCTCCAAACTTTGTATCTAATATCATACACATGTATTTAAATGTTTCTGATACGTTACTTTGTTTGTATTCAATTACAAAATCACAATTCTCAACCCAAAACAAATGTATCTTTGCTCGAACAGAGGATTTAATGTCAAACTTAGAGAACATACTTGCATCGCTCGGCAAAGCAAAAGGTCTGGTTTTGTTTCGCTCACTTAAGGAGCCAAAGACTTGGATAGAGCTTGAAAAAATTGCAAAAGGTGACAAGAACTCCGTAAGTCGGAGAATCGATGAATTCATTAAGCTCGGTCTCGTAAAGCCGATCCTCCTCGAAGACTCCCCAAAAGGCTCCAAGGCGTATGTCCTCACAGACTTCGGCAGATTCGTTTTAGAGAAGCTGGAGGAGATTGAGGAATACTCGAAGAGGTAACCTTTATCAACTTCCTTTAGCAGATTATCAAATATGCAAGAGAATGCCATTCTCGAACATCTGCAGAGAATCGAGAAGCAACTGGAGATAATCAACAGCAAGCTGGACAACTTCATGGGCTTCGAGGAGCTCAGCGAGGAAGAACTGAAGGAACTCGACGACATCGAGGCTGAGATGGAAATGGGAGAGAAGTTCCCACTCGAATGACGTTCGAGATTTTTCTCAGCCGGCAGGCAAGGAAGTTCCTCGATAGGACTGACAAAGTGGCGAGAAGCAGAATCGTGGAGAAGTTCAAGCTCCTTGTTGAAAATCCTTTCGCTCTGCCGTATAAGAAAATCAAAGGTAGAGACGCTACTTACCGGATTGGTATTGGTGACTTCAGAGTTATCTACGCTGTTAGAGGTAAGGAGATCCGTATCCTGAGAATCGACAAGCGGGAGAGAATTTACGACCGACTGTAACATCCTCAACCCTCCACCACAACAGCCCCTTTCTCCTCCCTGCCGTTCTGCACGCCGAGCAGACCCTTGGCTTTCAGGTCGTTTTTGATTGGTTCTCTGATGTGTAGTCGGTCTCTTTTTCCCAGCCTTCCATTTTTACAAATTCTGGAACTCCTATCCATACTTTCATGTTTACCAACTCCTACTTTTTAGTTTATTCTTAGAAACCAATTTAAAAATGTTTCTATTTTCCAACCTTTAACCTTCTTTTTAGAAGGTAGAATATTATAAAGATGCTACTAACTTTTATTGAATGAAACCAGATTTCCGTCGCCTCATTGAAACTCTTGCAAAAAAAGGCGGGCTTGAGATACTCATGATGCTAAAAGACTCGCCCAAACGCTGGAGCTGGCTTGAACATCAGTTAAAGGACAAAAAATCCACAAGTTACCGAATAAAAGAACTTCTGGATCTCGGAATACTCGAAATAACAATAATCCATGATACTCCTACGGGCACAAAAGCCTACAAACTCTCTCCTCTTGGCGAGAAAATTGTTAAGCTCATTGAAGAAATGCAGAAGGAGTTTGAGAAGTGGCATTATCAGCCTGAATCGGATGAGGAGTTTTTAGAAAGAAAGATGAGTTTTAGAGAGGATGAATAAGAAAAGTTGAGGAGGGTCACAGATGTGGGTAGCCTACATCGACGAAAGTGGCAATCCTAATTTCAACAATGAGCAGGAGATATTTTACGCGGCTTCTGCGATAATTATACATGACTCACACATCACCGCCTTGAACCGTGAAATCGAAAAGATTAAGCGCAACATCCTCCCAAAAAAATACAGAAATCTCGAATTACACGCTAATGAGATCGTTCATGGAAATAAAAACTATAAAGGGCTGAAATTGGATAAACGAATTGAACTTATGGATGCACTTCATGATTACATAGGTAGCGATTCAAATATAACAATCATATCTGTTGTCATGGATAAAAAACGAATTAATGAGACGATTGACAGTCGCATTAATTTAAAAAAATCCATCGTAGCAGAAAAAACAAGAAAACAGTTATACAGATTGTTAATAGAACGTTTGGCGTGGTATATTACTAACAACGGACTTGAATGGATGCTTTTGATGATAGATGAATCCGGCCTATCCCACCAAAAAGGAACAACAAATGATTTAGAGAATGAAATAGTAAGAGGTGTATATGCAAGTACAATCCCAGGTTCAAAATACATCATTGTTCCCCCTCTCTTTGCTCCCTCGCATAAACATATCGGAATACAACTAGCAGATGTGGTCACATATACGATTTCAAAGTGGATTGCCAAAAAACGTTATGAAATTACTAAAAAATACTTTGATTTTGATAAATATTTTAGATGTATCATAAAACGATTAGATAAAGACAATAGTGGTCAATTTAAAGGGTATGGACTGAAATATTGGGATTCCCCAACTTATCTAAATTTAAAAATATAAAAAAGAGTACACAAGGTATAATAACATCCTCTGAGGGTGTCCCTGTGAGGGCGTGCCCGCCCTCCCCTAACACAAGTCTTAAGCTTTCTAATGTTGGGGTGTGTCCACCCTCATATCTATTGTATTCTATTGTATCCAATTTTTTGTATGACATATCCACTATATAAGCATTACTTCATGTTATATTTCTCAATCTAAAGTATGAAATTTCAAACCATTAAAGTTACGATTATCAAACTTTTGTTAGAAAAATCGTAGGTATTGCTTATATCAAAATAAAAACCATACTTTGGTCAAATGAATCCAACAAAACCCTCATTCAAAGAACTATTGAAAACTCTGGGATTAAAAGCGTCTTACGAAATACTAAATCTGCTCAAAAACGAGCCAAAACGCTGGAGTGAACTGGAAAAAGAAATTGGAGACAAACAAGCTCTAAGCTATCGTATAAGGGAACTCCTTAATCTCGGTATACTTGAAATAACAATAATCTACGATACACCAACAGGATCAAAAGCCTATCAGCTAAGCCCTCTCGGAAAGAAAATTCTGAAACACCTTGAAGAGATGCAGGAAGAGTTTGAGAAATATCATTACGCCCCTGAATCGGATGAGGAGTTCTTGAACTGGAAGGATGATTATTAAAATGGATAAGGGAGATGATTAAATGAGTTCCGAAACTGAAGGATTGTGTAAATACGGGCGTGAAAAAGAAGTCGAATACTTAGATAGTAGAACCAAAAAACCAGTAAGCTACAAATGTCCACATAAAGCTGTAAAGGACGGCTACTGCATCTTTCACCATCCCGCTTATTGGAAAGAAAATCCTGACGAGATTAGGAAGAAATTCTACAAAGAGGTAAGGAGCGCTGTTGATAAGGAAGAAAACGTTATCTGCATAGGATACAACTTACCTGAAATAAACATTAAGGAATTGAACATTTCAAAATTTGGATTTGCAAATTTTTCGTATTGTAAATTTTTTCAGAATGCAAACTTCAGCGAGGCCGAATTTGAGGATGCAAGGTTTGCTATGGCTGAATTTAGTCGAGATTCAAATTTTTGGAGGGCTAAATTTAATCAGGATGCTTATTTCTTTGGAGCTAAATTTTATCGAAATGCATACTTTGGAGAGTCTGAATTCCATCAGAATGCATATTTCTCTGAAGTCGAATTCAATCAGGGTGCATATTTTATAGAATCTTGCTTTCATAAAGATGCAGACTTTGCTGGAGCTTACTTTCATAGAGATGCAAATTTTGGAGGAGCCAAATTCCAAAAAGCAGACTTTGAAAATGCCTACTTTCGGAATGCAGAATTCAATGAGGTAGAGATACAATGTGCCGACTTCTCACGTTCCATTTTTGAAGATACTTCTGTTTTTAAGAATGTAAGTGACGAATTTAGGTACAATCCAGAAATCGAGTCCATGCTCCTTTTCCATCTCGTAACCTTCAAAAACCCGCAGAATGTAACTTTTATCCACTTCCCACTTTCCAGTCTCTCTTTTCTCATGACCGATGTCTCCAATATCCTGATTATATGCGATCCGAAGGAAATAAAGAAGAAGGGGATTCTTAGCGAGCGTTTGCTGAAAGAAATGGAACAGAAGGGCAAATCTGGAATCAATAACGAATACGTAAAAGTAGCTATTAATGCTCTCAAGCCACATTTGAGTAAAGAAACTGTCCTTGCCGAATACAGGAACATCCGAAAATCCTTCGAAAAGAATAGAACCTTCGCTGAAGCTTCAGAGCTTTTCATCAGAGAGATGAGAATGCTCAGAGAGAATCTAAGTTTCCCCGAGAAGATCGTGCACTGGGCTTACGATGGAATATCGAGGTACGGAGAATCCTTCCTAAGACCCCTTATGATACTTGTCGGGTCGATTTTCACGCTACCCATCACCGCAAGTCTCCTTAGCGGAGTGCCAGCTTTCGAGAACTACTGGTCTAATGTTGAGGCCACCGCAAGGCTGTTCTTCCAGCTCCCGGTGGAACACGGATACGGTATGTGGGAGATCGCGATTAGGCTACTGTCAATTATCCTTCTTGGTAACGTGTTTATAGCGTTCAGAAGAAGACTCGAAAGGAGATAGTAATTTCTAAACAGACTATGACCGGTTGAATTAATTGCAAAATCACCCTACCTGCTTCGCCGCCTTAATGAACTTCAAAATCTCCGGAATTACATATTTACGAGCCTGCCAGATTTCTATGCCTATCCCCCCATCTTTGTTGTATTCCACAAACACATCCTCTCCCAGCTCATCCATATCTTCAACATCCTCGTCCTTAATTGAGATGTAAAAACACACGTGTAGCCCTTTATATTAAACGTTTATGATTGATAGCCCCGCGGGGATTCGAACCCCGGTCGCGGGCTCCAAAGGCCCGCATGATTGACCGCTACACCACGGGGCTTTTTATTAAGTATGTTGGAAGGATAATAACGCTTTCGATTGTGTGGTTTTGCCTGCTAAAAGTCTTCAAGCGTTTGCTGCTTCAGGTTTGAGATTGTTTTCCACCTCCTCCTTACGCAGCTTGGCAGCTTTCCCTTTGTGATCCATCCCCTCAGAACTTCCCTTGTTCTTGGGTCACTTGCGTAACCACTTCCAAAATCCCCGAGCTTTTCCTTCAGTTCCTCTATCTCCTTTTCCCTCTCTACCTTGGCTATTATCGAGGCCGCAGCAACCAATGGATACTTCTCATCTGCCTTGTGCTCTGCCACGACTTTAACCGATGTCATTTTCTCAAGCTCTCTCGAAAGCCTCTCAGGAATTACGTCGGGACTGTCAACATACGCAACCTCAGGGCTTAGCTTCCTGATTATCGAAGCGTAACATTCCCTTAGGATTTCATTGATTGTCTTGTATCTCATCATCTCATCCAACTTCTCTGGCTGAACTTTAATGACCTCAACTTTCCCCATTTTACGTATCTCAGCAGCAAGCTCCTCTCTCCTTCTATGGGAAAGCCTTTTCGAATCTTTAACCCCGATTTCACCCAGTCTTTCCTCGCAATTGCACGCAACTCCCGCAACCACCAAAGGCCCTATCACACAGCCCTTTCCTGCCTCGTCTACTCCAGCTTTCATCAGAAACCCAGCTTCAAGCCCCTGATTGGTAACTTGTTCTTCTTCATCTTTTTCATCAGACTCTTCATTGTCTTGTAATACTTCAGTAACTCCTTTACTTCCTGTGGTGAAGTTCCACTGCCAATTGCAATCCTTTTTATCCTCGAAGAATCAATTATCTTCGGATTCAGCATTTCTTCCTCGGTCATTGAGTCCATAATCACCTTGAACCTCCTCATCTTGTCCTGTGTCATGTCCATAACATCATCGTCAACCTTCATACTCAATCCAAAGGGAAGCATCTCAAATATCTTCCTAACAGGTCCCATCTTGTTCATGGCCTCAATCTGCTTGTAAATGTCCTTCAGCGTAAAGGTTCCCTTCAAAAACGCTTCTGGGTCAAGCTCCTCTTCACTCGCTATCCTCTCTATCTTCTCCATCAGAGCTTTTATGTCTCCCATGCCGAGCAGTCTTGACACAAAGCCTGCAGGATCGAATCTTTCAAAGTCTTCAACTTTTTCACCCGTTCCTATGAAGGCTATCGGAATGCCAATCTGCCTTGCCGCAGACAAAGCTCCTCCACCCTTTGCAGTTCCGTCAAACTTTGTAATGACGATCGCATCAATCCCGATAGCATTGTGGAACGCCTCAGCTTGCTTGCTCGCAAGTTGCCCAATTGCGGCATCCAGAACCAGAAACTTGTAGTCAGGGTTCACAACCTTTGCAATGTTGATCATCTCTTCAATCAGTTCATCTTCCAAAGCGTGTCTTCCGGCAGTATCTATAATAATCATATCATAGTCCTCAAGCTGCTTAATTGCGTTCTTGGCAATCTTCACCGCATCTTTCTCATCCTTTTCACCGTAAAAGGCTATCCCATACTCCTCGGCAAGCTGCTTCAACTGCTCGTAGGCTGCTGGTCTCCACGTATCTGCAGCAACGACAGCAGTCTTCATACCCTTATCCTTGAAATACTTGGCAATCTTCGCCGTTGTGGTGGTTTTACCGCTCCCCTGCAGTCCGACAAGCATAATTTTTGCTTTTTTTAGCGGAATCTCAAGTCCCTCTCCAACACCCTTCAGCAACTCTTCGTAAACGATCTTCAGGATTTGCTCCTTTGCGTTCAAGGCGGGCAACACATCCTCGCTTAACGCTCTCTTCTTTATCGCGTCGCTGATCTCTTTTACCTGTCTCACATTGACGTCAGCCTTAATCAGGGCTCTCTGAATCTCTCTAACCATCTCCTCAACAAACTTCTTATCTATGCTCGACGATCCAGCTATTTTCCTCGCAATATCTTTGAGTGCTTCAAGAGCCATCGTAAGAATTAGAGGGGGGAAGTTTAAAAGGTTGGCGATAAAATTTAATTAATTGCCAACGTCTATTATTTATGCTCTTCAGAGAATTTGCCGAATTCTGCGAAAGGCTTGAAAAAATCTCCTCAACTCTTGAGCTTGCAGCAAGAATAGCTGAACTTCTAAAGAAGATTGAGGATGAAAAAGACCTTTACGATGTTGTCCTTTTCATTCTGGGTAAAGTCTATCCTCCTTGGGATGAGAGAGAACTTGGAGTGGGTGTGGGCTTGATTTATGAAGCTCTGGAAAACGTGAGTGGGGTTAAGAAGGCGAAGATCGAAGAGATGATTAGGGAACTCGGTGATCTTGGGCTTGCTGCAGAAAAATTGATAGAGAAAAAGAAGATGGCAACCCTTGCCTTTGAGGAGCTTACCATAAGAAAGGTGAGGGATACTTTTGATGAAATGTCCTCTTTGACAGGCGAAGGCAGCAGGAAAAGGAAGATAATGCTTCTTACAGGTCTTTACGGTTTGGCGTCTCCTATGGAGGCAAAGTATCTAACAAGACTGATTCTTAGCGAGATGAGACTTGGGGTGGGAGAAGGGATAATGAGGGATGCAATCGCAAGAGCTTTCGGTGCGGATTCTGAAATTGTGGAGAGAGCATACATGATAACCAACGATCTTGGAAAGGTTGCAGTTGTAGCCAAAAATGAAGGAGAAAAGGGTCTGAAAAATATGAGTGTTCAGATACACGTTCCGGTGAGGATGATGCTTGCTCAGGTTGCCGAGGGTGTTAAGGAAGCATTAGACGAGATGAAGGTAGCTGCGGTTGAATGGAAGTTTGATGGTAGCAGGGTTCAGGTGCACTGGGATGGAAAGAAGGTTACGATATACTCCAGAAGACTCGAAAATGTTACAAACGCGCTCCCGGAGATGGTGGAGGAGATAAAGAAATGTATCAAGCCGAATGTCATACTGGACGGAGAAATAATTGCCGTGAAAGACGGCAGACCGATGCCCTTTCAACATGTGCTGAGAAGGTTCAGGAGAAAGCACGATGTGGGTAAGATGGTGGAGAAAATTCCGCTTGAAGTCCACTTTTTCGATGTTCTTTATAGCGAGGGAGAAGTTATTGACCTTCCGCTTAAAGAGAGAAGAAAAATACTCGAATCGGTGATTGAAGAGTCCGAGAAGATTAAGATTGCAGTACAAACCATCACCGATAACGTAAAGAAGGTGGAGACAATATACAGGCAGGCAGTAGATGCTGGTCATGAAGGGGTTATGATCAAGAACCCAAGCTCCCCATACGTTCCGGGGAAGAGGGGTAAGCACTGGCTGAAATTGAAGGCAGTAATGGAAACACTTGATCTGGTAGTTGTAGGAGGAGAATGGGGAGAGGGTAAGAGAAGTCATTGGTTGAGCTCCTTTGAACTTGCCTGCGTTGATACCACAACCGGGAGTCTGTTGAGAGTGGGGAAGGTGGCAACGGGATTTACCGAAGAGGATTTGGAGGAGATGACAGAATTATTTAAACCGCTGATAGTATCGCAGGAAGGCAAAAAAGTTGAGTTTATCCCAAAATACGTATTTGAGGTGGCGTATCAAGAAATTCAAAAGAGTCCAAAGTATGAGAGCGGATACGCTTTAAGATTTCCGAGGTTTATTAGGTTGAGGGATGACAAGGATGTTGATGAGGCTGACACAATCGAGAGAGTTGAGAACCTTTATAAAATGCAGTTCGAATTAAAGAAACAATGAGGGATTTCATAATCAGCGTCTCACTCGTCCTAACTCTGATATTTTTCATCTCCGCCTATGTAGGCTATACAGCCGCGCAGGAGAATCCGGGTATTGACGACACGCTGAGAAAGTTCTTCGAGGGTTTCAGAGACTATATGAGCAATCCTGTACTTCTTATGCTAATAATATTCGCTAATAATGCTGGAAAAGGGCTAATAGCTATGCTTGCCGGATTCTTTTTCGGTATATTTCCCGTTCTGTTCATAACTCTCAATGGGTACATCGTGGGTGTTGTTGTATCGCTCCGTCAGCCAGAGTGGGGAATTCAGAAGGTTTTGATGGCAATACTACCCCACGGAATACTTGAAATACCCGCGATAATAATAGCCTGCTCCTATGGAGTCTGGCTCGGATATAGATTTTATATATCCCTTTTTGCCGGAGAGGCGTTCAAACCCTATCTCATGCACGCCCTTAAAGTATACCTTAGGGTCATAGTTCCTATCTTGCTCATCGCAGCAGCAGTTGAAGCATTTATAACTCCAGTGCTAATCCCATCCCTATGAAGCTCATAGTGTGTAGCAGAAAAGACAAAGCGGGGATGAACATACGGGATGCTCTTCTCATGATGGAGAGCTTCGATGAAAGAAGCGAAGGAGATTACAAATTTTACATCTCAGAGGATTTTGCAATTGCCGAGATTGATGAAAGGCTTATTTACGCCGATCATATTGATCTGAAGCTCTCAAAACACATCAGTTTTAATGAAATCCTTTTCGCGTCGAGACACAGCAGCAAGGATGCCAGAAAAATTTTCACAGTTCATGTTTCAGGCAACATCGGTACGGCAGATTATGGGGGAAGACCATACAGCCTTGCAAAACCCTCTCCACACACGATGAAGAACTACGTTCTGGCTTTAAAGGAAAAGCTCGACAGAAAACCGGAATTCGAGTTCACACTTGAGGTCACACACCATGGCCCTTCTGAAATCTCAATTCCGTCTGCATTCTATGAAATTGGTTCAACAGAGGAGGAGTGGGAGGATGAAGAAGCTGCAACAGTTGTTGCAGAATCGCTTTTGGAGGCTATCAGAGATGAGAGGTGCGAGTGGAACATTGCTGTGGGGGTTGGTGGTACCCACTACGCTCCGAGACAGACTGAAATTATGCTCGAAACGACATTCACCTTTGGACACAACTTTGCAAAATACACCTTCGAGTATCTGAGCGCAGAATTTCTCGCAAAGGCTGTAGAATTGAGCGAGGCAAAACACATCGTTTTTGATGAAAAATCTGTAAATTCAAAAATAAAGAAAATGATAGGTGAAGCTGCAGAAATGACAGGAACAGAGGTCTTAAAGACTAAAAAAGTAAAGAGGGAGTTCCCGCTCTAATCCTTGGTTGGTATCAGAGAAGAGAGCCAGCCCACGTAGTCCGATATAGACCTCGTCTGAATCCAGACTTTACCACTACCGCTGAAGTCCGCAACAAGCCCCTCACCGCTTAGTAACGTTGTTTTAAGCCCACCAGCCCTCGAAATTTTGAAATTAAGCGTATCCTCAAAGGCAACGATATGACCAGTATCAACCCTCAGGCTTCCGTCAACCTGAATTTCCTCAATGCTTCCGAAGGATGAAAGAAACAGGTCTCCCATTCCCTCAAGTTTAAGCAGGAACAATCCTTCCCCGGCGAAAAAAGTCTTTGCCCCTCCCCACTTTGTATCAATGCTGATTTCAGGAGTTGAAGCCAAGAACGCACCGCTCTGGGCGAAAATTCTGCCTCTCAGAGGTATGTGAATTATGTCACCTTGATAGGGTGGTGCAAGACCTATTATCCCCTCTCCCTTGGAAACAAACCTGTTCAGAAATAGAGATTCCCCACCGAGTAGCGATCTCTTCAAACCACTGAGTAAGCCGCCTCTCATCTCGGTTTTTAACTCAACATTCTGCATGTAAACCATTGCCCCCGTTTCAGCGACGACCTCTTCTCCACTTCTGAGTTTTAGTTCGAGAAGGCTGTAACTTGGCCTGCCTATAATCCTGTGCTCCATATGTTAAGTGAGTTAAAAATTTTTAAATGTGTCGTAAGACAATCCATTCCATGAAACCCCTCATGGAA
>DAVR01000036.1 GCA_002507545.1 Archaeoglobus sp. UBA230 | reverse complement strand
CAAAAATTTCAGGACTATACACTATGGAAAATGCTGAGAAAATTAAAATAACAATCACTGGAATCCGTGAACCACTGCATGAGGAGATTGGAAGAATACTCGAAAGTTACCATGTGGATTTGACAGGACGTGATGCTTATATCAAGGTGAACGCAGTTGATTTCAGGAAAGGATGCTACACCTCCCCCCGAATTATCGCGGAAGCGATAAAGGCTCTGTATAAAATCGGAGCGGAAAAAGTATATGTTATGGAAAACTCCACCCAAGGAAACTTTACCCGGTTAGTTTTCAAGGTGACTGGAATTGAGAAGGTTGTGAGGGATTGTGGTGCTAAGCCGATATATCTCGATGAAGAAAAAGCGGTGAAGGTGGAAATTGGTGGTTTCCGTGTAGATTTTCCGAAGATCGTTTACAAAGAGATAGTTAATGGTGATTCTTTCTATTTATCAATGCCAAAGCTGAAAACGCACGACATGACGACTGTGACCCTCAATCTCAAGAACCAGTTCGGTTTCATATATCACAAGGATAGGAGAGTTTATCACAGCAAATTCGACTTACATAAATTCATTGCGGCGATTTACGACTTCATAAAGCCGAATTTTTCTATAATTGATGGAGAGTATGCGATTATCCATGGTCATTATCCCCTCGAAAAGATGTTTGAGAAATTCGCTGTTCCGATGGGAATTCTCATCGCAAGCCCCTCAGCCCTTGCTGCAGATATTGTGGCAGCGAGAATGCTGGGCTACGAGGTGGAAGAGGTGAATCACTTGAGGATTGCTGAAGAGAAATACAAAATCGCAGGAAAGATTGAGGTTGAGGGGGAAGATAGAGTTCGGGAAGGATTACAGACCGAAAAGTTCCCCTGCAAACCCCTTGGAATATATCCGAAAGGTGTAACCTTCGTGAAGGGGAAAGAGAGAGCCTGCAATGAAGGATGCTTGGACAATACCCTTATGGTTCTTGAAATGCTTCACGTTGATTATGGGGCAGATGGAGAGTTCTCAATTGTGTTTGGCAAGGGATTTGACAGAGAGGAGATTGAAAACCTTAAGGAGCCTATCCTCGTGGTGGGTAAATGCGCCGCAGAGGAGGTTGGAGAGTTTTTGAAACAAAAATACAAAAGGGTTCGGATAGTTCCCTACTGCAATGACCTTGCTGCTGTAACGGACTCGCTCTTAAAGTTCACGGGGTTGAAGGCTACCGACATCGTCCCAATTTCAACTGCCAGCCTCATAGTGACTCGGCTGAAAGCCAAGCTGCGTGGCTCGACAGCCCTAACACCTTCCATATTCTAACACTGCAGGAGAGTCTGAAGGGAAAACTAAAAAACATGGGAGCAATAAAAGTAGGTGCATGAGAAGTGATGAAGTTAAAAAGGGAATTGACAGGGTAGCTCATAGGGCTCTTCTCAAAGCTCTTGGTGTGACTGATGACGAAATGGATAAGCCCTTCATCGGAGTTGCCAATGCCTACAACACAATTGTTCCCGGACACATGACTCTTGACAAGCTCACGCAGGCTGTGAAGGAGGGAGTATATGCTGCTGGCGGCGTTCCCTTTGAGTTTGGAATAATAGGAATCTGTGATGGTATTGCCATGGGGCATGAGGGAATGTGCTTCTCTTTGCCATCAAGAGAGATTGTTGCTGACAGCATAGAGGCGATGGTTGAGGCCCACAGGTTTGACGGGCTTGTGGTTGTTGCGAGCTGTGACAAAATCATTCCGGGAATGCTGATGGCAATGCTCAGACTCAACGTTCCAACTGTGGCTGTAACTGGCGGTCCAATGCCCTACGAGAGGGTTGGTGGAGAGAAGGTGTCAATCAAGGATGCCTTCGAGGCTGCGGGGATGTATAAGGCTGGTAAGCTTGATGATGCTGGGTTGAAGCTCTACGAGGACTACTGCGCTCCATACTGCGGTAGCTGTCAGGGTCTTTACACGGCAAACAGCATGCAGCTACTCACTGAAACCCTTGGCCTCAGCCTTCCATACTGCTCCACCTCCCCTTGCCCCTCTTCAAGAAAACTCAGAATAGCGAAGCAGAGCGGGAAGAGGGTGGTTGAGCTCGTCAAGCAGGACTTAAAACCCCTTGACTTCGTTAACGAGAGATCGTTTGAGAATGCGATTACGATGGACATGCTTGTCGGAGGCTCAACAAACACCGTCCTCCACCTCCCCGCAATTGCGAAAGAGGCTGGAATAAAGCTGAGTCTCGACCTCTTTGACGAGATAAGCAGAAGAACTCCCCACATTGTCTCAATCGACCCTGCAAGTAAAGAAATGGTTGTTGACCTCGACGAGAGCGGTGGGGTGCCGATGCTAATAAAGAAGGCCAAGAAGTACTTCCATGATGAAATGACGGTTAGCGGAAAGACTCTCTACCAGATTGCCGAGGAGGCGGTTTTGAGGGGCAGAGATATAATACGCTCTCCCGACGACCCGCTCCACAGGGAGGGTGGGATAGCGATTTTAAAGGGTAATTTAGCTGAGAAAGGGGCTGTGATTAAGGCAGCGGCTGTGAGCGAGGATATGATTAGATTTGAGGGTATGGCAAAGGTCTACGACAGCGAAAAGGAGGCTTTGAAGGCAATTCTTGATGGAAAGGTTGAAGAGGGTGATGTGGTGGTTATAAGGTACATGGGGCCTAAGGGTGCGCCAGGAATGCCCGAGATGTTGTTGCCAACCGCAGCTATATCTGGCTTGGGATTACAGAGGGTAGCTTTGATCACAGACGGGAGGTTTAGCGGAGCAACGAGAGGGCCTTGTATTGGTCATGTCTCACCAGAAGCAGCAGTTGGAGGAAACATTGCCCTTGTTGAGAATGGCGATACAATTTTGATTGACATCCCGGAGAGAAAGTTGGAAGTAAAGATTAGCGACGAGGAGATTGCGGATAGAAGGGCGAGGTGGAAACCAAGGGAGAAGGAACTTAAGGGCTATCTGGCGAAATATGTTAGGCTGGTAAAGGGGGCTGAGGAAGGTGCCGCCCTTCTTTGATTTTTTATCCTTCGGCATAGCAACGCTTGCATTTTTTCTGATTTCAATAATAGTTCCGGGCTTCTTCATCTGGGTAGCCTTTAAGGTGCTGAGAAAGGATAGGGGAATCCTTCATTGCGGATTTGCCAACTTTGCCGCCTTTCTTGTTACGGCAGTGGTTTCGCTCCTACTGCATTTCACACCTCTCGTAGTCTTCCTGCCTTTAATCGCCTTTATCCTCTACCTCTACATCCTCAAGACCCTTCTCGATGTGAGCTTCCTCGAAGCCTTTTTAGCCACCATAATCGCTGGAGTGATAATCTTCCTTACGGCCATCGTGCTAATGGTGTTATTTGGAGCATGGATGCTGTTCTTCACTCCACCACCGTCTATGCATCCGACGAGGTTTTAAAATCAGGCTTGGGATAACAGTAAGCGCAAGTCGAATAGAAAAAATTAGGGATCAGTATCAATCTCAATCGAGTTCTGAAGCTCGTTGTATTTTCTGACGGCAGCAATGTTCCTCATCATATAAGCCAAGTCACCCTGAAGCTTCAGCTTCCCCTGCATAATCATGGTAGTTGGGTCAATCTTCTTGAAAATCATCTCCTTAAAAGCCGCATATGGACCACTCAGCTTAAACCTTGCATCATCCTTCTCTCCCGGTGCAACTGGTTCAGCATGCCTTAGCTCACCATGCCAGAAGTCCAGCCAGATATATGAAGCTGCACCTTTAACTTCCTCGATCTTGATTTCTGCCACTTTTGCTGTAAGTTCTTCGTAATTGAGGGAGTCCAAGTCAACATCTTCATCAAGGGAAAGACCCAGTTTGTTTAGAAAGACCTCAGAAGGAGTCCCTTTGTATTTCGCTCTCCTCTCTTTGGGTAACGCGTATATCATTGACAGAAATCCCTTCAAAATTTTCGGATTCTTAAAGTCGTTCAGAGCTTCTTCGTCAACCTCAGAAATGACAAGGTAATCACCTTCCCAGTTCGCTGCAACCTTCTTGTATTCTTCATCACTATTTACAACCCTTTTTAGCTCATCTAACCAATCCTTTGACGGATAAACGACTGCCATAGTGAATAATTAGTAATGGGGCATATTTAAATTTTTGTGAGAGTTTTAAATATTTCTCCACACTACCCATTATGTGGAATTCAATCCCTTCGCGAAGAAGTACCGGAGAGGAATGAAAAGGGTTGCTTTGGTATATCCCAACAGGTATGTTGGTGGAATAGCAAACACTGGCTTACAATACATCTACGCAAAGATTAACGAAATTGATGCAGTATGCGAGAGGTTCTATTCCGACGTTTTTGAGGGTTTAAGGAGTGTTGAATCAGCCACGCCTCTTTCCGAATTTGATGTGGCATTTTTCAGCCTACAGTATGAGGCTGATTACTTCAAAGCTGTTGAGATTCTAAAGAAAAGTGGTTTTAGGGGGATAAAGATAGCTGGCGGTCCATGCGTGATGGAAAACCCTTTACCACTCTTGGATTACTTTGACGCCTTCTTTATCGGGGAAGTTGAGGGAAAGCTTGAGGAGATAGTTAGTGCGAAAAGTGTGGATGAACTCTCAGAAATTCCGGGGATTTTTACGGGAAAAGAGGGGAATGTAAAGAGAGTTTACTCAAAACTGGGTAAGCACATGGAAAGAGAGATAATTAGTGAGGGAGCTTACGGTAGATGCTTTCTTCTCGAAATCGGCAGAGGTTGTGTCAGGAGGTGCAGATTCTGCATAGTTAGGCAAATTTACTTCCCCCCAAGGTGGAGGAGGAAAGAGATGCTTCCAGAAGACGTTGAAACGGGCAAGATTGCAATAATCGCCCCCTCGCCATCAGACCATCCGGAGTTCAGGGAAATCCTTCAGCATTATGTGGAGAAGGGAAAAGAGGTTTCTCCATCTTCTGTCAGGGCAGACACACTTAATGAGGAACTTTCTGAATTGCTAAAAAAAGCAGGAGTCAGCACTTTGACCATAGCTCCTGAAACAGCCTCATCAGAACTTCAGGATGTCATAAACAAAGGGATCGGTGAGGAAGATGTGTTGAACGCTGCTGAGCTTGCATCAAAAAGGTTTGAGAAGGTGAAGCTCTATTATATGGTCGGTCTGCCAGGAGAAGATTTTGAAGATGTGAAGGCGATTATCGAGCAGGCGAGTAGGGTGAAAAAGCTTGTGAGAAGAGTGGAAATTTCAGTCAATCCTTTGGTTCCAAAACCTCACACTCCGCTTCAGTGGATGCCCTTTGGTGGTAAGGAGAATTTAAAAGAGGGGATTGCTGAACTCAAGAAGAAGCTGGGATTTTTAAAGAATGAAGCCAGAAAAGTGGGAATAGAGGCAAATGTTTCTGGTTACAAAGAATTTGCCCTTCAAACCATTCTTTCGAGAGGTGATAGAGAGGTTTCACAGATTCTCGAAGGTGCAAACTACAGAAAGTTCGAGAGGTATTTGGAGGCCATAGACGTTGACTCCACCCTCCCGTGGGACTTTATTGATCACGGATATAAGAAGAGCACGCTTTTGAAGGAATACGAAAAAATAACAAAAACTCTTTAATCATCCTGCTAATCAAAAGGCGATGAAAATTGCAATTTCAGGTAAGGGCGGTGTGGGAAAAACGACTCTTGCAGCAACCCTCGCTCATCTCTTCGCAAAGGATGGCTATAGAGTTACAGCGATAGACTGCGATGCCGACATCAACCTGCCATCAGCGCTTGGTGTGAAGCAAAAACCAAAGCCATTGTCAGAGCTTCACGAAATAATAGAGAAGAGAGTCGTTGGACCAATGGGGATGTATAAACTAAATCCAAAGGTTGATGACGTTTTCGAAGATTATTCCGTCTACAATGAAGATGGTGTTAGGATTTTGGTGCTTGGAACAATCGAAAAGGGTGGAGAAGGATGTTTTTGTCCTGAAAATGCCTTTTTGAGGGCTATACTCAGGCATGCGATTTTCAAGCGGGAAGATGTGCTGATTTTAGACATGGAAGCCGGGATTGAGCATCTCGGGAGGGGGACTGCGAGAGGGGTTGATCTGCTTATTGCAGTTATCGAACCCGGAACCAGAGCCGTTGAGACCCTTGAGAGAATAGAGAAGCTTGGGAAGGATATTGGAATAGAGACAATTTCGGTTGTTGTGAACAAGTTCATAGAGTCGGAGAAAGCAAAGGAGTTGATTTCGGGGGTAAGATACCCAATTCTTGGTATTATTCCCTACAACCAGTGCTTTGTTACCGCTGACCTTGAAAACATCCCGCCCTACAAGGTTTGCGATTTAAAACCCTTTGAGGAGATAAAAAGAAAGGTTGAGGAGTTAGTAAAATGAAGCTGGGAGTTGTTACGAGGAAGGGGAAGAGACAGGAAGATGTAAGAATGTTCTCTCAGTTTTTTGAGGTAAAGATTTACGAGCTTCCAGAGGAACTTCCTGAGCTGATAGATGAACCTGAGAGGTTTTTGAAGCTCCCAGAAGATTTTGACGTGGACATGATCGTTTCCTTCGCCGCTCACCCTGATATCAACCTTGAGCTGATAAAACAGGCTGCAGAAGCCGGCATAAAGCTCATCATAGTCTCGGGAGGGGCAAAGGGGGGAGCATACAAGCAGCTAAAGGAGGAAGGAGAGAGAAGAGGGGTGAAGGTTGTGTGGGAGGAGATTTGCTGTGCAACTCCCAAGGTAGAAGATGAACAGACGAAGGAGTTTTTTGAGCATTTTGGCGCTCCGGAGGTTGAGGTTGAGATTGAAGGTGGAAAAATTAAGGACGTTAAGGTGAAGAGGGCAGCATTTTGCGGAGCAACATACTACGTTGCCGAGAAGATTAAAGGAGTAAGTCTGGAGGAAGCTCCAACCAAGGCGGGATACTATACACAGATTTTTCCCTGTTTAGCTTCCAGAGGGCATGATGGAGGGATTCACAAGGCTGCGAGAGCCCACAAGAGGGCGGTGGAGAGAGCCATTGAGAGGGCGTTAGGTTAGCCATTCCGTGATGTATTTCACTGAGATTCCAAGAATAAGGAAGGAAAGAAGAATCCTCAATTTTCTCTCCTCAATTCTTCTCTGGAGTTTCGAACCGATGAAGATGCCCAATGCCCCTCCCATTCCCATTGCCACTCCATTGGTGAAATCTGGGGGATAACCGAGGGACGTGTAGGAGGCTATGCCAAAAACAGAGGCTGCAAAAGTCCCAATCAGGTTTGCACCGGCTATGGCTTTGATTGGAAGGCCGAAAAGTGAAACAAGCATTGGAGCCATGAGTGCCCCACCACCAATCCCATAAGCTGAGGCGACAATCCCAATAACGAAGGAGGTGAGCGCGACGACAACAGGACTGAAAGTGAAGTTGCTCTCGGCAAATTTGAATTCCACTTTTGTGGCAGAAGCTTTCAGAACCATCACATCTCCCTCAATCCGTTTTGACTTTGAAAAAAGCAATCTCAGTCCAAGATAGAGTAGAACCAAGGCAACGAAGAGTTTGAAGATTTTAACATTGCTCAGCAAAGTTACTCTGACAAGGGAGCCGAGGTATATTCCGGGCAGAAAGCCAGTAACGAGGGAGGCGGCGAGGGAGGAGATAAATCTCCGTTCCCTCCAGAAGTTAAACGCTCCTCCTGGAATTGACATAACGTTATACAGGAGATTTGTGGAGTTTGCAACTGGAGAGGTTACACCAAGAACGCTAATTTGGAAGGGTAAAAGCAAAAAAGCTCCTGTAACTCCGGCAGGGGAACATATAAGACCTATGACAAAGGCGGCAATGAAAGGTAGGGGCATGGTTTTTCTTTTTTAAGAGACTATAAAGAGTTTACCAACTTCGGCAACTCATACAACATTAAAGTGGGGGCTACATTTAAATACAATAACAGGAAAACCGAGTTCGTGGAGGATCAGGAAATCGAAGTGATTAAGCTTCTGGAAGAAAATGGGAGAATGAGTGTTGAGGAGATGGCAGAAATTCTGGCACTTCCCAAAGAGAGGGTGGAGGAGACAATCAAAAAACTTGAAGATGAGGGAGTCATTCTCAAATACAAGGCTATAATAGACTGGGAGAAAGTTCACGAGGATTTTGTGTATGCCCTGATAAATGTAAAGGTTTCTTTGACGAGGGAGAAGGGATATGACGATATAGCAAAGAGAATTGCAAAGTTTCCTGAAGTTCATGCTGTAAGGCTCGTCAGTGGTGAGTATGATTTTCAAGTTGTTGTCAAGGGTAAGAGTTTGAAGGATATAGCCTTCTTCGTTGCAGAGAAAATATCAACGATTCCTGAAGTGAGGGACACCTTCACCCATTTCGTGCTGAGAACTTATAAGGAAGAGGGAGTAAACCTTTTTGAAGATGAAGAAGATAGGAGGCTTGCCTTTGTCCCGTAGAGTTGCAAAAAAGGTTGAAGAGCTGAAACCATCGGGAATACGGAGGTTTTTCGACTTAGTTGTTGGAAGGGATGATGTAATAAGCCTCGGAGTTGGTGAACCCGATTTCCCTGTGCCTTGGAGAATCAGGGAGGAGATGATATACTCTCTGGAGAAGGGATTCACCTCTTACACCTCTAACCTTGGTTTACCGGAGCTAAGAGAGGGTATCGCCGAGTATTATACGAGATTTGGTGTCAGAGCTTTGCCAGAGCAGATTTTGATTACCTCTGGTGTAAGTGAGGGAGTTGATCTGGCAGTAAGAACGCTGATTGAGCAGGGAGATGTGGCTTTAGTTCCAGAGCCCTGCTATGTTAGCTATAAACCACTGGTGGAGATATGTGGTGGGGAGGTTGTTACAATACCAACAGCTCCAGATTTCAAGCTCACGTATGAGATGCTCATGGAATATGCTGATGCCAAGGCGAAGATTCTGGTTCTGAACTATCCTGCGAATCCTACAGGTGTGAGCTACTCAAAAAAAGAGCTTGAGGAGATAGCTGATGCTGTTAACGAGATGGACTTAATCGTCCTGTCAGATGAAATTTATGCAGAACTGACCTATACCGGCAGACACGTTTCCATTGCGTCGCTTGATGGAATGGAGGATAGAGTTGTAGTGCTCAACGGATTTTCGAAGGCATTCGCGATGACTGGTATGAGGGTTGGCTACGTTATCGCCCCACCAGACATCTTTGCTGGAATGCTGAAGATACATCAGTATTGCATGCTCTGCGCTCCGATAACCGGTCAGATTGGGGCGATTGAAGCTTTGAAGAGTCTGGACGAGGTTGACAGGATGCGGGCGGAGTATATGAGGCGCAGAAACTTCGTGGTCAAAAAACTAAGCGAAGTATTTGAGCTGAAAAAGCCCGAAGGAGCATTCTATGCATTTCCTAAGATTTCCTCAGCAGGAATGTCGAGCGAGGAGTTTGCAGAAGGATTGTTGATGAAGAAAAACGTAGCAGTTGTTCCCGGAAATGCCTTTGGAGAGTGTGGAGAGGGATATATAAGGATGGCCTATGCAGTTAAATTTGAGAAGCTCAAGGAAGCTATTGAAAGGATAATTGAATTTGTTGATGAGTATGGCGAGGGTTAAGGTAAAGCTGTTTGCCAACTTCAGGGAGGCTGCCGGGGTTAAAGAGATAGATATAGATGTGGATAGGGTTGCTGATGTTCTTGAAAAGCTTGGCGAGGAATTTCCAAAGCTCAGAGAGCTGTTTTATGAAGAGGGGAGGCTGAGGGAGTACGTGAACATAATGGTTAACGGCAGAAACCTCAGGGGAAATGTTGACTACAGGCTGCAGGATGGAGACGTTGTTGCGATATTTCCACCAGTCAGCGGGGGTTTATGAATAAAACTTTCAATTTCGAAAGATAAATTTTTTATTCCATCAAACTTTATTTAATTTGGATGGACAGCAAAGCAGTCTCACCTCTTATCGGATTTGTTTTGCTTCTGGCAATAATCATGGGGTTCATAGGTATTGTTCAGTCCCGCTGGGTTCCTGAGTGGAATAAGGCTGTTGAGGCTGAGCATTTATCAAAGCTTGAGTCTGAGATTTCAGAAATCCCAAAAATCATGTTTATTTCAGCCACTACTGGAAAGCAGGGGACTGTAAGCATAGATGCGGGTTGTGAATACCCGAGCAGAGGATTTTTGATAAATCCGCCCACAGCATCAACAACTGTAACAGCAGTCCCGCTCAGGATAGAAGTTGAATTTAACGAGACGATGCCCAATGGGAGCATATTTCATTACAGTCCTGTTAATTTTACCACTTATGCAATCGTCGTTCAGCCGAATTACTTTTACACGCAAAGACCAAAGATAATCATTGAGCACTCGGCAATCATTGAAACCAGCGGAGGTTCGGCGATTAACATCTCTTCGCCAATCTCCTTTGCAAAGAATAAAGTTCACCTTTTCATCGTAAACGCCACGTTTGGTTCGATTTCAGCAAATCGTCTTCTGAATCTTCAGTTTAACCCTGTTTCTTATGGTGGAGATGTTTTTGTCAAGAATGCAACAATAACGGTAAAAGTGTTAAATGAGGCTTTTGACTGGTGGAATAAAACTTTGAAGGATATTTTTGGAGCGGGCAACGTTACGGCAGATAAAAACAGCAAAAAAATAACCATTGAGCTTTTCAACACAACACTGAGCACGAGCTACCTGATAGCTCAGGTTTCGAGTGGTGGGAGTGTTAAAGTTAGTGAGAGTGTTGAACCTTATAGAATCGTGCCTCTCTCCAACAACACGCTCTCTATGTTAGAAAGTGAGCAGAGAGAAGTGAGTGTTAAAGTTCTTGACATTTATAGTAACCCTGTCCGGGGATATCCGTATGTAGGCTTATCCGTAGTATCTGGAAGCGATAAATGCCGTATTGTGTCATCTTCCCCGCAGACGGATGAAGAAGGAAAATTCAAGGCTACAGTTGAGGCATTGA
The DNA here is from genome assembly GCA_002507545.1 of Archaeoglobus sp. UBA230. GTDB lineage: Archaea > Halobacteriota > Archaeoglobi > Archaeoglobales > Archaeoglobaceae > Archaeoglobus. Next base: position 36,735 of record DAVR01000036.1, on the reverse strand, counting down.
ACGCTGGAAATTGTAAGATTGAGTTTTTGTTGTATAAGATAAGCTCACAATACAATAAAACGACATATTCCATAACCGTTTCTACCTTAAGCGGAGGAAGTGGAGGAGGCTTTTCAGCATATTTCAGTCCTGCAGCTAAGGGTTTAATTGATATCTATCATGGACCCATTGATGGATTCATTAACTCATCAAATCCACCCGTAGAAACCCCAAGTGATTTAATTAATGATGCGAGTTGGGACCAGTACAGTAATGACGATGTAGAGCTGGCTGCATACAATGACGGGTATTATAGCTGGTGGACTGGCTATGTTAACTATCTGGAAGAATATCGAAGTAATGCTAAATCTACTCAAAGTAGCCAAAGGAATCACGCTTCTCAATTGTTTGAGTTCAATGTTGGAGATGTGCAGATAAATAGTTTGAAAGTCCTTTGGAATGGTATCGCTTGGTTGGGTGGACAAAACAACCGAAATGACGGAGTTGTGCTATACGTTTGGAACGGGAGTAGTTGGGAATATCTCTGCGACACGACATCAAGTAGCGAAGTGTGGTTAGAGTGTCAGAAAACTGGCAATTTTATAAACAACGGAAAGGCGTATATTCTTATCGTTCAAAACCACTGGACACAAACGTGGAGCGGTAATGAAGATTCGTACATCTACACTGATTACATAGAACTCGATCTGTTTACTTAACGCCATTTTATGCTTCTGACTACCCAACCAAAACCAACTCCAAACCAAACCTTCTCAGACGCTCAAAGTCCCTGTCCATAGTCACCAGTGGTAGCTTGTGGGCTATACAGATTGAGCCGATAAAAAGGTCTCTTATCCCCGTCATCTTCCCATCTTTTTTAATTTTCCCATAAATATTAGCTGCTACTTCCGCAGCCCTGTCATCAAGGGGCAACCTCTCAAAGGAGTTAAGCAAATCCATCTCCCTCAGTTTTGGAACTCCGACAAGTATCTCGAAACTTGTTATGGTGGTTATGTAGAAGTAGGTATCCACTGATAAAACTTTTTTGAAAATTGATTCATTACCCCTCGCTATCTCGATGATCACATTTGTGTCAAGGATTGTCCCCATTTTTCAAAATCCTCCTTGAGGGCGTCAATTTTACTTTTCGCTTCCGTGTATTCCTCCTCACTAAGTACACCAAAAATCTTCACGAGAGCATCCGTATTACCCTTTCTACTTTTCAGAAGCTCCCTTATCACCTCTGAAAAACTCCTATTTCCCTTTATTCTCACAAGCTCCTCGTAAACGTCATCAGCTATTGTCACAGTCTTTACCATATTTAAGTTGAGTGCATTCAACTTATAAAAATTGCGCTGGGGAAAAAAGATATGCAGAAACTGAACTCGGTGTGAACATGCGTGCTGACATTGTATCGTGGATTGGATCACAATAAAATTATAAGCCAACCTAACCAAAAAAGATTAATGGAATTCCTCAGAAAGAACGCCAACAAATTCTTGGAAAAGGCTGAAGAAAGTATGAACAGAGGTGAGTACAACTTCGCAATGTTTTTCGTTGAACAGTTTTTCCAGCTCAGTTTGGAGTACCTGATAGCAAAGAGGTATGGAGATTTTCCAAAAACACACAGTTTGAAAGTACTTTTCGAGCTTATAAAAGACGAAAAACTGATCTGCTTTTACAGGGAACATATCGACGCGCTTAGGGACATAGAGCTGGCATACATCGCTTCAAGATACTTTGACGTTGAATACTCAAAAAAGGTTGCTGAAAACAGCTTAAAATTGGCCAAAACGTTCGCTGAGGTGACGAGAATTGTTTGAATACTACAAAATGCTCGAAAAAAATAAGGAAATGTTCGACAACGCCCTGTCTATCGCCAAAGAAATTAAAAACAGGGCGAGGAAAATTTTTGCGGATTGCGAGGTTTACATAGTGGGCAGTTATGTAAAAGGTACCCACACTCTGTCATCCGATTTCGATGTACTCATAGTTTCAGACGACATCCCAGAAAAAATGGACTTTGAGTGGTACAGAGACACCGTGAAAAACCTCACTGACGACCACAGGATCAACATCCACCTGCTGAACAAAAAGAAGTTTAAAGACCTGGAGAAGATGTACTCACCACGTTTACCGGTTTGATTCCGTTCTACGACAACAGCAACCCCAAAGCAAATCCAGCTATAGCCCCGAAGTTCACAAATGGCAGTCCGGGGTGTGCACCACCCCTCTTCTCGACAATATAGAGCAGCAACATGAGACCGACAAAACCGCCAAGGAGTGAGAAAAGAGCTGTTAACTTTATAAACCCCACTTCCGGAGAGTTTGTAAAGGCTTGGGCTGAAACAACAAGTATGTTGGGCATAACAACATCCCCTACGCCCATGTAGGCATTTCCATCTTTTTTCGGAATAACAAATAGCATGGGAGCGTTAATGGATGTCACAGACTCAGCAAGGCTAAGCATGTGTTTTGTTCTGTAAACAGATATGAAATCGTAGGCAGCAAGAATCACAAGGAGAATTACAACAGGCAGGGGTTCGAGGCTTATACCAAAAATGGCTGTAATGCCCGCTGCGAGCATCAATGCCGAGAAATTGATGAGAAGCCAATGTGGCTTTTTTGCAAGCAGTGCAACAACAACAGCGGCAAAGATGAGCGATATCCCACCAACAAACGGAGATAATACATAGAATATTGATAGAAACGTCAGAAAGTAAATAACGGCTTTTAAAACCACAGAGTATTTAACTGCAAGAAGAATGAAGGCTGTGAATGCTACAATCAGACCAAAGTAAAGCAATGAGTTGGAAACATCTGATGGATTCTCGAAAACGACCATTCCTGCCTCTTTATACTTTGGAGTCGCTCCCAAGGCTAATAAAGCCGTCAAGATAAAAATAAATCCGAAAAGATATCTCAACCTACCACCCTAAGCCTGACCGGCAATCCTCTCGCCAGAGCGAGTCTTAAATTCTTTCCCCCCTCTTTATCCTTCCTAATCCTTATCCAGCCCTTTCTGCTCACAAGAGCCGAAAACAAATACTCATCACCCGCATACACGTCAACTGTTCTGCCTTCCAACCCCTTCGCCTGAATCACGTAATGCTTTCCAGTTTCCTCAACCTCTGCCTCAAACTCCCCATCAAACTCTTTCGGCACAACGTCTATTGAAAGCTGCAGTTCTTCTTCAATGTTTCTTATCCTCCTACCCTTTCTGCCTATGAGGGTTGATACCATTCTCTCAGGCACCTTAACCACGGCCTTTCTACCCACGAGTTCGATTTCGTAATCATCAACGTATCTGCTGATTTTCTCCTCCAACGCTGCTTTCAGCTTTTCGTCGCTCTCTATCGGCATAACAACTACCTGCTCACCATAAGTGTATATCTCGAATTCAAGCTTCTTGGTTTCGAAGTCTCTGACCTCAATCACGGGTCTTGCCAAGTCAGCCTCAAACATTCCTGTAGGGACTTTAACGGTGAAGTTAAGCTCGTAAACCTTCACAATCTTGCCAGACTCTATGAAAACAACCGTGTCAACAACTTGGGGTATCATTCCAAGCTCTACTCTACCTATCATCCTCTGAATTGCATCAACAGCCCTCGTTGCGTGCGTGACACCGATCATCCCCACCCCTGCCAAACGCATATCTGCAAAGACCTGAAAATCCGAGGTTCTCCTCAGCTCGTCGTAAATCGTGTAGTCCGGCCTTACTAAAAGCAGAATATCTGATGTTAAGGACATATCTCCTTCAAGCGGGGCGTACTGGGTTATCTCATCACTTACCATCAGGTCTCTCGGACTCTCCATCGTTTTCACAACATAGCCATTTTCAAGCAGGAAGTTTGCGACACTCGCAGCAAACGTTGATTTGCCCGCTCCCGGTGGGCCAGCAATAAGTATTCCTCTTTGCCTCTCAACGATCCTCCTTTTCAGCTCCTCGCTAACGCCATATTCATCTATGGACACCCGAGCTATGGGCCTTACAGCGGTTATTTCCATCCTATCGGCGAAGGGTCTTTCAGCGATGGCAATTCTTAATTCCCTGAGCTGAACAACAGTTGCCCCCCTTCTTTCTATCTCCACACTGCTGTCTTCATCCTGCCTTGCAGCCTCCAGTATTTCATTGGCGATAGTATTGAGTTCTTCATAGCTCATAGGTCTGTTATCGAGCTTGACAAGCTTTAAATCACCAATCTTCCCCTTTTTGGCATAAGGCGGAACACCCTCTCTTAAGTGAACGCTGGCAGTGTCTGGGGTAAAAAAGGACATGATACGAGTGTCTTCAGGTTTTATTATCTTAGGCCTCACGTAAATTGTTTCAATTCCCTTTGCCTTCGCCACAAGATGCTGAACTCTGTCGGAAGTAACGAGAATGGCGTTAAACTCATCCGCAACCTCCCTGATAAGGTTATCTATCTCTCCACCTCTTGCCAGTCTAATGTGCTCAAGTGTGGGCCTCTTTCCAGCAAAGATTACCTCAAAGCCCCTCTCCTTTGCCAGCTTGATTATCTTCTCCACCTCATTAAGACCCTGAAAACCTGACATCTTGCCGAAGTTTGCCTGAGCCTCAAGCTCTGCTATCACGGCTTCAGGGATAATTATCGTCCCTTTAACCTCTCCGCTCTCCAGCATTTTTGAGAATCTACCTGAAATTACAACACTCGTATCAACAACGTATTTCATCATCCAACCTCCTGTAGAAGCATGAATAATTTCCGGTGTGACATGCATTACCATTCTGTTCAACTAAATACAATAAAGCGTCACAATCGCAGTCGTATCTGATTTCAACAACTCTCTGAACATTTCCTGAGGTTTCACCTTTCATCCACAATTTTCTTCTGCTCCTGCTCCAGTAGTGGGCATAACCCGTTTTAAGGGTTAGCTCAACTGCTTCTTTATTGGCGTAGGCGAGCATGAGCACTTCTTTCGTGTTTATATCCTGAGCGATGACAGGAATTAGACCTTTTTCGTTGAATTTTAGAGTTTTAAGTTCCATGACCAAAGTTACGACGGATGATAAAAAATACTTTCTGGAGTATGAATTGGATAGTGGAGTTACAAGTTTTTCAATATCGCTTGATTTTTAAGGTGGATGTGCAAGAATTCATCATGATTGCAGATGTATACATCGAGCTCAAGGAGGGTGTTGCTGATCCAGAGGGTGAAGCGACACTGAAAGCACTCCGCCTTCTCGGTTTTAAGAGGGTGAAGAAAGTGGCAAGTGTCAAGGTTTTCCGAATAGACATTGAAGCAAGGAGCAAGGAGGAGGCTGAGAAAGAAATTGCAGAGATGTGCGAAAAACTGTTGGCAAATCCTGTCATTCAGAAATACAGCATAGTCTGGAGAGAGTGAGAGTATGTACAGGAAAGTAAATGTCCCCTTCGAGCTTTATGAGATTCAGATTCTTACTGCAAGTGATGAAGAACTTGCCAGAATCAGCGAAGAAATGGGTCTTGCCCTAAACGTTGATGAAATGAAGAGGATCAAAGAATACTTCCGCAGCAAGGGCAGGAACCCCTATGACATTGAACTCCAAAGCCTTGCCCAGGCGTGGAGCGAGCACTGCTGCTACAAGAGCTCGAAGTACTACCTCAGACAGTACCTGCTTGAGGCTGCCGAAGCGGATTATGTCATCTCAGCCATAAAGGAGGATGCGGGTGTAGTGGAGTTCGATGATGAATATGCATACGTTACAGCCTTTGAGAGCCACAATCATCCATCTGCCATCGAGCCATATGGTGGCGCTGCTACTGGCATAGGAGGGATATTAAGGGATGTCCTGTGTATGGGCGCCCAGCCTATTGCCTTAATAGACCCACTGTTTTTCGGGAATCTTGACACACCCTACGAGGGACTGCCAAAGGGAACAAAGCACCCGCTCTATCTGCTAAAAGGTGTGGTTGCGGGTATAAGGGATTACGGCAACAGGGTTGGAATTCCCACGGTTGCAGGAATGGTCTTCTTCGACGATTCATATCTAACAAATTGTCTGGTTAACGTGGGCTGTGTGGGGATTGTTAAGAAAGATAAGATTACTCACAGCAGAGCTGGCGGACCGGGAGATTTGTTCGTGCTTGCTGGAGGTAAGACGGGAAGGGATGGGATTCATGGAGTGACCTTTGCCTCGGCTGAACTTGACGAGAAGAGCGAGGAGGAAGCGAGAGGTGCTGTGCAGCTCGGAAATCCCATCATGAAGGAACCCCTAATCCATGCATGTCTTGAGGTTGTGGAGAAAGGCCTGCTGACGGGAATGAAGGATTTGGGTGGAGGTGGGCTTAGCTGTGTCATCGGAGAGATGGCTTTGGCTGCTGGTTACGGAGCGGAAGTGTATCTGGACAAGGTTCCGCTGAAGGAGGAGGGAATGGCTCCGTGGGAAATCTGGATTTCCGAGAGTCAGGAGAGGATGATGCTGACAGTGAGACCTGAGCATATTGATGAAGTGCTTTACATCTTTCAGAAGTGGGATGTTCCGGCAACTGTGGTTGGAAAGGTCATTCCGGAAAAGATTACCAGAATATACTACAAGGGATATAAGATATACGAGATGGACACGGAGTTCGTGACAGCTGGCCCTGAATACTGCCGCCCCTACATCTCAAAAAAGCCTGAAAAGGAGCTACATGAAGAAATTGAGCCACCAGCAGATTACGTCAAAGTATTCATGAAAATGCTGTCCCACCCAAATGTTGCATTTAGGGATTGGATAGTCAGACAGTATGACCATGAAGTTAGGGGCTCTACTGTCTTAAAACCCTTACAGGGAAGAATGAATTATGAAACGCACGGAGATGCTGCAGTTATAAAACCCACAAAGTCTTTCAAAGGTTTGGCAATAACCGCTGATGTCAATCCGTGGATGTGCAAAATTGACCCATACTGGGGGGCAGCGAGTTCTTTCGACGAGATGGTGAGAAATCTTGTGGCGGTAAATGCCATTCCGCACTCCTTCAACGACTGCCTGAACTTTGGCAATCCGGAGAAGCCGGAGAGAATGGGAGAGTTCGTTGAGTGTGTCAAGGCAATAGGGTGGATGGCTAAAGGAACCGCAATTCCGTGCGTGAGCGGGAATGTGAGCTTTTACAACGAAACACCTTATGGGGCTGTTGCTCCCACTCCGTCGCTTCTCGGCATCGGAGTGGTAGAGGATGTAAGGAAGGCGATAACAAGCGATTTCAAGGGGAATGGAATTGTTATTCTGGTTGGCGAGACGGAAAAGGAATTTGGCGGCAGCCTATACTCGGTGGTGATGGGGCAGAGGTGTCACAGGGTGCCAAGAACTTCTCCTGAAAGGCTAAAAGCTTACACGGATGCGATGCTTGAATCATTCAAAAAATTCGAGGTGATGGCGTGTCATGACATTAGCATGGGTGGTCTTGCTGTTGCGGTTGCAGAGATGAGCTTCGGTAGGGGGGTTGGCTTTGAGGCTGCAAGAGAGTTGAGCTTCATCGAGCTTTTCTCGGAATCCAACACCAGATGGGTCGTTGAGCTTAAAGCTGAGGACGCGGAGAGCTACGTTGAATTTTTCAAGAATAGGGGACTGAAGGCTGAAGTCATTGGTTACAGTGAAGGAGAGATGTTGAACTTCAAGACATTCGCCATTGGCCTTGGCGAGGCAGATAAAGCGTGGAGGAGGGGGATGTCAGAATACTTGGTTTAAATTAAAAATGAGAAACCTTAAGTATTGGTAAAACTATTATTTCTTTGCCTACGGGGGTGCAATCCTTGAAATTTCAAGACATAGTCTACGAAAAGGATGGGAGAGTTGCTACGATAATCATAAACCGCCCTGAAAAGCTTAACGCCTGTACACCTGTGACAGTTTACGAGATTAGCAGGGCTTTCATTGATGCATGGACTGACAGAAAAATTGGAGTTATTGTTTTCACTGGTGCAGGGGATAAAGCCTTCTGCGTTGGTGGAGATCAGTCCATCAGAGATTTAGGAGGATATAGGGGATACAGTAGCGAGGAACTTAAGGGGACGATTGCTGCTTTACCGCTGGAAGTGGGATGGCAGATTGTCACCTTTCTAATCAGACACGTACCCAAACCAGTAATCGCAAGGGTTAACGGTTACGCAGTTGGTGGGGGGCATGTTTGGCAGGTAAACTGTGATCTTTCCATTGCAAGCGATAAGGCAAAATTTGGCCAGGCGGGGCCGAGGGTTGGGAGCTTCGACCCGGGATTCGGAACTGGGGATTTGTGGAGAAATGTAGGGATGAAGAGGGCAAAGGAAATCTGGTTCCTATGCAGGCTTTATTCAGCAGAGGAAGCGCTGAAAATAGGGCTTGTGAATGCTGTTGTACCTCACGAGAAGCTGGATGAGGAAGTCAGGAAGTGGTGCGAGGAGTTGCTGGAGAAAAGCCCAACAGCTCTGAAGATGCTGAAATATGCATTTCTCGCCGATACAGAAGGTTTAGCAGGCATAACGGAGCTTGGAGTTGGGGGGTTAAGTCTTTACTATGGCACCGAAGAATCAATCGAGGGTAGGAATGCCTTCATGGAGAAAAGAAAGCCCGATTTCTGGAAGTATGTTGAAGGAGGTGATTGAATGAAACTGGAAGATGTTAGAGTTATTGGCGTTATTGGGGCTGGAGTTATGGGCCACGGAATAGCTCAGGTTGCTGCGAGAAGCGGATACGATGTCGTTATGGTGGATGTAAGCGAGGAGGTGTTGAGGAAGGCAATGGAGCTCATCGAATCAGGACCTTTCGGTCTAAAAAGGCTGGTAGAGAAGGGAAAAATGAGTGAGGAGGAGGCAAAGCAGTGTTTGGACAGGATAAAGACCTCTACATCACTCGAAAGTTTGAAGGATGCAGACTTTATAATCGAAGCCGTTACTGAGAACGCTGACCTTAAGAAAAAGATATTTTCAGAACTCGATAAAATCTGCAAGCCTGAAACCATCATCGCCTCCAACACCTCTGCAATCATGATATCCGACCTTGCAACTGCTGTAGAAAGGAAGGACAAATTCGTAGGGATGCACTGGTTCAATCCTGCTCCGGTCATGAAGCTCATCGAAGTTATTAGAGGAGCCATGACCTCTGACGAGACCTTCAACCTCACTGTAGAGCTTTCAAAAAAGATGGGTAAAATCCCAATCGAAGCTGGAGACGGGCCTGGATTTTTCACAACCAGATTCATTAATTCATGGCTTGTCGAAGCTATAAGGCTGTTTGAGATTGGAGTTGGCGGGATAAGGGAGATAGACGAGATGTGCAAGCTCGCCTTTGGCTTCCCTATGGGGCCTTTCGAACTTATGGACTTAATTGGCCTCGATACGGTCTTGCACATCGCAGAGTATATGTATGAGGAAACGAAGGAGCAACATTATGCTGCCCCCATAACACTGAAAAAGCTGGTTTTCTCTGGCTATCTTGGAAGAAAGCCCGGCAGCAAGGGAGGCTGGTATGATTTCTATGGCATCGAGAAATGAATTCTCTCTTTTTTCTTCCTCAATATTACTAATCGTAATTTAACACTGACTCAACATTACAAAAGTTTATATACCTTAACATGCTGCTGAATGCATGGCCAAAACCGTTGAGGAGATTAATCAGAAAATCAAAGAGGGAAACGTTGTAGTTGTCACTGCTGCCGAGATGAAAGAGATTGTAGAGGAACTTGGGGCTGAGGGTGCTGCAAAGGAGGTGGATGTTGTCACAACTGGCACATTTGGAGCGATGTGTTCAAGTGGAGCTTTTTTCAATTTCGGTCATGCTGACCCACCAATTAAGATGCAGAGGGTGTGGATGAATGATGTTGAAGCCTACACTGGCGTTGCTGCTGTTGATGCCTATCTCGGTGTGACCCAGCTTTCAGAGAGTGTTGAAGAGTATGGCGGAGGGCATGTTATAGAGGAGCTCGTCAGGGGCAGAGAAGTTGAACTCAAGGCAACTGCCTACGGAACAGACTGCTATCCAAGAAAGGAAATCGTTACCGAAATTTCTCTTGAGGATGTCAACCAGGCGGTCATGCTTAACCCAAGAAACGCCTATCAGAGGTATAATGCCGCAACTAACAGCTCGAACAGGCTTCTGAGGACTTACATGGGCACTCTGCTACCAAACTTCGGCAATGTCACTTTTGCAGGCACAGGAGAAATCAGCCCCCTCAACAACGACCCCGAATACAGGACAATAGGTATTGGAACAAGAATATTCCTCTGTGGGGCCAAAGGCTACGTTATCGGGGAGGGGACGCAGCATGCACCGCCCTACGGAACTCTTATGGTTAAGGGAAATCTGAAGGAGATGAAGCCCGAATATATGAAGGCAGCTTACTTCCCCGGTTACGGTGCAACACTTTTCGTTGGTGTTGGGATACCAATTCCAGTTCTCGATGCAGAGATGGCAAAGTTCACAGCTGTGAGAAATAGCGAGATAGAGACAAACATCCTCGACTTCGGTGTTGCGAGGAGAGGTAGGCCAGTGGTAAGGAAGGTGACCTACGAGGAGCTAATCAGCGGAAAAGTTGAGATAAACGGCGAAGAAGTAAGAGTTTCTCCACTCTCAAGCTTCTATATGGCAGAGAAGATAATGGAAGAACTCAAGAAAGAGATTGAAAAAGGAGACTTTCTCCTGACGAGCCCGGTAGACAGAATTCCCACGAAGGAAGTCTTCAAGCCCATGAGACAGAGAGAAATAAAGGTTGTGAAGAGCGTTATGGTTAAAGCATACACAATCCCACCAGAAACTCCGATTGAGGAGGCTGCCAGGCTGATGATAGATAAAGGGCTCAACCATTTGCCAGTGGTTGAAAAGGATGCTCTTGTGGGTATAATCACATCGTGGGATATTGCCAAAGCTGTGGCGAGGAACAGAAAAGGGATGGTTGGGGAGATAATGACGAAAAATGTCATCTACACATATCCTGACGAACCGGTGGAGGTTGCAGCGAGAAAAATGGAAAAGAACGACATCTCAGCGTTGCCTGTAGTGGATTCGAAGAAGAGGGTTCTTGGGATTGTGACAAGTGAAGATTTGAGCAGGTTGATAGCGAGGTGATTAAAAGTGAGGTTGTTACTGAGATTTGACTCGAAGACTGTTAGAGAGCCAGTGATTTCCAGAACCACTCTCGAAACAAGAGCCTTAATAAACATCCTCAGAGCATCAGTTGGAGCGAGGAGAGGAGAGATACTCATAGAAGTTGAGGACAAGAAAGCCAAAGAGATAGAGGGAGTTTTGGAGAGACTTGGTGTTGATGTGGTAGAGCTTGCAGAGGCTGTCCAGAAAGATGATGAACTATGTGTACACTGTGGAGCATGCGTGAGCATCTGTCCAACTGAGGCGATAAGTTTCAACGGAGAGAAGAAGGTGGTAATAACCGCAGAAAAATGTGTACACTGTGGAGCATGCGTGAAGGTTTGCCCCACGAAAGCTCTCAACCTTCCCCTTTAATCTTTGGAATCTTTATTTCAAAAACAGTCCCTTTGGGCACACCATCTTTTACCTCAATTTTTCCACCGTAGATGGTAACTATCCTTTTTGCAATGTAAAGTCCCAATCCTGTTCCTTCGCCCGTTGTAAACCCCTCTTCGAAAATCTTCTCCTTTATCTCGTCTGGAATACCTCTTCCAGTATCTGAGATTTTTATGATTCCACACTGCCCATCTGAAAATGTCTCTATCTTTATTTTGATCCCGTCATCTTTCCCGTGAACAATAGCGTTGTGGATTATGTTGTTTATTATCGTTTTCAGTCCCTCGTTTGCCAGAACGGTAACTTTTTCAAGTTTTAAATCGAATTCTACATCTTTATAGTAGTCTACCACCTCTTTTACGGCTTCATCAATGTCTACAGGTTTAAGCTCTTCAAGCGCCTTTTCGAGCTCTCTTGCATCCTCAATAAGCCTGATAGTGTAGTCAATCTTCCTTAGGGTTACAGGAACCACTCTTTCTACTTCCTTGGGTTCCTCTCTGATTATCTCCAGCACACCTCTTATTGCAGTGATGGCATTCGCAATATCATGTCTCATAACCTTATTAAGAAATGCAAGATACTCACTCTTCCTCTTTAGCTCTTCATTGAGTCTGTGAATCTCTGTGGTATCAATAGCTGTGGCTGCAACTGCTGGTTCTCCTTTGTAGGTAACTCTGCCGGGTCTTGCAGTGACCCACCTCACCTCACCACTTTTTGTTATTATCCTCCAGCTGTAGGTTTCGGTCTCTCTCAAACCCTTCTCTCTCTCGACATACCTCCTGTAGACAACCTCTCTATCCTCTGGATGTATGAGAAAAAATGGTTCCTTACCCACTATCTCTTCTTTCCTGTATCCCGTAACTTCCTCGAAGGCTTTGTTGACGTAAACCATTACGCCATTCTGAAGGAGGTAAATTGGAGTTAGAGAATCCTCAACGAGGGTTCTGTAAAATTCTTCACTTTCCTTTAACATCTGTTCCAGTTTTTTTGCCCTCGTTACGTCAATCCAGTTTCCAATGTAAAGTTTTTCCCCTTCGTAGGTGACTGGGACTGTGAACCCCCACACCCATCTTTCCTTACCACTCTTTGTTAAGTATCTGCTCTCGTAGAAGGTTGGCTTGTCTGTTTGCGAGAGTTCAAGGAACATCTGGATTAACCTTTCTCTGTCATCGGGATGTGCAAGCTCGAAAATGGAATTGAAGGAGTATATTTCCTCTTTTGAATACTCAGTAGCCCTTTCAACAACATCGTTAACGTAGATAACCTTGCCAGATTCATCTGTGATGTATATGGCCGCTAAGGATTTATCGGCAACATTTTTCCAGAATCTTGTATCAAATATATTTTCTTTCATTCTATCGGTGAAAAACTAAATTGTTGTTTATTTAAGTTTAACCAATATCACTTCTCAGTTCGACGCTTTTTTAGAAGAGATGGAAGATGAATGATGTATCTGCCATCCTCTTGCAGTGCAATCACGATTCCTTCACCTTGAAGAAGCTTTTCTATGTTTATTTCGTATCTTCCCGGTGAGATTATTCTGACGGTTTCTATACCCATCTGCGTAAGTTCTCTCTTAATCTCCTGCTCAACCTCTTCTTTCTTTACTTCTCTTTTCTCATCTGGAACGTAGAGGAACTTATTGTTTCCACATTCACAACCGTTGAGTAACCGCATGTCACCCGTAGGATACAGTTTTCCACATTTGGTGCATCTGTGAGCCATTTTGACCACTATATCTGTACAAGTGCCTTTATCATATCCTCCTGCTTTTCGAGAGTCTTCAGCCTATTTGCAGGACCTATTACTGTCAGTCTTCCCTGTTTCTTGCCGAAAAGTCTTGATAGGAAGGTTCTCTCCCTTGCAGGATATGATTCTACTTCAATCCCGATGAACTTGTCATGGTCTATCTCAAGCATCGTCATTTCTATGAGCTTTGTTTCCTCCTCGGGAGTTAGGCCAGTCTCCAGAACGACTATCTTGCCCTCTTTTACACTATCCAGTATCATTCTGAGTTTTTCCATTGATGGCATTTTTTCGAGCATGTCCTTGGATATCAAATTCATCTGCACTCCTTCCATTTCCACCACCTCAGCCAAACCTCTCCGCCATCGCCTTGTAGAGCGAGTCAATGTTGATACCCTTCAGAGCTGAGATTGGCACAACAGGATGCTGTGGGAAGGCTGATTTAATTCTTGCCGGAGATGCGTTGGGCAAATCAATTTTATTCGCCACGATAAGCAATGGAAGCTTTCTTGCCTCCATGTTTCCAACTATGGTTACATTGACTTGGGTGAAGGGGTCTTCGGTAGCATCCATAACCAGCAATACTCCATCAAGGTCGTCAAGCCACTTTATTGCTTCAATAACACCTTCAGTAGCCTCTTTCGCCCTTCTCCTCGCCTCCTCCTCCTCCAAACCGTATTTCAAAAACTCCTGAAAATCTATCTTAGTCGCCAAACCGGGAGTATCAACAATATCTATTGTCAGAGATTTTCCGTCTACCTCTATTTTTACACCCTCTCTCAATCTCGCTCTCCTCGTTTCGTGAGGAACATCACTCGGCGATCCGAGAATGTCACCAGTCCAGTCCCTTAGAATGCGATTTGCGAGGGTCGTTTTACCTGCGTTTGGAGGGCCATAAATTCCAATTCTCATCTTGTCCTTCTTGAAGAACAGTTTCAGTATGAATCCAAATCTTCTCCTAAGAGCGAGCATTAATCCCATCACGACACCTCACTTTATTTTTCTGATAGGTGATAATTAAAGCTTATCCTTTCCCCTCCCTCGATACTTGATGAAGATGGCCGACGAGATCAGGAATGCAATCACTGTGACTGTCAAATCTAAGGTTGTTATCTCGTTCTTCTTTACACTCTCGATATCCTCAACAACAAAATTTGCAAGCTCTTTGTTATCTATTATTATGCCAACCTCTCGGTTCAGCTTCAATCCATACATGTTCATGTTTGCAGACGTTATCAGCAATCTGTCATCTGAAACAATCGCTTTTCCGTGCAGACCACCAATCAGATTCACCTTTACACCAAATTTCCTCAAAGATTCAACGACATCTCTGTCTGCATACCTCGAATCCAAGAAAATGGAAACTTCAGCTCCATTCTCGACAGCCCTTTTTATCGAATCACATAGGCCTCCAGTGGTATACCAGTCAAGGCTCATGTAGGGAGAGATAATGTAAAGCCTGCTACGCGCGGATGAGATGAAGTCAAGAATGGGGTTGCAGTCCGGGATTATAAATAACGTTACGTTTGCTGAGAATTCCGCAGATTTACTCCCGTGTCCATTTCTATAATTTGAATCAGTGCAGTATTCAGGTTTTTTGGAGAACTTTTCATCGCTTTCGAGAAGCTTTAGTAGCGTCTTAGCGATTTTCTCACTCTTAAATTCCACAATGTAGCCCTTCTTCGTGAAAACCCAGTTCTCTGTTGTTAAAACTACGTTCTCACCTTTAACTGCAAACTTGTAGTGGAAGTTCCTGTAAGAATTTGCGCTCAGAAAGTAAGTGTTGGGGATTTTAAGCTCTCTACATGGTATGTATGGAGGATTTGCATCAACGTAGAGCTTTGCTGGTTTAAAGGGAGCTGAGAAAGTATATGATGCGACAATCCATCCATCATTGAGGGTGTAGTCAGTATGTGTTATTATCAATCTCCCTTCAACCCTGTCTGTAACGCATGAGAAGTTGCTCCAGTCTTCATATCTGAAATCCCAGCCTGATTCAGTTCTGTAGTAAATCACACCATCGTCGAGGAAATCTACATCTTTGCCATAGTAAAAGCAATCCTCGTTCAGGCAAATTTCTTCTCCCTCATTAGATAGAGCCATTTTTGGTGGGAATTCAATGTCGGCTTCATGACCGAATCTTTCTTTGAAGTAGCTCAGATTTTTTGTAGCAATATGTGTTCCAGCATCAACTGTTATTTCTCCTTCCCCATCCGTTAAGATGCAGTCGGAATCGCAGTGGAATTTGATATATTCTGCCTCATCAAGTCCGTATGGGTTTGGATAAACTTCAATTAGCTGCGTCGCTGCCAGAAGCATTAGCAGAGCCAATTTCATTTCTCAGCTCCCCGAAAGTGGCGTATCTCTCCGCGACGACATTATGCTGGTGTATACTTTCCTCGTTCTCTTGCTTTAGGAATGCCAGTATGTCGTCTGGTGCGTCTGGGAAAGCTTTGAGTAATTCCATTGCCATTATTCTCACGCTATCCTCAACGAACCTCGTGTTGCGATGGGCAATTTCAACAACCTCAAGTTCATCCTCTCTCTTGAGAATTTCGTAAGTTTCATAGCTCATCGAGGATTTGGCAACTTCAATCAGCTTTGCTATCGGAACCTTGAAGTTCTCTGTTACCTGAACCTTCAACGTAGCTTTTCCGCGCTGATTGTGGGAGGCAACAGGAATGGTGTCGAGTATTTTCTGGATTAGCCCTTCATCCATACCCAACTCGGCAAGTTTTTCAGCTGATCTTGCTCTGACAAGCTCCTGCGCACATGGACAAGCTGTAATTCCCGTAACTTCCACGCCCACCAAAACAAGCTTCTTTCCACTCCTCGACAAGGAAGCTTCTCCAAATATTTTAACTACTTCCTGTGTCCTCTGCTTGGTTTTTGGCGTCCTCTTTCTCATTATCAGTTCTGAAGTCATTTTTGCCTCAGCTTTTGTCGCATACTCATGTCTGTCAAGCAGGTGGTGGGCAATCTCAACAACGAGGTCCTCTATGTTTTCTATTGGCTTTGCCGTTAGTGCCTCTATCACCTCATCTATCACCTCAAAGTTTCTGCTGAGGTTGACACCCTTGAGGTGGGCGGGAAGGTCAACAAAAACATCGAATGAAGATATGAGGATGATAGGCCTTTTCCCCTCTCTCTGAACCTCAACGAGCTTCTTAATTCCAGTGGCACCCACTCTACTTAGGCCAATGGGGACTTCGGGCTTAAGTAACTGAACATCGGGAAGCATGGTGAAAGTTTGTAAGGAGCTTAATAACTGTTGTTAGTTTTGTGTTGGTAGAGATGGTAGGTGGGAGAATTTTCAGACTCTGTTCTTGAACAATTGGAGGCTCAGTGACATAGAACGCACATTAAAGGCGAAAAATAAATCTAAAAATCAGAAAATCTCGGGAGCTCTGAACTCTCCGAAAACATCCCTTAACGCGTCAGTCATCTCTCCCAATGTTGCCCTTGCCTTCACTGCTTCAAGCACATAAGGCATGAGATTTTCATCCTCTTTCTCAGCAGCCTTCCTCAGTTTTGACAGAGCCTCCTCAACTTTACCAGCATCTCTGTTTTTCCTGAACTCCTGCAACCTCTTTATCTGCTTCTCTACAACCGCTCTATCAACCCTCAGTAGCTCAATCTGAATCTCCTCCTCGATCTGATACTTGTTCACTCCGACTACGGTAGTCTCTCCCTCGTCAATTGCCTTCTGCTTCTCGTAGGCAGATTTCTGAATCTCTCTCTGCACATAACCGCTCTCAATCGCCTTTATCATCCCCCCCATCTCGTCAATTTTCTCGATGTAGTTCATCGCCTCCTCCTCTATTCTGTCAGTCAGCCACTCAACGTAGTAGCTCCCACCGAGCGGATCAACGACATCAGCCACACCACTCTCTTCAGCAATTATCTGCTGTGTTCTGAGGGCAATTCTCACAGCCTTCTCTGTCGGCAGGCACAAAGCCTCGTCGAAGCTGTTGGTGTGCAGAGACTGACAGCCACCAAGAACTGCAGCTAAAGCCTGCAGAGCAACCCTTACGATGTTGTTCTCAGGCTGCTGGGCTGTCAAGGTGCAGCCTGCAGTCTGGACATGGAAACGAAGCATCATAGACCTTGGATTCTTGGCACTAAACCTATCCTTCATTATCCTCGCCCAGAGTCTTCTTGCAGCCCTGAACTTTGCAATCTCCTCAAGGAAGTTGTTTCCTGCTGCAAAGAAGAAGCTCAACCTTGGAGCAAAGCTGTCAACATCCATTCCCCTCTCAATGACCTTTTCGACGTACGTTATTCCATCAGCAAGCGTAAAGGCGACCTCCTGAACTGGCGTCGCTCCTGCCTCCTCCATGTGATAGCCCGAGATGCTTATTGAGTTCCACTTCGGCATCTCCTTGGCACAGAACATGATTATGTCCGTTGCCAGCCTGAGAGATGGCTCTGGTGGAAAGATATAGGTTCCTCTTGCAATATACTCCTTCAACATGTCGTTCTGCACTGTTCCTCTCAAGTTTGATCTCTCAACCCCTTGCTGCTCCGCTACCGCAACATACATGCTCAGAATTTGAGCGCAGGTTGAGTTGATGGTCATGGACGTCGAAACTTTTCCCAAGGGGATTCCGTTAAACAGAATCTCCATGTCCTCTATCGTGTCAATCGCAACTCCCACCTTACCAACCTCTCCGAGAGCCATTGGATGGTCTGAATCGTAACCGATTTGAGTCGGCAAATCAAAAGCTACACTCAAACCAGTCTGTCCTTGCTCAAGGAGGAACTTATATCTCCTGTTCGTCTCCTCAGCAGTTCCGAAGCCTGCATACTGTCTCATCGTCCACAATCTTCCCCTATACATCGTCGGATACACGCCTCTCGTGAAGGGGTAAACGCCAGGATAGCTCAGCTTACTCTCGTAATCTATTTCAACATCCTCAGGCGTGTAAACTCTATCAACCATGATTCCCGAGGACGTCTTAAACTCCTCCTTCCTTTCGGGAGATTTTTCCAGTAGGGGCTTTACGTATTTCTCCTCCCACTCCTTTTTGTTCATAAAAACCACCTACTTCAAATACACGAGAACATCCCCGCTCCCAACCTTATCTCCTTCCTTAACAACAATCTCTGTGATTTCTCCATCCTCAGGAGAGGAAATCGGGTTTTCCATCTTCATTGCCTCTATTATCAGCACAGTTTCGCCGGCTTTAACCCTATCTCCGACTTTCTTGAGAATCTTGGTAACGACACCTGCCATTGGGGCTGTGATGGCTCTCCCTTCAGCCTTCGGTCTCTCCTCCTTTCGTGCTTCCTGAAATCTCCTCTCCGTTATCGCGGCTTTTTGAAATTCTGCAAACTCAAACTTCTTTTCCACCTCGATAACTGCCTTTTTCCCGTTAACCTGAACTTCAAAGACTTTTGGCGATATCTCTCTCACATCAACCTCATACTTTTTTCCCTGAACAGTCACCTCATACTTCATTCTCTCAACCTCGCTGCCATTTTCCAATTCCTCGGATAATCTTTAACTTCAATCGGCCTCTCCACCTCTCGCATGTAGCGGTTTATCGCTGCTATTGCAGCTAAGAACTCTTCAGGCGTCATCACACCACCTCAAAGCGGGATGTTTCCGTGCTTTTTCGGAGGTAGCCTCTCTCTCTTACTCTCCAGAACTCTCAATGCGGAGATTATCTTCGGTCTTGTGAATTTCGGATCAATAACATCGTCAATGTAGCCCCTCGAAGCAGCCCTGTAAGGGTTTGCAAACTTCTCCCTGTACTCTTTTATTTTCTCCTCTCTCATGGCCTTTGTATCCTCAGCCGCCTTTATTTCCTTCCTGAAAACGATCTCTGCAGCACCTTCAGGACCCATAACCGCTATTTCTGCAGTTGGATAGGCGTAAACAACATCAGCTCCGAGATGTTTGCTCCCCATCGCCAGATATGCACCTCCATAGGCCTTTCTGAGGATTATCGTGACAAGCGGTGTTGTTGCCTCACTATAGGCAAAAAGAACCTTTGCTCCATGCCTTATTATACCCCCGTACTCCTGCTGAACCCCGGGCAGGTAGCCGGGAACATCTACGAAAGTAATTATGGGTATATTGAAAGCATCGCAGAACCTCACAAATCTTGCTATCTTGTCGCTGCTGTCCACATCTAAACAGCCAGCATAATGTCTTGGATTGTTCGCCACTATACCAACACTTCTGCCATCCATTCTCGCAAATCCAACAGTAGCGTTGGGAGCATAATACGGGTGGATTTCGAGAAACTCTCCGTTATCTACTATAGCCCTTATAACATCTCTAACATCGTAGGGTTTCTGAGGATCATCGGGCAGAATGTCGTAAATTTCTGGTGTTGTCCTGGCAGGATCATCGCTGGTTTTAACAACAGGTGGATCCTCCATGTTGTTCAGGGGCAGATAGCTCAAAAGCTTTCTGACAAGCATCATTGCGTCTCTATCATCCTCAGCAACAAGGTGGCAGTTTCCGCTCTTCATCGCATGGGCCTGCCATCCTCCGAGATCAAAAGCTGAGACCTCCTCTCCTGTGACAGTCTTTATAACTTGGGGGCCCGTTATGAACATGTAGCAGTTCGGATTTTTTGTCATCACAATGAAGTCTCCGATTGCGGGGCTGTAAACAGCACCTCCAGCACATGGCCCCATTATCACGCTTATCTGTGGTATAACACCGCTCGCAAGCGTATTGCGGTAGAAAATATCTCCATAACCT
This sequence comes from Archaeoglobus sp. UBA230, assembly GCA_002507545.1. GTDB lineage: Archaea > Halobacteriota > Archaeoglobi > Archaeoglobales > Archaeoglobaceae > Archaeoglobus. The sequence continues at coordinate 16,858 of DAVR01000036.1, read as the reverse complement.
TTAAGGGCATCCACACCCTCCTGAATCCTCGCTCCTCCACTGTCATTCATACCTACAACAGGTATTCCGAGCTTCATCGCGAAATCAAGGATATAGGCTATCTTAAAACCGTGCATTTCTCCCAAACTTCCACCCATCACTGTGAAATCCTGAGCAAAAACTGCAACAGGCCTGCCATCAACTGTGCCATAGCCCGTTACAACACCATCAGCCGGTAAATCCATCTTGTCAAGCCCGAAGTCTGTGTTTCTTTTCTCTACAAATGGGTTGATTTCCACAAAGCTTCCGGGATCAAGCAAAAGTTCTATCCTCTCTCGTGCAGTCAGCTTTCCCTGCTGGTGCTGCCTCTCTATCCTATCTTTTCCACCCATTTGCCTAACTTTCTCTTTTCTACTGTAAAGGTCTTCAACCAGCTCTTTCCTCATCCTATCCCCTCAACCTTCAACAAATTCAAGCAGCACGCCATGCGTGCTTTTAGGATGGACAAAGGCAACCTTCTTACCCCCAGCTCCGATTCTCGGCTTCTCGTCAATAAGTCTCAGCCCAGCATCTTTGGCTTTCTGCAAAGCCTTCTCTATGTTCTCCACGTTAACGGCAATGTGGTGAATCCCCTCTCCTCTTCCGGCTATGAATTTGGCTATGGCACTGTCTTCAGAGGTGGCTTCAAGAAGTTCGATTCTGCTCTCTCCAGCAGGAAGCATAGCCACCCTCACTTTTTGCTCTGCAACCTCCTCTACCTCCTCTACCTCGAAGCCAAGTAACTTGTAGGTTTTCACAGCTTCTTCAAGACTTTTAACCGCAATACCAACATGGTCAATTTTTCTGATCAAGTTATCACCTCTTTAACTTGGGCACCTCTGCCCTTATAAACTCTATAATTTCTTCCAGTGGAGTGCCGGGACCGAAGACTTTTGCAACACCCATCTCCCTTAGCTTCTCCACGTCCTCTTCCGGCACTATTCCTCCAAGCACAACCAGCACATCTTTGTTAGGTTCGAGACCTCTCTTTTTAAGCTCCTCGATGACCATCGGTGTTATTTCGAGATGTGCACCACTGAGAATGCTTAGCCCTACAACATCAACATCCTCTTGCAGTGCTGTTTCGGCAATCTCCTCAGGAGTTCTTCTTATGCCGGTGTAAATAACTTCAAAACCGGCATCCCTTAAAGCCCTCGCTACGACCTTTGCCCCCCTGTCGTGACCATCAAGGCCGGGTTTGGCAACAATAACTCTGATTCTTCTGGTAAGCTGTGCCTCCATAAATGCTCACCCCAATAGCTGTCGTTATCATATAGGTTTAAATTTTTCGGATTAATTCGTATCTTTGGGCTAATTTCTCAATATCCTTGCATCTCTCCTGGCTTAACGTAACCCCCTTCTTTTATTACATACATCAGAAACTTGGAAAGTAAAAAATTTCTGCTCCGCAAAGCTTTCGAATTTCCCACAGCAATAAACTTCTTTCGTGCCCTCGTTAAGGCGACGTTGAACAACCTCTTCTCGGAAGCGAAATAGGGATTTTCGGTTGCTGTAATAGAATAAACGATCACGTCCTTCTCTCTTCCTTGGTAGCTGTGAACAGTGTTCACTTCAATACAAAGATCAAACTCAGCCATCAGGCTTTTTATAAGCTCGACCTGCTTCACGTATGGAGTAATCACTCCAATTCTGTCCTCCCCAATGCAGTCAGCAAGTTCCTCACATATCATGCAGACGTATTCTGCTTCAGCCTCGTTAATCTTTGACTTTCCTGCCTTCCTCTCAGCCCCATTGCAGTCCACAAAGATAACGGGTTTACTCGGATCACCTATTTCCGGGATAGTCGTCTTGCATTCTTCAATTTTGATGTTTCTACATCTTTCATCAATTTCAAGGAAGCCATAAATGTTTCTGGCAGCAAACTCGACAATCTTGGCGTTACTCCTATAATGCTTCCTCAACCATAGATTTTTCCCATAAATCTTATGGAGGTAGTTGTAGGCGCTGAATTTAGCGGCTTTGTAACTCCCCACCTCATAAACCGGTGGAAGTTGATAGGGGTCACCCACGACAACAGCCTTCTTTGCTCTCTCCAAGGCGAGGAGGGCTGTTGAGATGCATGTATTGCTCGCCTCATCAATGATGACGGTGTCGTAATCGTAATTTTTAACAGGGCTCATGACACCCTTAAGAATGGTGGAACCGACCACGATTTTTCCTTTCCCGATTAACTCGTTCTGAATCCTTGATATCTCTCTGTAAGCCTCTGCAACCTTTGACGCATATTCTCTGTAATCTGAAAACCTTATCCTCGATAGGATAGTATATTCGACACTGTGCTTCTTAACCCCCTCGGTAATCTTCGACGGATGTCCTACTCTGATCGCTCTGTGGAGTTTCTCGAGAACGTTATCAACTGCAATGTTCGTGTTTGATGTAATCCACACCCTCTCCTCCTCTGAGAGCCTCTTTGCAGCTTCTGCAATGAAGGTTGTTTTCCCGCTTCCCGGAGGGCCGACAACAAGCAGAATTTCCCCCTCATCCAAAGAACATGTTGCCAAGAAACACTGCTTCTGCCACCTATCGAGCCAATCTGGAACATCCAAATCCTTTATATTACCTGTCCAGTTTTCAAATCTCAGTATTTCACCAGCCCTCTCAGCTGCCTCCCTTCTCAGCACTATGCTCAAAACGTTCTCCGCTTCAACAATTGCCCCTCCCTCGAAATCCTCATACTCCTTTACTGCCAGCAGGTATCTATCTCCATATCTTCTCGCATCTACCACCCAGCCAAAAGGGGTTACCGTAGAATCGTCAACGCTTGCAACAGCACTTCCTGCTCTTATATAGCCAGAAGAAAGTATAACAGCAACTTCTCCTCTCCTTGCTACCAGTTCAGCACTGAAAATCTCCTTTTTTAGAACCTTCTGCGTGGCGGACTTTTCTATCCTGTTCAAAATTTCAATTAGCTCTTCCATCATACCAAATTGGTCAAATATTTCTCTGCAATCTCAAGAGCCTTTTTCATTTCTTCAGAAGTTAATCTCCTCGAAATCTCTTCGAATTCCCACGCTTTGAATGTAGGGTAATACTGAAACATCAGGTTGAAACGGGTGTCACTGCCAAGATTTTTTGCAACCCACTTCACAATGGGTTTTGTGCAGCACTCTATGTGGTTGGGCAGGACAAGATGTCTTATCAACAGCTCTCCGTTGTCTTTAGCTCTCAAAAAGTTTCTTGTTACTACCTCCCAGTACTTCGGAGCCTTCGAGTATTCTTTTGCACAATCGTTATTTCCATACTTAAAATCCCCAAGCCAGACGTCAACAATGTCCTCTACTATCTCTGCAAGTTCTGTGCTGTGATACATGTTCGAGTTCCACACCACTGGGATGTTTGACTGGACATGAAGCAGAATTTCGGCTACTGTGTGTGCATGCTGGTCAGGATTGCCTCCGACAAAATTGACGTTTCTGCTACCCTGCCTGTAGCGCCTGTCTATGATATAAGCAAGCTCTTTCGGGTCAGCAATGTAATCGTCCTCGTAAACTATGTCGTAGTTCTGGCAGAAAACACACGCGAAGGTGCAACGATTGAAGAAAATGGTGTGAGAAGGTATAAGCTCAGGCTCCTCCCCAACATGCAGGAACTCACTGCTAAAGTAACTCGTGATTCCACACTTGCAAAAACCCCTCTTCACGTACCTGTTCACTCCACATCTGCGCTCGCAGAAGTTACAATTTTTCAGCATCTCGTAGAGGATGTCCTTCTTTAGATGCAGAAGCGAGTATTCATAGGGTTCAGTTCTGAGAAGCGAAGAATCCGAATTGTTTAGAATTTTCTTGAATTCTCTCTTCAACCTTCCATGTATTTTTAGCATTTCTTCAAGACTATCTACCCTCTCAGCTTCAATTCTTCTGGCTATCTGGAACTTTGCCGGACACTCACTCCTATTTATCGCCTCGTACCTCTCAAGTCCCTTCACCACATTAAAAGAGTTGATTGAAGAATTAAAAACATTTATTGAAACCGATGAAGCTGTGTTTATTCATCCTCTTAGTCCCTTTCTCCTGTTCACTATGAACAGTATGTTAAGAGGCTGATTGTTTTACTTGCGGTATTGATATCGAAGATTCAACAACGCATGACCTAAAAAATCAACATCAGGGTATGCCGAGCTTCCTGAACAGATTTCGTGCTGCAACAACGAGCGGATCCCATACCCTCGATATTGGCGGATAGTAGGGGAAGTCCGTGAAGAACATGTCTTTTACATTGCAGCCGTTATATAGCAGGGCTGATGCTGCGTAAATCCTCATCGAAACATCTTTTCCTGCAGCCTGAACTCCAAGTAGTTTTCCATTTCTGTCTGCCACAACCTTGAGATGTATCAGCCCTCCGGGGAGATATCTCGCGGAAGTCCTTGAAGTTATAAACGCTGAAACGACTTCGAATCCCTCTCTTATTGCTTCACTCTCGCTCAAACCTGCCTTTCCGATCTCGAGGTCTCGAAAGCTCGTTAGCTGACTTTTGAGTGAACCGGGATAGTGCATCTCCAGCCCGGCAATGTTTACACCCGCAACATACCCCATCTTGTTCGCTGGAGCGGCAAGTGGTATCCAGTCTTCTTTGCCTGTAACAACATTGGTTGATTCTGCACAATCACCAGCAGCGTAAACGTTCTCTCGACTCGTCTCCATGCGGCTGTTCGTCTTAATCGCCCCACTCTTTCCAAGTTTGATGAATCTTGATGCAATTTCCGTGTTGGGATGCACACCCACGGCAACTATTGCTAAATCACAAGGATACTCACCCTTGTTCGTGATAACCTTTTCAACTCTCTCTTTGCCTTCAAAAGCCACCACTCTCTCACTAAGCTTCAATTCGACAACTTTTTCCATCTCCGATTTTATTATTGCTGCAATTTCAGCGTCGTATTCGGGTAGTGGTCTCTCTCTCACTTCTATGACTGTAACCTTTTTGCCCAATCTTGAAATGGCGTCAGCCATCTCAACCCCGATGTATCCTGAACCTATAATAACGACGTTCTCTGAATTCATAGCCTTGGCTTTAACTTCCTGTGCCCTGTCAACATCATTAACGCAAAGAATTCCATCAAGCTCCTCTCCGACAACATTAAGCCTTTGAGCCCTTGAGCCTGTGGCAAAGAGTAGTTTATCCCATTCGTATTCTTTCTCTCTTCCCTCCTCCTCAACCGTTATCTGCCCATCGTCAACGGAGACAACTCTTGAATTCACGTGAACGTCAATTCCTCTCTCAACTCTGAAGTGCTGGATGTCATAGGCACATAATTCCTCAAAGTGGTTGACCGCACCGCCAACATAAAATGGGATACCACATGGAGCGTGGCTGACAAATCCGGATTTCTCGAAGACCATCACATCCCAATTTGGTCTGAGAGCCTTAACCCTTGAAGCTGCAGTCATCCCAGCTGCTCCACCGCCGATAATTGCAACTTTCACACTGCCACTAAAAATAATAATTTTTAAGGTTTTCGTAGGCAAAGGTTAAATTCCGTAGTATCAAAACCACGTAAAAGCCGGGGTTGCCGAGTGGTAAGGCGCACGCCTGGAGTGTTTACAGAGAGCGTGTGGGCATTCGCCCGCGTGGGTTCGAATCCCACCCCCGGCGTGTTTGTCAGAATCACTAATCTTTTCTCTGAAATTTTAGAAAATAGAAATCAAGATAGAGGTTTTAACACTCAGGCAATCGGATAAAAATGATTATATCTTTAAAATTTCACATATCAATATGCTGACATTAAAGAGATTAGTTGAAAGCTCCCTCAACAGACACTCAAGAAGGGTGCTGATGACTTATGTGGACTCGGTGAGAGGGATAAGGCAGGAAATAACGTATTCAGAGTTCGATTTCATGTCCTTAAAATTTGCCAACTCCTTGAGAGAGCTTGGGTTAAGGAAAGGAGACAAAGTTGCCTATTTGCTTCTGAACAGGCCCGAAACTGTGACTGTAAATTTTGCATCCATCAGGAGCGGATTGGTTGGTGTGGGGATCAATCCAATTCTTTCCCAGGATGATATGGAGCACATAATCAGAAACAGCGAAGCCAAGGCGGTGGTGGTTGACTACTGGCTTCAGGATTTCCTTAGGGAGAGATATGAAAGAATGGGGATAGAATACATTATTGCCGCGCCTTATGGAGAAACCGGCAAGGTGTATGAGGAATTTATAAACCTCTATGACTTAATTGAGGAAGGTAGTAATGAAGAACTGAAGGTAGATGTAAGACCTGACGACATTGCATTTTTGGTTTACACGGGTGGAACAACAGGTGTGCCCAAGGGTGCAATTCACACCCACCAAGGCATGGCGATGAATATGCTTGCCCATGTTGTGGAATTCGACATAAGGGATGGAGAGAAGTTACTGTTGGTTACACCTCTCGTTCACGCTGCCGGTGCTATAGCTCTTGCAAGTATTATCAAAGGATTTTGAGGCTGATTCAGGACGAGAAGATAACATGGCTGTGGGCTGTTCCAACGATGATTTACAGGATGCTGGATAGCGGAAAAGTAAAGGACTACGACCTCTCCTCACTCAGGACTATTGTCTACGGCGCTGCCCCAATCTCCCCAGCGAGACTTCGCGAGGCCGTTGAAGTTTTTGGCAACATTTTCATTCAGCTTTACGGACAGGTGGAAGTTCCTCAGCTTATCACGGTTCTGACAAAGGATGATCACGCAATTGGAATTGCTGGCAAGGAGAAGATTCTCAGGTCAGCTGGCAGAGCATCGCTAATGGCTGATGTGAGGATTGTTGATAGAGAGGGTAGGGTTTTGAAACAAGGGGAGATTGGGATAATTGCTGCAAAAACCCCATACAACATGAAAGGTTACTGGAAAAATGAGGAGGAAACGGCAAAAACGGTAAAGGGAGAGTGGATTCTCACGGGCGATGTAGGCTATATGGACGAGGAAGGCTACCTCTACCTTGTTGACAGAGAGAAGGATATGATTGTAAGTGGTGGTTACAATGTTTACTCAACAAAAGTAGAGAATGTTATTTCCCAGCATCCAGCCGTTTCAAACGTCGCCGTTATCGCGACACCACATCCAGAGTGGGGAGAGGCCGTTACGGCTGTCATTCAACTGAAACCGGGGATGGAGGTGACAGAAGAAGAAATCATCGAGTTCTGTAGGGCTAAACTGGCAAGATATGAGGTACCGAAAAGGGTCGAATTCGCCGACTCGTTGCCTCTCACCCCACTCGGAAAGGTGAACAAGAGGGAGTTAAGGGAGAAGTACTGGAAGTCGGCTGAATAGACAAATTCATTTTTACTGAACCTTCTCCCACTTGTAAAGTTCAACAACATCTGCTAAAGTCCTTCCCTTCTCCTCTATCTCACCCCTTATTCTGTCCTCCGACTTCTTAACCTCAAGTGCCCTTCTCGCTATTTCATAAGCTCTCTGTTTCGGAATAACCATAACTCCATTGTCATCGGCAATAATCCAGTCGCCAGGATTAACCTCAACCCCACCGCAGATTATCTTGACGTTTATCTCACCAAAACCCTTTGGCTCTCCCGCATTTGGAACTTCTTTCCTTGCAAATAATGGGTAACCAAGCTCTCTGATATCATCAACATCTCTTACCGCTCCATCAATTATCACTCCCGCAATCTTCCTGTTCAGACAGCTTCTCGTTGCAAGCTCTCCCCAGACCGCTGCTGTATCTCCTGAACATTTAATAACCAGAACATCTCCTTCACCAGCTACATTAATCGCCTCCACGGTTTTAGCCCAGTCTCCATCCATTGTGCTTACAGTTACAGCTCTTCCAACAATCTTCTTACCTCTAACAAGGGGGTAAACACCATCCATCGCCCTTGCTCTGTGCATTGCATCACTTACATTGGGCGTTGAGACCTTCATCAACAATTCCCTTATCTCGTCATCGAGACTTTTCTTCCTTATCTGCATCTCTGCTCTCTCTGAGGCTTTATCTATGGCATCTCTGATCTTTCTTGCTGATTCAGTTACATTTCTCGACTTCACAATGTTGCTCCCCACTATGACAATGCTTGCTCCCATGGAAACGCATGCTGCTGCTCTATCAGCATCCAAACCACCTGCTGCAGCTACTGGAATGGATACATTCTTTGCCACGTCACTTAAAACCTCAAGCGGGTCCATACCCTTCATCTGCTGATCAATGCCAACGTGGATGTTCAGATAGTCAACACCTAACTCCTCAACCTCCTTCGCTCTTTTTACCGGATCAGGCACATTGATGAGGTCAGCCATTACCTGACAGCCGTATTTTCTTGCAGCCCTTATCGCTTCTGCGATAGTATCGTCATCAGAAAGGGCAAGGATAATCACAACATCAGCACCGCTCTTGGCAGCCATTTCAACTTCAACTGCGCCGGTGTCAATAGTTTTCATGTCTGCAAGGATTTTGTATCCTTTATATCTTTTCTTCAGTTCTCTAACTGCATCCATCCCTTCACTTTTTATCAGGGGCGTTCCAGCTTCAAGCCAGTCAGCTCCACCCTCTATTGCCTCTCCAGCAATCTCGATTGCCCTTTTAAGTTCAAGGAGGTCAAGGGCAACCTGAAGGATAGGTCGGTTCATGAAGGATTATAGCTTTGTGGGAAATTTAATCTTTTTTAGAAGATAACTTTAAAATCGCGAGATCGCAGTAGATAGAGTGGTGAATCATCCCTGCATAGTACAGGTGAGAGATATAAAATCTGAAAAAATTGAAATTGTGAGGAATATGGCTTTAAAGAGGAATGCTGAAATTGAGGATTCAAAGAACGGTCTGGATATCTATTTTGAGGATGTTAATGAGGCGAGAAAGTTTATTTCCAAGCTTAGAAAGTCTATGAGGTTCAAGATTAAGATGTCAACGAAATATGCAGGACTTAGAGGGAGCAGAGTTAGAGTGTTATTTGTCTATTCATTAAGGGGATGCCGATGAGGATTCCAGTGAACGAATTTTTGAGAGTAAGGAGAGAGTTGAAAACAATCAGGGATATTGGAAAGTTTTCTTATCCGAGGGGAACGTTGCACTGCATTCTACAGCAGAAAAAGGTTGACAGCGTCAAGAGAAAGTACCACACTTTTGCCGAGAGAATTCCCGAGATAACGACGTATTGGGAGAGGCACAAAACCTTTCCGAAATGGCTCACCCTTCCTCCTGTCATGAAAATAAGGCTGCTGATGAAGGGGATGGGATTCTCAGCTAAGTCAATAAACAAAGCTCTCAGAACTCCTGACGAGGTAGTTGAGGATGAGAGGTTCGCTGAGCAAATTAGAAGGGCCGTTCTGAGGGACTATGTTTACTCACCTATCGCTGCGAGACTTCAGAGGGCGAGGGGGAATCTAGGGGAAAAAGCACTTGCCCATGAACTTGAGAAGGCAGGGATTGAGTTTAAGACGGAGAGGGACTTGAAGGGTAAGTTCAGCAAAACACCTGATTTTTACTTTGAAGAGCCCGTAGAGTTTCTTGGTAGAGAGTTGAAGTGGATAGAGAGCAAAGCACTATTTGGAGACCCAAGAAGCCATGAACTTTACTGGAAAAAACAGTATTCAAAATACTATGAGATGTTTGGGAATGGACTGGTGGTTTACTGGCTTGGCTGTGTTAATGGCTTTGAGGTCAGTGATGGCTCAGAGCTCAGAAATAGTTACAGGAATTCCCTGCTGGATATGCTTATCTATGTTACAGATTCAAAGGATGAAAGCTACGCTGAAAGGTTAAATGCTACTTTTGTCGAGGTCAGCGAGGACAATGAAGTATTGGCGGCTGAAAAAGTGGTGGACGCATACTCGGATGGTAGGGTTTTGGCTCATACAGAGAGAAAGAAAGAGGTTGTCAGAATATTGAAAAATATGGGGTTTGACGTTGTTGTTATCTGAATTTGATAAAACCTTGGCCGTTTCTCCCTTTCGGGGTTGGGCCTGGTACAAATTCCACACCGGGATGTCTCTGCATCATCGGTTGAGGATAGAACTCCATAAGCTCGTATACTTCATTGGGCACATCAGTTGAGACCTTCAACCCAAGCTCCTTCAGGACATCAACACTGAGCGGGTAATCGTGAGTCCATCTACCCTCTGTGAGAATGTTTGCAACCTCTTTAGCCTTTTCCTCATCCATTTTGTTCTTTAGTAGGTTGAAAACTGTATCTTTGACCTGCTTAATGGCTTTCTCTGCGATATCTGCCATGATGAGGGTCTGATCGTCAATATCCTTCGCCTCCTTCTTCTCTACAGCTTTAAGAATTGATGGTGCTGGATAGTTCATGAGCTGGGGGTCAACCGGTCCAAGGACTGCATGAGGGTCCATCAGAATCTCATCCGCAGCTAAGGCAATTAATGTTCCTCCACTCATGGCGTAGTGTGGCACAATTACAGTGGTCTTTGCTGGATGGTCGTGCAAAGCCTTGGCTATCTGCGTTGCAGCTAAAACAAGCCCACCGGGAGTGTGTACGATTAGGTCAATAGGCTTATCCTCTGGTGTGCTCCTTATTGCCCTCAAAACTTTCTCGGAATCGTCTATATCAATGAACCTATAGATGGGTATGCCGAGGAAGCCGATACTTTCTTGCCTGTGTATCATCGTTATGACATTACTACCTCTCTTGGCTCCGATTCTCTGCATAGTTTTTCTTCTCGCTGCCAGAAGCTGCTGGTGTCTGATCTGAGGGGCAAAAATCAAATAAAGGAACAGAAGTATCCAGAACAATCCGCTCAGGAAACCAAATGGATCGGAGTATCCGTTCATAGACTTTTTGCCTTTTTTATTGTTAAATAAATTTTGGTGTGTTTTTAGAATCAATAACCAAGCTCACTCAATCTTTCCCTCAGTATTCTTGCGGAGTTTTTCAGTTTCTCAATTTCCTCCTCGGTTAAGTTCATATTGACAACTTCCACCCCGTCTCTACCGAGCTTTGCTGGAACTCCAACGGCTACATTTTCTATACCATATTCACCCTGCAGAACAACACTTGTCGGGATTATTTCTCCTGTATCCCCAACAACAGCCCTGACCATTCTGTAGATGGCAACAGCAGGACCGTAAATTGTGGCACCTTTCCTCTTTATGACCTCTGCAGCAACGAACCTTGTGTCCTTCTCGACAGCGTCCCAATCAATCTCTCCATCAAAGTCTGCGAGGCTCTTGGCAACAAACATGCTGTCTCCATGCTCTCCGATAATCCATGCCCTTCTTATGTTTCTTGCCCCCGCAGCGTACAGTCTTTCCTTCAGTCTCTGCGAATCGAGCTGATTTCCCATCCCAAAGACCTCGTTTCTCGGCTTTCCACTCTCCTTCCACATTATATAGGTCATCACATCCATTGGGTTTGTAACAACCAGTATCTTGCTCTCCGGAGCATTTTTCGCAATCTTATTTGCCACATCTCTTATAATCCCGGCGTTTTTCGTTGCAAGATCAAGTCTCGTCATTCCGGGCTTTCTGGCAAGTCCAGCAGTTACAACAATTATCTCGCTGCCTTTCAGCAAAGAATAGTCGCTTCCACCCACAATTTTCGGATACTTGTTAATTCCGGCTGCTGCATGGGATAAATCCATAGCTTCTCCAACTGCAAGGTCTTCTGCAATGTCAACAAGTGCAATCTCGTCAACGTCGAGGTTCAGAAGACAAGTGAAAGCAGATGTGCTGCCAACTCTTCCAGCACCAACAAATCCGAGTTTCATATTAAAAAATCAATGTCTACTTTAAAAGATTTCACTTATTTATCCTCCTATCTTTGGGAACGAAGTTTCTCAGGATTCTTCCATTCCCCTTCCCACACCCAAGAAAGTAATCTTTTCCCTTCCACTTTACGATGTGGTAACCGTAAACATTTGTTTCAATGTCCTCTCCTGAGAGCCATTTAAGTGCAAGCAAATCATCGAGTTCAATGACGTTCTTTCTCGCCAGCTTTCCAACTATGAAGCTCCCCTCAATCGAAAGCCTCAATCCATCCCTTTCCAGTGTGCCGAAGTAAATCCCCTTGTGCTTGGCAATGTCATCAAATTCACATTCTCTGTATGCATACACCCTCCCCTTCCCACCAATGTAAAATTTCAGTTCGAGCTCCTCCAAGTCTACTCCAAACTGCTCTTTTATCAAATCTTTTATGGTTTTCTCAGCTTCGCCACGAAGAATCCTTCCGTGTCGTTGTCCTGAGGGTGAATTCTCAGACATTTACTCACCTCTTCGACGTATTCTCTCCCATCGAACTCCAAAAATGCCTTTGTCCTCTTTACAGGTAGGTCTATTCTCTCTATCTCAGCATCTGTGTTTCTCAGAAGATAATCTACAACCTCCTCGTTCTCCATCGGCTCAAGTGTGCAGGTCGAGTAAACAACAACACCACCCCGCTTAACAGCACTGTAGGCGGACATTAACAGGCTTTTCTGAAGCTTGGAGAGCCCATAACAGTCTCTGAGTCTCCATAAGCGTATGTTTTTGTAGTTCTTCCTTATCATCCCCATGTTGCTACACGGAGCGTCTACTAACACGGCATCGAATCTTTCCCTAAAGCGCCCAAAAAACCGTCCATCCTTTTCTGTAACTCTCGCAATCAGAACTCCACATTTTTGCAGATTGGAGATCAGAATATTAATCCGCGAATGCTTTACATCGTTCGCAACGATACATCCTTCATTTTCCATATACTGGGCGATTTGAGTTGTCTTTGCACCCGGTGCAGCGGCAATATCCAGAACGGTCATACCCGGTTCGGGTGCCATGACCACGGGCGGTATCATCGAGGATGCTTCCTGAGAGAATATTATTCCGAGCTGGTGCTCAGGTATTTTTCCAAAATCATCTGTATTCACAAAAAATCCCTCCCTGCACCACGGTACTTCTCCGATGATAATCTCCTCTAGACTTCCTCTTACCAGATCGATTTTGCCTTTGAGAGTATTTACCCTGATGCTATTTCTCAGAGGCTTGACCATGTATCTGAAAAAAGCGTCACTTGGGTCAATCTTTATCATTCGCTCGTAAAGCTCTCTGTTTATAGCTTTAATCTGCTCCTTTATCTCCTCGATATCTGCCTCTGGGTCTATCCAGACTTTCATCTCGGAATCTTACCTTTATCCCAACTCATCTCAGCTCAGGAAATCTGTAAGCTTCCCGTTCATCAAATGAATACTTTATCCTTCTGAAGGGTCTTCTGAATTCCTTAACTTCCTTTCTTATCGCATCAAAACTTTTCCTTTCCCTAACTGTCATGTCTATAAGTTCTGCAAGTCTTCCCATTTCATCCTCTCCCATTCCGAGCCTTGTTATCTCCTGTACGCCAATCCTTATCCCGGACGGATTTGCAGACCTGTCAATTGGGTCCCAGGGGAGAAGGTTCTTGTTGAGGATAATTCCAACCTCCTCAAGCTTTTTTGCCACCTTCTCTCCTCCTCCATAATCACTCACATCAACCGCAACCTGATGCGTCTCCGTAAAACCATGTTCCTCGCCCAGAACTCTGTATCCGAGGTTATAAAGCTCTTCAGCGAGCTTTTTGGCATTTCTCACTACTTGCTTCGCGTAATCCTGCCCGAATTCAATTATTTCCATTGCAGCGACAACGTATCCTGCAAGGGTGTTGAGATGATGGTTGCTCACGACGCCCGGGAAAACTGCCCTGTCAATTTTCTCTGCCAGTTCCTCTTTGCTTACTATTATAGCCCTCTGCGGGCCGAAAAAGGTTTTATGGGTGCTGCCGGTCATGACATCAGCCCCCTCCTTCAGCGGGTTCTGGAAGGCTTTACCGGCTACAAGTCCAAGAACATGGCTTGCATCATACATGACGTAAGCACCAATCTCGTCTGCAATCTCCCTGATCTCTTTCACGGGCTGTCTGAAGAGGATCAGGCTTGATCCGAGAACGAAGAGCTTTGGTCTTACCTCTCTCGCAATCTTTGCCGTCTCGTCAACATCAATATTCACAGCTTCATTATCAAAGGGGTAGTGAGTGACATTCAAACCTCTAAGTCCGGCAGCAGAGACAGTATCGTGACTTATATGTCCTCCGCACGGAACAGATATGCTCATAATCGTATCTCCAACATTTGTGATGGCAAAAAAGGCTGCTATATTTGCAATTACACCAGAAATGGGCTGAACATTCGCATGCTGAGCCTCAAAAATCCTCTTCGTGAGGTCAAGAGCAAGCTCCTCTATCTCGTCTATGTATTTGCAACCCTCGTAGAATCTCTCTCCTACCCGTCCTTCAGCATACCTGTGGCCGAAATCGGAAACATAACATCTCCTTACGGCAAGAGATGTGAGATTCTCGCTTGCAATCAGTGGGATTGAATCGTCCATCATTTTGGTGTGTTTCTCAATAATCTCGAAGACTTCTGAGGGATTCATGAGGTCTGCTACTGACAAAAATATTTAAGGCTTCCGCGAACCTTCAGCATGGAAGTTATATCATCAAGAGATATGCAGATTCTCGACACTAACTGCGAGTATTACGGTTTGAGCAGGTTACAGTTAATGGAGAATGCCGGAAAAGCTCTTGCAGATGAGATTGTGAAGAGGTTTGAAAGCGGAAAGGTGTTAATTTTTGCTGGAAGCGGTAACAACGGTGGAGATGGATTCGTAGCTGCAAGACATCTGAAAAACTTTCATGTTGAGGTTTACCTGATGGGGCAGCCTAAGACTGAGATAGCAAGAAGGAATTTCGAGATATGCTGCACCTCTGAGATTCCCGTCAGAGATGGATTACCGGGCGAGATAGTGGCTGATGTGATTATTGACGCAATGCTCGGGACGGGTGTGAGAGGGAAGTTAAGAGAGCCATATGCCTCTGCAGTCGAGATGATAAATCACAGTGATGCTTTTACAGTTGCAGTTGACGTTCCTACTGGTCTAAATCCAGACACTGGAGAGTATTCGGAAGCTGTTAGAGCGGATATGACCGTAACTTTTCACAAAGCAAAGCCCGGTTTGCTTAAAGCCAGAGAAGTTTGTGGGGAAATCGTCATTAAAGATATCGGAATTCCTGAGAGATTTGAAAGGCTGTGCGGTCCCGGGGACGTTCAGAGCAGCTACAGAAGGAGAGAGGATGCGCATAAAGGGGAGCATGGCAGAGTGCTTGTTGTTGGGGGCGGGGATTATACTGGCGCTCCAGCCCTCACGAGTCTTGCTGCTTACTATTCCGGCGCGGACATCGTCACGACAGTGGTGCCCGAAACCATAAAGCCGATAGTTGCAGCCTACAGCCCCAATCTGATAGTGAAAGGGACAAAGGGTGATGTGATCACTCTTAAAAATCTGAAAGAGGTTGAGAAACTTATCGGAAAGCACGACGTAGTAGTTGCCGGGATGGGTGTTGGCGACAATGATGAGTTTGGTGCGTTTGTGGTCGAGATGCTGAAAAGCTGTAAAAAGGCTGTTCTGGACGCTCAAGGCATTGTCAGAGACATACCGGAAACCTGCGAGTGCATCCTAACCCCTCACAAAGGGGAGTTCAGAAAGGTTTTCGGAGAACCTGAGCCCGATAATGTTGTGAGAGTGGCTGAGAGAATTGAAAGCGTTATCCTGCTCAAGGGCAAGGAGGATCTGATCACGAATGGAGAGAAGGTTAAGGTGAACTATTCAGGAAACGCCGGGATGACTGTAGGCGGGACTGGAGATGTTCTTGCGGGAGTCTGTGGTGCCCTACTCTGCAGCGACGATGCTTTTCATGCAGCATGTGCAGCAGCTTTCGTGAATGGTTATGCCGGGGATAAATGCTTCGACAGGTTTGGGTATAATTACACCGCTGTTGATCTTATAAAAGCTCTGCCCGAAGCTTTTTCGCGCTGCGTCGAATTCTAATACCTTCTCTGCATCCCTTTTTTCACGTGCTCCATAATGTCTTTGGTTATGTAATCCAGCACCGTTCCTTTGGCTTCGAGAATCCTCATGTACTCCACAATTTCTTTAAACTCTCCACCGCCGATTGCATCAGCGATGATTGCAGCTCCCTGTGCGGATTGCTTTCCTGTTCCGAATCCTCTTAGTATCTGCACTTCTTTGCCCTCTCCTCTTATCCTTCTCGCCATCTCTGAAGCAAATCTGCCGGACAAAACATAAAAGTCGGGGTTTACGGACACCTCCATTGCCTTAAGCCCCTTCATCACGAACTCTGCGAGGACATTCATTGTCTCAACATCATTCAGCCTCCATTCTTTGGCAAAGCTTCTCACCCCTCCATCGAAAATCATTGATTTTGGGAATTCTCCGATGAGATAAGCAAGCTCTGCGTCCAGAGCACCGATCGAGGAGTAGCCAGGGAATGATGCTGTTCCACCAATTCCGTCAACTATTCTCCCGTTTTTGACAGCTATGAAGGCATTGAACCCTTCTCCAATTTCTGCCAGAATAAAGTTCAGCTTTGTGATCTCTTCCCTCTCCGATAGCTTTGCAACAGCAAGGACTGCAGAACAGAGCTTGTCAGCTGTTCCAAGGTCAATTCTGTTCATTTTCCTCCATGCGGGTACTGTCGGTAGGTGGATCACGGCGGGAACTGTATAGAGGTTTAGGTCTTTTTCTCTGACAATTTTTACAAGATTTCTCAAACCTATGGACTTTTCTTCATCAAAGTTCAGTGTCATTAAAAGCATATCAACATCATCAAGCTCTGAGAACTTCTTTATTGGTAATCCGTAGCCTGAGAGACCGGCAATAATTTCTGCCTCAGAGCTCTCAATGACAGAAATGAGTTCTTCTGGGCTTCTTCTCATAACATTCGTTGGAACACTCTCTCTGAAAACGACCTTTCTGCCTTCAATGGCAACAACATCATAAGAACCCGTTCCGGGATCAATTCCAGCAGCTATCATTTTATCTACCCTTCATTTCCATGTGTATAGTCCTGAAATTTTTG
>DAVR01000026.1 GCA_002507545.1 Archaeoglobus sp. UBA230 | reverse complement strand
TGCGAGGATGGTTGTTGGTGAGAGGAAAAGGTTTAATTACTCGATTTCCGACCTGTCAGACCTGTTTTATCCCAAGAGCGTTGCGGTAATAGGTGCTTCGAGAACTGTTGGAAAGCCGGGTTTCAACATAGTCTGGAATCTGAAGCAAAACGGATTTGCAGGTAAAATATATCCTGTCAACCCCAATGCGGATAGTATTCTGGACTTTAAATGCTATCCTTCCATCCTTGACGTCCCAGATGAGGTAGATATGGCCATTATAGCGGTGCCGGCAAAAATCGTTCCGAAGGTGATGGAGGAATGCGCCAAAAAGAGCGTAAAGGGAGCAGTTATAGTCAGTTCCGGTTTCAGCGAGGAGGGTGAGGAAGGGGCGAAATACGAAAGAGCAGTTCTTGAAGTGGCCAGAAAGCATGGGATAAGAATTTTTGGCCCCAACACAACGGGAGTTCTGAATACAGAAAATGGCTTTATAACATCCTTTGCGATTCAACCGGTCATAAGGAAGGGAAATATTGGCATCATAGCGCAAACTGGACTGTTTCTCGGAATAATGATGGATACTGTAGCATCCAACCATCCAAGCATTGGTTTTAGCAAGATTGTAGGGATGGGAAACAAGATTGATGTTGAGGATTATGAAGTTCTGAGTTTCCTGCTCAAGGATGAGCATACAAGTGTTGTTGGATTATACATGGAGGGAATAAAGAACGGTAGAGCCTTCTATGATGTTGCGAGTAAGGCTGATAAGCCGGTCGTTGTTTTCAAGAGTGGTAGAACAGAATACGGTCAGATGGCCGCGATGAGCCATACGGCGTCAATATGTGGTGACGATGATGTTTTCGATGCTGTTTGCAGACAGGCGAACATGACAAGAGTTTACAGCTTTGAAGAGCTTTTCAATGTTACAAAGGCCTTCGCCCTTCAACCGCTACCAAAGGGGGATAGGGTAGCTATAATTCACTACACTGGTTCTGGATGTGTTCAGGGGTCTGATGCGACCTATTTCGCAGGTTTAAAACTTGCAGAGTTCTCCGATGAGACGATTGGGAAAATTCTTGAGGTCACTCCAGAGTGGCATAATGTAAACAATCCAGTGGACATATGGCCTATGGTCGAGTACAACGGAGTTTACAGAGCATATGAAACAGCTATTGAAGCCCTTTTGGAAGATGATGGAGTAGATTCGTTAGTTGTTTGTGTCTGGGCGAGCAGAATGTTTAACATGAACTATCAGCCGGACTATAAGAGGATTAAAAAGTATGGGAAACCAGTTTACTTTACAGCAGAAGGTCCGAGAGACGTTGTTTTTGAACTTAAGAACAACTACGAGCTTAATGGATTCCCCGTTTATCCCGATGTCATAACTGCGGTTAGCGTGCTTGGAAAAGTTACCGAATATGCAAGAAAAAGATATTAGTATTCCCACTTCTTTTTATATTCTTCTCAGACCGTACAACAATGCTTTTGATGCCGTTCTGACCATTTACTCTCTCTGCGCTAAGGTTTTCATTGTCTCTCTCGCGTTTTATGTCGTATTCCTGTACGTCGAGAGGTTGTAGTACGATGCGGAAGAATTTGGAATTTAACTATGCCAATTAGAAAGGTTGGAGTGGATTAGGGGATTTCTCGTACTCGCGTACCTGAACCTCCTGTTTTTCATAACAGCCCTTGGTGTAGGCAGCATTCTGCATTCGATTTATGGTTCGGTTGCGGGTTTCAACAAAACGTTGCAGAACAGATCATAATCGAAAGTGATTTGCATGTCCATCAAGTTGAAATACGACAAAATAGTTTTTTGATAGGTAAAATTTGAGTCTGTTACTTAAAAAATGCCTACAAAAGTTAAGCTATTAATTTTAAAACAAAATTAGTTTTAGATTTCTATCTTAAAGAAAAATTTAAATATCTTGTCTGTTAGACTCACAGTGTCTAATAGGTGATGAGATGAATAAGATGGTGGGAGTATTGTTAGCGTTGGTAGTCCTCGGAAGTATGGGTACGGCGATGGCCGCAACGAATGCGACGGTGGCAGCGGAAATGCATTACAAAAGAGTTAAGATTGTGAAATTTGATCCGGTATTGGAGAATGTAACCCCCTACTGGATTATAATAGCTGCGGGGGCATCCGAAGAGGGTAAAAAAGCTGTCTTCGAATACATAGATAGTAGCAAAAATCTAGCAGAAAAAGAGAAATTGAAATTGAAAAAATCTATCATAAGTCTGTGGAAAAAATACGGGGTTGTAAAAGTAAAAAAGGGCGATATAACTTTGATTACTCTCAAGTCAGGAGCAAAACCGATGAAAGAAGGGGAAAACGCAATTCTCGAGAAAATTGCCAAAGCGGCAAATGAGTACTTTAAAGAAAGGTATGTAGAGAATGGGAACGTTGAAGTCAAGTGGTTTACCGATGTACATCAGGACATGATTTACATAGCGTGCCAGAAATGGGACGTTCCAAATAACCTCTGCAACATCGCTCGCGACCATGCAGACGATCCAGATTTCTGGTATCAGGTGCCTCCACCACCCGGCTATCCCGACTGGATGTGGAAGTTCATAATGCAGGTTGTGCATTCGTGGACACATTACTACAATCCGGAAAGAGATTGGGGTTCAGCACCGGATGAATTTGAAAAATATACAAATATAGCTAAGAACTATTACTCCTCTGCAAAGTATAACCTCGCATTCGAAAATCTCGGATATGCCAGTCACTTTTTGGCTGATGTCGGGCAACCTTTACATACTGGAGCTGAAGCTAGGCAGGTAGCTCTCTCACTTCTGTTATTAAGAGCTCCAGAGTACATTCACTATGCATATGAGGGATACGTCTCCTCAAACTGGTATTCGGGGTATAATTTTAGGAGCTACGTTTATGGGGTTCCAGTACATCACTATGTACCAATAACAGACCCTGAACAAGCAGTGAAAAACTTGGCTGGCTATACACATCAGTACGCTGACACCATTGTCTGGGCGATCTTTACAAACCCAGATGGTTGGCAGAATAATCAGAATATTAGAAATTTGACACAGAATTGTATCATGGAAACAACCAGATACCTCTTAGGACTCGTAGATTATGTTGTACAAAAATAATAATTTATTTTTAATTTTATTTTTAATAATGAGGTGACTAAAATGCGTAATACAGATGCGTCGAAAGGTGTGAAGAGCAATAGAGATTACATTAACATCGCTGTTTTTACGACAACCTTGGCAATCATAGCTCTCTCCCTGAAATTCCAGCCAACCCTGTCCTTTGCAGGAATGGTTCTGCAGCTCGCAGTGCTGCCGGCGATGATCGCAAAGTTCCGCATGTTTTTCTCGAAAACCTCGGTGATCGCATCAATGCTTGCCTTCGGGGCAATAATTAACGTCGTCCTTCTTTACTCCGTGCTGCACACGGAAAATCCGGATCTGGGAATAGCCCTGACGTCGCTTATGATCTACACCTTAGTGATTATACCGGACGCTGCTGCAACTTCACTGCTTGCGGACGAGAAGGCGAAGAGCTGGGAAATCTTTGCCTTCTATTTCTGGTTCTTGATCTCTGTGGGGTTGGCAATCCTCTTCCTGATGTCATCGAATTCCGGAATCGTACATTCAGCAAGGTCGAACCCCTCTCCGCCGTTTCAGTTGCTCGCCCTCTTGGTGCTTTACCTCGAACTTGCAGCGATTCCGTCTCTGCTCGTGCTGCTCTACAAGCGATTCAGAGTTTTTCTGGTCTTCATACCGCTACCACTTTTGCTCGGTTACGCTCTGCTTTTCACGGGTTGGGTAGGTGAGAGGTTTGTTTAGCGCCGCATTGTCAAAAGGGCAAACTCAAAGTTACAGCAATACTTTCAGCAGCTCTTGCAATGTACTCGGCCCTGATAATCTATCACATCTACCACGGGCAGACGAATATCGTCGAGTATGTGGCTGTGATAGATCCCGAATCTGAGGCAATCGCGTGCCAGTTGAACATAATTGAATGTGCTGACAACGAGGCTGAGTATCATTCTGGTGTTTCTTCCTCTTTATTCTCCTGACTTAAATCCAATAGAGTTCATATGGAAGAGTATAAAGCGAGAGCTTTCTCCTCTGCTGATAAAAACTCTGGATGAGCTGAAAAACGTGATTAGGGAGTGTTTTAACAGGTTTAGCAAGAAGCTGAGTTATGCGAGGAGGTGGATTAAGTAAATTCCTGATTGGTTAAATTTATTATGTCTGACACTATAATTCCAATCCATACCATTATGTCCTTTTTACTCAGGTTCTCAGAACCTTTTTTTACTGTTTTCTCTACTACTGCAAACTTTTTTCGTTGAGGCTTGGTATCTTCCTTTTCGATTTCATACTCAATTTTCAACATAATGTTTATATGAACAAGTAACTATTGTTACTGTTACTATTGTTATAATCAGATCGGTGAAGAGCGATAAGATTTCACACCAAAAACAAAAGCGGACCCGGCGGGATTCGAACCCGCGACCTTGGGCTTAGGAGGCCCACGCCCTGTCCTGCTAGGCTACGGGTCCTTGGCTAAAATCGGCTGCTGGTATTATAAATCTTGCTCTAAAAGGCTCCGGCGAGAAAACCAATGAGTCCGAAACTCATTGCAATCAAGGTCAGCTTTCTGTATTTGGGTATTAGCTCTTTCTCATACTTTCTGACAACCATCACCGCAACGTATAGCAGCATTACATCTGTAATCACAACCGGAATCGCATATTTTATATCCGTCATATATTCTTCCAGCACCAGAAGGGGGAGAGGACTTATCAACACAGCCGCAGCATAAAGCAAGGCGGAAATTAGTGCTGCCACTCTCAGACCCATTACCCTCGCAATACTCCTCACATTCCTCAGTGCGTCACCCTCAACATCCTCAATCCCCTTCATTACCTCTCTACCCAACCCTGATAGGAATGCCATTGATGAAAGCAGGACAGCACTCTCGGTTATCCTATCACTAACAACTATACTTCCGAAAAGAAAAGGGGCAGCCATGGTGAAGGCTATGTAAACATTACCCGCAAATCCATACTCCTTGAGCTTTATGTTGTAGGAGTATCCGATAATGGTCACGACAACCGCAAAAAGAAGGGCGAGAGGAGAAATCAGTCCTGCAGCAGTAAAACCGAGAGGCATCATCAGCAGACCTGACTTTAAAGCGGCATCTCTGCTCAAATCTCCTCTGACAAGCGGTCTGTCAAGCCTGTTGTTGGCAACATCTACTTCATAATCGGAGTAGTCGTTGAGGGCAAAGGCTGAAGCCTGAAGAAAGACGGCCGTCAGATAACCAAACAGCACCTTTGAAAAATCAGTGAAGTGGGGATTGGAAACATACACGCCTATAACCACACCAAAACCATACATCAAACCGTGTTCAAGTCTGAAAAGCTCCCATAAAGCTTTAAGGAATTGTTTCGAGGTAGGCATCTACACCCTTCTCGTAGATTACATTTCCAACAACAATCGTGTCGGCATATCTCAGCATTTCGTTGGCTCTCTTTCTGCTATCTATCCCACCTCCATAGAACAGTCTTGCTTTCGAAAGAACCTTTTTCACCTCTGCCAAAACCTCCGGATCGCCATAAGTTCCGCTGTATTCGATGTAAATTATTGGCAGTTTCATCATCCTCTCTCCAACAACCGCGTAGCTCGCTGCAAGCTCCTTACTTATTTCACATCTTGCATTTGTGACTCTTCCAACCGCTGATTGGGCATTGAGGACGATATATCCCTCGAAAACAATGTATTCTGACTCTATCATCTCAAAAAACCGCTCGATGTTCTTGTAGTGCATATTAACCCATTCAGCATGCTTTCCCGTAATCCATTCTCCTTCTGATGAATTCAGAACGGTTGGAATGAAAAGGTGGTCTACCCCATAAACGACATTGGACGGGTCTGAAGGTTCGACTACCACTGGCAAACCATACTCTGCTATTTTCTCAATCAGCTCCTTTGATTTCTCGTATGTAACATTTTGCGTCCCTGAAACCATGACCGCGTCAGTTCCACTCTCAACTACTGCCTTTATTATCTCCTCGCTGTTTTCTCTGTCAGGGTCAAGCTTTGTGATGTGTCTCCATCTTTTCCAGCCCATTGCTGATTCACTCCCTGTTTAAATAATAAATTTTTGGGTTTTTAGAATTTGAGTCTTGGGTCTTTCTTCGCAGCTTCTCTGACACAAAAAAACTCTTTCCCTATCTTACGTAAATAAGGACACTTCTTACCGGTATATCCAACAATGCACAGTTCACAATCCTCTTTATATACCCTTTTGAATCCGAGCTTCTCAGCCATAATTCTTATGTCCATTAGTTAATTATCATGCCCTCTCCTTAAAACTCTTGCGAGAAAGTCTTCAATCTTCTCCCTTGAAGGAAAATTTCTCGCACCTATCCTCTCGACATTGTAAGCTCCACAGAGGTTTCCGAGTTTGAGACATATTTCAATGGGTAGATCCATCATAAATCCGTAAATAAAACCCGCTGCAAAAGCATCTCCAGCACCGGTTGTATCAACGACATTCGCTCTGAATGCCTCAGCCTGAAAACTCCTGTCTCTGGTGTAACATACACTACCGAGCTTCCCCTGCGTCACGATGAGATAGTCAACATGCCTCAGCATTTCCGAAACATCAACTTTGAGAGCTGAGAACTCATCAGATGAAAGGATCAGCATGTCGGTATGCTCAAGAATTGAAATTAGCTTTTTGAACCCCAAATTTACGTATGGGTGGCCGGGATTTAGAATAACAAAGCCATCAAAATTTCTTGCAGCTTCAATCTGCAATTCGAGGCTGTTTTCCGACGGAAATGGATCAAGATACAGATAATCTCCCTTCTCGACCTTAACATAAGGCTTTCCTGCTGCGTTTGGTTCGACAAAGAACGTCCTCTCTCCCTCAGAATCAACAAAAACGTGCACTTTACCTGTCTTTTCGTCAGTAATTTCTGCCACAACCTCTGCTTTGGTGTTTTCAACGAAATAAACAGAGTCCTCGTCCTTGCCGAGTGTTGTGTAAAGTGTGGCATCAACTCCGAGTGAAGCGATGTTGTGGGCAACGTTCGCCCCTGCCCCTCCCGGAGACTTACCTGACGCTCTGATTACAGAATGTCCTCCCTTGGGTGGATAAAAGTCAATAAGGTATATGTAATCAACAAGTGCCGGTGCGTAGGCGGAGAACATGATCTAATTTTATTACTGCTTAATTAAGCCTTCTTGTTCATTTTTTAAACCTTTTATCATAATAGAAACCGAAACTCTTAAATATTATAATGTCGGACAATTGATACCTAATTGAGGTACATTGGCGGACAGGTGGAGGCTCATGTGACCCACCATGTCCGCCGATAGAGGGCACAATTTCCGGTGGAAAAATGCCTCCGACCAGAAAGATAAGCATAAGACTGACGGAGAAGTACTATAATAAGCTCGAACTCCTCGTTGAATCTGGGGAGTTCACGTCAGTTAGCGAGGCAATTAGACATGCGGTAAAGCTTCTGCTGGATGAATATAAGGAGCAGCTTGAGAAAATTGCCGAACTGGATAGTTTCAGATAGGAGGTTGTTTGAAATGAAGAGTATTGTTAGTAAAGCCCAGATGTTTTTGGAGCAGGAAAGGATGAGCAGAGGGAGCGATGACATAAAGGACTTTGAAACTCCGAAGATAGTGGTTGTGGGATGTGGTGGCAGTGGAAACAATACAGTGAACAGGCTGTCAAAAATGGAAGTCGAAAGTGCGATGACGATTGCGATAAACACCGACAAGCAGCAGTTATTGAGAACAAAGGCTGACAAGAGAGTGCTCATAGGGAGGAGCATAACACGTGGTCTTGGTGCTGGCGGATATCCTGAGATTGGAAGGAAAGCTGCTGAACTTGCGAGAAACGTGCTTGAAGAGTTACTATGTGATTCTGACATGGTTTTCATCTGTGCTGGTATGGGTGGAGGAACAGGAACGGGCTCAGCACCTGTTGTTGCTGATGTGGCAAAAAAACAGGGCGCAATTGTTATCGGATTTGCACAGATGCCCTTTAAGGTTGAAAGGGCGAGAATTCAGAAGGCACTTGAGGGGCTTGATGAACTGAAGGAGATTTGCGACACGGTTGTGGTGCTGGATAACAACAAGCTTCTTGAATACTATCCCAATCTGCCCATTGATGCTGCATTCAGTGTGATGGATCAGCTCATCGCCGAGACAATTAAGGGTATTTCAGACACAATAACCACTCCATCCCTTGTGAATATTGATTTTGCAGATGTTAAGGCGATAATGGGTCAGGGTGGAGTTGCGGTAATGCTTGTTGGGGAGGCTAAGGCACAGGACAAGGCAAATGCTGTGGTCAGGGATTGCCTGTCTCACCCACTCCTCGATGTTGACTACAGAGGTGCAACTGGCTCTCTTGTGCATATATCCGGCGGGCATGACCTAACGCTCAAGGAGGCTGAGGAAATCATAAGGAATCTAACCTTCGAGATTGACGACAACGCCAACGTGATATGGGGTGCAAGAATTGATAAGGAGTTTGAGGGGTTCGTCAGAGTCGTCTCGATTATGACCGGAATAAAGGACAAAGAGTTTGTTGGCTCACTGAACTACGAGCACATACCGCAACAGAGGAAAATAAAGGATTTGAGAAATATTGAGGAGAGGGCGTTTTCGAAACCCAAATCCAGGGTCAGAGAGAGTACTAAGTCAAATAAGCTCCCCATTCCCGTGATAGACCGGCTTTAAAACTTTAAATATCTCCACCTCCCTTATTTTTTATATGATTGTAGAACTTTCTGTAGTTCCGATAGGCGTTGGCGAGTCGCTCAGCAGTTATGTGGCAAAAGCCATAGAAATTTTGAAAAAGGCCGGATTGAAGTATGAAGTGAACCCGATGGGAACCTCGTTTGAAGTTGAAAGCTTCGAGAAGCTTGCCGAAATTCTCGAGCAAATTGATGCTGTTTTACTTCAAAGCGGATCACCAAGAAACTACTATGTGATAAAGATTGACCAAAGGGTAAAAGGAGGCAAGATGGAGGATAAGGTGAAGTCTGTTCTGGAGAAAACGAAGTGATTTCTGTGATCGTTAAGGTTGGAGGAAGTGTAGCGGATAGATTGGAGGTTATTTTTCGAGCGCTCAGCAAGGCTGAAAGAGCTTATGTTATCCCTGGTGGATGGGTTTTTGCAGATGCTGTGAGAAAAGTTGATGCGGGCTTGTCACCCACAACATCCCACTGGATGGCGATTGCTGCAATGAATATTTATGGACTTTTTATTGCTGAAGTGGCGGAAAATTACGGTTTCTCTGTCTTAGAGCCGAACGAATTTAAGGAGTTTGAAAAATGCAAGAGGGCTGTGGTGCTGCCCTATATGTTGCTCAGGAAATATGACGAGTTACCTCACTCATGGGACGTTACATCGGACAGCATATCAGTATGGTTTGCCCATATGCTCGGCTTCAAAGAGGTCGTTAAGGTAACTGCTGCGGGTGGGATAAGTGGAGAAAAGGACATTCTGCCGGCAGTAAAGGCTTCGGATGTGAAGAGCAACGTTGTTGATCCATATACTCCTGAACTGCTCTTAAAGTATGGAATAAACATGTTCGTATGCTCCCCTGAAGAGCTAAAAGATTATATATTGAGAGGAAGAGCGAAAGGCACGCTGATAGAAGGGAGGTGATTTCAGTGGACATAACGAGATGTGTTAGCTGCGGAGCAGTCCTCGTGGGTGCTAACTATGTCGCCTTTCCATGTCCTGAATGTGGTGAGATGATTCACCGCTGTAAAAAATGTAGAAAACTCGCAAACCCCTACGTTTGCGAGAGCTGTGGATTTGAGGGGCCGTGAGGTGATGAGATGGGTAGTGTTGTGATGAAGATTCGGGTGATGCCGAGCGATGTTGACGTTAACCTCGATGAAGTTCTGGAGAAAATCAAGGGTATTCAAATGGAGGAGGTAGAGGTGAGGGACACAGCCATACAGCCCATAGCTTTCGGATTAAAGGCGATTGTGCTAATGGCAGTAATGCCTGATGCAGAAGGGATTGGAGACAGGTATATCGAAGAAATAGGCAAGATAGACGGAGTGGAGAGCGTCGAAATAGAGGACATGGAGTTGCTATGAAGCCGATAAGGATTGTGGCACCACCACTGGCTGCAAACTGCTATCTGTTACTGGACGAGAAGAAAGCCTTAATAGATGTTGGAGGAGACATTCAGTTTATTATCAACGCAGTTTCGAGATATATCAGCCCAAAAGAGCTTGATTATGTAATCCTTACCCATTCCCACTACGACCATGCTGCAGCTGCAGGCCACTTTAAGAGCATCGCCAAGATTGCAATACACAGGGATGAGTATTCGCTGATAAAGGCTCAGGGGTTTACATCGTTCATGTTTGGTGTCAGCTTCAAACCCTTCGAGCCCGATATTATGCTTGAAGGCGGAGAAAGAATAGAGCTTGGAGAGACAAATTTGGAGGTAATTCACACTCCCGGCCACTCTCCTGGAAGTATTTGCCTTTACGAGCCAGAAAAGAAGTGGCTTTTTAGTGGAGACACTGTCTTCGCCCATGGAAGCTTTGGCAGGGTTGATTTGCCTGGCGGAAGTGCAAGAGAGCTGATTAAATCCTTAGAAATGCTTTCGAAGCTTGACGTTGAGAACATGTATCCAGGGCATGAGGACGTTGTGGAGGGCAATGCCAGCAGGCACATAGCCAACTCTCTCAGAATAGCAAAGATGTTTCTGTGAAGTTCATACATCTCTTTGGAATGAGTACTGAGGAGATAAAGGCCGAGATTAGGAGAGTGCTGGAGAGACTTGGATTCGAGATTTTTGAAAAAGATTTTGAAATCGTTGCATCAAGGGATAAGGAAAAGGTAAGGATAGAAATGAGGTTTATGGGAAAAAGCAATCTCAACATACCCCAAACTGAAGTGATTTTTGAGTGTGCTGAAAATGTTCACGCTGAAATTATCGAAGAGCTCAGATTTTCGAGGATGGGAGGATGATAGTAGAGACTATATGCATTAGCTTTAAACTTCTGACTTATCTTTTCTCCTAATTCCTGAACGTATCCCCATATGATTTGATGGGATGGGGGAGAGGTAAAGCGGTTTATTTCATCACTTGCGTCTCTGTAAGTCATCTTTAAAGCTGAATCAAATCAATGGAGTTGTTAAGAAAGTTTCAAAGAATATTTTTTCTTCTATTTCGTTCATGACGATCGTTCTCGATTATACCTAACGTCTTGGCGGGTATGAGAAGTTCGAGCGTAGCAAGGATTTGGGTAGAAGTCGAAGGCTGTAGCATCATATCTGCTGTTAGACAAAGTCAATAGACCCGAACGAGCGATAGCAAGTGAGAGTGTGAGCGAGGGGCAAAATTACTTTTTCAACTTTTTCTTTAATTCGTTAACATTTATATAAAATTCTACATATCCACAATCTAAACAAAGCTTTGCTTCAAAGTCTTTAACAGGCTCTGAAAATAAACCTTGTTTATGTGATTTATATCCAAAAACAAATCCACCAATACTACCTTCATCAATGTTTCCGCTACCGCATTTTGGACATTTTTTGTTTGTCATCTTGTATTCCTCCATAATTTTAACCTTATTAAACATTTTGCCCGTAGCGAGCATTTCGTTTAACGTTCTGAGGATATGTGAAGTTTGCGATAGCAAATTTGGACGAAGGCGAAGGCGTGTTACATATTCGCCTATTAGGTGATGTTCTATAAAAATAAAATTTCCACATCCCTTACTCTCTCGAAATCTCTGTCCATTGTAACAACTTTCAATCCATAATATTGGCTACGCTATACTGATAAGCATCATCAAAATCCAAACTCAGGCTTTTTCTGACGTTTGTAACTTCTCCATGTAGTTCCACTGGCATGAAAGGAGTTTGATGTTGAGCATGATATTTTCGACAAATTTCCTAAAAACTTCTTCCTTGCTATATCTAAAGAGGATTACACCGATGGAGTGCAAAGAAAAATCTGTTATGCTAAGATTTCCAATATTATCGTTTAAAACTTCTTGCAATCTTCTTTTTTATCCTGTTTCAGGAGGATCTCCAGAAATACATTTGTATCTACTAAAAACACTATCTCCACTCCAGAGCTTTATGTTGCAACTCAACAGAAGTAAATTTCTCTTGTATCTCTGATAACCCACCTTCCCAATCAAACTTAAACTTTCTCCCGATTTTTGCACTCTTATATTTCATCTGTTTTCATCTTATTTAAAAAGATGTTGCCTAACGAATTGGCGAGTATGTGAAGTTGCCAAAGGCGATTTGGATTCTGTAAGAACCGCGTATCCACCTGTTAGACGACCTTAATGGGGCAAGGTGCGAAGCACCGCAGAGTGCCCAAGCACGCAACAATATCTTCCTCTATCCACTTAATATACTGAAGGCCTATTGTATTCAATGTCAACGATCTCAACTTTATCATAGCAAAAATCTCCGGTTTTTAATTTCCAGATAATATCTACCTTGTTTGGAATAATAACGCCGTTAAACTCCCTGTATTCTACGATTTGCCCTTCCCAATCCTCAAGTGCAAATCTACCGTTCGCTTCTCTATATCGCTTTGCTGTTATCTTTGTTATCTCTCCTTTTTCATTAAAATGAAAAATAGCAGAGGCAGTGATTCCTTTATAACTAATCGTTGCTTTTGCTGAACCGTTATCAATGCCTTCCCACCTAATATAGTCATTCAAAAACGCTGAAGGAAACCATATGCATTCAGCAAGAAATCTCAAGATTTCTCCATGATCGACTTCATGTCCCTTTGCATCAACAACCTTGATAAGTCCAAGCAGTTTCACCACTAAATTTCCTTTACCAGCGATAAATTCGTCTTTTGCGAATATTGACACTAATGGAGCGATTCTTACTTTTGCTACCCAGACAAACCCAACAGAATCGACATTGAAGTATTGTTCTGCTTTTATTGGCATCCACTTTTGATTCTCTTTCATCCGAAAATATCCTCCCTGTTTCAACCTCACGGTTTTGATCTTTTCCTTGCCTATAATTTGCGTATGTTTCAAATACCTTTGAACAGGTTCGGGCAATCCTTCTATATCCTTATCAGTAACGACTTCTAGTTCCATCTCTTTGCCCCCTATAAAGAGTGCCTCCGCCCCTTCTTTCGCCTTTTTGGTAAATGCAAAGCTGCCTATAACACAACCTGATACTATTAGAGCAACAATTAAGCCTATAATAATCAGAGCAATTTTTAACATTCTATCTCCTTTTTACTGATTTAGTAACTGTCTATATAAATGTTTTCAGGGTGGGCTTGGGCATTTCATTTAACGTCCGGCGGATATCGGAAGTTGCCGAAGGCAATTTGTTTTTATTATTCCAACAAAAATTATATTGTTTAAGCTCTTCTTCCATTTAACATCATTAATTTTAAACATCATGCTGTTCTACCTCCATTGCCGCTTCGCCCTATCTCGGTATATACGAACTTCGTATTTTGTTCCAATTTGGAAGGATATACGAGCTTATTCATCCTCCCCACCATTCATCAAATCCAATGGACTCTTAATCTTCCTTAAATCTTTCATGACAACATGAGTATAAATCTCTGTCGTTTTAGAGCTTTTATGTCCAGCAACTCCTGAATGTATCTCAGATAAACTCCGCTTTCGAGCAGGAGTGGCAAATGCTTTAGGGATGAACGTAACATCTTTTACTTATTCCAGCTTTACCCCAATCTTTTCTCTACTTCCGGAAACAGCCACCTTTCTGCCCTGCACTTCTCATAACAATCTTCATTCGATTAGAGAAAGAAAGTGAGGTTGTCTGTGTAGTTAGTTTTCTCTCAAAAAATATTTATTCGTCAAGGTCGAGAAACTTTATGATTTTGCATGACGAAGATTTGATTAAAGAATATACGGAAAAGGGTTTTTGGGGCAAAAGCACCTTGCTTGACAGGTTTTTTGAAAACGTGAAGGATTTTCCTGAGAGAGAAGCTCTCGTTGACCCCCCAAACAGAAAGGAGCTTGTTGGCAGCGATGCCGAAAGGCTGAATTACGGGGAACTTGGCAGGATTGTAGATTCAGTTGCTGCAGAGCTTCAGGATGTAGGAGTAGAGAAGGATAGCGTCGTTTTGGTGCAGCTTCCGAACGTTTGGGAGCTTGCGATGCTATATCTGGCCATAGCGAGGGCAGGAGGAGTGATATCTCCAATGCCTATGCAATGGAGAGCAAAGGAGTTGAAGTACGTTGCAAAACTAACAAAGGCTGAGCAATACATAACTGTTGAGGAATTCAAAGGTTATAAACATGCAGAAGCCGGGAAAGAAGTTGTTGAGAGAGTCATAACACTTGATGAAGTTAGAGAAATGGCAAACAGGAATAGAAAGCCTGATGAAGTTGAAGTAGATGCTAACGACGTTTTTACGATCTGCTGGACTTCTGGTACTGAGGCTGACCCGAAGGGCTGTCCAATGACCCACAACAACTGGTATTACATATCAGGCTTCAGAAGTGCAATGAATGTCCCGCCGAATCCACGAATTCTCTGTGTTGCCCCGCTTGTTAACATGACAGGTGTTGGAGTGAACTATATTCCGTGGATATTTGAAGCTGGTACTTTGGTTCTCCACCACCCCTTCGATCCCGTCATCTGCCTTAGACAACTCGTTGAGGAAAGGATAGACTTCACCATTCTTGTTCCAGCGGTTCTGAACATGGCTCTCAAATTTCCGGGAATCGAGAAGTTCGATCTAAGTGTTGTTAAAACAATTACAACGGGAAGTGCTCCTCCATCAAAGTGGGCGATAGATGAGTTTAAGAGAAGGTGGGGGATTGACATCGTGAACATCTGGGGGCAGAACGAGGGGACTGCATTAATAGCTGGCCCACTCGACGTCCCCGATACAGCGAAGAGGGTTGATCACTTTCCGAACTGGGGCAAGGATTGCGGATGGAAGAGCGGAGTCAGAGGTGTTGAAACCAAGATTGTAGATGGAGAAGGCAAAGAGCTTACAAAACCGGGAGAGATCGGAGAACTGCTTTACAGAAGTCCCGGAGTAATACCTTGCTACTTCAACAGACCAGATTTGACAGAAAGAGCTTTTGTGGAGTATGATGGAAAGAGATTCTTTAGAACCGGAGACCTTTTCGTGATCAAGGATGAGTGTCATATTGGCTTCTATGACAGGAAGAAGGACATAATAATCAGAGGAGGGTTCAACATCAGTGCTGCAGAGATTGAGAATGCCCTACTTGAGCATCCAAAGGTTCTGGAGGTTGCTGCCATTGGAATGCCTGATGAAGTTCTTGGTGAGAGAGTTTGCATCTTCGTTGTCCCGAGAGATGAAGAACCGACGCTTGAAGAGTTGCGGGAATATTTGAAGGAGAAGGGATTTGCCGTTTACAAACTGCCAGAGAAACTCATAATCACAGAGGCGATCCCGAGAAATCCCGTAGGAAAGATTCTGAAGTCGAGACTCAAAGAAATTGTTACCAAAAAATAGTTTCAGGAAGAATCAACGATGTAAACAAAATTTTTTGTAAGTTCCACAGCCTTAGCTATCGGCTCGGGTTTGAGGTTCTCCGGAATATCATCCACTGTGTGCCAGTAGTAAGGAGCATCCTCCTTTGCGGAAAAACCAAAAACACAAACGGCATGCAAACCCTTTCTCGAGAAATTTGCAGCATCACTCCCAGCGAAGGGCAAGACTCCAACTTTCACCTCAAAGTCAATATTTTCTGCAGCCCTTTTCGCATACTCAACAGCAGTTGGGGAATGTTTGGCGAAGAACATTTTCTCCTCGGTCCCTATCAGGAAGTAATCAGCCGAAGGACATTCGAGGTTGAACAGGATAGCATTCCTCCTCTTCAGTTCATCGTAATGCTTTTGAACGAATCTCTTTGAGCCTCTCATATGCTCCTCTCCAGCGAAGGCAACAACCCACACCTCTGTATTTTCCGGTCTGTTCTGACTGATAAATCTCCCTGCTTCCATGACTGCTGCAACTCCAGCGAGATCATCGTTTGCACCAAGCACTCCCCTGCTTGACCTCAGGTTGAAGGCTATGAAGAGCAGAAGCAGGCTGCCTATCAGCATTAGTGGCATCTGGGCAAAACTCACAAGCGGGATATAGGTGATACCCTCAACGATGGACAGAAACATTGTTAGAAGTGTGATAATAATTGCTGGACCAATAATGTAAACGGACTTTTTCTTCAATCTACCGAGCAGTGGAAACTCATAGGGCGAGTCGTAGTGGGCGGAGATAATGACAAGCTTTTTTGCTTCTCCTTTCGGCTTTATCTTTCCAACAATGTGGAACTCTTCAACTTCGGGAAAGAAGAAGTCTATTATCTCGTAGTGCAGGCACTGCTGGAAAAGGAAAATCAGAAAGGCAATTAGCATCAGAAACGCAGCAATTAGCGGGTAGCCCAGCAGATTGACCACCACTCCTCCAATGTAAAGCCCGGCTGTGAACCATATATAGTCAAGAAAACCACCCGGTCTCGATCTGAAGTATTCCTTATTAACTTCATCACAGAACTCTGACATCTCTTTATATAGAATTTCACCCGCTTTTTTCTCTCCCTCACTTCCTGCAAGTCTTGGTCCACACTCTCTGCAAATTCTGGTGACAAATTCAACCAGTTCTTCTCCACTCATCGGAAAAATCTACTTCATTATTAATATATATTTTTCGAAATTTGCTTGGAGTTATCTTTATTTTTTATCACCCACACTGATTCTATGACCCCTGAAGAAATTCTGAAAAAAGCAATCGAACTTGAAAGGGAAGCAATAGAAGAGTATACTAAACTGAAAAAAGACGCCGATATGCAAACGGCTGAGCTACTGGACTTTCTGATAGCTCAGGAAAGGGAACATGTTAAGTTGCTTAATGATAGGCTTAAGGCTATCAGGCTTTTGAGAAGAGAATAGGGAGATACGCCATTAAAACGAGGATCGCCAGAAGTAGAGCAGATAGTAGTGTGAACTTTACTGTAACTCTCCTGTCCTTTATATATTCGCCGAGAGCATCAGTCAGAATAACGACAACTGTTGTAAAAGCAACAAGCAGTGAGAAAGAAATGGTTGTTGGCACCTTCTTTACGGG
Organism: Archaeoglobus sp. UBA230; assembly: GCA_002507545.1. Taxonomy (GTDB): domain Archaea; phylum Halobacteriota; class Archaeoglobi; order Archaeoglobales; family Archaeoglobaceae; genus Archaeoglobus. The sequence continues at coordinate 141,948 of DAVR01000026.1, read as the reverse complement.
GAGAAAAGTCTCCCATATTTTCAGCGTGTAGTAGTATACCGCAACGAACTCGATAATTGCAGCAGCAGCCTGTAATGCCGAAGTTCTTTTCTGAAGCTCAAGGTTCTCTTTCCCCCTCAGCATTTCAAGGCGGAGATGCACGACATCAAGAGCATCTCTAACCCCCGATAGAGTTTGTTCGAAGCTGGACTCATAGTATTTCATCCTTTCCAGCTCCAGTTTCATCTCACGAATCTTCTCTTCCAGCATCCCTCCGAGAAAATTTGAAATCTTCTCTGCTCCAGAGATCGCAGAGAAAATTTCCTCTACAGCATCCTTGAAGTGCATGTAGCTCGAAAAGAATTCTGCTCGCATACTTGAAACTTCAAATGATAGCTCTTCAAGCCTCTCAGGACTCAGTGTTTTTGTCTCTTCGGATAGCTTCGTGACCTCGTGCACGATTTTCGTCTCTCTGTCCGCAAGATAGCTTACCCTCATGTTACACTCCTTTATCAGAATTTTAGCCTTCGCGATCTCTGACAGGAGGGCAGGGAGATAGTCATGGAGGAAATCTTCCGTGAACTCGACGTCTATCAACAGCTTTCCGTCGTATCTGTACTTTCCAAATCTGAAGGGTTTGTAGCTGCCATCGTCTTCTGATATTTCCACCACAACCCTCTCCAAAGGTTCTGTTGTAAGTGAGGGTTCACGGTCGGTAAAAAGAAAAACAAAATCGCCGTATTTACCGACAACACCACCCTCGAACTGGGCGAGGATTTCGACATACCGGTGTCTTTTAAAGGCTGGTTTAGCCCCCTTTAACTCCGACAAAACATCTTCGAGTTCTCTGCCGGCAAAGAGAAGGTACTCCACGTTTTTATTGGTCGAACAAAGTATAAAAATTTTGCATCATTCTCTCGGCAAACCGAGAAGAGACTTGACCATATTTTCCCTCGCCCACTCCTTCTCACTGACGAATTCCATCAGTATGGCTTTCTGGGACGGATTCGGGAAAACTGCGTTGATTATCTCCTCAATACTTTTACCAGCAGCGTATAACTCCTCAGCTTTAGCTTTCAGACCTTTAAGGTAGTTCAGATATTCCACAACCTCGTCCCTCGAAGCCACTCCCACTCCCGTGTAAGCATGACTGAAGTCGTAACTCAAAACCTTCTCTATAGACTCTATGGTCTTCAACAAGTCCTCCTCTCTCATGCACACTATCTGGGCTGTGTTTATTACTAGATCACCGCAGAAGAGCTTGTCATCAACGAGATAACTGACATGATCAAAGCTGTGACCGGGAGTTTTTATCATCTTCACATCCACATCGTCAAAAACCATCCTCTCTTCAGCCACCTCCACACCAACAATGCTTTCCGGCTGCCCCCATCCAATCTTTCTGTATTCTGGAACATCGGGAGGATTTTTGAGAATCTCAAGAGATTCGGCAGGGACAAGTACTCTTGTTATTTCTTTGAAGAGGTTTACGGCACCGATATGGTCCTCATGGTAGTGGGTTATCAGAACAGCCCTAATTTTCTTCCCCCTGAAGTGCTCAAAAACCTCGTGAGCAGTATTTACACATCCAGTATCGAAGAGCAGAGTCTTGTAATAGTAAAGGTAAACCCAGTGCAGCACTCTCCCCTGAACCTCTGTCCCAACCTTTACAGCCTCGACATCACCGTGCATCTCAGATACGAGCATACTATGTTCTGGGATGTCGTCTAATTTAAACTTTCTAAATTATATGTATTCAATAGTTTAAAATATTGGGATTAAAAGATTACGATTTAAAATGATGATACTATCTTTTACTAAACGAGATAGTGCTAATAAATCACCGCCGACACTCCGATCATGGTCGCAATAGTTGTCCTTGAAACCTGCACTGGATGTGGGAAATGTGTAGATGTATGCCCTTTCGCAGTTTTCGAAATATCGGATTCCTACGCCGTCCCTGAAAGAAGTGATGACTGCATTGAGTGCTGTGCATGTGTTGAGGCATGTCCCGAAAACGCCATAATCATAAACGCATGCTGCTGATTTTTTATAAGCTTCAATTTTTAACTTGCATAAATATCGGAAAAGACTTTAATATTTCAAAAGCATAAGTCGGACTATGGAAGAGGTAAAAATAAATCTTAAAAAGGATGTCAGCCTTGAGGAGGCTGAAAAATACGCCAAAGCTATTGCTTCAAAACGAGGGGAATACATTCTTCTCTCAATGTGTGATTTGAGAACTGGATACAGAGCACCTGAAGTCTACTGCTGTGGTGAAAAGCCTTGGGAGGTCTATGCATGCAGTAGAGGGGCAAATTTGAGAGTGAAGGTAAACAATTTCGAGTTCTTTTTCAGGGTTGAGAATTAGTTTAGCTGATTCGGTATTCGAAGTTCTTGCATGTCGCTTTTGCTTGTCGCATCGCTCGCTTCTCTTAACTGTCAGTTGTACTCAGGAAAGTGGGAAAAACAGGGGAAGAGCTATTTAAAGCCAAATGCTTTGAGTGTCATAAAGATGACAGCAGATTCACACATTACAAAATTCAGAAGATGGTAGATAGGGGAAGAGTTCAGCCTGATGAGGAAGAAATAAATAAAATTGCAGAGAATAACAAGGGGAGGTGACAGGAATGGTCGAAAGGGAGAGGGATAGAGAACAGCACGAAAGACTGTTCAAAGCCGCCTCGAATCCCGTAAGAAAAAAGATGGCAGAGGGGATAGGAAGTGGCGGGATAACGAGGGATGAGCTGAGGAGAAAAATAAGAGACATAACAGACTTCGAGTTTAAGTTCAACCTTGATTTTCTCATTGCAGAAGGTTTTGTCGTGGAGAAGGATGGAAAGCTTTATCTTACAGAGGATGGTGTAGATTTAGCCTATAGCGGGTGATATCGTGGCAAGGTATGAGTGTCAGGTTTGTGGATACGTTTTCGACGAGAATGAGGGAGATCCAGATAACGATATCCCAGCAGGAACCAGATGGGAGGATTTGCCTGAAGACTGGGTTTGCCCTGTTTGTGGAGCGAGTAAAGATCAGTTTGAGAAAATTGATTAAATCTTAATTTTTTGACTTCATTGTCGGAGGGATTTTTAGGGTTCCAAATAATACTTTACATGCCTGTCGGGAAGACTATCAGCTGGCTCCTTCTCTTTGCTCAGATAAAGTCCGCAGTAGCACCTTCCGTATTCCTTAATATCCTCTTCAGCATAAACGCAGGGGCAGATTATCAGCTTATCTATCTCCCTTTTTCCCGTAACAAGTCTGCACGGACAAGTAGCCATTCCATAATTCTTTTTATTCTCTATCAGACCCTTAGCAAACTCTTTAACCAGTTTGGTGTCGGGATTCACTCTCCACCCTCTCTTTTCGGCAACCCTCTCGAAAATGCGTAGGTAATCCTCTACTTCCATCCTGCCACCAATTAGTTGCTCAAAAGCTCTCTAAGCCTTTCCTCATTGTAGCCCAGAACATACTTGTTCCCTTTGACAACAACGGGCACTGAATAACTTCCGGATATTCTGTGAACTTCCTCTACGACCTTCTTTCTCTCCTCTCCTTTCAGCTTATCAACCCATATTACCTCAAAATCTGCTCCCGATTTCTTAAGAAACTCCAAGGTTCTCTTACAGTGAGGACAAGTTGTTAGCCCATACATCAAAATCTCTGCCATAATACTAATTCTTCCCACAACTTTAAAGGTTTCCATTCGAAAGTTTAATTTACGTTTTGAGATAACAAAACTCATGAACAAAAAAGAAACCTTAGTAATTGTTCTTGTCGCCCTTTCTATTACTCTTTGCGTCCAGCATTATGAAAAAAACATCTATCCTCACAAAGAGGAGCTTTTCACAACTTCAACCACCTGCTCTAAATGTCATGATCGCCTGATTGATGTCAGTGGAAGGGATGTGTCCATCTACTCAGACTGGCAGCAGAGTATTCACTCCAACGCCGCTGTTGACCCCTATTTCCTTGCGAAGCTCAGCAGTGAAACTGCTGAATTTCCAGAACTTAAAGACGAGATAGAGGCAGAATGTGCCCGATGCCACATGCCCCTCGCCTCAGCTCAGGCTGCATCGGAGGGTTTTAAACTAACGGTGAGTGAGGGACTGCGTGAAGACTACGAGTTCCATGATTTTGCCATCGAGGGTGTCTCCTGCACAATCTGCCATCAGATAGAAAATCGGGATTTAGGGAAAGAGAGCAGCTTCAGCGGACATTATGTCATAGATTTCACAACTAAAAAACCTCAAAGAAAAATTTATGGACCATTTGACCCGAGTTGGCCAGAGCTGATGGCTGGAGCTTCAGGTTACCGTCCCGTAAAGGGGGAAGTGGTTGAGAGAGCAGAACTCTGTGCAATCTGCCACACACTCTACACACCCACAATTGAGAACGGGAAGGTCATTGGAACTTTTCCAGAGCAAACACCATTCCTTGAGTGGTTAAATAGCATTTACAGCCAGAATATAACCTGCCAGATGTGTCACATGAAGGCAGGAAAAGCGAAAGTAACCACAATGCCAAAAAATGCACCTTTAAGGGACATGAAGGCACATTACTTTGTCGGAGCTAACGTTCAGATACTAAAAATACAGGGGGATGAGGTTGGAGCCAAGAGATCAGAGACTCAGCTAAAATCTGCCGCAAGAATTAAAATAGAATCAGTAGAGTTAGAAAAGGGTAAAATCGTTATTAAGGTTACTGTTGAGAATTTTGCTGGCCACAAGTTCCCCACCGGATTTCCATCAAGAAGAGCATTCATTCACCTCTTTGTGGAGGATTCAAGCGGCAAAGTGTTCGAGTCCGGAAAGTACTACTCTGACGGAAGGATTGAGGGAGAGGATGAGCCTTTCGAACCCCATCACGATGTTGTAGGGAGTGAGGGAGATGTTCAGATTTACGAATCAATAATGGTGAATAAAGATGGTAGAGTGACGAGGACATTACTCGAAGCATTCGGCTACGTGAAGGACAACAGAATTCTGCCTGAAGGCTTTGAAAAATCCAGAGCGCATCCCGATACTTTGGTAAGAGGTCTTGCTGCAACAGACACCAACTTTGTTGGTGGTCGAGACGAGGTAACCTATATTGTCAAGGGAAATTTCTCAAAACCAATAAGGGTTGTTGCGGAACTGATGTATCAGCCAGTATCATACCCTTTCCTGAGATCACTTCATCCGACAGAGCAGACGAAGAGTTTTGAAGCCGTGATTGGTAAAGTTGAAAAAACGACATTAGTGTCTTCAGATGTGAGGATACTTGATTAATTTTGATTTTGTGTAATAAACCCAAAACACCAAAAGGATTATAAATTTTAAAATTTCACCATATACTTGATAAGTAGGTGGTATTATGTTTGAACTGAAAAAGGGAGCTTTTGTTGTGGATGAATTGAGAAATGTCAGCATCCATATCGGAAAAATTGTCGAGGAGGAAGAAGAGGAATGGGAAGAGGCTGGGCCTACACCAAAGCCCGGTATTATAGAGCTTAGGAAGTGGGACCACAAGCTACTTGAGCGCTATGAGCCATTCTACGCCCCGATGCAGGATTTCTGCAATCTCTGCACAATGGGTCCCTGCGATTTATCAATGAACAAAAAAGGTGCATGTGGTATTGATCTGAAAACTGCCAAGGCAAGGCTTGTAACCATTGCCTGCTGCATAGGAGCATCAGCCCATACAGCTCATGCCAGACATCTTGTGGATCATCTGATTGAAGAATACGGTGAGGATTTACCGATAGACCTTGGAGGAAACGTGAACGTAGAGGCACCCGTGATGAGGACTGTTGTGGGAATAAAACCCAAGACCTTAGGTGATTTAAGGGAAGCCCTCAGCTGGGCTGAGAAAGAGATAGTAAAAGTTCTGCACTCCGTCCACATAGGAAATGAGGAAAGTTACTTCGATTACGAAAGCAAGGCTCTGCATGTTTCAATGGCTGACCATGTTGGGATGGAGGTTGCGGATATAGCGCAGATAGTAGCCTATAACTTTCCCAAAGCGGAGCCCAACACACCGCTGGTTGACACGGGGTTCGGGATAGTTGATGTATCCAAGCCAACGATTGTAGTCGTAGGGCACAATGTAATGTATGCGAGACCGGTTACCGACTATCTGGACGAACAAGGGAGACTGGATGACTTTGAGATTGCAGGGCTTTGCTGCACAGCACACGATATGACAAGATACAGCGCGAAAGCAAAAATATTCGGACCGATATATTACCAGTTGAGGGTAATAAGAGCCGGACTCGCGGATGTTGTAATCAGTGACGAGCAGTGCATAAGGGCAGACCTTCTCGATGCCTGCAAGAAGGCTGGAGTCCCACTTATCGCAACGAGCGATGCTGCTGTGAGAGGCCTGCCTGACGTTAGCGAGTGGCCAGTGGAAAAGATAGTTGATGCTCTTGTGAGTGGAAAGCTACCAGGCGTATTCCTGCCGGTTCCAGAGAAAGTGGGGCAGGTTGCACCGCTTGTTGCTGAAGCTGTGTTCAGGAAGCATGGTGGAGAGAGGAAATACAAGTTCTTCGAGAATGACGAGCAGTTGATGGAAGAGGTAAATAAATGTACGCAGTGTATGAACTGCGTTTTTGCTTGCCCGCACAGCCTGAGAGTTGATCAGGGAATGGTTCATGCTCAAAAGACGGGTGATCTGAGCAAGCTCGCAAAGCTTGAGGAGATTTGCATTGCATGTGGAAAATGCGAACAGGCCTGTCCTAAGAATATCAAGATCATAAATGTCATCATGAGAGCCAACTACGACAATCTCTACAACAAAACAGGAAAGACGAGAGTCGGAAGGGGGCCAATACAGGACACTGAAATCAGAAAGGTTGGTCAGCCGATCGTCTTCGGGCAGATTCCGGGAGTTATAGCTGCAGTTGGGTGTATCAACTATCCAGACGAGATGAAGTCAATCGTGGAAATACTCGAGGAGTTTCTGAAAAGACGCTATATTGTGGTAACTTCCGGCTGCCACGCGATGGACATTGGAATGATAAAGGACGAAGAGGGTAAGACCCTTTATGAGAAATACCCAGGAGATTTCGATGCCGGTGGGCTTGTAAATGTCGGGAGCTGTGTGAGTAACGCCCACATCTCTGGAGCTACAATTAAAATCGCCAACATCTTCGCAATGAGGCCACTTAGAGGTAACTATGCTGAAATAGCCGACTATGTTCTGAACAGGGTTGGAGCAGTTGGATTCAGTTGGGGACCCTACAGCCATAAAGCTGCATCCATCGCAACGGGTTTTAACAGATTGGGTGTGCCCGTGGTTGTTGGGCCTCATGGAACAAAGTACAGAAGAGCATACATCGGAAAACCATGGAAGAAGGACAAGTGGTGGGTTTACGACATAAAGACGAAACAGAAGATCAACATCGAGCCTGCCCCAGACTCTCTGCTTGTGGCAGTTGAGACGAAGGAGGAAGCGATCGTTCAGCTTGCAAGGCTGTGTATCAGACCAAATGACACGTCAGCAGGCAGGCAGATCAAGCTGACGCACTACATCGAGCTACATCAGAAGTATTATGGTGATCTGCCAGACGACTGGCCAGTTTATGTCAGGAGCGAGGCAGACCTGCCGCTTAAGCAGAGGGAGGAGCTGTTGAGGATTCTCGAAGAGCAGCACGGCTGGAAGATTGACTGGGACAAGAAGAAGATTGTAGATGGGCCCATAAGGCCATACGATGCTGGTTTCAACCCGACGCTGGTTGAAGAAGTGTATGCTAAGTACACAAAGGGGTGACTGAAAATGGCGGTAACTAAGGAGGAAAAGTTTCCGGTCGCAAAGCGGTTTGATATTGCAGATGTGCAGGTTAGCAGAGATGCAACTGCGGTGAAGCCAAAGATTGTTGCCAACGTTATAAAGAAGGCGAAGAGACCACTGCTCATCACTGGAGGACAGTTGTTGAAGGATGAAAAGCTTGTGGAGTTTGCTGTAAAATTTGCAGAGAAGGGAATTCCAATAGCGGCAACAGCAGGCTCAAGCAAACCTCTGATCGAGAAAGGGGTAAAACCAGTCTCTAAAACCTACACTCTCCATCAGATAACCCAGTTTCTGCAGGATGAGGAGTTCAAAGGATTTGATGGCAGCGGGAACTACGATACAGTAGTTTTCCTTGGATTCCTGCCCTACTACCTGTCGAGAATGCTTTCTTCGCTGAAGCACTTCTCAAAGATTACTACAATTGCCATTGATGAGTTCTATCAGCCACACGCCAAGTTCAGTTTCACGAATCTAACGAAGGACAGGGAGTTGTATTATTCAATGCTTCAAGAGGTTCTCGATAACCTTTAATTTATTTTTTAATGTGGTGAAGTCATGACGGTGATGGATGAAAGAGCAAAAGCCATGCTTATGCTCGGTTTACTGAATGATGCCTTTGCCGACACCAGAAACATGGTTTATTATCTTCAAGACTTCTTGATGTCCCATCCCGAGATGATTGAGGATATTAAAAAGTTTGGACTGATGGATGTGCTGGAAGAGGCGAGAAACCTTGAGAGGAAGATTATGGATAGTATGGATAAATTAAAGAGAGTGCTTTATGAACAAGGTTAAGGTTAGGTTTTTATACTTCGAGGGATGTCCTCATGCCGAACCTGCCTTAAAACTCCTCAGAGAAACTCTGAAGGAGCTGAACGTGCAGGGAGAGATAGAGATTACCGAGGTAAAAACGCTGGAGGATGCAGAGAGATACAATTTTCTCGGATCTCCTACAATCCAGATAAACGGTCTGGATATAGAAAAAAGGAGGAGAGGGGAGAGAGCAGTGATGGGCTGCAGGATTTACGAGAATGGTTCTGGCGTTCCGCCAAAGGAGATGATTATTGAGGCTGTTAGGGAGTTATTAGGAAAGGATTAGATAATACGTTTCTACCTTTTTCAGCGTTTTTGATTGTGATGTACCAACTAAGCACGTATTTTTAACGCCCTCTATAAAGCGAGGTAGCCATCCTTCTCCACATCGCAATTGTTGCTATTCAATCCCTCCCTATTCTGAAGACAGAGTTGAGGATTGCGTAGGTAGCGAAATAATCCTCGCCAATCGGTTCGCAGATCACGACCTTTTTCCCCTCAAACTCTCCCTCCTTTATACCCTCTCCCTTCGAAAATCCGAAAATTTCGGGCAGGTCTTCAGTCACATGCAGCCCGTAGGAGATGAAGAGCGGGACGACATAAACGACATCGCAGTTCATCTCCTTTACCACCTCATCTGGCATCGGCCTTCTATTCTTCGCAGCGAAGGCAATCCTGACTTCATCAAAAGCCCCACTATCCTCAATCCTCTTCCTGTGCAGCTCCATAACCTGCCTGTAATAGTTGAGCTGGCTACCATGGCCGACGATAAGCAAACCTCTCCTCATTCCGTCACCTCCCTTTCAATGATGATGCTATTTCACCACCAACCTCCTCCTTGGCGAACTTTTCAGAATCTGTCATCTTCAACCCAATGGCCCTTTCTGCCCCCGATTACGACATCCACCCCTTTAACGATTTTTTAACCTTCTCGGCGATCTGCCCCTCACGTATCCCAGACTCAACTATTCATATTCATATCATCTCCTATAAACCTCTCCCTGACTCCATCTCCCATAAATCACATCTCTTCCTGCCAGTCGTTATGGCTATTCTGTCATACTGCATCGCAATCATCAGCTTTGTCCACAAGCTTTTCACATCACGACTCCACAAAGCCCGGAAGTGAAACCACAACGCCTCCGTCAGATACGTATCTCTCCCGGCATTCTTGAGAATTGTCCAGAATCTGCCTCATCGCCGAGATGCTGACAACCTTCTTCATAGTTCTCCGGATGAATCCCCACATGGGAATTTACAGGGAAACGGTTTTTGGTAGCATCTCCAAGGGTTATGAGCTTGCCGGTGGGACAGCCTTTCGATCATTGAACCAGTTTTTATGGTGGTAGAGATTAAACAATGGAAATTAAAAAATTTAAAGTTCATCTCTTCACACTCGCTCCGTATCCAACAGCTTCCACAGCCTTTACGAATCTTTCAGCATCACCTTCTGGGGCTTCAATAACCGCCCTGTAGAGTGTTATCTCCTCAACTTTCGCTCCAGCTTCCTCCAGAGCTTTCCTAACCCTCATCACACAATGCCCGCACGAAAGTCCGGACAGTTCAAGCACGACCTTACCCATTCTATCACCCCCTTCCTCCTTTTTTAAAATGGGAGGAACGTAATTTTTCATGAGCAGCGAGTTTGTAACAACACTAACGCTGCTCATCGCCATCGCAAAGCCCGCTAACTCTGGTTTGAAAACGATGCCGAACAGAGGATACAGAAGGCCTGCTGCAGCGGGGATGAGGAGGGCGTTGTAAATCATTGCCCAGAAGATGTTCTGCTTGATTTTGCTCAGCGTTTTCTCGCTTAACTGTATCGCTGCAACGACATCCCTCAGATCATCTCTGATAAGTACAATGTCACCGCTCTCAATGGCTATATCAGTTCCGCTTCCAATCGCAATCCCAAGGTCTGCCTGAGCCAGTGCGGGGGCATCGTTAATTCCATCTCCAACGAAGGCAACGACCTCTCCCCCTTCCTGAAGCCTCTTGACCTCCTGAGCCTTCTCGTGAGGTAGAACTTCAGCGATTACGAAATCCACCCCAAGCTTTTCAGCAATTGCCTCTGCACTCCTCCTGTTGTCTCCAGTAATGATACCAACCTTCTTACCCATCCTTCTGAGTTCCCCAATTGCAACCTTAGCTGAATCTTTCAGAGTGTCTGCCACTCCAATAGCACCTACCATCTCTCCATCCTTTGCCACTACTATCGTCGTCTTTGTTTCTCTCTCAAGCCCGGATAAAACCTCATCCAGAGTGTCAAGGCTTACGCCATTCTCTGCCAAGAGTCTTCTGTTCCCCACGAGTATTTTGCTGCCGTTAACTTCTGCAATTACACCCTTTCCTGCAAGAACCTCAAACCTTTCTGGCTCGGCTATTTCAACACCTTCCATTACTGCCCTCTCCACAATAGCCTCGGCTAAAGGATGCGTACTCCTTTTTTCAGCGGTTGCAGCGATTGAGAGCAATTCAGCCTCTGATGCCTTTACTGGAATCAAATCCGTGACCTCCATCTTTCCCTTCGTCAGGGTGCCAGTCTTATCGAAGATGACAGTGGTAACTTTCCTCGCAGTCTCCAAAGCCTCACCGTTCTTTACAAGCAAACCGAGTTCCGCACCCTTGCCCATTCCAACAGCCAAAGCGGTGGGAGTTGCAAGTCCGAAGGCGCAGGGACAGGCAACCACCAAAACTGCGATGAGAGTTGTGAATGCAAACAAAGCCGGCATTCCTGCTATGAAATACCAGAAAATAAAGGACGCTATGGCAATTGTCAGGACTGCCGGAATGAAATAAGTGACAACCCTATCTGCCAATCTCTGAATCGGCGGTCTGCTCCCCATCGCTTCTTCAACCATTCTTATTATCTGCGCCAAAAGCGTTTCTGCACCAATCCTCGTTGCCCTTATTTTTAAAACTCCGTTTTTGCTAACCGCTCCACCGAAAACCTCGTCTCCAGTCCTCTTCAAAACCGGCAGAGGCTCTCCTGTGAACATTGACTCATCAACATAGCTTTCACCATCAACAACTACTCCATCCACCGGTATCCTCTCGCCGGGCTTTACGATGACAACATCTCCAACCCTAACTTCATCAACTGGAATCTCCACCTCTTCGCCATCTCGCACGACTGTGGCGGTATTAGCCTGGAGTCCGATTAGCTTCCTTATAGCCTCACCTGTCCTTTTCTTAGCCGATGCTTCGAGTGTTCTGCCGAGCAAAAGGAATGCGAGAAGCAGAACGGAGGTCTCGTAGAAGGTGTAATCCTCCGGAAGAATCTTAAGAGTTGCAAGGACACTTGCAAAAAAGGCGGAACCAACACCCATCGAGTACATCACATCCATATTGAGCGTTCTGTGACTCAAAGCCCGTAAGGCTGCCAGAAACATCTCCCTTCCGGAGTAAAGCATCACAGACAGAGCAATAATAAGCTGGAGAGTGTGTGGAATTGCAAGTCCTAAATAGCTGCTGAGAAACAAAAAGGAACCGGCTGAGGCTGCAAAGTAAAGCTTCCTCTTCATCCCACCAATATGCTCTTCTTTCTCTTCAGCACTCTCCACCACAAAGGTGTATCCAATGCTCTCTACAGCTCCCTTTATCTCCTCCAAGCTGACGAGGGATGGATTATAGACTATCCTCGCCTTCTCCGTTGAGAGGTTAACCTTAACATCTCTCACACCCTCAATCTCCCCAATTGCCTTTTCAACAGCTCTAACGCACGCAGCACAGGTCATTCCACCAATTTTGACGGTGATAACTTTCTCAATGTTATCCTCAACCTCATACCCCATCTCCTCTATCAACTTCTTGATTTCATCCAGAGTGACCTTCGATGGATCATACTTTAAAAAGGCAGACTCGGTTGCGAGGTTTACTTTGATCTCATCAACACCTTCGAGACTTCTTACGGCAGTCTCAATTGACTTAACACACATTGCACACGTCATTCCCTTTATCTTCAACGTTAGCTCTTCCATCATACTGATATTGCTGTCAAATAAGATAAGGTTAATCTTTACCATATTGTTAAATTCAACACGAAAATATTTTATAGGTCGTCAAAACAATAGTGAGTAATGAAAATTGATGAAATTGACCTGAAGCTGATAAATATCCTGAAAGAGGACTCAAGAGCGAGTTTTTCGGAAATTGCAAGGGAGCTTAGGCTGAGCAGGCAGACAGTCAAATCAAGAATCAGCAGACTCGAAAAGGAAGGTATTATCGAAAAGTATACAGTCAAACTCGCCAGTTCTGTAGAGGATTTTGGAACTTCGGTATATTTGCTTGTTTACTCTGAGGAACCCGAAAAAATGTGGGAAATCGAGGAAATCGTGGAGATCAACAAAATCACAAGTAAAAAATACCTTATCAGGGTTACACTGAAGGATTTAAGCGAACTCTCCGAAATGATGGACAGGGGGAAGTTTGAAGTTATCGAAGTCATGCCCGTAATCGAGAGAAAGGTGAGGGAGAGACCGTTCAGACTGAAGATAACCTTCAGGTGCGATTACTGCGGCAAGGAGATGACCGATGAGCCCATAGTTTACAGATACCGCAATAAATTCTATGTTCTCTGCTGCAGAACATGTCTGAGGGAGTTCAAAGAGGCGAGCATGGGTTGAGCAATTTCAGTTTCGACCCTTTAAGCGGATATCAACCTTTGCTCCCTCACTTTCTTGATTCTTCATTTCAACCTCTTTAAAGAGCATCCCGAAAGCAGCCAAAGGCATAGTTTTTATGAAATTTTAAAGAAGTCTCCTTCTTCTGTCAGCTATCTGCTCCTGCCTCCTCATCCATCCAGCCTTCCACTTTTGGTAGCAGCTCCTACTGCAGAAGGTAACGGGATGATCAACGCAGCAGGTTTTGACAACTATCGGGTCTTTCGCAATCCTACCACAGACATTACATCTCATTTTTGCAGCGCTCTTGTCAAGTTCAAACGGCATATTTATCCTCCACGATCCCCTCTTCTCTCAAAACTTCGCAAATCTTGCAGAGATAATCTACTTCGTCTTCCATTGTGGCTCTTCTTGCAATTATTGCGTTAACAAGTTCATCAATTATCTCACAAGCCTTTTTCGATTTTTCTATGATTTCCTTTCCCTTTTGCCCTCTCTTACTCCTGATATACTGAGAAACCGCAGCTTGGGTTAAACCGAGCATCTCTGCTGCATCCTTCACTCTGTACCCCCTCTCTATAAGTTCTTCTGCCACTTTTGCTCTCAAGGCTGGGAGAATGTATTTTACCATGATCAGACAGTGCGGTTTCATTTTTCACCCCAGCATGTTCGGTTAAGCCTCACAGTACTCCCCATGATCATCCGTTTCACCCTTTTCCATTTTCTCCAGTTCCTTTTCCAATCCCAGTTCTTTTATCTTATCAAACTTTCCATTTTTTCTTAGGTAATCAACGATTGCTCTTCTCAGTGCATCTGCAGCGAGGTTCGAGCAGTGCATCTTCTGTTTTGGGAGACCGCCGAGAGCCTCTGCAACGACGTCTCTGGTTATCTCTAAAGCTTCTTTCAGCGTTTTTCCTTTTGCAAGCTCTGTTGCCATGCTACTCGTTGCTATCGCTGCAGCACAACCGAAAGTCTGGAACTTTATATCTTTAATCCTGTCATTCTCAACCTTGATGTAGATGGTCATGAGGTCTCCGCAAACAGGATTGCCAACAGTGCCAACACCGTCAGCATCTTTGATTTCACCAACATTTCTGGGATTTCTGAAATGCTCAAACACTTTATCGCTATACATATCCGATCACCCCCTTTTTGCTTTGTAGAGTGGAGACATCATCCTCAATCTCTCTACCACACCCGGCAAGACGTTAAGTAGTTTATCAACATCCTCATCAGTATTGTACTTTCCGAGGGTAAGGAGGAGTGACCCATGAGCCTCCTCATGTTTAAGACCGCATGCAATAAGCACGTGACTGGGCTGTAAGGTTTTGGAACTGCACGCTGAGCCTGTTGAAGCTTGAATACCCTCCATATCAAGGCTGAGAATTATGGATTCTCCTTCTATGTAGCTAAACCTAACGTTGACGTTATTCGGCAGCCTCTTCTTTGGATGGCCGTTTAGGTATGATTCCTCGATTTTGAGCACATTCTCAATAATCCTGTCCCTCAGCCTCTCCATTTTCTCGGCATCTCCCTTCCACTCCTTTTTTGCTATTTCAGCAGCAACTCCAAAGCCAACTATCGCAGCCACGTTCTCGGTCCCACTCCTCAAACCTCTCTCCTGCCCGCCGCCAAGTATTATGGGTTGCAACCTCACACCCTCTTTCACAAAAAGACCACCAACCCCCCTTGGACCGTGGATGTCGTTTGAGGAGAGAGTCATCATATCTACCTTCAAACTTTCCGTATCAACTTCTATCTTGCCAAGAGATGCCGTTGCATCAACGTGAAGGGCTGCATCTGCGTTCTCCATAACTTTCGAAATCTCCACTATGGGCTGAATCGTCCCGATTTCGTTGTTCGCGTGCTGCACTGAAACCAAAATTGTGTCATCCCTCAACCTTTCTTCGATGAAACCAATATCAACTTCTCCATACTTGTTGACTGGGATGAACTCGACCTCAAAACCCTGTTTCTGCAGGAACTTCGCCGGATTTATCACAGACATGTGCTCTACTGCTGAAACCATTACGTGCTTCCCTCTTCGTGCGTTCCTCAAAGCATAACCTATAACGGCGAGGTTATTCGCCTCGGTCGCACCAGAAGTGAAAATAATGTCTCCATTTTTACCGTTGACCAGCGACAATACCTTTTCTCTCGCCTCTTCCACCGCCTTTCTTGCCTCAAAGCCATAGGAGTGGACTGAAGAAGGATTTCCATAGTGTTGCTTCATGTAAGGCAGCATTGCCTCGATTACCCTTTCATCCACCGGACTTCCAGAGGCGTAGTCGAAGTAGGGCATTTTTCATCACCCCTTTAACGTCAGAAGAACAGGGCTGCATCGGCTTCAAGCACAAGCTGATTCAGCGTAGCAGCACCGACTACTTTAACCCCGTCAACTATATCGCCTTTATCTATCCCGAGAAGTTCGGAACTTCTGTCGCAGGCCATCATCTCAACCCCGTTCTGCATTGCCTGATCCATTATCTCCTTAAGAGAAGGAAAGTTCTTGATTTTCACTTTCTCTGCATTCCCTTTCTTGACCACAGTTACACCCTTTATGACGAAGTATATGACTGCTTCGTCTCCCATTGCCTTTGCTGTCATAGCGAGTATGAAGGGTGCATACAGCCTTTCGGGCGTATCAACGCCGCTCGTCTGAACGTAAATAATCTTTGCCATTCAGCTCACCTCTCTCACGATTTTAATCACAAACCTCATAACCCCATCTTCTCCTTTCTCAAATTCAACAAGTTCTTGACCAAGTTTTTTGACAAGAACTGGTATATCTGACTCTGCTGCAGGATCATCAGCGAGAACCTCTATAATCTCCCCTACCTTAGCCTCCTCAATTGCTTTCCTTGCCCTGAATACAGGTTCAGGGCAGTAAAGACCTATACAATCAACACTCTTCATATTTTTAACGTTGTTAAGAGAGTATTTAACGGTTGCCCATTTTTGAAATCGTTAAAAAAACGAAGATTTTAGGGGAAAGGTAAAAGTCGGCGTAGAAATAAAAAGATAAACATGCAGGAAGTCAAACAATGGCCGGTTAAGATAATGCTCGTGCATCCAAAGGCTCCCTTCCTGAAGAAAGAGAGGATAGTCATTGCTGCTGATTGTGCTGTCCTCATTAATCAAGAGATTAGGGATAAGTTCGAAGATGAAACGGTAATCATCGGCTGTCCGATGCTCGAAGACCCGAAGAGGATGTTCGAGAGGATAAAGATGCTCGTATCTGAAACAGATGCTCGTAAACTGGAGATATACACGATGGAAGTTCCATGCTGTCATGCTCTCCATCTCATGGTTGAAAAAGCGAAGGAAGAGTTCAACAGGGGACTTGATACGGAAGGGTTCATCGTCAGAGTCAGTGGAAATGTTCAACCATACTCAGGCAAGATAGACGAGAGCATGATGGAGGCTGAAAGGAAAGCACACAGAGGACACTGAGTATGAAGACGAGAAGGATGGTCATAGCAATTGACGAGGACTTCTGCACGGGCTGTGGAAGATGCGTCAATTCGTGTCCAACTGCAGCTTTGGAACTAAAGGATGATAAAGCAAGGTTAAAAGATGAGAAGCTTTGCGATGGTTTCGGCTCGTGCATCGCAGTTTGCCCCTCAAATGCCCTCTATATTGAGCTGAGAGAGGCTGAACCCTTTGACTGGGGATTGCTATCGAAGATAAGTTTCGAGGACTTCATCGAAAAGCTGGCAAAGCACTTCAAACCAGAAGCCTTGAAGTAAGGTAACCACCAAACTGTTATATTTTTTTAGTTTCTTGATTTTTCATGCGAGAACTGACAACTATAGACGAAACATGGAAGCTGATGGATGAGCTGAGGGAGAAGTACTACTTCAGGCGGGAGACGGAAGAGGTTAGAGTTGAGGACTCCCTCGACAGAGAGCTTGCAGAGGACGTTTTTGCGGAGAGGGACCTACCGCCCTTTGACATCGCCACGATGGACGGCTATGCCCTTAGGCTTGAGGAAGGAATGAGAGGCTACAGAATTGTGGGGGAGATTTACGCCGGAGAGGTAACGGACAGAGATGTAAGGGAGGGGGAGTGTTATTACATCACTACCGGAGCAAAGATGCCGAAGAATGCCGACACGGTTGTTAAAGTCGAAATAACCGAGGTAGAGGATGGCTTGATGAGAATAACCGACAGGGTGGACAGGGGGAAATACGTGCTTAAAAAGGGTAGTGAAATTAGAAGAGGCGACCTACTCCTACCAAAGAACTCGAAAATAGGTCCGCAGGAAATCGCTGCAATGATCAGCGCTGGGGTGGAGAGAGTTAAGGTTTACAGGAGATTGAGGGCTGCAATCTTCTCCAACGGAGATGAGATAAGGAAGGGGATTATTGCAGATTCAAACTCGGCGATGATTGCTGCTTTTCTCAGAAAGTGGGGTTGTGAAGTTCACTTTCTCGGCACCGCTGGAGACAGTGAGAGCGGAGTGAAGGAGATGATTAGGAGAGGAGTGATGGATTACGATGTTGTTCTGACGAGTGGTGGAGTCAGTGTAGGTAAGAAGGACTACGTCGTGAAGGCTCTTACAGAGATGGGAGAGATGCTACTTTACAGGGTCAGGCAGAGACCGGGAAAGCCGATGGTTGTTGCTGTGGTTGACGATAAGCTTGTTTTCGCCCTACCCGGAAAGCCTGCCGGTTGCTTTACGGCAATGCTTTCCCTCAGAAGGTTCTTCGTGGGAGACAGACCCTTCCCGAAGATTAGGGCAAGGATTGCCGGAGACGTTTTTTTGCCCACGAAGGGCTTTAGCTACTTCCTCTTCATCAAGCTTAAGGATGGTTTTGCTGTGCCAGCAGGCTTTAGACACTCGCACGTATCTATAATACCGGATGAGAAGTATGAGGTCAGCCTTGTTTCGGCTATGGCGAGAAGTGCAGTTTCGGACGGATTCGTCGTGACTGACAGGGATTTGAAGGCTGGAGAGGAGGTTGAGGTAAACCTATACGACTGATTTGACCATGATTTTAAAATAATGGCTTAATCCAAAAAATTTATTAACTTAACAATGTTAATTCCAGTATGGCAATAGATATTGAACTGCCAAAGCTGGATAGGTTCATCTGGAGGTTTTCCTTGGGTAGAGACAATGGCAACGGGTCAGACCATTTCCTCAGGGTCAAAATACCTGGAGGGAGTCTGACGACAGAACAACTCAGAGGGATAGCAGAGTTATCGGACAAATATGGTAGGGGTTATGCCGAGATAACCACGAGGCAGGATATCCAGTTACACTGGATTGAGGCTGAAGATGCTCTGGAAATATTCCTTGAGATGGAGAAGCTCGGTTTCACCACAGACTTATGCGGTCAGGCTTTCTCTGAAGTCTGTCATGGAGATGTTAGAAACACAGTCTGCTGCCCTTTGTCGGGGAAAAAGGGTTATGATGCATACTGGCTCGTTAAGGAGATTACGGAATTTTTCTCAGGCAACCCGGACTACGTCAGACTCCCTCATAAGTTCAAAATCGGCATTTCCACCTGCGAGAATAATTGTATAAGGGAAGAAAATCATGACTTAACACTCTGCTGGAATGGTGATGGTTTCGTTCCTTTGGTTGGAGGTGGAATAGGAGCCTCAAAGCCTGGGGTGAGGAAGGCGAAGAATTTGGGAATTCTGGTTTACGAAGATGAGGCTTTTGAGTTCGCAAAGGCTGTAGTTGATCTCTACAGAGAGTTCGATGCTGAGAGAAAAGGGGAGGCGAGGTTCAAGAATTTTGTTGAGAAGGTGGGTTGCAAGAGGATAAGGGAGGAAATCGAGCAAAGAATGGGGGTTAAGTTTGAAAGGGCGAATAATTTCAGCCTGAATGCTCCATCGGAACATTTAGAGGGTTTACAGGACGATGGAAAGTTCTACTACACCCTTCCGGTCTTTGCCGGACTTCTCGACTCCTCCAAGCTGCGATTCCTTGCAGATGTTGCTGATGAATTCGGCGGGATAAGGCTCACACCCTGGCAGAATGTTTTGTTTACCGATGTTGACGATGTCGAAGCTTTGAAGGAGCATCTGAGCGAGAAATTTGACCTGAGCAAACCGAGAATGTATGTTGCATGCGCTTCAAACTTCTGTGGCAAAACAATTCTCCATGCAAAGGATGTTTTAAGACTATTGCCCGAAAATGGAGGGTTTGTTGCTGTCAGCGGATGCAGCAACGCTTGTGGATGTCATCCATTGGCTGAGATAGGTCTTTGTGGGAGGGTAAAGGGTGGAAAGCAGCTTTATGATGTCTTCATCCACGGCTGGAAGGAAGCAGAGAACTTAAGCGTCGAGGAGATGGTTGAGTATGTCAAAAGACTTTTAGGTGATTGAAATGGAGCTAAGTCTTGTCAGGAAGGGAGATTTTTACGAACTTGATTGCAGAGACATGGTCTGTCCTTATCCTGTTATTATGACGAAGCTCGCAATGCAGAGGGTGTATAAATTGGAGGTTTTGACCAATAACCCTCCGTCAGTTAAGGACATTGAGAAGATAGCAGCAAAGGAGGGATGGAAGGTGGAAAAGGGGAGTGAAGGGGGCGTCTGGAGAATCAGAATCTGGAGGTGAAATCGGTAACTTGGCATTTTCAATCTCCTTTTCAGATTTTAAGAGGGGCATTTTCGCTCTGAAACTTGTAAAAATTTAGACTTACCGAAAAATTTATAAATTTAGGATAGCCTAAATATAACGGTGTTAAGCATGCTGGGACAGTTCGTAATTTCATTGAGAGAAGGGTTCGAAGCTGTATTGCTTGTAGCGATACTAGTAGCATATCTGAGAAGGACTGGAAGGGTGGGAGAGATCAAATTTGCCTATTATGGTGCAATTGCAGCGCTTTTATCCGGTGCAGGCATAGCTCTTGCTATTGTCAGGGTTTATGGAGGCCTGGAGGGAGGGCAAAGGGAGCTTTTTGAGGGTTTTGCATCTTATCTCGCGGTTGGCGTTCTGACATATATGATACTCTGGATGGCTGGCAGAGATGTGAGGAGGGAGATAGAGACAAGGGTGGGGAAGAGGATTGCGAGAGGTGTAGCCCTGATAGCCTATGTGTTTGTTATCAGAGAAGTGGTTGAAGCTGTCCTGTTCCTGACACCCTTCGCAATCCACGATACCTTCGGGACAGTGATAGGATCATTGGCAGGAGTTTTTGTTGCCTTTTTACTCAGTTTCACCATACTCAGGATGGAGTACAGGCTGAGCATGAGGATGTTCTTCTATTTAACGAGCATGCTTCTGGTATTCATATCCTCTGGGCTTGCAGGATATGGCACCCACGAGCTGATAGAGGTTGCCGAGGAGGAGTTAGGTGTGGAAACCTGGCTCTTTGAACCAGCATACGATTTCGGACTTGATGAGAGCAGCATCCTCCATAACGAGAATATCGTTGGCGGGATTCTGGCTGTTATGTTCGGCTATGCTGTGAAGATGGAGTGGTTGAGAGTTTTTGTGCAGCTTGGTTACCTTGCTGTAACGCTGCCGTTGGTATGGAAGGGTTATGGCTATAGTAGATAGACTTAGACTTAAATATTACTATGGCAACGTTTGACAAAATGCTGAGGAACCGGGCGGAAGTTAGAACCCTCCCCGACAGTGTAGGTTAAAAAATAGTGACCACAGAACATTTGAGCCCAGTCAATCTTCTTCAATACTTATCGCACCAGCCGGACAGTTATCTGCAGCTTCTTCACAGCAATCTACATCATCGCAACTTCCTATAACCTTACTTACTCCGTCATCGCCGAGCTTGAAAACTTCAGGACATATTTCCTCACACGTTCCGCATCCCACACACAGATATCGGTCAACTTTTACCCTCATTCAACTACCCCTTTACTTTCTCAGCAAGCTCCTTTGCTATTCTTCTAAGCTTCTCCAAGTCCTCTTCAGAGGGATAGCCCTTAACTTCCACCGCACCGAGAATCTCAATTTTCATAGGTGAAAGCATCTCGCTGATTTGCTTCATCGCTCCACCGCTCCAACCAAATGAGCTAACCGCGACTCCGTAGCGAAGTGGTGGTCTCAGTGCTTTAACGAGGCTTACAGCAAACAACGCGATGGGGTGCATACCTCCCAGAACGGTAGGTGTGCCCAGCACTATTCCCCGCGAATCCACGAGGTCTTTTGCTATCTCTCCTATGTCGGCGAAGGCGAGGTTGTGGACTGCAACCTCAACACCTTCTGAGAGAAGAATGTCAGCGATCAGGTTGACCATTTTCTCCGTAGCTCCCCACATGCTCGCGTAAACAACGATGACCTTTCTCCTCGTCTCTCCGACAGTCCACTTCTCGTAGGCAGAGAGGATTCTCTCCGGGTTTCTGTATATTGGACCGTGGCTGGGGGCTATGATGTCTATTTCGAGTTCCTTTAACTTCTTCATCGCCTTCTTACCCATGTTTCTGAATGGCATCATTATCTCCCCGAAGTAGCGCTGGGCGTAGTAGATGATCTCCGGCACCTCATCGTCGTAGAAGCCGTAAGCTGTGTGACAGCCAAGGAAATCGCATGGGAAAAGTATCCTGTCCTCTACGAGGTATGTGAACATCGTCTCTGGCCAGTGAAGCCATGGTGCGTGTATGAACTTCAGGGTTTTACTGCCGAGGCTGATAACCTCTCCATCTCCTACAACCTTTGTTCTATCCTTAGGAACTCCATAATACGATTTGGCTACCTCAGCTCCCTTTTCCGTGGTTAATAGCACAGCATCGCTCAGCTCCAGTATATAGGGAATTGCTCCAGCGTGATCAGGCTCGGCATGGTTCATGACGAGGTAATCTATCTCTGACACATCCAGAATTTTTTCGATGTTTTCTCTCAGTTTCTCTTCAAATCCGGGGTTAACTGTATCTATAAGTGCTGTCTTCTTGTTGACTATCAGATAGCTGTTATAGCTTGTGCCCTGGGGTAGAGGTATCAACGAATCAAAAATTCTTCTGTTCCAGTCCTTAACACCAACCCAGTATACGTTCTTAACAATCTCCATGCTCCCTCACCCCCTAATTTTGTCTACAATATTTCCTGCTTCGGTAACAATCCACCTGTCACCCTCCCTCTTTATGCAAAATCCATATTCGAGGATTTTTAGGTGATAATCCAGCTGCTTTTTGGTTATGGATAAGCTCTGCATTATCTCCTCCTCGCTCTTACCTTCCTGAATCATCCTGAGTATTTTCCTCCTGATCGAATTGGTTATGGCATAGTTGTATCTTTTGTGATACTCTTCAGCCTTTTCAAGGCTTTCAGCCTTAATCCACTCTTCAAGTGACATACTACTCACTCTCCTCATCTAACCCAATTACACTTGTTCGAGACTCTCATTTCTGCAGAGCCCTCAGCTTCTCAAGCATTTCCTGAAATTCTGCATCACTCAAGCCCTTCAACTTCCTTGCCCTTTCAAGAGTAATCGTTTTGGCGAGGGTTTTTCTGAGAACCGGGTTTTTGAGGGGTGTGAAGCCGTAGGAGGCAAGAATCTCTATAGCATCGGGATACTTCTCGATCAACCTTCCGACGTTGGTGTTCTCGTCTATTGTAATCTCTTCTTCCCCTATTTCAAAATCGGCCTTCTTTACCACTCTAAGGAGGGTGAACTTTTCCTTCTGCTCTGCATCGCACTCAGCATAATCGGAAATGTGCTCAACAATAGCTCCAATATTAGCATTCTTGTCGAGGATAAACTCAACCTTCTCCCCAATACTGATTTCTTCCAGCGTTTCAACCATCCTGCTCAGAGCCTCTGGTAAGGATACATCTCTCAAATCCGCTATTCCTGCCATAACGTTACTCAACACTAAACAATAAATTATTTTCCGCGAAATTTTACGGGAGTTAAATCGAAATCTTACGGGGAAAAGATAAAATAATTTTTGGGAAGTGTTTTTTCATGAATGCTAATTCTGAAGATAAAAAAGAAGTGTTAAAGAATCTTCTCAGGCAAATACACGATGGAAAGGATGTTGCCGAGTTGAAGGAGCAGTTTAAGGATGTGCTTGCGAGCATCTCCCCCCTTGAAATACCGTTGATAGAGCAGGAACTCGTAAAAGAGGGGATTTCAACGAGGGAAATAGCCAAAATGTGCGACATTCATGTCGAGCTTTTCAGAGAGAGCGTTGAAGGAGCATTCAGTGCTGACGACATCCCCAAAGGGCATCCCCTTCACACACTCTATCTCGAAAACAGAGAAATAGTTAAGGACGCTGAAATGCTTGGACTCTTAGCCAATACTCTCGAAAAAGAGATGAAGGACGAGATTCTGGAGGAAATGGAAACAGTTGTCTCGGAACTCCTTAAAGTTGGCTACACCCACTACAATAGAGAAGAGATGCTGATATTTCCCTACATCGAGAGGAGAGGGATAACTGCAATCCCGAACGTTTTGTGGTTCAAGCACGATGAGATTCGAGCTGGATTGAGAGTTTTGCACAAATTGCTTACAACCGATTCGGGAGAGAGGTGGGAAGATTACATTAGAAGGGTTGTTGAGAAAGCGAAAGACGTCTCCTCAGCACTCCTCGATATGGTCTTCAGGGAGAACAACATCTTCTATCCCACCCTGAAGATACTTCTGAGTGAGGGTGAGTGGAGGGCAATAAGGGAGCAGGAGGAACTCATAGGCTACTACAAAGTCTCTCCTCCTAAATGGGAAAGTTCAGCAGAGCCCCTTTATCCCTATCAAATCGAAACCTCCATATCCGCCGAGCAGCTAATCAACCTGCCTCAGGAGGTGCAGAATTTGCTCAAGGGACAGCTTCTAAAGCCCGACGAATACGAAGTTGTGAGAGAGGGGGATTTGAGACTTGATGAGGGATACGTCTCGCAGAGAGAAATTAACGCTATCTTCAAAGCTTTACCTTTTGACATCACCTTCGTTGACAAACACGACAGGGTGAGGTTCTACTCAGGGGGGCACAGGATATTCGCCCGCACTCCTTCGATCATAGGTAGAAAAGTTCACTTCTGCCACCCGCCGAGAAGTGTGCACATAGTTGATAAAATCCTAAAGGCTTTCAGGAACGGAGAGAGGAATTTTGCCGAGTTCTGGATAAATCTCGGCGGAAGGATGATCCACATAAGATATTTTGCGGTTAAAGATGAGGGGGAATATCTGGGAACGCTGGAGGTTGTGCAGGATGTGACTGAGATAAGGAGGCTCGAGGGAGAGAAGAGATTGCTGGGGTGGAAGTAAGCGAGCTTTTTAGGGTGTTTGACAAAACTGAAAATCTTAGGGAGAACCTCTATTTTTCCCCGTTCTTTAATATTTTCTTATGAAGCTCCTGCCAAGGATGGGGGGAGTAATAAGCATATGGCTTGCCTCCACCATTTTGGGGTTGAAATACTTCAGCATTCTTGGAATTCTTATCGCAATCCTTTCGTTATTTTCAGTCAACCCCCTTATGAATCTAAGGAAGGATTTTTCCCTTCTCTTCCCCTCTGTTCTCGCAGTGGTATCCATTTACCTTGCTCTGCTGAATGCCGAAATCGTTATCATTCTGATATTCTACTCCTCTCTCTTCGCATTACTTAAGATCACAAGGGACAGAAGACTTTCAACAAAGCTCGGAGCTCTTGCTTTAACCTACCCCTTCCCGATGATGGCTCTTGTGTCAGGTGCAGGAATTCAGCAGATCGTCACCCCCCTCATTCTGCTCCTCTCCCTCACGATTTTCAACTTCTTTCTTGCAGACTCCAGGATATATTCAGGGGTGAATGCAAAAAATTATCTCTCCCTGATTCCTCTCGCTGTAGTGTTCTACTTTTTCGCCCCCTTGGTCATCTCCATCCCCGTCATAGTAATCGCAACTGTCGTAATGTTGATTTCCGAACGTCTCACCCTTCGAAAATTCGGTTTTTCCCTGCTGTTTTTGCATCTAATGTTTGCAGTAGGGTTTTTAGTTGCTGGCTGATTGTATCTGATTGCCAGTAAAAATCATCAACGCCCCGCATCTGTCAGAAATATCCTGAATGCCCTTGCAAAGATTGAATAGATGCTGGAATTTCTCTCCACGCAGTCAGCAAACTTCAGAAACCAATCCCTGAATTCATCCAAATGTTCGGGATAGAAGGACAGAAATTCGAGCTCGACAGAGATGTGGTCTGCTGGTTCAGCTTCATAAACGTAGTCAAGACCGAATTTCAGGTAGAGGTCCTTAATCCTCACCGAAGCCCTCCCGTAAACCTTTCCTTCTTCGAAGTAGGACTGGTAAGGTGGACAGGGGATTGAGGGGTGAGCTGAAATGAAGAGAAGTGTGTATTCAGACTGGAGTTCTACCATATCCACCACTTTCAGTTTCTCTGCTATCTCACTGAATCCAAGTTCTTCAGCAAGGGAAATTGCAGTCTTAAGTTTCTCCTCATCAGGATAGGAAAAAATTATGGAAAAGAGTTTGAGTATCTTCTCTTTCATGTATCCTCGCTCACTGGAAGAACCTTCAGCAATGCAACGAGAACGAGTAGTAGAATTGCTGAAATCCCTGCGGTGATCGCAATCTCTACCGGTGATGGAATATAGTTCCAGTAGTCCACGAAAACGGGCTGGGGGTTGAGCAGGCTTCCCCTCACTTCTCCAAGAGCTATTGGATATGACCACCCTTCAATCTGGAAGGCGAAGACGTTATAGGCTGGAGGCATAAGCAGAAATCTGTGGAAGTAAACACCGACGTTCACGAAGACACTACCCACTACCAACCCCATCTTCGTTGCGGCTTTTGCAAGAATTGCAGCGGCGAGTAGGATGAACACGATTTCGAGGAAGTGAATGTGGAGGTAATCCTTAAAGACGATTGCCAGAGCCTCGTATTCCAGTCCTTCTCCCCACCAGTATCTTACGAGGAAGTCGTTGTAATACATGAAGAGGAGAGCTGCTGAGGAGGATGCAGAAATCTTCGCGAGCAGTCTGTATGCATTTTTAAGTCTCTCGTTGTATCCGTAAACGAAAAGTGAGGCAAGTATCACCACCGCTGGACCTGTGGCAATCGCAGCTGCGATAAAGGTTGGAGCAAGGAGCCCTCCGTACCACCAAGGTCTTGATAGCTGTGTTGCCAGAACCCATGCAGTAACAGTGTGGATGAGTATGGCGAAGGGCAGGGCGATGGGAGCGAGGATTTTGGCATACCTCTCCGACTTCTCCCTGAGTTCGTCCACATTCGGAGAGCCTCTCTTCAGGAATCCCAGCACACCTTTTTCGGCTATCCTCGGCATGAGGAGAACATAGGTGTAAATCGCCGAAAGGAAGGCATAGGTGGAAAGAACTATCAGATCCCAGGGCATGAGGGATGAGAAGTTGGGATACAGGAAGATGTTGAAGATTCTGTCCACCCTACCCAGGTCTGGCAGCACCATAACCATTGCACCCACAGCGAAGATGAAAGCTGTCGTAGAAGCCACAGGAGCAATCGGCTTAAACTCCTTAGCCCCAAAGATGTAGATCGCGGATGAAACCACAAGCCCACCAGCAGCTGTGCCGACGAAGAAAGCCCATGTGGCGATGTAAAGTCCCCAGCTGAAGGGATTACGCATGTTGGTAACTATCAACCCCTCCTGAAGCTGGTAAATCCAAGCTGCAATTCCTATTGCAGCGATGATGAGTAGTATTGCAATTGCTGCCCTAAATTTCATCTTTTCACCTCCAGCTTGGTTGAGTAGCTAATAATCCCTCTGCCCTTCTTACGCACCGGCAGGATGTAGAAAACCTTTGGTTCGGTTCCGACATCTTCAAGCAGTCTGATATAAGCCTTGTCTCTCAAAACCTTCGAAATCTCGCTGTTGGGATCGTCGAGATCGCCGAAAATTCTGGCATTGCCCGGACAGCCTCGGACGCATGCGGGCTTCAATCCCTGATCAATGTATTGCACGCAGAAGGTGCATTTCTCCACCACACCCCTCGGTCTTTCTGGGGTGTAAACTAATCTACCATCCTTCGTCCTGTGATCCAATGGATATCCATGTCTGTATCCATCAACATACTCTCCATCAAAACCCGCTGTCCTGAACCCCTTCTCGATTGCCTTTTCCTTATCTTCCCAGTTAAACTGTCTAACTCCGTAAGGACAGGCGGTCATGCAGTATCTGCAGCCTATGCACCTTTCAAAGTCAACCAGCACCACACCATCCTCTCTCTTCCAAGTAGCGCCGACGGGACAGACCTTCACGCATGGGGGATTGTCGCAATGCATGCACGGGACTGGAAGATATACCTCGCTCAGATCGGGAAACTTCCCTACAGACACATGATGCTCTCTGGAGCCGACAGTCTCCACCCTGTGCCACCAAGTCCCCGGCGGTAAGGAGTTGTGTATCTTGCAGATGACGGCACAGCTTCTGCATCCGATGCACCTGTTCAAGTCAATGACCATCCCGTATCTCACCATACTACCACCTTCACGCCTACATCTGAACCTTTCTCACAGCGCATGCAGCCTCATTCCATGCTGTGGTGGGCTCCCATATTCCTGGAACAAAGTAGGCGAGATGAGTGGCTTTGATCCATGGATACGTGAGGGAGTTGTAGGAAGTCCCCCTCAGATACCTGCTCCACCATCCCTGCTCGAAGATTATGACGCCCGGATGCAGTCCTGTATCAAAAACCGCATAACCATAAACTTTGCCGCGATCGTTGTAAACTTCAACCAGATCTCCTTCTTTGATGCCATTCTCCTTAGCAGTTTGAGGATTCATCCATACTCTTGGCTTGAAGTCCTGAAGTTCGAGCATCGTTATGTTGTTGCTGTGAGTCGAGTGGACTCTGTAGAGGGCGTTTCTTGTGATATAAACATACTTATACTTCATCTTCGCTTCGGGATTTACCTTGTATTCGGTATCAACGAAGGGGTCTTTGTGAACCGGCAAAGTTTCGCCCAGATCAATGAAAACGTCTTCTTCCTTGTAGAACTCTATCCTCCCACTCTTAACGAATCTTGCAGTTTTTGAGAGCGGGACTGGGAATGACTGCGGTGGAAACGGCTTTTTGAGATTTATCTGCTCCCAGAACGGAATCTGCCTTTTGTTTGGTGTAGGGAGGTTTAGCCTTACGGGACCCTTCAGCAACTTTTCGAGTGTGATACCTTCGACAAGTTCCCCTCCCGTTTCGAGCATAAGCTCGATAGCCTTTAGTGAGGCTTTGTTCGCTATTTCTCTGGCAAGTTTCAGGTTCCATCTACCTCCTCTTATAGCCTCCTCCTCTTCCATGAACAGCTGGGAATCCGGGTAGAACTCGGCAATCCTTCTCTTAAGCTCCTCATCGTCCCATCTTTCAACAAGCCTTTTTGCCAGCTCCTTGAATATCCATATCTCCGGCATACACTCGAATAGTGGTTCAATAGCGGGCTGCTGAATCTGGACGTAGGGGTGAAGAATCGTTGCGGTGAGTTCGTATTTCTCATACCATGTCACTCCCGGCAACACAACATCTGCCCACTTGCACGATGTGGTCATCTGGAAGTCAATGGCAACGATTAGCTCCAGTTCCCCGCTTTCAGCATATTCTATCATTCTGTTCGCCATATTGTGTTGGTCGAAGGGATTGTTCCATCCGAAGAGAAAGGCTTTGACATCATTCTTCGGGTATGGTGTCTCCCTGTTGTACTTCTTGAATTCTTCGCTCTCCCTATACTCTTTGTTCATCCAGAGAAGGTAGGTAACCCACTTGTTTTTCCTTCCCTTGAAGCTCCACCATGCCCCGAGCGGCCACCTTATCTTGAATTGTCCAGCGTAGGTTGATATACCAGCTCCACTCTTTCCTATGTTACCCGTGAGGGCTACTATTAAGGAGAGAGCCCTTCCCTTCAGGTCTCCGTGGAACCACTGGTAGTTACTCGCCCCGTATATGATATGCAAAGGTTTTACAGTTGCCATCTCTACCGCAAGCCTTCTTATGGTTTCAGTGTATTCAGACTTGTCTCTGTTTGGTGGGGTTATGATTTCAGCAACCTTCTCGGGCGTGTATTTTTCAACCTCCTCCTTGAGAAGCTGGAAAACGGGCTTAACCTTTACAGTCTTCCCGTCAACAAGTTTTACCTCGAATTCTCCCTCCAAAATCGGATCAAAATCCCTCTCGAGGGTTTCGGGATTAACGGGCTTAAAGCCATTATTTACGTCATAGATGACGAATACCTCTCTATATTCGGGAACATCCATCTTTTCGACAACCTCTTTAAGCCTTTTCACATCCTGTGCCCTCAACCTCTTCTTGTTGTCGAGCCTTACAAGCAGGGGCATGTCGGTGTAAGTTTTGATAAACTCCTCATCGTACAGCCCCTTATTGATGATCTCTCGAACTATTCCTAAAGCGAGGGCGGAGTCAGTTGAGGGGTTTATCTGCACCCACTCATCGGCTTTCGCCGCTGTGGGAGTGAAGTTGGGGTCCACAACCGCTATCTTTGCTCCCCTCTCTGCGGCGAGTGTGAGGAACTTCGCATCTGGAAGGCGAGTGACCATAACGTTTGAACCGAATATGACGACATAGCGGGAATTTGCCCATTCGAGTGACTCAAATTCCTCAGTCTGCACACCAAATGTCTGAGACCAGAAAGCTGGTAGATCGCCGTTCATGGTGTAGCCGTGTAGAGAGCTCCAGCCGAACATTGATGCAAGTCTTACCATCGCCCCTTTATGCACGTAACCTGTACCCGGTACTTGTATCGAAATTGCAACCGACTCCGGACCATATTTTCTCATTATCTCCACAAGTTTGTCGGCAACATGATCGAGAGCTTCATCCCAGCTCACTGCTCTGAATTTCCCCTCCCCCCTTTTTCCAACCCTAATAAGCGGTTTTTTAAGCCTGTCCGGCCCGTAAATTAGATTGACCATTGATTGCCCCCTCAGACAGCCCCGCGGATCGTATTCTGATTCGGGATAGTCAGCTGCCTGAGTCAGGGTTTCAATCCTGCCATTATAAACGAGCGCTTCAAAGCCACAAGCTCCAGTGCAGTTGGGAGAGCATACTGATCGAACTGTCTTCAGTTCCACACCGCTCTGCTGAATTCCTGCAACCCTCTGAAAGTAATATGATCCGAGACCAGACAGAAGAGTTCCTCCTATAGCCGATATTTTAAGAAAATCCCTCCTGCTAATCCCCATCACACCACCTGCTTTATTCAGTTGTAATTAATATTATAAAACTTATCCCTAAATTTTTCGGTTGAAGACCTCAAAAAGAGTCCTTGAAATAACGATCTCCTTTACACATAATGCAAATCTTTTTGCCGTTAACATCTGCAACATAGTCCAGCGGCTGAAGTTCCCCACATTCATCGCACTCTACTATCGCCTCCTTTGTTCCACCTACCGGAATCGTAATCTTTATCTTCCTAACGTCAAAAAACTCCTCTTCAAGGTTCAGAAATTCTTTAGCAAGCCTCTTCTCCTCTTCTTTATTCAGCTTTCCAAGTCTGAAAAGGAACTTTTTTATTAAATCCGATTTTTCGGCAGCTCCTTTCTTTACCGCCACCCTGTACCCCTCTTTGGTGTCGAATCTCACGATGGAGAGGGCGAGCTTCCCGTAATCCCTGATGATCAGGTTCCTGTTTCCTGGTGTTGTTCCAGCAACAACCTGTAAGGCATCCGGCAGGCACATTGCTGTCTCTGCAATCCCAACAAGTCCTTTCCCGCGGAAGTTCACTCCAAGCTTTTTATATGCAATCTCTGCCATCCTTATGCCCAGAGCAACTCCCGGACTTAGGTGGCTGTGCAGCTTAGCTGCGAATTCAAGCATCTCGTTCCTATTCATGCATATCCAGACACCAAAAATTTTTTAAATCTTTCCGAAAAATTAACATTGTTAAATGTTAAAATGTTATTTTTAATAATGTTAAAACACCGTTAAATTTTTATAGCGATATTGTTTTGAAAAATCATGGATATTGTTTACTGGGAAGAACTCGGAAAAAGGATTGGGAACAGAAGAGTTGCGGAAGACAGAATAAGCTACAGAATTTCTCCTTTTACCCAGTGGAAAGTTCTCGTTGCTGATGAGAGTTCAGAGGTCAAGAAGGGAGAAGTAAGGCTAATCAAGCTACGAGAGGTCAGAATTCCTCAGAACACCATAATCGCTCCACTGTCAATCATGCCGCATGCCCATGGTCTAACCTTTGACGTTGTTGAAAGGGGTCTGACTAAGGTTGAAGGGGAAAAGACCATAACACACTCAATTTTTTTGCCGATTGAGGATGGATTCGTCGAAAAGGGAGATATAGTCGGAGTTTTGAAGGTATTCTTCGTCAGAACGGGTGTGATAGGAAAGAGACTCGGATTCAAGTCCTCCGATATAAGGATCAGAGAGGAGATGGTTGATGCAAATCTGACTTGGAAGGATGGAGGAGAGGTCAGAAGGGAGAGAATAAGGACGAGGTTCTTCGGCTACTTCAGAAGCCATGTTGCCGAATGGGAGCCGATAATTGCTGCTGAAAGTTGCGATGTTGAGGAAGGTGTTGTTGCAAGAATCAAAATCAAGGAAATTAGGTTGCCTGAGAACACTGTCGTCACACCTCTCTCCATAAGGAGGCATCCTCTTGGTACAGTGCTGGACGTTATACAGCCCGGAAGGAGGAGAAAAGTCGAAGAGGAGAAGAGGATAACCGAAGCCGCTTTCATACCCACCAAGAGTGGGAGAATAAAGAGGAGGGATTTGCTTGGTGTCATCAACGTCTACTATATCGCTACGGAGCGCTTCAGTGCAAAAAGAAGGGAAAAAGAGGAAACTCTGGCGAGAATTGTTAGCGAGGACGAAAAAAGAGAGGAGATAAGGATAAGTCCATTTGCCTACCGTAGAAAGACCATAGCGAGATGGGAGATGATAATAGCTGATGAAAACTGCCGCGTTAGGCGAGGGGAGGTTAAGGAGATTGCAATTAGACCGATAAAGCTGGAGGAGAACACGGTAGTCTATCCGCTCTACATAATGCGGAACGCCTTTGGCAGTGTTGTTGATGTAATTGAGAAAAGGAGAAGCAGGGTTGAAGAAAAAAAGGAGATAAATAAGGCTATCTTTTTACCGGTTTTCGATGGTGAGATAAAAAGGGGACAGCTGCTTGGAGTTGTGAATGTCTACAGCGTTGAAGTTCAGCCATACGAGGTCATCTGGAGGTGGCTTGAGGAATGGCAAAGTGAGTTCAGCAAAATCTTTGCGGAGGTGGTTGGATGAGAGCGGTTGTCGTGCTGAGGGAAGAAATTGAGCCAAAGTTTGAGGCAAAGGATATCTACCTTCTCATTCTCGAGAACGGAAGCTCGGGGATGCCATTGGGGAGGCCAGTTTCTGAAAGAGGGGAGAGAACTTCGATGGCGAGAGACAAAATAAGGGTGATAAAGAGAGCCGAAAAGCTTGTAGAAAACCTTGAGGAGTTTTACAACGTTTTTGGGCTTAGCATCACCTTTGGTCACGTTGAGGAGGAACTAATCCACGCTGTCGAATCCTTCAAACCGCATATCCTTTACTCCTTCACTCCCATCCTTATTACAGGTGATCTGCTTGAGAGGGATGTTGTCATGCTCTTCCCAAAAAGAGGCTTCAGCTTTAACAGGGTTCTCTACATACACTCCTCCTCTAAACCCAGATCACTTGAATGGTTAGAAAAGGCTCAAAACGTCCTTGCGGCTGCGATAATCCAGCCAACGATGCCCCCTGAAGCCTCATCGAAGAAGACCAAGGAGACTTTTGAGAGAATGGAAAGAGAAACTTTGGAGCTTGCAGCAAGCCTCAACGCCGAAAGGGTCGTTATGAGGGGTAATGTTGTTGAAGATACTTTAAGACTCGCTAAAGAATTCAAGGCGAACACAATTGCCGTTAACAGAGGTGTTGGGAGAGAAAACATTGAGAAGATTCTGGAGAGAGCGGATAAGAACGTTATTGTTGTTTAATTTTTCTCAATTCCTTCGCCCTCGCAGCCAACCGCTCAACTTCTGCCATGAACCACTTTTCAAATCCATCTCTTCTCACTGCTCTGCCGATGTCTTCATCAAGCGTTAAAACCTTCGAAAGCTCAACCCAATTCTCCCTTCTATAGACAATGACTTCATCATCCGAAAGTGCATTAACGGCTTTTTCAGCTTCGTCCTCGTTTCTGAACCTCACGCTGGCAAAAATAGCAATCCTGTTCGAAACCTCCCCCTTGAAAACGTAAACATTGACGATTGAACCATCAACGTAGCCCAGAAAGTGGTCTGTTGCCTTATCAAACCCCATCGCCATGAAAGCCATCTTGACATGCTCCGGTAAGTCATCAGTGAGACAGCCGCATAGGGACTTCAATCTCCCCGCTGTAATCGCCCTTTCGAACTCCTTGAAGGTCTGA
The DNA here is from genome assembly GCA_002507545.1 of Archaeoglobus sp. UBA230. Lineage (GTDB taxonomy): Archaea > Halobacteriota > Archaeoglobi > Archaeoglobales > Archaeoglobaceae > Archaeoglobus. The sequence continues at coordinate 108,472 of DAVR01000026.1, read as the reverse complement.
GCTGGGAAACCCATGACGACCTCATCGTTGCCATAGCCACCGAGAAACCTCGCTCCGTCGCAGAGGAACGAAACGTTCGGCTCTCCTGTTTTGATAACATCCGCAGTTGCCTCACCGCAAACAGCCCTCGCTCCACTGAACCTTGCGACAACAGAATCGCCAAATATCTGTCTGTAAGCCCTCGCAATCTCCATAAGTTTGTCTGGGGTAGCTATAATCAGCACGACGTCGTAGTCTCCCTGCTCATGGTATGGCTCCAATACCACCGCTTCAGCTTCAGAACCTTTCAAAGGTTCAAGGAAGAGAGATAGCTCTGCTCCAGCACAGTTGAAGGCTGAAGCAACAATTCTTTTCATCGTTGCCCTTCTCACAGCCTCGCAGAACCTCTCCTCCACCTCTGCGTTCTGGATTTCTTTTGCTACGAGCTTGACACCAACGGGATTAAATTTCAGCTGAAAATATCTTCTGAAGCTCAATCTTCCACCTCTAAACCGTATTTCTCGGCTATATCCTTGAAAGCGTTGGCAACAACCTCAACCTCATTCCAGCTTAAACCGTAGATGTTTATCTTGACATTTCTCGTCATACCCGGATGCACGCCGAAAATTCCCCTTTCCTTCAGCTCGTGGTAGAGGAAGTAACCCCTTCTCCTGTGCCTCTTGGCGATGGCGTTGAAGGATGCAGTTTCGAAGTTCATCAGGGTGTGGTTCTTAGGTCTCTCGCCCAGAAGCTGAACACCCTCTATTTTCTCCATCTCTCTCACAAACCACCTCGCCTTCTCAACCTCCTTACTCCACCTCTTGACCCTCTCCTTAACCCTCGGAAAGGACGCCATGAGGGTTATCAGTGGTAATCCATAAACGGGTGAGCAGCCAAAGAGGGTAACCTCCTTCTTGGTGAAAGCCCTACCACTCCAGGTCCCCCTCACCTCTGAGGTTCTGAAAACCTCCTCGGCAAGCTCAAAGCTCGTCGCAAGAATTCCTATCGGAGCTGTAGCAGCCCAGCTCTTGTGACCACTTGCCACAATAAACTCGCACCCAATTTCATCCCCCTTCACCTCCATCAATCCGGAGGTGTAAGCTGCATTGAGAATCAGAGGGATACCGTATTCTTCGCAGATTTTCGCCACCTTTCTGGCTTCCGTAATGTTTCCGTATCTGTAGTCAGCGTGGGTGAGCAAGGCAAGGGAAGGCCACTCCCCTATTTCCTCCTTAACTCTCTCGAACGTCTCCGCATACCTCTCTGCCTCTATCCTGAATTCCGGATAGCCAGTATTGGGCACCTCGTAAACCTTCAGATTGTTGAGTTCTGCAGCTATGTAGGAGGTGTAGTGGGCTAAGGAGTCGAGGACAACAGCACCTCTAAAGCCGCTCATCGCGACGAACTTCGCATGTCTCGCTCCAGCGGTAAAGCGAACATCATCCATCCCGAGGAACTCTGCAACCTCCTCTTTGAACTTTTTAACCGGAGGGTTATCTATCAGGTCAACCCTACCTTCAAAGCACAGGTCACAGAGACTGTAACCGTCTCCCCACTCCAAAAGTAATTTTCTCGCCTCTTCTGTAAGAATGCCACCCCTCTGAATGGGATGGATGTTTATCATGCCCTTCGATGGTCTTTCCAGTCTTTCCATAACCTGTTTTAACAGTGTTAAGAATTTTAAGCTTTTCGTTTGGGAATGTCAGATATTCGAGAAAAAATATAAAGTAAATTATTCGCTGAAAAAGTGTGCGGTCATGTAACCAGCGATTATCAAAAAGCTCAGCACAACTCCGGCGACTACAAACCCTATCAGCTTGTTTGCTGCACCGCCGTCAAGTTCCGTCTCCTTCGACATTGAATACCCAATTCCGGTGAAGATCAGGAACACCAGAATCGTCAGAATTCCGTGACCGAGCCAGTGGTGTGAAAAGGTAGCTGCCAACCAGTCATGCACACTCTCATTTGATTCCTTCACGACCACAAGTATTGAGTTGAACAAAGCCGATACGAAAAAACCGATGGTTGCACCGTAAACGGCTCTCGCATCCATTTCAACCACCTCCCAAAGCATAAGCCATTTTTGCTGCTGTCGAAATCCACGCTCCAAAGCCATCGAGGATTACTCCTCCAAGAATCAGCAGTACAACACTATAAAGCAAAAGTCTCCTTGCAGCATCATTCCCGCTAACATCCGAACCGTATGCAATTATCGGTATGAGGGTGGCAAGTATCAATCCGGTGTAGAATACGTGTTCTTTGATTTCCATACCTATTCCATGTGCCGCTACAGTCTCAGGATGTGCTTTAATCCGCGCTTTATCCGCTCCGTATTCGTACATGTAAATAGGTGCAGCAGTTATCCACGACAACCAGACGAGAACTGCAATAATTGCTGCAAGCTGCCTCACTCTACCGTTTTCGACACCTTTTTTCATCAGATAGCCGAAAAGTGTTGCCCCCGCAAGCATTGCCAGCAATGCGAAAAAAAACATGGGTTCCCGCTTCCAATCCTACTAATGCCATATTTATCACTGTTAATTTCTACTTTATAAAATTAACAGTGTTTATCAAGTCAGATCAAAAACACGAAATCCAGCATATACTTTCATATAAAGCTTTTATATGATGTGAAGTTAAAATTCAAATCAAATATTTTTGCAAACCTGAACTTCTCCAGCACTGAAGTATGTTTTCGCTGACGGAAGAACCAATCCTCGGATATCCATTTCTAAAGCTCTTCGATGGAAATTTTATCCTCGCCACCCCTGTATACTTCCTCAAACTTCAGCTCCTCTCTAACTTTGGTATCATCAAACTCTTTCACGACGAAGAGGTGTTAAAAGTCCCGCAATGCTCTCCATATCTGCGTGAAGAATCTAATCATCAACTTTTCCTCACAACGTATATACACTCGGCAATTTTCTTGTCAAGGGCAAATTGAGTGTTTTCGATTTGAATTACAAAGGCTGGGTAAACTCTTATCACTTTAAACTCAGTTCCCGGAATTATGCCAGCTGATATCAACATCCTCGTTTCTCTGTCATCTGCAACGGTGTATTTCACCTCTCCCTCATCACCCGGTGATAGCTCGCTGAGCCTGTAAATCACCCTTTCAACTTCCGTTTCTTTTGCAATACAACAACCTCCACTTGGAATTGCCCTGCCATGGGGACACACTTGAGGATGTCCTAAAAGGGTGCATATCGCCTCCTCTGCCTCATCATCAATGAGATGCTCGAACCTGCACGCATGCTCCTCTACATCCTTAAACCCGAGGATATCACTGAGAAGCCTCTCGGCAAGTCTGTGCAGCCTTACGATCTTCTCTGCCCTCTTCTTACCCTCTTCAGTGAAAATCAGCTTTCCACCCTCTTCATCCACAAGCCTCTCCCTCTTCAGCTCCTCAAGCACATTTGCCTCAACAGTGCTTGCATCAACCCTCTTGCCCTCCTCCTCAGCCATCCAGATTTCTCGCAAACTGTTCTCAGCTTTTTCTGAAATCATCACACCACCCCAACCATTAAGGCTGTAGCGTAGCCTGCAGTAAAGGCTATCGTTACAGACAGAACAAACACCAGCACACCTTGCCCTATTCCCCTCTCCTTACAAACTACACTGAACTGTGCAACGCATGGAACGAAGAGAGTCAAGGTTACCATCGCCACCAAAATCTGTCCGTATCCGAGCAAACCTTCGCTGGCAATGTCAAAAAGCCCTGCAGCTCCGTAGTCCCTTCTGAAGAATCCGTAGAGGAAAACTTCCGAAGCTTCGGCAGGTAAACCTATGGTGGAGACTGGAACGCTCAGAGCTGTCACAATAGCATCAAAAACCATCGTTATTCTACCCACCCATATCAGGACGCTGATCAAAACGAAAATGGGTAGAACTTCCTTAAAATACCACTCAAGCCTTGATACGGTTTTGTAAAAAACATTTTCAATCTTCGGAATTCTTATGGGTGGAATTTCCATGAAGAAAACCGCTCTCTCCCCCGGCAAGACCCTCGATGCGAGGAATCCGGTTATCAAAAGCACTGCAGTCACAATCAATACCCACATTAGCATCGCTCTGAAATCCGGAGCTACACCGAGCATCACTCCGAGCTGGGCACTGCACGGAATTCCAACAGCGAGCAAAATCGTCGCTATCATCCTTTCTCTCCAAGTCTCTAAAATCCTCGTAACTATGACCGCCATCGTTCCACAACCAGTACCGAGAAGGAGAGGAATGACTGCTCTGCCACTCATCCCGATTTTCTTGAAAAGTCCGTCCAGCAGGTAAGCAGTTCTCGGAAGCAAACCTGAGTCCTCCAGAATCGAAAAGGCAAGGAAGAAGGTTGTCACTATCGGGAGTATAATCGCTATCGCATATCGAATACCGAGCGTTATAATTCCATACTCTCCACCAATCAGCTCCCTTATCCAGTAGTTCGGAATATTTTGCTCGAGAAAGATATTAATTGCAGAGTTTACATTTTCCTCATACCAAGTCTCTATTAAGTCCACGAGAATCTGTGCACCAACGTAACCTGCGAGCAAATAAATGAATGCAAGGGACAGAATGCTGAGCGGGATACCAACCAGAGGATTTAGCGTCAGAACTCCTATTTTCTTCATTAATCCTTTCGAAACTTCTTCTTGTCTAACCACCCCATCAAGCAGTTTTTCTGCATTTTCGTGGATTTCCCTCATTATCTCGTAAGGCAAGATACTGCTAACATTGACCTTCTCCAGAATCTTGTCGTAATTTTTTTCCCTTTTTACCATTTCGAGAGAAATTGTGTCCTTTAGAAGGAGCAAAATCGCCATTGCCCTTTTTGAGATACTGTAATCTCCTTCGAGCATTTCCTCAACTTCACTCACGACCTTCTCGATCTGAGGACTGAACTTAATCACTCGCCTTCCGTCCTTTCCAGCATCAATCCTTTTCCTAATCTCCTCTTTCAACCTGCTCACGCCTCTCTTTTCGGTTGCGATGGTCTTTATCACTGGAACACCTAGCCTTTGTTCGAGCAGATTCTCGTCAATGAACATACCGAGCTTCTCAGCTTCATCAACGAGGTTAAGAACGAGAATTGTGTTGAAACCGGCTTCAATAAGCTGAAGGGTGAAGGGAAGAGTTCTCTTAATATTTTTGGCATCAACCACGTGAACAACCAACTCTGCGTCTTCAAGCAATCTCCTCGCCACCTCTTCCTCCCCTGTGACAGGAACAAGAGAGTGCATGCCGGGAGTGTCTATAATCTCAATATCACCCATTTTGGCAACTGCAATATCAACGGTTGTGCCGGGATAATTTGATATTGTCGCATACTTTCCCGTTAGAGCGTAAAAAAGGGCGCTTTTCCCGACGTTCGGATTGCCTACGAGAGCTACCTTTCTATCTGTCGAAAGTTTGGGGTTAACGCTGTGACATTCCATTGATTTTTAGGCTAACCTAAATTATTTAAAGGTTTTGGTCATATTACCAGACATGTTATTTTTTGCTGATAAGTGATGGAGCTTTAAATAAAAATTAAAAACAGCTACTGTCGTGGAAATCATAAGCCACTACAGTTTGCCATTTCGAGTGTTACACACAACTTAAAGAAATTATTAAAGGTGACAGCCTTATGTTCAAGTATAGCAACATAAAAAAGAAGTTTTTAATCACTTAAGCATAACCTGAATGTGTGATTGTAAAAATCGGTGAACCCCTTGAACTCGCAGAAGAGGACCAATTTACGATTTTTGTAGGTAGGACACCATACCGGATTATGTGCACACCACAAAATCTGCAAGAACTTACAGTTGGCTTTCTAATCTCTGAAGGGATTGCCAAATCCGTTGATGACATCGAATTCCACGAAGCCCCCTGCCTGCAAAATGCTGTTTTCGTTAATATAAATGGAAATCCGGGTGAGTCCACCATCAGGTCCTCTGGGTGTATAGGAATTTACAGGGAAGATGAGGTCATTGGGAAAGTTGACGCGAAGGAGAAGTTTTCCGTTGCCGAGGCAAAAAAGGCTCTGGATTATCTCAACATCAGAGAGTATGAGAGGACACATGGATATCACGTTGCCGCAATAGTTGGAAAAAAGGGGTTATTGGTTCGCAGATACGATGTCGGGAGACATAATGCTGTTGATAAAGCAATAGGTGCGGCTTTGATGAAAGGAATTGACCTGAGTCGCACCTTTCTACTACTCTCTGGCAGAATTTCGAGGGGTATAGCGATGAAGTGTGTAAGGTCTGGGGTTCCTTTAGTGGTCTCCAAAGCGGCAATACTGGATTCTGCGATAAAAGTGTGCGAAAAAAGTGGTTTGGCTGCAATCTCCTTTGCAACAAACATAGTTGTTAGGGGTGAAGCTGTTGATCTGAGCTAAAACAGCCGTTTCCCCGTTCTATAACCGTTCAGATCAACCAAAACAGACTTAAAGCCTATCTCCTTCAGTCTATCCCTCACTTTCGTTGCTTTTTCCAGCAACCTACTGATTTCATCTTCGCCAACCTCTACGACAGCAACGCCATTGTAGTTCCTCACCCTCACCTGCCTCACTCCTGCAATCTCTATCACGGAATTCTCTGCTTCATCAACCATCCTCAGCTTTTGCTCGTCAATTTCGACACCGAAGGGAATTCTCGAAGCTAAGCAGGCGAGGGAGGGTTTGTCGTAAAATGAAAACCCCATTGATCTTGCTATCAACCTTATCTCGTCCTTTGTAATCCCAAATTCCGCCCAGGGACTGTAAACTCTGTCCATCTCCTTCACGGCTTTGTATCCCGGTCTGTGTCCTGAGAGGTCGCTCGCGTTTGTTCCTTCAAAAACTGCTTCATAACCCATGCTCTCAGCTAAGGATACCAGAGCTGAAAGAACCCTTCTTTTGCAGAAATAGCACCTCTCAGGTGTGTTTTCCCTGAACTCCGGGGTAAGGATGTCCATGTTGATGAACTCATGTTTCACACCAATCTCCTCTGCAATTTTCACCGCCTCCTTTATTTCTCTTGTTGGTGATTTCTGAGAGGTCACCGTCACCGCCAAGGTGTCAAGACCGGCATCCTTGCAGATTGCAGTGAGGGTTGAGCTATCCACTCCACCGCTGAAGGCAACAACTGCACTTTTAAAACCACTGAGAAACTCTCTCATCCTCTGCAGTTTTCCTGTTGTTTCGGAATCCATTAGTTGTAGCTTAATAAAGGAAATTTAAAGTTAACGTTGTTAACAAAGTTTAAAATGAAGATGAAGAATTTAAATGTTCTTTCCAAGCTCCCTCGCGATGTTCAGAAGCATTCCAAGTGCCTTCTGAACCTCAGGTTCTCTTAGAGCCTTCATTAGACCCATCAAACCTACCGGTTCTGGCTCTCTCTCACACCTGCAGATTGCATCTCCGAGGGCGTTGAAAAGCATCAAAGCTCTGTCACTCGTAAATTTTGTAGAAATCAAGCCAATGTTGGCGAGCATCTCCATATTTCTGTCAACAACTGCATCGCTGATGGAATCCTGGACTATTTTTATGAATGCAGCAAATCCAATTATTGCATCCAGATTTCCACTCTTTTCAAGCCAGACAAGCTTATCAATTGCACCCTCAAGATATTCTTTGTTTTCTGCAATCTTTTTCAGTAAGGGTTCGAATTCCTTCATTACTTCTTCCTCCGCCATGATATCACCTCAAAGTATTCCTCTTGCCGTCAGCCAGTACATCCTATTGTAGGCTATTTTCATCCAGTGAATGAACTTGTTCGGTTTAACCGGCTTCGGAGGTGTCTCGTAATCGAACCATATGTAGGTGGCTTGATCAAAACCAGTCTCTATAAAACACATTGCCTTTCCGAAATACCTTGCCGTTGGGGGTAGCCCTTTTACTTCAGCAGCTATGTTTTCAGCTACAACCTCTGCCTCAAAGTGGGCAACACTTCCGGCTTTGCTGACTGGCAAATTCGTCGCATCTCCAACGACGTAGATGTTGTCGTATCCTTCCGCTTTGAGCGTATATCTGTCTGTGGGAACCCAGCCATCCCTATCCCCAAGTCCGGAGTCTATTATCACCTGCGAGCCCTTATGCGGTGGGATTGCGATAAGTAGATCAAAGGGCTCCTCTTCACCTTCAAGGGTAACGACCACCCTTCTTTCCGCATCAACCTCTAAGGGGTTAAAGAAGGTCTTGTAGCCAATGTTTCTCTCCCTGAACATTTCCTCAACAAGTTCCGAGACGTTGTTCATCGTGAATACCTTGTTTATGGGGTAGGTATAGAGAATTTCGACATTCTTTCTAACTCCATGAATCTTATAGAAGTCGTGAAGAAGGAAGGTGACCTCTATTGGTGCCACGGGACATTTATGGGGTATCCCCATCACACTCACGAGAATCTTACCTTTCCTGAATTTTGCCAGCCCTTCTCGCAACCTTCTCGCACCTTCAAGGTTGTAAAACCAGTGCCCACTCTCAACAAGCCCCGGAACATCTTCAGGAACAACCCTTGATCCCGTTGCAATCACAAGGTAGTCGTATTCTACCTTGCTCCCATCTTCAAGGTCTATTTTTGAACTCTCAGCGTCAATTCTGGTAGCCCTGACAATCTTCAGCTCAACTTGAGGGTCTAAAAGATATTTGACATCCCTAAGAATGTCTTCCTCTTCGAATCTATTGAAGATTAGATAAAGCAGTCCCGGTTCGTAAAGTTGCTTTTCTCTGTCGGAGATAAGAGTTACTTTTACATCTCCGCTTCTTATCTCATCTTTTAACCTCATTGCGAGGTAGTTTGCTGTGATCGTTCCGGCAACTCCTCCGCCTACTATAACAATAGACTTCATATCACTTCAGCTTTTTTACAACAATTCTCCAGTAATCATCTTCCTTTTTTACTTCAACGAGTTCGTGACCTGCCTTTTTAACCCATTCAGGGATATCCTTCGCACTACTCTCGTCACTGGAAAGGACTTCTATTGTCTCCCCAACCTCAACCTGCTTTATCGTCTTTATCATCTCCATGAGCGGACCTGGACAGTAACTCCCCCTTGCATCAACCACTACCATTTTCAATCACCTCCTAAAAATTAGATGAAGAGAACTTTTGCATCTTCAACCATACCGAGGAACTTTGTAACTCCAATAACGTCGTCAAAGACGTCAACGAAATCATCCAAGCTCATCTTTAGCATGTCCATGATCATACCACAAGCGTAAATCTTCAGGTTTCCCACTTCCTTTGCCTGCCTTAAAACATCCACGAACAATGGTGCATTTGCCTGAATCATCCCCTTGCCAAGCTCTCCAGCCTTCCACGACTTATTCTCAACCACATCCTTCCTGAACGCCATCAGTCCATCCATGGTTGCGAATAACATCACCTCTCCCAGTGTGGCTGCTGTGCTCGCAATTATGCTTGCAGCCTGAACTTTCTCCAACTCACCGCTTGCAAGAACTATCGCCAGTTTCATAACATCACCTCAATCCTATAGTGTTGTTATTTTAGATAAAGGTACACAGGTTTTGAAAGATAAGTAAAAGATCGAATAGGCTTAAAAAATGTATATTAATTTATCGTATATTAATCAATTAGTCATAGACATTGAGCCTAAATAACTTTAGATTAAATAAAAGATTGCACTTTGTCGGAGCAACATCTAAAAATACTAAACTGAGTGATTTTTGGATTTTATTTTAATTGAAAAAGCGCGAAAAACTTATAGCTGAAAAATCGGAAATTTAATTCATGAGATTATATTTAATTTTAACACTGTTAGTTCTGCTCGCACTGCCAGTGGCACTGCCAGTGTCAGGACAGTTAAACGTTGATCATACAACTTACATTGAGCAGTATGCAGATCAGTTTGATCCCTACCATCCTTCAAGTATCTGTCTCCAGTGTCACGAAGAAGAAGCGAGAGAAATCTTTGACTCCCCTCATTATCAGTGGGCAGGAATAGCTGAGGACATAGTAGGTAAGGATAAAATTGTTCACGGAAAGAGATACGCCTACAATGATTTCTGCGGCGCAGTGTTTTATGGAGACGTTCCAATTAACCTCATCGGCAAAGTCACCAACGAAGAGGGAAAGGTGATTGCCACAGGCTGCTCTGCCTGCCATCCGGGCTACGGGCTTGCACCTCAGAAGGAGATGACGGAGGAGCAGCTCAACAACATAGACTGCCTCGTCTGTCACGTTCCGAGCTACAGCAGGATGAAAGACCTTGATGTGGTCCAGATAGATGGGAAACTGGCTAGAGTGGCTAAAAATCCAGCAGAGCTGCTTGAAAAAATGAAGACTGTTAGAGAGCCAACCAAGTATGAGTGTGTCAGATGTCACGTTTACGCTGGAGGAGGTGAGCTTTTCAAGAGGGACTTTGAGCCCTTCTACAAAAATCCAGACTGCCCCTGCGACTATCACATGGCTATTCTCGACTTTGAATGCACCAGCTGTCACATTGCAAGAGACCACAGAATAGCTGGGAGGGGTGTGGATGAATGGGTCAGAGAGATTCCGGATACTGTTGACTGCACCAACTGTCATGTTGAAGGAAAAGCACACGCGGGTGTAAGTGACAGAGAGATTGCAGAGATTCTGGAGAAACACACAAAGACAGTTCACTGTACAGTGTGTCATATTCCAAGAATAGCAAAAGTAATTCCAACAGACATGGGTAGAGACTGGAGGGAGGCAGAGTTTGAAGAGGAGAGAGGTAAATATGAGCCGGTTATGAGCAGAATGTCAAACGTGATACCTGAATATGCTTGGTGGAACGGTAAGGACAGGATTGCATACATCTATCCGGAGCCGGTGGAGGGTGACGAGATAACCTTCTTCGCTCCCGTCGGCTCAATAGATGATCCCACTTCTAAGATATATCCTTATAAATATCACACAGCCATAGTCCCCTTTGATGAGGAAAGGAAAATTCCCATCCCCATCAAGGTGGGAGTTGTATTCAAGACGGGTAACACCACAAAAGCGATAATGATCGGCGCCAAGCAAAGCGGACTCAACTTCACTGGAAAATTCATACGGATGGAGAGGTACATGAGTATTTCTCATGGCGTTGTTCCGGCTGATCAGGCATTGAGGTGTGAGGACTGCCACTTCTATGGAAAGAGACTGGATTGGAAGTCACTCGGCTACCCGGGAGACCCGGTGTTGACGGGCGTTACAAGGGATGAACTCAAAGCGGAGGCTGCTGGGGTTACGACGGAAACTGCTGAGACGAGGGGAGAGGGCGAGGTAAAACCGGCTGAGGTAAAACCTACACCGGGATTTGAACTCTTAGGGGGGATTGCAGCACTGGGAGCAACCTATCTGATGCTAAGGAGAAGAAATATGTAATATTCTTCTATTTTTTCCTTATAGTAATCCTCCACTCCCTTTCTCCGGTCTTCAGAACCTCTATGACTTCATGTCCTTCCTGCTCCACACTTTTTGGCACATCTCTCGCAGCCGGTTCGTGATCTGTTATAACCTCCAGAACCTCACCGCTTTTCATCTCTTCCAGCTTCAGCTTAGTCTCGATGAAGGTGAAAGGGCATACCTCTCCCCTTATGTCCAGCACCTCATTTGCTTCAATCTGTCTCGATTCTGCACGTCTCGACATAGTATTCACTCCTCAGCTCCTTTATTCTCCTCTCCCCGCAAGCCGGGCACGAAGGATGTTTACTAATCTCTATCAGATTGAAGTCGTTGTGAAGCAGATCAACGTAAAGCAGTTTGTTAGTGAACAACTCTCCCTTGCTGATTATCAGCTTTATCACTTCATTCGCCTGCAGAACCCCAAAAAAGCCAGTTGTAACCCCAATAACTCCCGCCTCCCTGCATGTAGGCACGCTGCCCGGCGGAGGAGCTTCGGGCAGAAAGCATCTGTAGCATGCTGTCTCGTGGGGGATAATCGTCATTATCTGCCCCTCAAACCTGAGAACTGCGGAATGAACGAGAGGTGTTGATTCGAGCAGGCAGGCATCGTTCAGCAGAAATCTTGCTGGGAAAGTGTCGGTGCAGTCCACCACAATGTCATATCTCCTCACCAAATCCCTCGCATTCTCAACGGTAACGCTGAAGGGATAAGCTTCAACCTTCACATCTGGATTAAGCTTTTCAACAAACTGTGCTGCGGATTCAGCCTTATTCATTCCGAGATTACCCGCGTGGATTGTCTGTCTCTGCAGGTTTGTTTCATCCACCTCATCTCCGTCAGCAATTCCAATCATGCCTACTCCAGCAGCGGCAAGATACTGTATCACCGGACTTCCGAGCCCTCCTGCACCTACAACAAGAACACTTGCTTCCAGCAGCTTTTCCTGCCCTCTGCCCCCAATTTCGGGGATGAGCAGCTGCCTTGCATACCTTCGTATCTGACTCCTATCCAGCTTTACCATTTACATCATCCTCGCATCAACCCCCAGCCACTGCTGGAACGAGCGAGACTTCATCCCCCTTCTTCACTATGGTTTTTAACCCCTTCTCATGCCTCACATTCTTGCCGTTTATAAATACATTGACAAAGGGGCTTAAGTCTCCATTTCTTATTATCAGCTTCCTTAGGTCTCTTCCTATCTTCTCAGAAAGAATTTTCACAAGTTCCTCTACAGTTATCTCATCAGCATCAATTTCTATTTCTGCATCTCTGTAAATTGACGCTGGAAGCCTTACCTTCATGCTAACACCTCCACATTCGTCAGTTTCTCAAATTCCTCGATTCTCGGCTTGATTTTGACAGTTTGTAATTTACCAGCAATCGCATCAGCTGTTTTGAGACCGTTTCCTGTCAAGTAGGCAACCACCAAATCATCCGCATCTATCCTTCCCTCTTCCACGAGCCTCTTCAAGGATGCTATGGTAACACCACCAGCGAGTTCGGTAAAGATGCCCTCAGTTCTTGCGAGGAGCCTAACAGCCTCTATAACCTCATCATCTGTCGGGTCTTCGGCATAGCCCCCGCTCTTCTCTACAACCTTCTTAGCGAATATCCCGTCTGATGGATTGCCAATAGCTAAGCTGTGCACGATCGTTTCAATCCTTTCAACTGGCTCAACTTCCTTTCCCTCCCTTATAGCCCTCGCTACCGGAAAGTTAGCAGGCTGGGCTGCGTTGAACACGACATCACTCTCCCCAACAAACCCGACCTGCTCGAAATCCCTGAAACCGCGATATATAGAGTAAAGCAGCGCCCCAGATGCGACGGGAACAATAACCTGATCGGGTGTTGTCCAGCCGAGTCTCTCAGCGGTTTCGTAGGCGAGGGTCTTGCTGCCCTCTACATAGTAGGGGCGGAGGTTTATGTTTACGAAACCCCAGTCCCTCTTTCTTTCTGCAATCTCAGTTGCAAGCCTGTTGGCGTCATCATAGCTACCTTCAACCTCTATCACGTTTGCCCCGTGAACTAAAGCCTGAACTATTTTGTTCTTCTCTATTCCAGCCGGAACGAAGATGTAGGCCGGTATTCTTGCTTTTGCTGCATGGGCGGCAAGACTGCCGGCGAGGTTCCCTGTAGAGGCACATCCAACTGCTTTGAATCCAAATTCCTTGGCTTTCGTCACTGCAACGCTGACAACCCTATCTTTGAAGGAGTAGGTAGGGTTAGTGGAGTCATCGAGCAGGTAGAGGTTCCTGAGCCCCAGTTCTCTTCCGAGGTTCTCGGCATGAATGAATCTGGTGAAACCAGCTCCGAGATCAACTGGCTTCGTATTTACAGGCAGAAACTCTCTGTATCTCCATATGCTCTGCACTCTCTTCTCTATCTCCTCTCTCGTCACCGTCTCCTTTATCCTCTCGTAATCGTAAACGGCTTCAAGGGGGCCAAAGCAGTAGCTGCAGTAGTATATGGGTTCGGCAGCATACTCCTCTCCACAAATTCTGCATTTCAAACCCTTCAAATACATAACTGTGTTAAGTCAATATGAGTATTAATAATTTTTGGTCAGTGTTAAATGCATATTTGTAATAGAACTTGCGATAAGCTTTTAAAAACTTTGTTAACAGTGTTTAACATGGATCGTATAGTTGGAATAATCATACATAGTGGAGAGTGGGATCGAATTTACCATGCTTTCAGCATAGCAAGTATCCTTGCTTCGATGAAGGAGGAGGTGCAGGTTTTTCTTACCTACTGGGCTCTCAGAAACATATGTATGCGAGAGAAGGTCTTTGATGGGGACGAGGAGAGAGAGATAATAGAGAGAGGAATAAAAAGAGGGATACTGAGAGAACTTGATCAGATCGTAAACCTCGGCAAGTCTTTCGGAACTCTTCGGATAATAGCCTGCTCAGGAAGCATGGAACTGTTCAATTTAAAAAAAGAGGACTTACCCAAGTGGGTTGACAAAATTGGTGGGTTGACAGAGGTTATTGGTGCAGATAATATTGTTTTCATTTAAATTTAACTTTGATTAGGAATAGTTTTATATAGTATTTTCACAATTGATAATCATGGACAAAGTTGCTTACCTTGTAATAGGAATTATCGCAGGGGTAGGGGTTGTTTTAGTTCTTTACTCTTTCACACCCTACGGCTATATGCCAATGATGGGTTTTGGCTATGGCACGCCGATGATGGGTGGTGGGATGGGATATCAGGACGGACGCTACTACCCTCCCGGTTGCTGTCAGGGTCCAGCAACATTCGAATCCAACGGTGAAAAGATTTACTTCACCGGGATAAATGAAGAGGGAGAGAGGATTCCGTTCACAGGCGGCCCTCAATGGCTTGTCATGCATGGAGGCAGTTGCGTCAACTGCCACGGTAGAGATGGTAGAGGCGGCTTTGTGCCAATGATGTGCGATGAAAAGGCTCCGGATATCAGATACTCTGCTCTCGCAGAAGATGGTATGGATGATGAGGAAATCAAGCTGGCAATAACAAAGGGAGTCCATGAGGGTGAAACATTGGACTGGTGCATGCCGAGATGGCAGATGAGCAATGAGGACCTGAATGACGTTATAACCTATCTCAAGGAGCTTGGTTAATGGCGGTTCCGTTACTTGTGAGGTTCGTTACACTCAGAAACCTTCATCCAATTACGACTCATGTGTGATTGACTGGAAATAACAGATACAACATGAGAAAAGTGCTGGTGATAGAGGAAAGGTTATCAAGGTTTCATTAGATATGTGTTTGCTTTGGCTTTCTTTGCGATAACAGGAGAGTATGGTGGAAGACTCCACTGTCACCCATACCTATACCTTTCTCAACTGGATGGTCAATACCGCTCCACTCTTAACTATTCCCATGCCGCAAACGTCGAAATTCGGAACCACAAGGTGATTCAGACACCCTTTAAAATTCGTCAGACGTTTCAGAATTGAATTTTACCTTTCCGTCTTTTGGAGCATGGCTGCAATATTTGAGAAGATTTAAATATCGAAAACCGATAACGAAATATGATATCAATGCTTGAGAGAAAGCTGTTTCTCGGGTTTGTGAGGATACACATCCTGTATCATGCATCGAAAGAGGAGATATACGGAGTTTGGATGATGAAAGAGCTTGAGAGGCATGGATATACCTTAAGTCCTGGAACTCTTTACCCAATACTCCACGAAATGGAGAGGGATGGACTGCTGAAGTCGAGGAGTGTGGTTGTCGAAGGGAAGGTAAGGAGGGTATATCGAATTACAGAAAAGGGTTTGGAGGCGCTTGAGCAGGCGAAAAGGAGAGTAAGGGAACTTTTCAGCGAGTTGATGGAGGGTTGAAATGCAAAAGGCTGTCAGATTCATTATCCTGATGGGACTTGTTAGTCTCTTCGGCGACATGACATATGAGGGGGCAAGGAGCGTTGTAGGCCCCTACTTAGCAACTTTTGGTGTAAGTGCCGCTCTACTCGGTTTTGTTGTTGGAGTTGGTGAGCTCTCCGGATTTGCGCTGAGGCTTGTTTCAGGATACGTTGCAGACAGAACGAAGCGTTACTGGGCCATGACCTTCATCGGCTACGGTCTGATTCTCGCCATTCCTCTTCTTGCTTTGGCAAATCAGTGGGAGATTGCAGCGCTGCTGATAGTACTGGAAAGGACAGGAAAAGCCATCCGATCCCCTGCGAGAGATGCCATACTTTCCTTCGCAACGAAACAGGTTGGCAGAGGATGGGGGTTTGGAATACACGAAGCCCTCGACCAGATTGGTGCGATTATCGGTCCCCTGATATTCTTCGCTGTATTCTACCTGAATGGAGGCTATCGCGAGGGTTTCGCGATCCTCCTGATTCCAGCCATTTTAGCACTTTTAACACTTTCCTTCGCAAGAGTTGAGTATCCTTCCCCTCATACGCTCGAAGCCGAGTTTAAACTTAGAGACAGGAAACTTCCAAGGACTTTCTGGCTTTACACACTATTTATCTTCTTAAGCATGGCTGGATTTGCAAACTTCCAGATAATCTCGTACCATCTCAAAACTCAGTCCATAATTTCCGATGCTTTCATTCCGATAATCTACGCAATCGCAATGGGCGTAGATGCGCTTGCAGCTTTGGCTACAGGCAAAGCCTACGACAAAGTCGGATTAAAGTCTCTCACCCTTGTGCCTGTTATCACTCCGCTAATCCTCCTCTCTTTCTCCCATTCATGGACTCTGGCTTTGATAGGAATCGTTGCTTGGGGCATTGCAATGGGGATGCAGGAAACGATTATGCGTGCGGCAGTGGCTGATTTGGTTGGTGCAGAGCTTAGAAGCACAGCTTACGGTATATTCAACACAGCATATGGAGTAGCCTTTTTTGCGGGAAGTGTTGCCGTTGGGCTGTTTTACGACATTTCAGTGAGGTATCTGATTGCTTATGTTATTTTAGCAGAACTTGCTGCACTTTTACTTTTAAAGGTTGGACTGGAAAGAGCAGCATGGGAGGCTCGATAATGGCGTCTGGGAGCTGTAAATTTCAATGGGATGATGAAACTTTTTGAGATGCCCAAAAAATAATCAGACAACCACAATCGTTCCTCTCATAAACCTGTGATAGGGGCTGCAATACACTGAGCACATGAAAGGATAGACTCCCTCCTTCTCAGCAACAAACTCCACAACCACCTCGCTACCCGCGGGAATCAGTTTATTCACTCCGAGAGAAGGGATGAAGATGCCGTGCGTCACGTCGGCAGCTTTGAACACAATTCTGACCTTGCTGCCCTTGGGCACGACTATGTAGTTCGGTTTGAACCCTCCCGATTCAGTAACGTAAGCTTCGATGACAATTTCAGGATTCTGCCTTTCAGAAAGCTTGGTGTTGATGGTCAAATACACAGGAATCGCTACGGCGATTGCGACGAAAAGCAGAGCGACTAACTCTCTCCTATCCACACCATCACCCCGCAATAATTCTAATAAGTATTAAAGCTGTAAGGAAGTGCGGTATGCTGTAAATAACTGCCACTGTCGTTGATTTCGTGGTTATCTTCTCAGCAATCCTTTTTGCTGCGATAATGGCTGATGTGAGGGCAAGAGCGATGAATGGTGTTTGAAGGAGTATGATCTGCTTAGCTGTCAGCGATGTGGGAAATGCATTCTTCTCCAGTCCAAACGGATCAAAGAAGGCGCTGAAGGGATAGATGTAAAAGTAGGATAGCAACCCGACAGCGAATCCAGCCCATACAAAAAGACCGTAGGGGACGAGAGAGTAGCTGAGCGCTACGAAAACTTTTTGCGGATTCAGTTTGGTGAGTTTTGCTGCTATATAGCTGAAAGAGTAGTATAGTGCAGCAATTGCCACTATTGCCGACAAAACGATTGCAGCCCAAATAGACCACTTCAGAACTCCGATTATTGATGGAGCAAGTAGATGGGCGTTTTCGATGTTAACCCCGTATGGATTTCCGAGGTTTCCGAAGTCCTTTAGCCAGTAGAGACTGCCGAAGAAAAATAGCTCGTAGAATATCGCTAAGCCAAACCTTATGTAGCCCATCGCTGTTTCATCAAATTTTCCAGATTTTGCTACTCTAACAGCCTTCCTCGCGAGCTCTTCAAACGGCATTCTCAGCTTTAAAACAATGTTGTCGTATTTACAAGTTCTCAGACACTCGAAGCAGAGGCCGCAGTAGGTATTTTCATCGTTTCCACCTGGATATAACTTCCAAGGGCAAGGATAACCTTCATCGCTGCCCTTCAGACAGAACTTCTTGCAACTCCTGCATCTCTCCCTGTCAACACTCCTTAAGGCAAGCAGGGATGCGTTGGAGTGGTAGCCGATGTATCCGCTCGCAGGGCAGATGTGTTTGCAGAAGTAGCGCGGTGGATTGGTTATGTAAAATGCCGTAGCAGCAACGAGGAGTGAAAGGAACAGAAGGGCTGTAACAAGAGGCTTTGTCACTATCCAAGGTATGAAGAGCGAAAGCACGAGGAAGCCGATGGCGGGAATCCACATGTTTCGGTATTTGACAGGAAAGTTGCCCGGCTTCGGCTTTACAGTCCTGACACCCAAAATTCTCCTCCTGTATATCCATTCGCCTATTATCGGAATCGGGCAGATGGAACACCAAGCTCTCGCGGCGAAGAGTATCGCAAACTCAACAAGGGCAAACCAGAGAATCCACGTGACTGCTATTGAAAAGTTCTCGCTGCCAACAACGCTGCCAAAAAGGCCAGTGAGGATTATCAGCAGGAATACCGACAGATTCAGGGTTGTGAGGATGAAAATCAGTGTCCTCGACTTCAGCAGTCTGCTCTTAATGTGTAACTCTCTAACATCACCACCCTTGCCATTGTAAAAGAGTGCAGCCACTCCAATCATTACAACGAATCCCGAGAGGGCGTAATAGGGAATGTTGGGCTCAACTACAATATCCATACTCATGAAGGGGTGCAGGGAGCCGCAGTTAACGGAGCACCTAATCCTGTACTTCCCCGGCTCGTTAAAGGTAATAGGCCCAACTACGAGGGTTCTGCCGGGTATGACGAGCAACTTTTCTGCTATGCTGTCCGTTATACCATCAATGCTGAATCCGTGGGTTACATCTTTCGTTACGACGTGGAAGGTAACAGTATCTCCCGCATTAAGCCTTAAGGTGTCGGTTCTGTATATTTTGTCTCCTTCCTGTATTGCCACAACTCTGTATCCGAACTGAAAAGCTTCGATGTAGACGACTTTTGAACTCTGAAAGGTCTGTGATTCTGCAGTTACTGCAACCCCTAAGATAAAAAATAATAAAAAAATAAGTAAAATCTTGCGCATGCTTGCCGATCACCCGAACTTTACCAATATCCCATCATCGGGCAGCCGTGACCACCGTAGTAGCCGTATGGCACGTAATAGCCCTGCGGTTGCTGTGGTGGTTGCTGTGGCGTGGTGTTGTAGTCGTATCCGTAGTTCGTATCATATCCTCCATATCCGCCATAGCCCATCATCGGCATTCCGTATCCACCCATCATTGGCATCCCGTAGCCATATCCTCCATATCCCATCATTCCCCACGGCATCGCAGCTGCAACATACAGCCCCGCAGCAACTGCGAGTGCTGCAACCAAACCTATCTTCTTCCAATCCATCTTGCATCACCTCAAAACACTGTTAACCTCAAGGGCAATAGATGTTGCAGGTCAAAACGTCGAGATTCAGAACCATCAGATGGTTCAGAATGTTTCATAAGCTGATGGAACGTTTTATCTCCTGAATCAAACGCCTTATCTGCAACTATGAGTCTGAAAACGCTTCCCAGAAGAAAATATTGCTTTAAAATCCTAAATCCTGCTTTTTTGATATTTTCGTCCGTCCTTCTGTTGATTTCCGGACCGAAAAGTCTGGTTAAGGGGTTGAGAAGGTGGAAGAATGGCTGAATGACTCTGTTCTCTGGGAGCATGTGCTCCAGAAAGTAGGCTTTGCCCCCTTTCTTGAGAACCCTGTAAGCCTCCTTCAGACCATTGACTGGATTATCCACGGAGCAAAAGACAAAGGTTGAGAAAACAACATCAAAAGCCTCATCTCTGAATGGCAGTTTTTCAGCATCACCAATAACGAAATCAACCCTCTTTCCATATCTCTTATTTTTCTCTACCGCCCTCTTGAGCATCTTCTCGCTTATGTCCACTGCAACAAAACTGAAATCCGGGTAGAAGGGTAGATTTTTGCCTGTCCCAGCCCCAATTTCGAGGACAAGCAAGTTCTCTCCCTCTTTCTCGATAAAGTTGAAGAGCGTCCTTCTCCATCTCCTGAAGTTCGTAAGTTCCATTAGACTCTCTACCATGTCGTAGAATCTTGCTACTCTGTTGTATCTTTTCATGTCTCTCTTCATTTCACCTCCTCCTCAATGTTGACGTTCTCATCTGGATCACCAAACCACTCAGAACTCTTCTTTTGGAGAATCATGTAAACAATCACCGAACCTGCTATCAAAACAATTGCGGGATAAATCCACAGACTCAGGAAAAAGCCCTCCTTTGGTGGGGTCGCGAGCACCTCTTTTCCGTAAACCTGCTGGAGAGCTGATACTATCTCTTCCCTGTTTTTACCTTCTTCAATCATTGCGCTTATTTCTTCTCTCATCTTCTCAGCCGCGCCACAGTCACAGTTTTTGAGCAGCTTGCCGCATCCACATGTGCATATTATATCTCCCTCCACGTCCTGCAAGGTGAGCCCGGAAGCCTTCAGCGTCAGCAAAAGCAGGGTCAGAATTATTTTAGCCCTCATTCTCCATCACCCTTATCGCTCACCATTTTTATTACGAGAGCTCTTGGTGTGAGAGAGAGCATTCCACCGAGAAGCATCGTAATCGAGCCGATCCATATGAAATTCGTCAAAGGATTTATTTTCACTCTGAATACTCCCTTTTCATCCCCAATTTTCTCTGGAGTTATGTAGATGTCACGAAGCGGTTCGTGCAGTATCCCAACTCTTCTGACGACCTGATCTTGAAGGTAATAGTATTCGATTTTTGAAAAAACCTGTTTTCCAGCCTCAATAAAATCTACCTGTATCTTTGCACTGGCTTTAACCGACGTGTTTTCGAATGAGTATCCCCTGTATACAAGTGTATGACCATAAAATTCGAAGGGTTCGTCTGTTTTGAGATTCAAGACGTGCTCTTCTGCATATGTCCAGTTACACACAACACCGATAAAAACGATTATTGCTCCAAGATGTGCTGTATATCCGCCATATCTCCTTCTCTTTTTGAGGATAATTTTTATGAAATTCATACCACCAAGCTCTTTTTTAAAGGCAATCATATCCCTGAAATACTGGAAAACTTGGAGGGTGATGGAAAATACTGCCAGTGAAATCGAAAATGCAGTGAGAAATGACAGGTTCAGCAGATATGCGATAGGGAGTGCTGTAGTTAGAGATATCAGAAACACAAGCACAATTGTCCTGAGAGTTTTTATACTGCTCCTTCTCCACTGAAGTCCGACACAGAGCCCGATCAGAGCTACCAGAGAGAATGCGAGTGGGGAAGTTGTTTGCAGATAGTATTGTTCACCTATGGTGGCTTTGTAACCCAGAAAACCCTCACTAAGCAAGGGGAATATCGTCCCCCAGAAAACGCTCAGAGCAAAAGCCGTGAAAAGCAGGTTGTTCAAAAGAAAACTCGCCTCTTTTGACAGAGGACTCTCAATCACGTCAAGACTCTCTATCTCCTTCCTCCTGCTGTGCAGCAGGTCTGCTGTTAGAACAAGAATTCCGATCATGAAAACTGTCAGTGGAAAGGAAATCTCGCTCTGCGCGAATGCGTGGACTGAGCTTACCACACCACTCCTTGTAATGAGTGTTCCGAGAAGGACGAATTCGAAGGTAGCCACTGAAAGCAGTATGTTCCAGATTTTCATTCCTCTTCTTGCTTCTTGGATCATTATACTGTGGACGAGAGCCGTTACTGTAAGCCACGGCAGAAGAGAAGCATTCTCAACCGGGTCCCAGCCCCAGAAACCGCCCCAACCGAGGACGCGATATGCCCAGAAGGCTCCGAGTGCAATGCCTGCAGTGAGAAACATCCACGTAGTCAAAGCCCACTTTCTGAGTCTTAGAATCCACCTCTCATCCAGCAGGTATAGTCCTGCAATAGAGAGAGCGAACAGGAAAGTTGAGGCTGCATACCCTGCAAAGAGAACGGGTGGATGGAACAGCATCTCGTGTGTTTCGAGGAGAGGATTGAGGCCGAGTCCATGTGGTGGTGTGTTCTCAACTGTCTCAAAGGGATTCAGGAGAACTAAATTGACTGTAAGAAAAAAGCTCTGGACTGCTGTGAGAATTGAAAGAGAGCATGCCGTGAGCAAATCCTCTTGCTCAATCTGGATAAATACAAGCATCATCAACGACAGAAGCCAGACCCATAGGAGAAGGGAACCTTCGGAACCAGCCCATATAGCTGATATTTTGTAGATTAAAGGCATATCTGCTGTTGAGTGGCTGAAAACGTATTCAACGGAGAAATTGTCCGTCAGGAAGTAATAAGTTAAGGTCAACAGCGAGAGTGTTAAAGAGACGAAAGACAGAAGAATGTAAACCTTAACCCTACCGATAGCTTCTATTTCTCTTTTCGTTACACTGGTGTAGAGGTTTATGAAAGCATAGAGTGAGAACAGCAGTGATGTTGCCAGTAAGAAGCTTCCGGGGTTAGCTACTATCATTCAGAACATCCTCCAGCTTCAGCACTTCGTTTACACCTGTAAGAACAGTAACCTTTCCATCTACAATTGCCACAGTCGGAACGCCCCTCAGCCCGATGTAGTTCGCAAGTTTCTCACACTCACCACTGAGCTTCTCCACCTGACAGTAGTTTATTGAATACTTCTGTGACATTTGTTCTATAAATCCCTCTATCTGCTGACAGTAGTGACAGTTTGGTGAGTAGAAGTAGTATATTCCCTTTTGCAGCCCTGAAATTTCCTGATTTTGGCCCCCTAACCCGCTTAGGAGGTAATAACTCAACAGTATCAGGGCAGCTCCGGCTATTATCAAATACCTCCTTTTTAACACTGTTATCACCTGTTTTACATCAGATGTAAAATAGTATTTAAACTTTGCCTTTTCAATCGAAAGCTAAAAGAACACCTTACTGAACCACATTTTAATGGAGCTGAGAAATTCGGAAGTGGTGATGCTGGTTGGTGGTGTTGTTCTGCTATTCCTCTACCTTACCTTTTCACCCATGTCACATCACTACATGATGATGGGTCCGTTCTACATGGGAATTCTGCCCGTTATTTTCGGAGTAGGTGGTTTAGCCTTAATTGCCATAGCCATCTACTCATCCCTTTCCAGGTCACAGGACTCGGAAGTCTTACCTGAACCAGAAGTGTCCGAAAGCCCAGATGAGAGGTCTTCAGAGCGTTTGGAGACGGCTATGAGGCTATTGAACGAGGACGAAGCCATGGTTCTGAGACTAATTGCGGAGAACGAGGGAATAACTCAGGACTCGTTGAGAGCGAGAACAGAGTTCTCCAACTCGAAAATATCTATGATTGTTAAAAAGCTTGAGGAAAGAGACTTGATAATCAGGGAGAGGTTCGGCAAGACCTACAAGATTTACCTGAGTGAGTGGGTCAAGGGCTAAGTCAAAGGCTGAATGGGAAAATTTTTTAAATTTGGAATTTTAAAAATGCAGTGGTTAAGAGAAGAAGAGTGGAGATCGGCGAGGATATTTCGCTGTTTTCGCCCCTTGAAAAGAGAATAATGGAGTACTTGTGGGAAAACCCTGGCTCGGGTGTTTCAGAAATTTCTAATGAGATAAAGGCACCTCTCTCCAGCGTAGCCGTTACTGTTGACAGACTTTCTGAAAGTGGATATCTGGAAAAAAAGAAGGAGAGAAAGGGTGACAGGATGAGATTTGTTTACTATCCCACTGTTTCGAAGACTGAGGCGGAAAGAAAGGCATTGGAGAAAATACTCGACGCCCTGATGGAGAAGTTCGGCGATCTTGTTGTGGACTATTTCCAGAGGAGGAGTGAAAATGGTAGGCGGTGAGTGTCTTCTCTCATGCCTCGCCTCACCGGAGTATCAAATCTCACTTTCGAGCATGATGGCTATAATGGCAGTAGCCCTCGTACTCTGCCTCAGAAGCGATGGGGTGGAGAGGTTAAAATACTACTGGGTCTCTAACATCACTCTCCTTTCGGCAGTTCCAATAGTTTATCTTGGAATGAGTTGCGAAAGGTCTTTTGTAATCGGTTTATACCTCGGGTATATTATAATTGCATCTGCCGTTTTTCTCTCAATCCCACGCATCTATGCAGAGTATCTTTTTAGAAAGTATGGCCCCGAAAGGTGTGAGGAGCTTGAGGACTTCCTGAGAAGTGTCTCCGGTTCGCAGAATTCGAAGCTCTATCTCCTCAGCACATCCGAACCAAAGGCATTCACACTCGGAAAAGATGTGTTCGTCTCGGCAGGAATGGTTGAAATGCTTTCGGATGATGAACTCAAAGCTGTTATCGCACACGAAGCTTTTCACGTCATGCAGAACCGCTTTCCGCTGATAAAAAATTTGAGGGTTATGACCTTCCTGCCATCAATAAATTTTGAGGGTATGGCGGATGAGTTTGCAGCGAAGATTGTTGGTAAGGAAACTCTGTTAGCGGCAAGAATGAAGGTTAGAGCGGTATGTTGATTATTTTCTCTATTTTATCAACAGTCTTGATTCCAGTTCCTGTTAGTGGAACAAGAGGATTTTTAACATCTCTTATTTTTTTAAGAGCGGCATATGCGGTTGCAGATGTGGGTTCAACGATTAATCCCATTTGATACAGTTCCTTCATGCCAGAGATTATCTCCTCATTGTCCACCACAACCACATCGCCATTAGTTCTTTTGATTGTATCCAAAATTTGATCGAGTCTCGGTGGTTGGAGTATTCTCAAACCATCTGCAAGGTCTCCTTTCTCACCCCTCCATTCTCCATAAATTCTGTCGTAGATGGGTGTTATTCCACCAGCTTGTACCGCATAGAACTCTGGATATTCATCGAGAAATCCCATTTTTACTAAGTCTTCAAATCCTCTATAAATCCCAAGCAGATGACTTCCGCTGGATGTGGGCACTATTACTGAATCCACCTGAATTTTCTCCTCGAATATTTCAAAAGCCTCTGTTTTCATACCTTCAAGAAAGAATGGGTCCCATGTGTGCCCAACATAAATCTCATCATTTTTGAGTTCAGATATTGCTCGAAGAGAAGCCTCTTCCCTTGTTTTACACTCAACAACCTCTGCATTGCAGGCTCTCATTAATGCTCTTTTTCCTATGGGGGCGTCGAAGGGGACATAAATCCTTGCCTTGATATTTGCGGATGCGGCATAAGCTGAATAAGAAAGTCCAGCATTGCCGGATGAGTCCTCTACTATTGTTCTAACTCCTATTTCTTTTGCCCTTGTGACCCCCAAAGCGGCTCCTCTGTCTTTAAATGAGCCTGTTGGTGAAAAATATTCGAGTTTGAAGAAGACTTCTTTTTCAGCGATTTTCTTGTTTAAAACAGGTGTCAACCCCTCTCCAAGTGTCACGCCCTCTTTAAAGGGAAGCAGTGCGGAGTACCTCCAAATGTTTTGGCCATCTTTTATAAGCTCGGAAAAATTCTCGACCTTAGGATACTCGGAAATTTCAAGATTCAACGGTGAACCGCAGTCGCATCTCCATTTATTTACTTTCAAATCAAATTTTCTTCTGCATTTACTGCACTTCAACTCGAATACCATTTACATTCCCTCCTGTTTCTCCATCGCTTTCGATCAAACTCTTTATAGTTTTATTTCTGTGGATATCCAAATAATTTTTTGAGACCTCATAGGAAAGGTCAGTCTTCTTTGCTTTTTCAAAAGTCTCTCTACAGCAACAGGTATTGGAAAATCGTAAATCTTCATAATCCAGTTAAAAAATAAAAAATTACTCTTTCCAAACTCCCACTTCAGTATTTAGTGATCCTTCCAACTTGCTTATAAGTGTTGAGCCTGTAAGATCTCCTGTTACATTAACCATTGTTCTTCCCATGTCCAGTATTGCGTCTATTCCGAGAATCATCGCGTAGGCTATTGCAACCGCACTTCCGGGTTCCACGGGTAGACCTATTGCCTCGAGAACCATCAAGAGCATAATCACACCTGCTCCAGGCACACCAGCTGCTCCAATGCTCGCCATAACTGCTACAAGAACGATCAGCAGCTGTTGACCAATTGTTAGAGGTATACCAACCGCATTTGCTATGAAAATCGCACAGATAGCCTGATACATCGCAGTACCATCCATGTTAATCGTAGCTCCCAGAGGAAGTGTGAATGAGAAAACCCCTCTATCAATTCCGAGATTCTCTTCCGCAACCTTCATCGTAACAGGCAGAGTGCCGCTACTGCTTCTTGTTACGAAGGCAGTAAGCATTGCCTCTTTTGCCCCATTCAGGAATTTTATTATGGATAACTTTATGGATGCAAGAATCCCGCCGTAAACAACGAATATGTGGATGATAAGACCGATGTATAACGCTGCAACTACAACTCCGAGAGGTCCTAAAACTCCCGGACCCTGCTTGGCTATCACATAAGCTATCAGAGCAAAGACGCCTATGGGTGCATACTCAAGTATCCCTCTTACGATCTTGTACATAACCTCTGCCAGAGCGTCGAATACATCAAGAGTTAAGCCTGCAATTCTGCTCAACCTTTCATTTTTTGCCTCTTTTAGGTAAGATAACGCAATACCAACAACTATTGCAAAGAATATTATTTGCAGTATCTTGCCTTCAGCAATAGCACTGAATGGGTTTGTTGGCACTATGTTCAACACAACATCAACCGGTGAGGGTGGAGTTACTGTAATCACCTTCTCCTCTCCCGCCAGCGCAAGTCCCTTGCCAGGCTGGAAGAGATTGGCCATCCCCAGTCCAATGGCAACAGCCAGAGCTGATGTTATCAGGTAGAACACCATGATTCCAACTCCTATCTTTCCCAGCTTTGATGGATGTATACTCGCAGCCCCAACAATAAGGCTGAAGAGAACTATTGGCACTACTATCATTTTCAGCAATCGTATGAAAAGATCACCCAGTGGCTTCAACGCGGTAATGGGCTCACCGACGATTGCTCCGAGAACGGCTCCAGCAACGAGTGCTATGGCAATTTTGTATATCACTGGGAAGGAGATATATCTCTGCCAGAGACCTATCTCCTCAGTCATGATCTTTCGTTACTGTTGATATATTTAAATGTTTCATTTCGTATAGTATTGCAGTATCCCAAAATAATTTCACTTTCTCAAAAAGATGTTCGTGAAATAAAGAGGTTGCCAAGCTCACCTCAGCAACCTCATCGAGTTTGCAACAGCCATCAGAGTTACACCAACGTCAGCAAACACTGCCTCCCACATTGTAGCAATACCGAGAGAGCCGAGGGCTATGAAGAACCCCTTAACGGCTAAAGCGATGCCTATGTTCTGCCACACGACATTCTGCGTTCTCTTTGCGAGTCCGATTGCCTTTGCCACCTTTGATGGTTTGTCGTCCATGATCACAACATCTGCAACCTCAATTGCGGCATCACTACCCATTGCACCCATGGATATGCCAACATCAGCCCTTGCAATAACAGGAGCATCGTTTATTCCATCTCCCACAAAAGCCACTGGTCTCTCCTTTGATCTTATATCCTCAATAACCCTAACCTTGTCTTCTGGCAGCAGTTCTGCGTAGTATTCTATACCACCAAGCTGAGCAGCTATTCTCTCCGCAACTTCTTTACTGTCGCCTGTAAGCATCACAACTCTACGTCCATCTGCCTTCAAATCTTCGACAGCACGCTTGGCATCATCCTTAAGACGATCCGCTACGACTATATAGCCAGCATAGACGTTATTAACCGCAACGTGCACGACCGTCCCTTCTGCCTCGCAGAACTCATGATCCACCCCCATTTCGTGCAGTAGCAGATCATTCCCGACAACAATTGTGTAGCTATCTCCTTCTGCCACTACTCCTCTGCCAGCAAATTCTTGATATCTCTCCACACTCATATCCACATCGCCTTCGTAAGCCTCCACCACCGATCTCGCAATCGGATGGTTGGAGTGCTTCTCGGCGATAGCAGCAAATTTCAACACGTCTTCTTCGCTAAATCCATTTGTTGCAACGACGCTTGCAACTTTGAAGCTCCCCTCTGTGAGAGTTCCAGTTTTATCAAAGGCAACCACCCTCGTTGATTTCAAAACATCAATGAAGTTAGCACCTTTGATGAGAATCCCTCTCTTCGCAGCCTTTCCAATTGACGCAAAGTAGCTGAGTGGGATGGAAATGACGAGTGCACACGGGCAGGAAATGACAAGCAGAACAAGGGCACGATAAATCCACGGCGTGAAAGGCTCATTAAGAATTAACGGCGGAATTGCTGCGATAGCTGAGGCA
This sequence comes from Archaeoglobus sp. UBA230, assembly GCA_002507545.1. Taxonomy (GTDB): domain Archaea; phylum Halobacteriota; class Archaeoglobi; order Archaeoglobales; family Archaeoglobaceae; genus Archaeoglobus. The sequence goes on along the minus strand of DAVR01000026.1, from coordinate 80,237 downwards.
AGTATAATCACCGCCGGAGTGTAGTAACGTGCAAAGCGAGTAATGAACTTCTCAGCTTTCGCCTTTCTGCTTGCAGCCTCCTCAACCAGCTCAAGTACTCTTGAAACAGTAGAGTCTGAGAAGGGCTTTGTAACCCTAACAGTCAGCAAACCGCTCAGGTTTACCATCCCGGAAAGAACCTCGCCCCCCTTAACCACCTCTCTTGGTTTTGACTCTCCCGTTAAGGCTGAAGTGTCAACTACCGACGAGCCCTCAACCACCACTCCGTCGAGAGGTATCCTTTCTCCGGGCTTAACAACGATTAGGTCTCCAACCTTAACATCTTCCGGCTTAACCCTCTTTATCTCCCCATCCACCTTCAGATTTGCGTAATCCGCTTTGATGGCAAGCAGGGATTTGACAGACCTCCTGGATTTTCCAACTGCCAAATCCTGCATGAATTCTCCAACTCTGAAGAAGATCATCACAGCAACAGCTTCAGGCATCTCGTGAATCGCCATGGCTCCAATGGTTGCCAAGCTGATCAGGAAGTTCTCGTCGAAAACAACACCTCTTTTAATGTTTCTCACCGCATTTGACAGTATCTTGTAGCCCGCTATGAAGTAGGCTGAGAGAAAGAGGCCATACTCAACTGCTGGGATATCATGAAGAGTTTGCTCAAAAACCAATCCAAAAGCGAACAGAATTCCAACAATAGCTATTGGAATTATTTCCCTTCTGATTTCTTTCAACTCTTCCTCTTCTCCGCTCTCTTTAAGTTTAACAACCTCCACCTCTGGCTCGACATTTTTTATCAGCTCCACAATCTTTTCCTCATCGTCAACATCAACGACAAGTTCGGAAGTTGAGAAGTTCACCCTTACGAAGTTGACATGTTTTTTCAACTCTTCCTCTATGTTCGTCGCACAACTCGCACAGTTCAACCCTTTAAGCCTATACTTCTTCATTTTCTTTCACCTATATGCTCCATCGCTATTCTAAGAATTGCCTCAACATGCTCATCGTCAAGGCTGTAAAACACTTTTTTCCCGTCTCTTCTATACTTCACGAGCTTCTTATCCCTTAAAAGCCTCAACTGGTGAGAGACGGCGGAAACTGAGAGCCCGGTTATGGCCGAGAGGTCACAGTTGCAGAGTTCTCGCTTTGACAGAGCGAGGAGAATCTTTATTCTTGACGAATCGCCAAAAGCCTGCAGAAACTCAGCCAAGTCAACGATCTTATCGTCTGGTGGTAGGCAGGAGGCAACCTCGTCAACATACTCTCCCACCGTCACACTCTTACACGTAGGAACTTGTTTCATATTTGAACAATTGTTCAAATGTTTATTAAACTTTCTGTACCCCTACCCCTTGAGCTCCTGACATTCGGTTTCTTAGGGAGAAAAATTATATTCTTCCACAACACTAACATTTAATATGGATGGATTCATGCACCCCTACACACAGCCTTTCTTGTTTCCATTTCTGGGAATGGGGATGCTTATCTGGTGGATACCGCTGCTCATTATTGCATATCTCGTTTATCAGGACGCTGAAAAGAGGGGAATGAATGGCTTGCTCTGGTTCATACTCATCATCATTCCGATGCTTGGCATAATTTTTCTGCTGATTTATGTGGTCTTGAGGGAGAGCAAGAGTGAAAGGGTTGGCAGAGTTGAGAAAACACCACTTGAAATTCTCAAGGAGAGGTATGCGAGAGGAGAGATAACTGAAGAAGAATACAGGAGGATGAGGGAGGAGCTGGAGAAGTAGGTGGAGATTTGAATGAGCGGGCATGATGAGATGATGGAAAATGGACATGAAGGGCATGAGCACGCTCGGGAGCACAAAATGAAAGAAATTGAGCACCCCAAACACGAAAACCATCACCAGCACATGTTGAAAGACTTCAAGAGGAGATTCTACGTCTCTTTTGCCTTAACAATCCCCATCTTGGTTCTCTCTCCTGCAATTCAGAGTTTCTTCAACTTTAAACTGGAGTTTCCAGGCTCTCTCTACCTCTTATTCCTCCTGTCCTCTGCAGTATATTTCTACGGTGGATATCCCTTTCTTAAGGGTATTTTCGATGAACTCAAGAGATGGCAGCCAGGGATGATGACGTTAATAGCCGTTGCAATAAGCGTCGCCTACTTCTACAGCTCGGCAGTGGTTTTCGGTCTGGAGGGAAAATTCTTCTTCTGGGAACTCGCCACGCTTATAGACATTATGCTCCTCGGCCACTGGATAGAGATGCGCTCTGTTCTGGGAGCTTCGAGGGCTTTGGAGGAGCTCGTCAAGATAATGCCGTCAGAAGCGCACTTAATCAAAAATGGCGAAACGGTGGATGTGAGGGTTGAGCAGCTCAAACCCGGAGACAGGGTTCTGGTTAAGCCGGGGGAGAAGATTCCCGTTGATGGGATAGTTACTGAAGGCGAAACCTTTGTCGACGAGGCGATGCTTACCGGAGAGTCCAAACCAGTGTCTAAGAAACCTGGAGATAAGGTTATTGGTGGGGCGATAAACGGAGAGGGATCAATCGTTGTTGAAGTTGAGAAGACGGGAAAAGACACTTATCTCAATCAGGTCATCGAGCTTGTGAGGAGAGCGCAGGAAAGCAAGTCCAGAACTCAGGACTTAGCAAACAGAGCAGCTTTGGCCTTGACAATAATCGCCTTGTTTGTTGGAAGTTTAACGCTCGCTGCATGGCTTGCTTTTGGAATGGACTTTGCCTTCGCAATAGAGAGAGCTGTAACGGTTATGGTCATAACCTGCCCCCACGCCTTGGGCTTAGCCATCCCGCTTGTGGTTGCCGTTTCAACCTCCCTTGCGGCAAAGTCAGGGTTGCTTATAAGAGAAAGACAGGCTTTCGAGGGGGCAAAGGATTTGCATGCGATCATATTCGACAAAACCGGGACGCTTACGGAGGGGAGGTTTGGTGTGACCGACGTTCTGGCGTTCAACCATAAGGAGGAGGATGTGCTGAAAATAGCTGCATCGCTCGAAACGAAGTCGGAACATCCGATTGCAGCAGCGATTGTTGAAGAAGCTGAGAAAAGGCAGTTAAAACTGGAGGAGGTTAATGGATTTAAAGCGATCCCGGGTAAGGGTGTTGAAGGTGTTGTTAATCGTAGAAAATACATGGTGGTGAGCCCCGGATATATCAGGGAGAGAAGTCTTGAAATTGCAGATGATAGGGTCGAGAAGTTGAAGCAGCAGGGTAAAACTGTTGTCTTCCTGCTCGAAAATGGCAAAGCTGCAGGGGCTATTGCTCTTGCAGATAAAATCCGACCGGAGTCGAGGGAAGCAATAGCGAGGCTGAAGGCGATGGGAATAAGGTGTATGATGCTGACTGGAGACAACAGATTCGTGGCAAAGTGGGTTGCGGAGGAACTCGGGTTGGATGAATACTTCGCCGAGGTTTTACCCCACGAAAAAGCGGAGAAAGTGGGGGAGGTGCAGCAAAAATACGTTACAGCAATGGTGGGTGACGGGGTAAACGATGCTCCCGCCTTGGCTCAGGCTGATGTTGGCATAGCCATTGGCGCTGGAACTGATGTTGCTGTGGAAACTGCTGACATAATACTCGTCAGAAACGATCCGAGAGATGTGGCAGCAATTATAGAGCTTTCGAGAAAAACATACTCCAAGATGAAGCAGAATCTACTCTGGGCGACTGGTTATAACTCCTTCGCCATTCCTCTGGCAGCGGGTGTGCTTTATGGTTTTGGAATCCTTCTAACTCCAGCAGCTGGAGCAGTTCTAATGAGTCTCAGCACAGTTATCGTCGCCATTAACGCGAGACTGCTGAAGATGTAGTTTGTATTTCGAAATTCGAACAGAGAAAGGTTTATTAGGAACCAAAATCTTAATTCTAATTAAAAGTGAGGTGATTGTATGGAACTGTTTCAGACAGCGAACTGGAAGAAGGAGAAGCATGTTCCAGTCGTGGAAATTCTAAAGGCTAAGAAGGATGAGGTTGTTGAGGTTAAAGTGAGCGTGGGAAAAGAGATACCTCATCCTAACACCACAGAACATCACATAGCTTGGATTGAGCTGGTTTTCCATCCAGAAGGAGAGAAGTTTCCCTATGTTGTTGGCAGGGCTGAATTTGCAGCCCATGGTGCATCAGTTGATGGTCCGAATACGAGCACAGTCTACACCGAACCGGTTGCATTGTTCACCTTCAAAACGGAAAAATCTGGAAAGCTAACAGCCTTCTCTTACTGCAACATCCACGGTTTGTGGATGGGTGAGGCTGAGCTTAGCTTGTAAAATCATCAAAAAATTTTTCCCACCAAAGCTTTGCTCAACTTCAATACGATATCTCTTAAAACGTCCTCTCTCGATCCTGAAGCAAGTAAAATCAGAGTTTTTCTTCCGTGAATCACGTCAGAGAACGCCCCCATTATGTCATCCCACTCCCCTTGCCCTATGTCCATCTCTGCATATTCTCTACTATCAATATCGGTTCCAAGGTACCAGATAATGAAGGATGGGTTATAAGCCTTAACCTTCTCAACCATTCTCCTTAGGGATTCGACATAATTCTTGCCGACCTTTCTACCGAGCACACATCTCAGATCATCCGATATTTCACATTCTTTGTCTCCGATACAGAAGAACTGGGCATTTGTGTGAGATATCAATGCAGCACTTCCATGGTGGGCATCGGTCTCGATGACCGCAATCTTTCCCTTAGAGTTCAGAAGCTTAACAGCTACAGCCAAACCGTTGAAAAGGCAGCCTCCCCTCATCCTACCTTTCTCAGCCAGATGACCTGCAACAGTAACTGGCACAATAGCTATGTCGTGCTGGTTCAGAGCTTCGATCGCACTAACTATACACCGGATATTTTCGATTGCTGCAGAGAAAAATGGGTGATCTTTAGCCCTCTCAATGTAGTCTTTACTGTGCACCTCCAAGAGAAGGTTATCTACATTTAAGTCACCCGGTTGGATGACTTTAAAGGGGAGTTCGAGCAAAACACCAAATCTCCTTGAAACTGGAATAAGTTCAGATTCAATTTTTCTTGAATAAATTACCACAATTTCCATGCCAAATATAGGAAAAGGGATAAATATCTTTTTTGATTAATCCAAAGCATGCTTACAATCACGTTTCTCCCATCAGGTAAACGGGTTGAGGTTGAAAAAGGCAAAACTATTCTTTCAGCTGCTCAAGAAGTGGGTGAGGGCATAAGGAGTCTCTGTGGAGGTAAAGGTAGCTGCGGTAAGTGCCTAATTGTTGTGAGAAAAGGAAAGGTTGAGGTTCTGAGCGAGGAGGCACATGAGAAGTTTGTAAAGGAGGAGGGATACTACTTAGCCTGTCAGACTGCAGTTGTTGATGATGTTGAAGTTTTCATACCTCCAGAATCGAGGCTTGGGAGACAGCAGATTCTGAACGAGTTTTTTATATCCGAGAGTGACTTTAACCCTCTGGTCAGGGTTGAGTTTTACGAAAATGCCTTTCTACCTGAAATAATCTCCAAAAGGAACTACAAGCTTGCATGCGATGTTGAGGTAGAAGAGGGGGATTTGACGCTGGTTTTAAGGGACAATGAAGTTATAGATGTTATAGAGGGTGAGAGTGATGCCTATGGTTTGGCTGTTGATGTAGGAACAACAACTCTCGTGGCTGCGTTGGTCAGTTTGAAGGATGGAAGAGTGGTAAACATAGCATCAGATTACAACGGACAGATTATATATGGTGAAGAAGTGCTAAGTAGAGTTGAGTACGCGAGAAGTAGAAGGGATGGCATCAAAGTTTTGCAAAAGGCTGTTGTAGAGTCAATAAACAGGTTGATTAAAAAATTACTCGAAGGATATACGTCCTCAAGCAGAATTTACGATGTTGTTGCTGCTGGAAACACTCTGATGACTCATTTTCTACTGGGAAAGGATGTGGAATATCTTTTCTCCTCATCTGATGTAAAGGTTGATAGAAGAGGATACTCTGTAAAAGCTGTTGAAATTGGATTGAAGGTCAATAAAAACGCTGAACTTTATTGTCTCCCTCCAGTAGGTAGATTTGTTGGTGGGGATATTGTTGGGGACATAATTGCGTCGAAGATTGTTGATTCAGCCACGATTTCTCTGATGGTTGACCTCGGAACGAACGGGGAGATCGTCATTGGTAGTGAGGGCTGGGCTATGGCGACAAGCGTGGCAAGCGGACCGGCATTTGAGGGTTATGAGATTAAGCACGGAAGCAGGGCTGTGGAAGGGGCAATAGACCACGTTAAGATTGAAGGAGAGAGAGTAACTTATTCGGTTATAGGGAATGTCAAGCCGAGAAGTATATGTGGCAGCGGACTGATTGATCTTCTGGCAGAGCTTTTCAAGAACGGAATAGTTGATGCTCAGGGCACTTTGAGAGACCATCCGAGAGTCACAAAAACCGAAGATGGAAGGGAGTTCATAATAGTTGATTCATCAGAGAGTGCAACCGGGAAGCCTATAACGATCACTGAGAAGGATATTGAGACGCTGATAAAGTCTAAAGCGGCTGTTTGTGCAGGAATCGCTGTTCTCACGAGGAAGGCAGGATTGAAAGTAGAGGAGATTGACGATTTTTACATTGCCGGAGCCTTCGGATACTACATCAATTTCGAAAATGCCATTACTATCGGACTATTTCCTGAAATGAAGGCAAGAGTTCATCAAATAGGAAATGGCTCCCTCGCCGGAGCCTATTTGGTTTTGACATCAATGAGAAAAAGGATGCTGGCAGACACTATCGCGAGAATATTCGCCTATTTTGATCTCTCAACCGACGCTGATTTTATTGACGAATACAGGGCTGCATTGATGCTCCCCGGAAAGCCGGAACTCTTTCCGGAAGTATACTCAAAATACGTCGGCTAATAGTTTATGATTATAAGCATCTATCTAAAAAAGTTAAGTAAAGCAAACTACTCGCAAACGTCTATGGTAATAGCACCTTCTGGACAGACTTCGACGCATGAGCAGCACTCGGTACAGTCCTCAGGTCTAACAGGCTCGGATTTGTTGTCATCGTCAAACTCATAGACACTCGCAGGGCACACACTTATGCACTCACCACATCCACTGCATTTTTCCTTATCAACTACAATTTCTACCATGGATATTCTGCTTTTTTAAAGGATATAAAGCTTTTTATTAATAAAATATAATGATAAATTGAGTTTTTGAATTTAGAGTTCAACTTTTAGATCGTAGTTTTTCATAACCACATTCCCGCACTCATATTCAACATGAACGGCTTTCAACTCGACTCCTCTCTTCTCTGCGTCTTCTAACATTCTGTAAAGTTTGGGATCTGCCTCTCTGTTGGGTTTGAAAGCCTCAACATTTGGAACGGCTGCGATAAAGGCTATAACCGCTCTCCAACCCATCTCAGAAAGTCTCATCATCTCTTCTACATGCTTCCTTCCCCTTAAAGTGGGACAATCAGGATACATTGCATATCTGCCAGATTTAAGAGCTGCACTTTTCAACTCAACGAAAGTATCTTCTCCGCATCGAAAAAGGTAGTCTATTCTCGAATTTCCAACTTTAACCTCTTTCTTGTAATATTTGCATCCGATCCACGGTATCTTCCATGCGTTCTCCTCAAAAACCTGCATCTGGAAACGAGTATCTATTAGGGCGTATCCATCTTCGCATTTAATTGCAAAAAGCCTGTAGGGGGTTTTGCCGTGATACTTCTTCAGGCAAAGTCCTGCATTCCCCTTAAAAATTAGCTCGTTGAGCCTTCCGGTGTTGTTGATGTATGCTTTTTCAACTTTACCACTAACTTCAACTTCAACAACAAAGCGATTAAGCCGGCGCAAAATTTTGCATCCAATACAGTTCTCAATTTTCATAATCTTTCATAGCCTCTTCTCCATGAAAAGATATTGAGGATCGTAGCTCACAATTTCAAAGCCCAGATGTCTGTATGTCTCCACAGCTCTTCTGTTGGTTCTCTCGGTTACCGCCTTCAACTTTTTTACTCCTCTCTCCTTCAGAAATTTCGAAGCGAATCTAATCAGTTCACTTCCAATACCTCTGTTCTCGAAGTCCTGATGAATGAAAACAGCAAACTCGGCTTCATCTTTAACAGGAACGACAGCGATATGTCCCACAACCCTGTCTCCGAGCTTTGCGATGAAGCCATAGCCACTCTCATGCAATCCATCAATCCATGTCTCTATCCCTTTTCTGGTTACCGGGGGGAGTCCGCAGCATCTCTTTTCGGGACTGTAATCCTCATACATCTTTATTAGGTTCTCCCTCTCTTCAGGAACGAAAATCGTAACGGAAACTATCTCCCCAGTCTTATCTTCGTAAAACTCAGAGTAATGATAAATTGGCTCTGGGGGCATTGAGAGAACTTAACCTTCTTAAAATTAAACCTTTCTGAAGTGCTTCCTGAAGACATCAAAAATATCTTCAGGCTTTTCCAAGATTGTTACCCCATCTATTTGAGCAAGCTTTCTTACGTGCTCAACGTCCTCTCTTCTCACCCTTATCTTTAAATCCCTGCCATCCGGTAGTTTGGTGACAACCTCGCCCTCCTTGTAGTCAGAAGGCATGATATAAAGAGGAACGTAGGCTTTGAGCCCCATTATAGCTGCATTTGTTAGAAGGGTGTCTGCAATGCCCATCGCAATTTTCGCCACGGTGTTTGAGGTTGCGGGGGCTATGAGCAAAAACTCATATCTCCCAACCTGAATTTGTCCAGCTAAGAAGGGTGTATTGGCGTCAATCTCAACTCTCACAGCTCCAAACTTCTCTTTCAGATCGTTCATCAGCTTATAGTATTTCACAACCTGCTCTCCCGCCTTTGACAGATAAACTGCTATCTCAACCTCTGGATATTCCTTCCCTATCTCCTTCATCACCCTAACCGTTTCAGGCAACCTGTCTCCACTTCCCGTTATTCCCCAAGCAACCCTCTTCTTTTTCTTCTTCTCCTCCACCTTAAACACCTTCCAGCATTTTTATCATTTCAGCAAACCTCTTAACAGTTTTCCTCAAACTCCTAAAACCCTCCTCGTCCTCCTTAACCCCATCCAGAGTATCTTTGCTCCAGAATGTTGCGCCGATGTTGGCTCCGAAAGACCCACCGCTGACGGGAATAACACCATTGAGGATATAGAAAGTCAGAATCTGCTGTATAGCAAGTTCCTGCCCACCTATTCTATCTCCTCCAACGGCTATCGCCATTCCAACCTTGCCCCTAAAAAAGTCGTAGTCGGCAGCAACCAGAGCCCTGCAGCGATCCATTAGAGCCTTTATTTGGGCACTCACCCCACCGTTGTAGACAGGAGTCGCCATTACAATTCCCTTTGCTTCTTTCAGCATCCCGTAGAGTTCCTGCATATCATCCTCAATTCTGCACTTTTTGTGCCTCAAACAGTAATCGCAGTGCTGGCAAGGACTTATTTGTCTACCCCTGACCGTGAAAAATTTTGTTTCAAAGCCCCGCTCTTCGAGCATTTTGAGAGTTTCTCTGAGCACGTATTCCGTTGCCTTTTTCCTCGGGCTCCCTGAAATGCCGAGTATCATCTCGCCAGCTCCGCTCCCAGGTCAAAAGCCCTCTGTAACTCCTCTTCACTCGGTTTGAACTTAACCATCAGCGGTTCCAACGTTTCGAATTTTAGTTCTTCCAACACCTTCTGGATTTCCTTGACTCCATTACCATTCCAGCCGTAGGAGCCGAAGGTCAGGGCCTTTTTGTTCTGAGGCTTTAGACCCTTGAGATACGTCAGGAAGCCCGCAACTGGTGGGAACAATCCATTGTGAATCGTTGGAGCGCCTATTGCAACACTCTTGGCGTCCAATATCTCAGTCACGATATCCGTCCAAGAGTCTTTCCTGACGTGAAAAACCCTTACTTCTGCACCCTCGCTACCCGCTCCTTCGGCAATTGCCTCGGCCAGTCTCTCTGTTGAATGCCACATGGTATCAAATACAACAACAACCTTGTTCTCGCTCTCAAAGTTTGCCCATCTCGAATAGGCTTCTATAATCTTACCCGGGTTCTTCCAGATAACTCCATGGCTCGGAGCTATCATTTCTATTTCCAATCCCAAATTCTGGACTTCAGAAAGCTTCTTCTTGATTAAACCGGCAAGAGGCATGAGGATGTTGGCATAGTAAAGTTTTGCCCAGTTTATCGTCTCTTCGACACCCAGTTCCTCATCGAATCTTTCCTCGCTGGCAACATGCTGTCCAAAGGCGTCGTTGGAGAAAAGAAGTTTGTCCTCCTTCAGATAGGTCGCCATGCTGTCTGGCCAGTGAAGCATTGTCATGTCAATGAACATGAGTGTTCTTGTGCCAATTTTTAGCTCATCTCCTCCTTTAACAACCTTGATATTCCATCCATCACAGTCATAGTATTTACAGATTCCATCTTTGGCCCTCTGGGAGCATACAACAGTGGCATTTTCCGCAATTCGCATCATATCAGGCAAACCACTCGAATGATCCGGTTCGATATGGTTCATGACAATGTAGTCAATCTGTGAGGGGTCAACAATCTTCTTTATCCTGTCCAGAGACTCCTTTACGAATTTATGCTTTACAGTATCAACCAGAGTGACTTTTTCATCCACGATTAGGTAGGAATTGTAAGTGAGTCCTCTTCTCGTCAGAAAATTGTGGAAGTCTCTCTCGTTCCAATCTATTGCCCCGACCCAGAAGACGTTATCCTTAATTCCAACTGGTTTCATGTTAGAAATTGAGAGCTTAAAGTATTAATTTGTTTCTTCCAATTTTCGAATTTTAAATATCGTTTTTGAAATCAAATGGTATAAATAGCAGAGATAAAAGAATGGATTCGATGAAAAAGATTCTTTTCGTCTGCATCCACAACACAGCGAGGAGTGTTATGGCTGAGGCTTTGTTTAACTCAATGGCAAAGGACTGGAGAGCTGAGAGTGCTGGAGTTGAAAGGGCTGAGGGGGTTAACGAAGTGGTAAAGCGATTGCTGGCTGAAAAGGGTCTGAGGGCGAAGGAAAAGCCAAGAACGATTGATGATGTAAATCTGGATGAATTTGATTTGATAATAGCTGTCTGCGAGGAGAGTAGCTGCGTAGTGCTTCCGGTAAGTAAACTGGAGAGATGGCATATTGAGGACCCAGTTGGCAAAGATGAGGGGATTTACAGAGAGATTCTGGCAGAGATTGAAGAAAAAGTGAGGGCGCTTGTAGAAGAGCTTGAAAAAACTGATAATCAGGGTTTCACATAGGTGTAACCTTCCATCTGAAGTTTTACAAGCTTGGTTATGCCTGCCGGAACCACCTCGCAAAATTCAAAAAGGTCTTCTTTGTTAATCCCGTGAACCTTCATTGCGTTGTTACAGACGTAGAATTTTACACCCCTTTCCTTCAGCTCCTTAAGTGCCTCTCTGAATTTTGTGGACACTTTTTCAACGAACAGCTTTACTGCAAACCCATTGGCAAGAACTGCAACATCCGCCTTTCCAACGTCGTTGAGTAAGTTCGTTATGTTCGCTAAGGCTAACTCAAAGGTTGGCGTTTCATCAGAGTCTAAATGGAATACAACCTTCATATTTTGAAAATACTAAACCAGATTTAAATTTTTTAAGGTGGAAAATCTTTTAACCATATGAATTTAGTAATTTTTCATGCATCACTCGCACCATCTTGAGGTGTATGAGAGGTTGAGGGAGAAGCTGGATAAAGCACCAATTGGCTTGCCCAAAACTGTCAGCGGAGTTGAGAAGGAGATTTTGAGCGTGCTTTTCGATGAGGAGGAGGCGAAGATAGCTTTGCACATGCCCTTCGTCAGATTCACTGCAGAGATGCTTGCTGAAAAAACCGGGAAGAGCGTCGAATACATCGAGAAAGTTCTTAACGAGATGGCTAAGAAAGGGACTGTATGGAAGGGGGAGAAGGAAGGAAAGGTTTACTACAGGCTTTTCCCAGTCGTAGTAGGATTTTCTGAAACTCCCTTCTGGTCGGGATTGGGAAAAGACCCGCGACAGGAGAAACTCGCCCCGCTCTGGGCCAAATATCGTAAAGAGGGGTTTTTGGATGAACTCGGAGACAGAAAGAGACCGATAATGAGAGCGCTGCCTGAGAGAGACACGATTTCTGGGAAGTCGGAGATTTTACCATTCGAAGATGCGGTAAAACTGGTTAGAGAGAGGGATTACATAGCCGTAGCGCACTGCCCATGCAGGATTATAGCAAAAGTTGTTGGGGAGGGGTGCAGACGTTCACTGGAGAACTGCATCCACATGGGTTCTGTTGGCAAATACATGGTCGAACATGGAATGGCGAGAAAGATAACGGCTGATGAGGCAATTGAAATTCTTCGGAATGCGAACAGAGAAGGACTTGTCCATCTCACAGAAAGGTCTAAGCATGTAGCAACGATATGTAATTGCTGTGATGATTGCTGCGTTTTTTTCAAAGCAGTATTTGAGGCAAAGCATCCTAACACGATAGCCCATTCAAGCTACTTGGCGAGCGTTGATCACTCGAAATGCATAGCATGCGGAATCTGCATGCTCCGATGCCCGATGAAGGCGATAAGGGTTAAGGTGAACAGAGAGCCTGCAAGTGTTGATGTTCAGAGATGTTTGGGTTGTGGGGTTTGTGTGCCTACATGCCCGGTTGAGGCTGTTGAGCTTGTGGAGAGGGATGAGTACATTGAACTACCTGATGGCGTGACCTTCGTCAGGGAACTGCTTGAAGATAAGGGAAGAGACCCAAGTGGACTTTTCGGGTGACCTTTAAAAAATTTAGACCACAATCGCCAGTTCTCCTAACCTCAAAAAACCAAAAAAGTCAAATTAACTGCCAGACCGATTAAGTCATGTACCTGGAGGTCTGGATAGATCAAACGAAAAAGGGAGAAGTCATTAAAAGGCTAAGAGAGATTTGCGATGAAGTGCATGAAGTATTCTATGACTACGACGTCATAGTTCGAGTATCGGGGATTGGAGAGGAGGGCTTACTCGAAATAGAAGGTGTGAAGAGGGTTAGGAGGCATTACAACTGCTGAGTGGATCAACTACACCTGACAACACTCCTTAGAACTTCAAAACTGCTTTCGAGGTCTTTGGAATCGGCAAAAACTTTACTGCCTCTTTTTCCCTTCCAGAATATTTCCAGTAAAACATATTTTGGTCTTGTCTTCTCTCTCAAAAGCCAGCTAAGAAATTGGAGGTTAAAATCACCGCTACCAAGCGGAAGATGGTCTTGAATGGGGTTGAAGCTGACATCGTGGACATGTGTGACCAAGATTCTATCTCCATACCTCTCCACGAACCCTATCAGCGAATCCCTGTAGTCCCTTCCCCACCACGTCTCCTCGACTGCGAAATGCCCCAAGTCAAGAGTGAGCTTTATGTCTCCTCTGATAAATTCCTCAGTGAAAAAGCGATCATTCTCTAAGCAAACTTCGAATCCTGACTCTTTTCCAAACTCCACCGCAAATCTGCATGCTTCTTCAACATTTCTTACCGCCTTGTTACGAATCTCCGGAAAAAGGAAGGTGGGTGTGAAGTGAAGGGCATGGAAGTTGAAGTAGAGGGTCTCAAACTTTGCAGCGAAGCTTAAGCACCTTTCAAGCACTTTCATTGATGCTCTGAATATTTCGTCCCTCGGACATGCCAGCAGAATGTCAAGCGGAGCATGAAATGCTGGCTGAATTCCAAAATCCCGCACAGCCTTTTCAAGCTCGTCACCCTCATCTGGAAAGGGATAATCAAGGCTAATCTCAAAGTAGTCGAACCCGATCTCCAAAAGTTCTCTAAATTTTTTTGAAAAAGGACGGTGGCCATACCAAAGGGATGAGCCTATTTTTAAGTTCTTCATAAACCATACGTTGAATGAATCTTTTTATAACTTCCGTCAAATGTGATGTATGGAAGTGCTGACCGAGATGAAGATGAATGAAATTACTTTAAAACTTGCGCAGGGTGACATTACCCGCTATCCAGCAAAGGCGATTGTCAATGCAGCCAACAAGAGGCTTGAACATGGCGGTGGGGTTGCTTACGCAATTGCAAAAGCCTGTGCAGGAGATGCGGGTAAGTACACAGAAATCAGCAAGAAGGCAATGAGGGAGCAATTCGGAAGGGATTACATAGACCACGGAGAGGTTGTTGTCACGCCAGCCATGAACTTGGAGGAGAGGGGAATAAAATACGTCTTTCACACAGTTGGGCCAATATGCAGTGGAAAATGGGACGAAGGGTTGAAAGAGAAACTCTTCAAGGCATTTCTCGGTCCGCTAAGGAAGGCAGAAGAGATGAAAATAGACTCAATAGCCTTCCCGGCTGTAAGTGCAGGTATATATGGCTGTGAGCTGGAGAAGGTTGTTGAAACGTTTCTTGAGGCTGTAAAGAGCTTTGAAGGCTCGTTTGTGAAAGAGATAGCACTTGTAATCTATGACAGGGAGTCCGCTGAAAGGGCTTTAGCGGTTTTCAAAAGCTTTGTATAAATTTTATTTTTAAAAAGATGGAATCTGCATGCTCCGATGCCCGGTGAAAAGTCTGTCATTCTTTCAAGACTTGCTTTTCCAGTTCAGAGACTTCCATCCAATACTCCCTCCCTCATAGCTACCGGCGTAAATTTCCTCTCGAGAATCGTAAAGCTTAGATCAATCAAAATAGCTATTATTATGGCTGGAACAGCTCCCATCAGTATCTTTTCGGTGTTAAAGCTTGCCAGACCTTCGTAAACAAACCTTCCAAGTCCCCCGGAACCAATTATTGCAGTCAGAATCGCTATCAAGTTTGCCAGTATGGTAGCAAATTTTAAACCAGCAAACATCGCTGGAAGGGCGTGGGAAAATCTCACATATCTCAGAATTTCAACCTCTGTCAGTCCGATTCCTCTCGCAGCATCAATCAACCCTCTATCAACCTCGGACAGCTCTACATAGGTGTTCTTAACAACAGGAAGAAGAGTCCTCAGGAAAATGGCGAATATCGCTGGTGTGAAGCCTATGCCAAGAAGGGGGACGACCATAGCTACAACTGCAAAGCTCGGTATAGCCTGAACGAGGTTGGCAAAGCCAATGACAAGGGAAGCAGCTCTTTCACTCCTCATCGCCAGTATCGCCAGCGGAATCCCGATAATAATACTAAGAAACAGAGACGTGTATGTTAAAATCAAATGCTCTCCCACAGCCACCATTAACCTGTCAGTGACCATGGTATCTCCTCCTGAGATGTTCTTCAACCAGAGAAGCAAGTTTGTCAAAGATTATGGCAAGAACCCCAACCCACAAACCTGAAACTGATATTATTTCAACGCTGTAGAGGTGAATGCCCGTCTGAAGAGGCGCTCCCAGTCCACCTGCAGCAACCAAACCGCCAAGAGTTACCACGCCCATTGTGAAGACAACAGCAATTCTCACTCCGGCGGCAATTAAGGGCAGTGCAAGTGGGAAGCGAACTCTCAACAAAATTTCCCACCCACTCAAACCGATAGCCTGAGCAATTTCTATGTGTTCTCTGCTCACCGAAGTTAAACCGACATACGTGTTTCTCGTTATTGGAAGAATTGAATACAGGACGCTTGCAGCTATTGTGGGCTTCTCTCCCAGACCGAGAATCGGAAGAAAGAGGACGAGTAGGGCGAGGGTGGGTATGGTCTCGATGACATTAAGAACATTAAATACGATCTCCGCCAGCGTTCTTGCCTTGTAAAGCAGCAAACCGATCGCCACTCCGATAAAAATAGCAAGTAAAACCGAGATACCAAACATTGCTAAATGCTCAAGCGTTCTCTGGGTTAAGTTCTGACTTTCTCACACTTCGAAGACGTTCATAGCAATCTCGTGAGAATCTCGTTTGACAGCAAAACACCAACAGGTCTTCCTTCATCAACAACGACTCCTGAAAACTCCTTTCTTTCCTTCATCTCCATTAACGCCGCTTCCAAAGAATCTGAGGGTGAGAAGGTAATTGGCTCTTTTACCACTTCACCGACACTTTCTGCTTTGATCAAATTTCTCAACTCAACTATTCCCGAAAAGCTTCCGTTGGTGATCAGAACAGCATACTCAATATTTCTGATTTCCATAAACTCAAGAATTTTTCTTATCCTCGACTCCTCCACCAACCTCGACTGTGTAGTTTTCCGCAGGTAACATCACGTCTTTAACCTTAAGAGTGTCGAGGTGCTTGAATTTCCGATCAGAACCAACGAGCTTCACCACAAACCTGTCTGCAGGATTTAAAACAAGCTCCTCCAGATATCCGATCTGAAGAAGCTTTCCGTCCTTCATTATTCCTATTCTGTCACCAAGCTTGAAAGCCTCCTCGATGTCATGAGTTACGAAAACAATCGTCCTGCCAAGAACTCCTTTAATCTTCAGAAATTCCTCCTGAAGCTGTTTCCTGAGTATTGGGTCGAGGGCACCAAAGGGCTCGTCCATAAGCAATAGCGGAGGGTTTAAGGCGATAGCTCTTGCTAAACCAACTCTCTATTGCTGTCCACCACTTAGCTGGTGTGGAAATCTGTCAGAAAATTCGTGAGGTAAAGAAACGAGTTCCATAAGTTCCTTAACTCTTTCCGCAACCCTCTCGTTACTCCACCCTTCCAGTCTCATGAGTAGTTCTATATTTTCTTTAACGCTCAGATGTGGAAAAAGCCCGATCTGCTGTATAACATAGCCTATATTCCTTCGAAGCTTCACGATGTCGAACTCTCTGACATTTCTGCCGTTTATGTAAACCTCCCCACTGTCTGGTTCAACGAGGCGGTTGATCATTCTGAGTAGTGTAGTCTTCCCGCTACCACTGGGTCCTATGAGGACTAAAAGCTCTCCACCATAAACTTCAAGGCTAACTGCATCAACTGCAGTAAGATTGCCGTATACCTTTGTAACCTCCTTCAGCTCAACCTTCTCTATTCTGCTACACAGCATTCTGAATCGACTTCAATCCTTTATCAACCCCTTCTCGACCAGAAACTCCTCTGCAATCTCTCTTGCTTCTCTCTTCTCGACATCATACTTGTAATTCAAAGCTCTCATGGTATCGGTGTCTATAAGCCCTTCAAGCTTCTTCAGCACCTCCACGACTTCAGGATGTTTGTCTGCGAACCCCTTCTTTAAAAGGATAACCGCATCGTAGGGAGGCAAGGCACCTTTGTCATCCTCCAGAATTTTGAGTCCGAATAGGTCAACTCTGGCATCTGTCGTGTAGGCAGAGATTACATCCACCTGATCGTTCTTTATAGCCTCGCAAATCAGTGTGGGTTCCATCTGCTTAACAGCACCGAAGGTAAAGCCGTAAACTTCTTTTATTCTCGGCAAGCCATCGGGTCGAGTAGCAAATTCAGGGTCTGTGCCGAGGGTCATTTCAGCAGCATGAGGGGCAAGCTCGCTCAGCTTCTCTATCCCCTTCATATCAGCAAAATTCTTCTTCACTGCTATAGCATAATCATCCCTGAACCGAGCTTTGCAACGGTTGAAATTCCATCTCTATTTAACATCTCCTCTACGCTCCTCTCGTAAACGTAATCCGGGGCCCAGACATCAGGAGGTTCGATTTTGAGAATATTGTTATAAGCTGTGCCAGTGTACTCCACATAAACGTGAATCTGCCCCTTTTTCAATGCCTCATAGTTGATAAGCGTCCCTCCCAAACCCTCTTTCACGTCAGCTTTGTATCCGTTTTCCTCAAGAAGGAGAGCAATCATGTGTGCGAGGATGTATTGCTCGTTGAAGGGCTTTGATCCAATCACAATAACTCCCACTTCTTCTTCGCTTTGAGTGCAACCAAGAACAAAGGCTGCAAGAAGAGCCAGTGCGTTTCATTTTTAATCACCAAAGTTTTTTAGGTAAACTCACAGATAAAACTTTCTCTGCAAAAGCTTAAATAACTAAAAAACATGTTAAAACATGGAAGATTTAACGCAAAAATGGTGGATTTATCCCGGATTTGATCTGGAACTTGTTGCTACGGGTCTCAAACTTCCGGTAAACATTGCCTTCACAAGTGGTGAAAGAAGGGGCAACAAGCCATTCTTTTACGTTACCGAGCTTTACGGGAGTGTTAAAGTCGTGACCGGAAGTGGGGAGGTTCATACCTATGCTGATAATCTTCTGAATTACGAACCCACCTACGAGTTTCCGGGGAGTGGAGAGTCAGGAGTAACAGGAATTTGTGTAGACCCTGAATCCAAAGACCTATTTCTCACGATGCTTTACAGAAACGGAGAAGAGTGGAAGACCAAGGTTGTTAGAGCCAAATCAAAGAGAGGGGGTATGGAACTGAAGGAGCTTGTTACAGTAATTGACGACATTCCTGCGACAAACTGGGCTCATCACGCCCACTCCCCAACCATTGGCTTTGATGACAAGCTGTATTTCACAACAGGGGATGGTGGAGTGTGGGAGAAGGTTCAGGATGACTGCGACTTAAGGGGGAAGGTGATAAGACTTACCAAAGATGGCAAAATACCTTGGGATAATCCTGATCCAGATTCTCTGGTTTACGCCAAGGGGTTTAGGAATCCGTTTGGTGCAACTTGGAGAAAGAGTGATCAGAATTTGTATGTCGCAGATAACGGGTCTGACTATGGTGACAGGATTGTGAGGGTAAAGCCCTACGAAAACTACGGATGGCCGGGTGATGTGAGGAAGAATGCGATTTTCTGGTGGCACTACACACAAGCTCCAACAAATCTCGCCTTCATGCAGAACGATGCTTTTCCCCCGCAATTCTATGATCACCTCTTCGTTGCACTGTTTGGAGAGGCTTACAGGGAGGGTATGGGGGAGAAGGGAAAGAGGATAGTCAAACTTGTTCTGAATGATGAGGCGAGCGCTGTAGAGTCCTACAACGATTTCGTCATCTACCAGGGGGAGCAGCAAGCCCATGTGGTCTTGCCTTTGGTCCAGATGGGCTTTACTTCACCGACCTGCACGGAGAAAAGGGAGTCGGAAGTGTTTTTAGAGTAGAGGCAAATCCTGAGAAGTTCAGAGAGTTTCAGGAAAAGGATGACACCTATGCCAAGAGATGGGGGAAGTGGGGGGACAGATAGGAGAAGGTATAGATTCCCGAAAGGAATGCGCCCCTCCACTCTGGAAGAAAGGAGGAAGTTCTACGAAAGGGAGTTTAACCTTAAAGCCGTTGAAAATTGGCTGAAATGGAGAGACATAGCCAACACAGCCTTTGCCGTGATAGTTGGCAGACATTCCGATATATACCCGCCTGAATACAGGGACATAAAGAGGAAGGCTGTGTTAATTGACGAGCACAAAGGGTTGGGAGATGTGCTTGAGTATATTCTCCAGTATTTACCAGAAGGTGTTTACTACGACCGCAACCTTTACTCCGACCTCAGTTTCTGCGTCAAAAAAGGCTGTGACTACAAAAACTGCTGGGAATGTGAGAACTTTCTCGGTCAGGAGCTTGCCTTTAACATTGATCCTGAAAACGTGAAGTGTCCATACCATGGCAGCGTTGAGGACAAAATGAAGAGGGGAGAGGGACTGAGCTTCTGCATGTTGGAGTTCAAAAAGGTTAGAAAGTTTACGTTGGAACTTTACGAGGAGCTAAAAGCAGAGTTCAGAGAGGTTCGGATAGTTTTCTCAGGCCGGGGGTTCCACTTGCATGTCCTTGACAAGAAGGCGATAAAGTTAAGCAAGGAGGAGAGAGGAGAAATCGCAAAGGCTTATTCCAGCTATGCCATAGATGAATGGGTTACGAACGGTGAAATGAGACTGATAAGACTCCCTTACTCTCTCAACGGTCTCGTCTCCAGAATTTGCCTGCCTCTGAGGATTAAAGATGTCGCAAAATTCGATCCGCGCAAACAGGCTATTCCTTCTTTTCTGCCTTTGTCTCTTCACCGTAATAGTAGAGCTTCTTCTTTTCAGCTCTGACCTCTTCCTCTTCGTAGTAGTATTCTTCTTTCTTCTTTCCCCTCTCCTCCTCTTCAGTCATACCAATACATTAATCTAAAATAATTTAAAAAATTTGGGTTAATCCTTGAGCATGCTGATGAATTCTTTCATTAAAGCTGGAAGGTCTGGCCAAGCTCTGCTGGTGACAAGTTTTCCATCCTTCACTACCTCAGCATCCTCATAACTCGCTTCGCACTCAACCACATCAGGCTTTACTGCAACGTAACACGTGACTTTTCTCCCTTTCAGCAGTCCGTAGGCTGTGAGAATTTGCGGCCCATGGCATATGGCCGCGACAGGTTTGTTCGCTTCAAAAAAGTGTTTGACAATCTTCTCAAGTTCGGGATAGTTCCTTATGTATTCTGGTGCTCTACCACCGGGGATAAACAACCCGTCGTATTCCTTAGGGTCAACTTCTGCAAAACTCTTGTCAACCCATCGGAAAAGGTATCCCGGCTTCTCAGTGTAGGTCTCCCACCCCTCTTCAAAGTCGTGAACCACCGTATGGAGCTCCTTTTTCGTTGGCGCTGCTACGTGAACCTCAAATCCCTCCTCCTTAAGTCTGTAGTAGGGGTAAAATATCTCCAGTGCCTCAACCGCATCGCCTCCGACTATAAGAACTTTCTTCATGTTTAATATTTTGCTTTGGAACTACTTCAAAAATTTCGATTAAATCTCTAAGTCTAAGCTTTACGATCCTCTCTCCATCATAAAACCCTACGATTTCGTTTGAATACTCAATCACATCCGAAACATCCTCACCCAACATTTTCAACGCCCATACAGCGTAAGCCCTAAACTCTCCGCTTTTAATCTCCTCCAGCTTCTCCCTCAGTTTATTTACTGGGTCAGGGTATGCATTTCTGACAATTTCAGCAGTTCTACCAATGCCATAAGCAACGTACTTTCTCTCAACCTCCCAATCATCAAGAAGTGAGATGTATTTGCTTTTGAAGTTCTCGAAAACCTCCGGATTGTTCCTGCCTATCTCAGCAATTCCGAGAGGGGCGCCAATACAGTAACCACCGCTTTCGTCGTTGAGATGCCAGAAGAGCCTTAATATGAAATTCCTCGCACTTTTTCCCTTGCAAACCTTTCCAAGGGCTTCAGCAGCTTTAAACCTAACAATTTCCTGAGGATGGTATAAAAAAGTGATGATTTTTGAGGGTTTCAGAAATTCAAAGCCTTTCATTTGTCCTCAAAGTATACAGTTGCAGTTCTTGGAGTTTTGCCCTTCTTAATTAGGTGGTAGTCGGCGTAAGTTAAAACTTCTGCATCTTTCACAAGCTCAGTATTAACAACCTCACCGATAAAGAGTGTGTGGGTTCCTACGTCACATTCCTTCACAACCTTTGCCTCCATTACCGCTACCGCATGTTCTGTAACTAATGGCACACCCGTTTTGCCAGTTTTATATTCAACACCTTCAAATTTGTCGAACTCGCTGCTCTTCCTGAACCCGAACCTGCCGATGAATTGCATCGGTGTGTCGAGTTCGAGGACGCTTATACCGAAAACTCCACTCTCCTTAACGAAACTGTGTGTTGTGTTTTCCTTGTTCAGGCATGCAGCGATTTGCACAGGCTCACTCGTCACCTGAAACACGCTGTTGGCGACCTGTCCGCACTTCTTACCGTTGCTGGCAGAAGTGACAATGTAAAGTCCGTAGCTGATTTTGTACAATGCGGAGACGTCCATAATACCACCAAAAAATTAAAGGGAGAGCAAGTCCTGAGCGACGTAATAGGCTTTTGGATGTCCACAGCTCGGACATTCTTCAGGTGGTTCTGTGCCGTAATGGACATAACCACACTCAAGACAGACCCAGGCAATCTCCTTGTCCCTCTTGAAAAACGTTCCTTTCTCTACTTCTTCCAGAAGTCTACGATATCTCCCCTCATGATGCTCCTCAGCTTTGGCAATTGCCCTGAGCCTCGCAGCAATCTCCACATGCCCCTCTTTTTCTGCTACTTCAGCAAACTGGGGATACATTTCAGTGTTCTCATAATGCTCTCCTGCTATTGCTGTTTTTAGGTTATCAACGACACTGCCCAACACTAAAGGAGCTTCGGCCTCTACCTTTATTGCTTCGTTGTCCCCTCTCAGTTTCTGAATGAATTCGAACAGTGTTTCTGCATGCTCTCTCTCATTTTCGGCAGTCTCTAAAAACACCCGCTGAATGAAAACGTATCCCTCCTCCTTCGCCAGCTTGGCGTAGAAGGTGTAGCGGTTTCTCGCCATACTCTCCCCGATAAAGGCTTTTACCAAATTCTCAAGGGTTTCCGACATACAAACACCTCCTTTTTGTTATCCAACCTGCCAAAGACCGTGAATATTGCAATAACTCCTCGCCGATACTTTTTCAGCTTCAACATTAAACTCCGCTTTGGGTTCATCTCCCGGTTTGAGCTGCTTTCTGTAAACAAACCCATCTGCTAAAAGCTCAATCCACTCAATATAGTGTTGCTCTTCCATCGGATGTAGAATACTTCCAACCTTAACCAAGACCTTACCATCGGATTTCTCAATCACTGGTAAATGCTTCTCCTTCCCCTCTTCAGCCTCCTTAACATTCATCAACCGCATGGGCTGACCGCAGCAAACGAGCTGCCCCCTCCCCGCATGTACGACCTCCACAACATTCCCACAAACCATGCATTTATACACCTGCAAAACCTCCGTCATCTAATCACCACCCAACTTCATTGTGTTTGATCCTCCTGCTCTGGCACGAATCTCCGAGCACCAAGTTCTGTGTCAAGCATCAGCAATCCTCTACCATCGTCACCTATCAATCTCAACTTGTCCACTATCTCGCTCGCGTTCGCTTCCTCCTCAACCTGCTCCGCTACAAACCACTGAAGCATGTTGTATGTCGCATAATCCTTCTCGCTCATCGCCAGCTCAACCAGTTCGTGAATCCTCTTTGTAACATTTACCTCGTGCTCGTAGGTGTGCTCAAAGGCCGTTAATGGTGATTCCCATTCAGATGGCGGTTCCTCGATTGCGTAGAGTTTCACTCTACCTCCTCTCTCCACAACATAATCGTAAAGTCTCATCGCATGCGTCAATTCTTCCTGCCACTGCACCCGCATCCAGTTGGCAAAACCTTTCAGTCCTATGGAGTCAAAATAAGCAGCCATTGATAGATATAGGTATGCAGAGTAAATTTCTGCATTTATCTGTTCATTCAACGCCTCAACCATCTTTTCACTTATTGATGCCATACCAACACCTCCCTATTGTAAATAATTAAACCTTTTGATAGTCTAATCTCGTTACTTCCAGAGTTTCTCTCAATTGTGTTTATCATCTTCTTTGCTGCATTTCCGATCTCTATCAGCCTTCCAGCTTTTTCTATCACTCTTACAACATTGTCGTTTATAGTAAAAACAATCACCTCCTTTGTTGATACTGAACTTCAAAATATTTTAACTTTTCTATTCGGAAATCGAACTTTTTTGTTTGAGATGGCTTCATCTCCTTGTGCCAATAGTACAATGCAGTCCTGACTCTCTAGATTTGGAAACAAACCGGATTTGCCATAACCAAAACATCAGTTGAGAAAATATAAGCAAAGGTGTTATAATGTTCGACGGCAATCTAAAAGTCATGTCGGGGGCGCAACTCGAACTGAGAGGGCCCGGACCGGGATTCGAACCCGGCTCCTGGGATCCACAGTCCCAGAGGATAACCACTACCCCATCCGGGCCATTTAAAGGTAGAGCTATCGCCCTACATTCTGGGTTGGTGTCTGGATATAAATCTCTTTTTCCAAAAACTTTATCCCATCTAATCGAATAATAAATTATGGGGAAGATTTCAAAGGAAATGGAGAGGGATGTAGTCAGAATTTTACAGGATATGGTGTCTATCCCAACTGTCGTGCCTCCTGGGGAAAACTATAGAGAATTTGTAGAATACGTTGACGAAATTCTGAAGAATTTAGGAATGAAAACTCAAATTATCAGCGTTCCCAAAAAAGAATTGAAGACACACATACCAGATATGGCTTCCTACCCGAGATATATTCTGCTTGCAAAAATGGGAAAAGGTAGACCAATTTTACACTTCAACGGACATTATGATGTTGTACCGGCAGGTGAAGGCTGGAAATTCGACGCGTTTAAGGGGTTTGTGAAGAATGGTGTGGTATATGGTCGCGGCACATCAGATATGAAGGGAGGAATTGCATCAATAATTGCTGCATTGATGGCTATTGGAGAGTCGAACATGGAGATGAAAGGCACCCTTGAGCTCTCTTTAACACCCGATGAGGAAATAGGTGGGATGTGTGGTGTGAGATATATGCTTGGTATGGTCGAAAAGCCTGATTGGGCGGTAGTCGCAGAACCATCAGATTGCAGTAATGTTTGGGTAGGTCATAAAGGAGCTATCTGGGGGGAGATTAAAGTGATGGGAAGAGCAGCACATGCCAGCACACCAGAACTTGGTGTAAACGCTGTTGAAGAATGCGTAAGGATTGCAGGCAGACTTATGGAGCTTGGACAAAAAGTAAAGGAGAGAAAAACAAGATATGAATGTTCTGTAAAAAATGCTACGCTGACAATTACAAAAATAAAAGGAGGTATAAAAGTTAATGTGGTTCCGGACAGTGCAGTACTGAATTTTGATCGTAGAATTTTGCCTGAAGAAAGTATGGGGGACGCAAAAGATGAGATTGAGAGTGTAGTAGGTGATGCAGATTTTAACATTATGTTTTCTGTAGCTCCGTGTATAAACGATAAATCTGAGTTAGCGTCTCAAATCGCCTCAATTGCTGGTAGAGAAGGAATAAGTGTGAGAAAAGCAATTTCAAGTGGATTTATGGATACAAGATTTTTCATTGAAGCTGGAGTTGATACAATTGCGTTTGGGCCAGGTAAAATCTCTCTCGCCCACACACCGAACGAATATGTAGTTGTAGAAGATATATTAACCGCAGGAAAGATATTTGCCAGTCTGATTAGCAATCTGCTTGGACGAGATTAAGGTAGGTGGTGGGTGGGGCTTGTGAGTAGCAGTTGCAAAAAACATCCAATTTGGCACACGCCGGGGGTGGGATTCGAACCCACGCGGGCAACGCCCAACGGCTTAGCAGGCCGTCGCCTTACCGCTCGGCAACCCCGGCTCAAAGCTAATTCTTCCCAATGCAATTTAAGAATTTTGGTTGTGATGGAAAGAATCAATGCTGAGTAACCTTTAAATTAAAACTAAAGCAATTTTTTAGGGGGTGGGTAAAATGGCAGAAAAGGTTAGAGATAGAGAACATCACGAAAGGCTCTTCAAAGCATCAATGAGTCCGATAAGAAGGAAGATCGTTGCCGCAATAGGTGTTCAAGGCAAGACAAGAGAAGAGATTAAGAATGAGCTTGAATTAAGTGATTTTCAACTCAAGTTCAACCTCGACTGGTTGCTGAGAGAGGGATTTGTAAAAGAGGAAGATGGAAAACTAAAGCTCACAGATGATGGAATAGAGCTCCTTGAGGCTGGTTAAGTCACTATTTCTTTAATTCTACCCGTTTCCACCGCTTTCTTTATCTCCATCATCGTAAGGTCGAGAGGGTCCTCTATTCTAACCCCATGCTTGAGACTGAGATTTCTCATCTCTGGAGACGTCGGGCCGATTGCTGGGTCTCCGGGAACTCTGAAAGAAACATCAAAGATTACAAATTCAAGTTTTGTTTCGTCCTCATACGAGTATGCCATGGCTCCTTGCAATCCAAACATTCCTATAATACCCGGTGGAAGTTCCCTCTCGCAGGCTCTCAGAAATTTCTCGCACGCCTCGTAAACCTCCTGCTGTTTACTCTCCCTCATGGTTACACCGAAATGACCGATTTCCTCATTCTTTACCGGAACATTTATCTTGAGCTGATCTTTTGCTGGTAAATTCAGAAATCCCTGCAAGTTGACCTGCCTTCTGTCGCTAAAGCCAACAAAATCGAAATCTCCGAAAATATCTTTCAGAGCATAGCTATGGAAGTTAGCATTAAACCTCGCACCCAGCACGTATTCTTCGATCCTTGCCTTCTTTAACCCTTCCTCGTTAATAACTCCTGCCTTCAGCAATTCTTCCGCCTGTCTGTAGTAGTCTTCGGGAGAGTTGGCGTAGAAAAATGCTCTTTCGAGCGGGTTTTTTGCTTGCTGCACCTTTACAACAACAAGTCTGTCTATCTCCTCGGGTGATTCGAACTCCTTAGGATACCTCAAACCAGCCTTTTCAAGCAAATAATACTGGTTTCTCTCGTAGTTCCTCTCTTCAGCTCTCAGCATGTATCTATTTCCATAAATCGGAACTTCAAAGACGTTCTCGATTCCATCATACCCAACGTATACAGCGAAACTTCTGTTGGGGATAAAGATCGTATTGAGTTCTACAAGTCTCTCCTGAACCTCTTTATCCAGCATATCCCGGAAATTGTCGAGCATAATCACCTCATCGTAAAGATGCCTGTTGTACTTGGTGTAAAGCTTATCCCTGCCCTTCTGGACAACAACAACTGTCCTGAAACCCCACGCCTTGGCAGCCATTCCAACCTCCTTTGCGGAATGTGAACCAAAAATGCCAATGGTCACATCCTCGTAGTTTTCAGCGATTTTTTGAGGGTTCATGTATCAGGTTCATCTGCACTTTAAAAATTTGTAGTTCCGCAATCTTTAAAACCTCAGTATGTTAATTAAATTAAGGGCTCGTAGCTCAGCGGGAGAGCGCCGCCTTCGCGAGGCGGAGGCCGCGGGTTCAAATCCCGCCGAGTCCATTTTTAATTTTGCAAAAATATCAGAACGGGACAGGAATACAAGGGGCACAAAATTTAAATTTGAGAAAAAACCACTCCCATAATATGGCGGTCAAGATAATAAGGTGCCCCTCATGCGGGGAGGAGATTGAGATAACTGATCTTTACGAGGGGGTTGAAATTCAATGCAGCCTCTGCAACTCTGTTATGGTCTATCAAGAAGGTCGTCTGCTTCTCCTTGATACTAATGAAGAATACGAACTTGATGAGCTTGAGCGTTACGAAGAAGAGGAAGAAATAGACGAATACGACGAGTTTGAAGACGAAGAATACTACTACGAAGACGAATATTGATTAAAGATTATTTGTTTTCTTATATACTGAGCAGGAATTTCTTTTGCCAGCGCTATAAGTTCGTTAGCTTTAACAATCTTTATTCCATCCTCTCTTGCCTTCTTTGCATCCACTTCGAGAACGATTGGACTGTCTGTCCTCAAACTCGCAACCTCTTTGCTCTTCTCAATTGTTGTGGAGAGATGGACGAATTTTTGATTGACTGGTTTGATTCCAATTTCCATCATCCTCTGAGCTTCCTCCTCGCTTGTTCCATAATATAAAACATCCTCTGTTGCTTCCGGCATATCATCAAGTTCTACATCAATGCTGTGACCGTATCTCGCCCTAATCTTATCACCTTTTAGCTCATATCTCTTCTTTTCGTCACTGTAAACCAGCGCCTTGATAATCCAGATATTCGCCCATTTGTACCTCTTCCTAACAACTCTGGCGAGAGACTCCAGATTGACCCACCCGTTCTTATCTACACTAAGTCCAAATTTCTCCGGAAAATGCCTCAAAATCCCAGAAACAAATCTTCCAAGCTTCTCCACCCTCTCTTTGTTCAGAATGAGTTCTCCTTTTTCCCCGCATTTGCATCTCTCGCCTCTGTAGAATCCATGCTCGGGACAGAACCTTATTTCCTCCATTTTTTCACCACCTTAAGAGCGAGCAACATTGCTATCGCCCCTATTGCAGTGCAGGTTTCCAGACTTATTCCCTGACGGGTTATGTCGAGGTGGTACCTTGCAGATTTTAAGATGTCTGGTGGCAACCCTCTCCTTCCGAGACCTATTAAAAATGTTGCTGAATTTAGGCTGGGCAAACTTTCAATGTCCAAGCTCTTCTTAGGGTCTGGCTTTGAAGTTGTAGCGATGCTAACGCCGAAATGAGCTGGAATTTTGTCTATCAGGTGGAGCTTTCCCTCCTCACTGAGCTTAAGCAGATACTCCCCGCTATTTCCAATTGTCGTGTAATTTGCAACATCTTTCGCCAAATCATCTGCCCTTTTCCAGAAGGGGAAGTCGAGCAAGGCGAGATGGATGTTGAAAGCATAACACAGCGGAGCCGCTCTCGCAACACTTCGCAGGTGTATCTCATGGAGCTTTAACTTATCGTAGGTATTAACCAAACAGATAACGATCATTTTCTCAGTTTTACTTTTTTGCCTGAAATTCTTATTATTCCAGCCTTTTCAAGCGATTTTAGCATGAGATCAAAGATTTCTTCAGCATCAACATATACTTCAGCATCTAATCCTTCAGATTCCTCAATAACCCCCAATGCATAGTTCTTAAGCTCCTCAACGTCGTTAGTCTCCTCTAAACCTGCTATTAGATTCACAAGCACCCTTGATAAAGCATCAACAACAGCACCCTCAACACCCTCCACTGTGACATTATTTCTGACTACGCTGAGGATATCCACATTTACATCCCACGCTGGTGAGAAATCGAGGTAGTAAACTTTCTCACTTCCCACCACCTCATCATCGAGTTCGATCACAATTTCGGGGTCATCTGGAAGAGAACCTTCTACAAAATCGTTAACCTCTATCCCGTTTACCCTTAAGAAACCGTAAACAGAGGACATCAGGAAAGACAGCTTAAAAGCAGCTTCCACACCATTCAGAAATACCTCCTCGGAAATCTCCTCATCCCTAATTTTCTCAGCCAGCCTGTATTCTTCCGGAAATGCCCTTTTAAGGAACTCCTTTTCAAAGGTTTCAACATCAATTTTTTCTTTCAACAAGTCTCTGATGATTTCTGTGTATCTCTTCCACTCCTGAACCTCCTCATATTCCTCAAGTTCGCTTAGCTTACCCCTGAGTATGTATTTCTCCTCCAAATCCCAATCCGTGTGTTCTTTAATTTCAACTCTCGCTCCAGCATTTCTCAGCTTCGATGCCATTTCCATAGCCATTTCCTTCTCTGGATAACTGCCAACTCTAAGCCACATAACCTCAATCTGCATTTGGTGTTTATACGTTATTCGGAAAAAGATTCGGAAAAAGTGATATACATTGAAGCACCTCAATCTCGCATGTTCAAATTGTCGGAAAGAATGGAGAGGATACCACCATACCTTTTTGCTGAAATTGATGCAATGAAGAACAGGAAGATTCAGGAAGGTGTAGAGGTTATAGATTTTGGTGTCGGCGATCCGGACCTGCCAACTCCAGAACACATAGTTGAAGCAATGAAGTTGGCGGTTGAAAGGGTTGAGAGGCAGAAATATCCCAGTTACGAGGGGATGCTGAAATTCAGAGAGAGTGTAGCGAATTTCTACAGAAGGCGTAAGGGTGTTAAGCTCGATCCTGAGAATGAGGTGGTAGCTCTCATTGGCTCCAAAGAGGGGATTGCACATTTACCTCTGGCTTTCGTCAACAGAGGTGATATTGTCCTCGTTCCCGAACCAGGTTATCCTGTCTACTTTGCTTCAACACTTTTAGCGGACGGTAAGCCTTACGAAATATCTCTTAAAGAAGAAAACAACTTTCTTCCCGATCTGGAATCAATTCCCGATGAGATTGCGAGTAGAGCGAAGATTATGTTCCTCAATTATCCCAACAATCCAACCGCCGCGATAGCGGATAAAGAGTTCATAAAGGAGGTAATTGATTTCTGCATTGACAGAAAAATTATTCTTGCCCATGATGCAGCCTATAGCGAAATTACCTTTGATGGCTATCGTGCTCCGAGCTTTCTGGAGTTTGACAATGCCTTTGAAGTTACGATTGAATTTAATTCGTTGTCTAAGACCTACAACATGACAGGATGGAGGATCGGGTTTGCATGCGGCAATCCAGATATCCTATCAGGGTTGCTGAAGGTTAAAACGAATGTTGACAGCGGTGTTTTTGAGGCCATTCAGGAGGCTGCTATTGCAGCAATGGATGGTCCAGATGAAGTGATCGAGAGAAACTGCGAGATATACAGGAAGAGAAGGGATTTGCTGGTTGAAGGTTTGAATGATGTGGGATTTGATGTGAAAAAGCCTCTTGCTACCTTCTACGTTTGGGCTAAAGTTAACGGCAACAGCATCGAATTCGTGAAGAAACTGCTGGATGCAGCAGGAATAGTGGCAACGCCCGGTGTTGGATTTGGCAAGTCAGGAGAGGGTTACGTTAGATTTGCCCTTACGAGAGATGAGAACACTATAAAGGAGGCTATCAACAGGCTTAAAGATTTTAAATTCTAATTTTCATATACAATCAACCTTTTTTTATGTGAAAAACTTTAAATTTCTAAAGATGTTTCATGAGTAAAATGTTGAAAAGGACACAAATAAGAACTAAAGAGGCATTATTGCTGGACAAAGGTGGAAATATCTTAGAAATTAATTCTAATTTTACGAAAAAACTTGGTTTTGAGCGAGAAGATTTGCTCGGTGAGAATGTATTTAATCTCGTCGCAGAGGGATTTAAACCCTTTGCGGAGAAGGCTTTAAAGATTGGTGGAGAATTTACAGTAGTTGGAAGAGATGGTAGATTTCACAGACTAAAGGCTGTTGTTGAGGATCAGCGGATTTTAGTTTACGATCTTTCTGAAATCCCCGAACTTATAAGGAAAAGTTACTCGGGTGTCTGGGATTTCCACTATGGACTGCTGTTTGTGGATGAGAGGAGAAGGATAGTTCTGGCAAATGAGACGTTTTATCATGCAACCGGTCTCGATAAAGAAATCGAGGGAAAAAGGCTCGATGACATCTTCGATGTGAAGATATTTGAGGAGCTTTTGGCTGAGGGGGAGGTTGACTTCTCAATAGAGATTGGTGGTAAAGTTATTGGGGTGAGAGCAAAGGTAAGAGAGGTTGAGATTTGTGGTGAGAAGATTTACGAGATACTTCTGAGAACGACAGATGAGGAGAGACTAAGGAACCTGAGAAAAACCTTTGATGATGTTGAGTATCCTGTCCTGACCTTCATCTCAGGAAGGCTCTACTACTCGAATATAGCTGCGGATAAAACTTTTTTGAGTGCTGAAAGCATTTATCGTTTAGTCTCTGAAAAATCTGCTGGAAGGATTGAGGTTGAAACACCTGACGGGAAAAAAGAGTTTTTGTTCATCAAAATACCCGGTATGGAGGAAATATACATTTTCTTCGATTTGAGTGAACAGAATGAGCTTTTGCGGAGGCTTGAAGAGGAGCTAAGAAACTACAAGATTACTTTCGAAAGTTCAGTTGATGCAATTATTGTAACAGACGTCTCAGGTAAAATACTTCTTGCAAATTCTGCTGTAAAGTTTCATGGTTACACTCCAGAAGACCTCGTGGGAAGAAACGCCTTCGAGTTTATCCTTCCCGATCATGCTGAAAAGGTCAGGAGGAGTATTGAGAATGGGTTGAGTGATGGAATAGAGTTCAAAAGACTGGAAATCCAGATAAAGGATAGAAATGGAAAACCAAGATGGGTGGAGGTTACTGGTTCGCCAATAGTTAAGGAGAGGGGAGATATTAGTGGTGCTGTGGTTATCTTAAGAGATATCACAGCTAAAAAAGAGCTTGAGAGAAAGGTGCAGGAGAGTGAAGAGCTTTACAGAACTTTGGCAGAAAATTCTCAGGCTGGAATTTTTGTTCTTCAAGACGGCAAAATTGTGTACATGAACAGAGCTTCCGAGGAGTATATTGGGTATTCGAGGGAAGAGTTGACAGGGACAGATGCATACTATAACCTCTTCGAGGAAAACGTCAGAGATAGGATAGACAAGATCATAAAGAAAGTTTTGGAGGGCAATTCTGAAACCATATTTACTCGGTATATAACAAAGAGCGGAGAGAGGAGGTATGCCAATCTCCTTCTTGTTCGGATAAATTTCAGAGGAAAGCCTGCAATTCTTGGAAACTTCATAGATGTTACCAACATGGTCAAAGCAAAGAAGAGGCTGAGAGAGAGGGAAGAACTTTACAGAACTTTGGCTGAAAACTCCCATACTGGCATATTTATAATACAGGATGACAAAATCGTCTACAGCAATGAGAGGCTGAGAGAAATGTTTGGCTACACTGTTGAAGAAATCAATCAGCTCGATCACCCATATATGGTAGTTCACCCGGATTATCGAGATTTAGCAATTTCGAGATACAGGGCAAGGGAGAGGGGTGAAAAAGTCCCTGAAAGCTACGAAGTTAAAGCGATAACAAAGAGCGGCGAGGAAAAGTGGGTTAGAGTCCTTGCAAGTCAGATAAAATATAAGGGAAAACCCGCAGTCATTGTTAACATCGCAGATGTTACCGATTTAAAGGAAAATGAAGAAATGCTGAAAAGAGTAAATACTCTGCTGAGAGTGACCGGTGAGCTTAGCAGGTCCATTATACATGAAAGAACAGAATTTAGGATATTTAGCAATCTCAGAACTCATCTTGAAAAAGCCGGGATAAAGGTTGCTGCATTTCTCAATGAAGGTGGTCTTATTCCAATAAGCATTTCTCAGGGACTGGATGAAGAGAGATGTGGAAAAATCGCCAACGAGTATTTGAATTCGGCGGAGGTTGTAAGGTTGAGGGAG
The DNA here is from genome assembly GCA_002507545.1 of Archaeoglobus sp. UBA230. Taxonomy (GTDB): domain Archaea; phylum Halobacteriota; class Archaeoglobi; order Archaeoglobales; family Archaeoglobaceae; genus Archaeoglobus. Next base: position 47,805 of record DAVR01000026.1, on the reverse strand, counting down.
GGTGGTGGTGAAGCCATCATTATACCCTTTGCTGATCTCGAAAAAACCTACGGGATTGCAATCCTATTTTCAGAGAGAGTTCTCACGGATGAAGAGGTAGGCATACTCTCAACGATAAGTAGAGATGTTGTGTTCTCGATTAAGTCTCTCAAAATTGAGAGGGAAAAGGAGGCAGCACTTAGAATAATAGTAGAGAATCTAAATCAGTTCGAATACCTTGCAGACAAGCTCAGAAATCCACTTGCGATAATCAAAGGGTACATAGAGGTCAAAGACGATTTCAATTTTGAAGATTTTGCTAAAAAAGTTGAAGAACAGGCAAATCGGATCGAGGGAATTCTCGATGAATTGAGAGCAAGAGAGATTGCAACTTACGAGATCAAGAAAATTTTGGATAGGGAAAAGTAACAATTTTTTAAATCTCAGGAAAGCTGAGGATATGGAACTCTACAATACGATGAGCCGTAGGCTTGAGCGGCTGGAAGATATCATTGAAGGAGACGAGATAAGGATGTACGTTTGCGGTATAACTGCCTATGATTACTCCCACATCGGTCACGCGAGAAGTGCTGTTATCTTCGATACTTTAAGGCGTTTTCTGGAGCATATAGGATACAGGGTCATCTACGTTCAGAACTTTACTGACGTGGATGACAAAATAATAAGGAGGGCTGTGGAGGAAGGAAAAACGCAGAGAGAGATTGCAGAGAAGTTCATTAAAGAGTATTTTGAGGACATGGAGTGCCTTAATGTTAGGAAAGCTACGTATCACCCCAAGGTGACCGAACATATAGACGATATTATCGAATTTGTGCAGAAACTTGTAGAGAAGGGCTATGCATACATTGTTGATGGAGATGTCTATTTTCATGTTCCGGCCTTCGAACACTACGGAGAGCTCTCAAGGCAGACCTTAGAGGAGTTGAACAAACACAGAATTGAACCTGATGAAAGGAAGAAGGACGTAAAGGACTTTGCCTTGTGGAAAGCTGCAAAGGAGGAAGATTTCAAGGCTAAATCATACTTTCACTCACCTTGGGGTGAGGGTAGACCAGGATGGCATATAGAGTGCAGTGTAATGTCTGCCAAGTATCTCGGTGTTCCCTTCGACATTCATGGAGGTGGGAGGGACTTGATTTTTCCACATCACGAAAATGAGAGGGCTCAGAGTTACGCCCTTTTCGGCGTTGAGCCAGTTAAAATATGGGTTCACAATGACTTTGTTAGGATTAAGGGAGAAAAGATGAGCAAGAGCCTCGGAAATATAGTAAGAATAAGGGATGTCCTTCAGAAGTACGAAGGTGAAGTTCTCAGATATTTCCTGCTAACAGCTCACTATCGCAGCCCCCTCGACTACAGTGAAGAGGCCATCGAAAGGGCAAAGAAGGCTTATGAATATCTCAGAACTACCCTCCTAAATGTGGATATGGAAATAGCATATCTCAAGACCTTTGGTGACAGGGAATCAGAAAATCTTGAGTATGAGGAATACATCACGGAGTTCATGAATGCCATGAAGCATGACCTGAACACTCCTAAGGCTCTGGCAATTCTTCACAGCTTTGCAGGCTATGTCAACAAGGTAATCTTCAATGCTTCACTTGAACAGCTTGAGAGGACGTTTGATTCCTTCAAAACCCTATGTTCACTTCTTGGGCTCTTCGAAAAATGGGGGAGGATTCCAGTATTGACAGCAGAGGAAGCGAAGATGATTAAGGAGAGAGAGAAGGCGAGAAAGGAGAGAAGATTTGATGTGGCAGATTCAATTCGAAACGAATTTGCTAAAAAGGGCTTGCAGCTAATAGATACACCTAAGGGGACGAGGTGGAGGCTGAGATGAACCGACTTGGGCACATTGGATTTACCCTTCTTGTGCTATCTCCATTCATGTCCAGGCTCGGGATTCATTTTGTTCTTTTTGCAGCAGCCTTTGCCATTTTACCCGACATTGACATCCTTCTCCGAGTGAAACACAGAGAGTACACTCACAACATCACATTTGCGGTAGTGGCAACAATAGCAGCATTTTTCCTTTTCAGGATGGCGAGAGTTAAAGAAATTTTGGCTCTCTCCGCTTTTGTTGCTGTCGTAATTCACATCGTTGCCGACTCATTCACAATGCAGAAATTTCCGCCATTTTTCCCGTTCTCAAAGAAAAGAGTTGCTTTCAGGGTTTTCAAAAGTAATAATCCAGTGATAAATGCATCATCCTTCATACTTGGATCTTTATCCTTTGTTTACTTTGCTTCAGGTGGTGGATATGTTGGGTTGTAGTGTTTTTACGCTGGATGTCGGCTCTGGAACACAGGACTTCATGCTTTTTGCTGAAAAAAACATCAGAAATTGCCCAAAGGCCATTCTACCATCTCCAACGAAACTCATAGCAAGGAGAATCGAGAGAGTAGATAGGGATATTTATCTGCATGGTTACACGATGGGAGGTGGGGCGATAACTTGGGCGGTCAGGAGACATCTTGAGAGGTATAGAGTTTATGCAGATGAAAGAGCTGCATTGACGTTCTCGGACGACCTTGAGAAAGTAAGAGAAATGGGTGTTATAATAGGAGAGCCTGATGGTGATGTGGTGAGCATTGAGACGAAGGATGTGGACATGCCATTCTTTGCAGATTTCATATCAAAAATGGGTTACGAGATGCCGGAAAAGTATGTCATAGCAGTTCAGGATCACGGCTTCTCACCGAAGATAAGCAACAGGATTTTCAGATTCAGAATGTTTGAAAGACTGATAAAGAAGAGTCCTGCAGTTGAGAGCTTTCTGTTTCACTCATCGAAGATTCCCGCGGAGTTCAACCGAATGAGGGATGCTGCGAGAAGTGTTCTGGACTACATAGAAGGTGATGTTTACGTCATTGATACGGTTTTCGCAGCGATAGCCGGATGCGCGATTTCAGCGAGAGAGTTTCCGGCACTGCTCGTAAACTTTGGAAATTCGCATCTCACGGCAGCTGTTGTAAATAGGGATTTGGAAATTAGAGCTTTACTTGAGCATCACACTCCAGTGCTGAAAAGGAGAGGAGAGAACATTGAGGGACTACTTGAGAGATTCGTGGAGGGCAAGATAGACAACGAATACATTTTGAAGGATGGAGGGCATGGATGTTACATCGAAGAGGTTCTGGATGTGAGAGACTCTGTTTGCACAGGACCGAATGCGAAGATGGCGAACATAAGGGAGGCTGATGGAGACCCGATGACTGTCGGTAATCTTGGAATGCTATTCCTCTTGGAAAGAAGAAACGATTTCTGATTTTATCTTTTTGAACACCTCTAAGTTTGGATTCTTCTTGTATTCAACCATCAGTTCTCTATCCACGTCAATTCCCCTTCTCCTTAAATACACGCAGAACTGCGTGAGGTTTGATGGTCTATCCTTAAATCTGCCCCTCTCAAAATCTATGAAGTAAACTCTATCAGAGGTGATTATATGTTTGTCCGGATGGTTCATCTCCTGCTTCTCTATTCCGAGCATGTCCAAAATGAGGCAGTTCTTCAGACACTGCTCAACCACATCCCGATCGAAGTGTTCTGCTATCGTCACACCTTCAACCCTCTGCATGACTATTTTTAAATTACGCACATCTACAGCGTAAATTTTGGGCACAAACTTGAACGGCTGAAGGAGGGTGAGAAACTTCACCTCCTTCAGGAAGTTATACACGAATTTGTCCTCAAACACCTTTATTGCATACTTCTCGACGAGATAAACCTCTGAATGTTTACCTTTTACCTTTTGTAAGTCTGACGATTCTTGAAACTCTTTCTGCATCTACTCTCCCGCCCCTTTTAATATAACTACCAACAATAACTCCGTCGCAGTGCCTGATCACCTTCTCAACATTCTCGGCATTCACACCACTGCCTGCGAGAACAGGCATTTCTGCTTCTTTTTTAACAAACCTTAGGTCTTCGATGCTCACCTCTCTCCCTGTTGCCTCACCGGTCACAATCAGAGCATCAGCCAAAGCTCTCTCTGCATTCAGGCAGTAGTCCCCAAGTCTGGCGAAGTGAACAGCGTGCTTTACCATAATGTCGGCAAAGATCATAGCCTTGCAGTCAATTTGCCTTTTGTATCTCATGATTTTACCAGTATTACCCTCCAGCAAACCCTCAGGGGAAATTGAGGTAAAGAAGAGCTGATTGACCCTAATAAAATCAGCATTCACAGCCTTTGCGATGGCAAGAGAAGCTATCGCGTCGTTTCTCAGAACATTGATGCCGAGACCGATTGAGGTCTCCCTTTTTACTTCAGACGCAACTACCGTCATGCATGCTACGACCTCTTTTCCGACTTCCTTTAAAAAGGGTCTGTCACCGTAATTCTCTATAATTAGAGCATCTGCTCCACCATCCTCTATTGCTTTAGCATCCTGAACAGCCCTGTCCACTACTTCCTCAAAGTTCACGTATTCTGGAGACCCCGGAAGGGGCAAAAGGTGAACGACCCCTATTACGACCTTCTCCATACTGCCTCATCTCCATACTTTATTTCAACAACTCTGTGGTGAGGAATTGCAGCACCGGATTTCAGGTAAAGGAACATGTGTCCAATTTCCTCAATGTCATCTCCGCTTATCTCTGAAAAACCCTTCGGCCTGTCAATGTAAACAACTCTTACAAGCGAAAAATCAAAATCGGGATGCCACTTGAACTTGTTAAGCAAATCTCTTATACTATATTTCCTCATCTTTTGCGATTTCAATAAGCTGCCCCTTCAGATTGAGTCTGAGAGACCTCTTAGCAATTGCCCTTAGAAACAGCGGATCGAGGTTTAGGTCTTTTGTTATGTATGGGACAGAAGTCCTTCCTGATTTGATTTCCTCTTCGATTCTCTTAACGTACTCCTCTACCTCATCATCGCTCATGAAGATGACTTCGAGAACCTTGTTGAGGTCTTTGAGAGAGATATAGAAGTTCGCACTTACGTGGGTATAGCTGACATGGTATTCTTTTTCGGGCTTTCCACCCGGATCAGAAGGCATTCTCCACTTTGCCTCAAGCATTCCAGCATTCTTTAGAATCCTCAGTGCCTCCTCATAACCCTCACCGAACATCTCTTCCAGCTCACTAACCGTATACCAACTCTCAAGTAGTGAAGAGTAAACTTTTCTGTAAGTTTCGGTTGAAAGCAAGTGGAATATGGGTATCAGCTCTACCACATCATTGATCAGCTTTGCTCTCTTGACCATCTCTTCATTCTTAACCTCACATCAATTATATTTTTCTGTCTCTGATTTTATCTAAACCAATCAATCGTGAATATTTCTTTGCTAATTTGACTATGTCGCCAATAACAATCAGAGCGGGACTCTTAAAGTCGAATTCGACTTCTGTCAGGCTTTTAACAGTTGAAAAGGTAACTCTTTGGTCTTTAAAACTTCCTCTCTCTATCACAGCAACCTCTGTTTCTGGATTTATACCCGATTTAATTAGATTTAAGGCAACCTCCTTTGCCGTACACCCGCCCATCAAAACAATCATGGTTCCGGACCCAATCAACTCGTTCAATCTAACAGTGTCTCTACCACTGACAACCAGAAACCCAAAACCAGCTTCGGGATGCGTTAAGGGGATGTTGGAGCTAACAGGAGCAGCGTTTACAGAACTAACGCCGGGGACAACTTCAAAGGGGATGTTGTTATTAAAAAGAAACTCCATTTCTTCGGCAAGTCTTCCAAAAACTCCCGGATCGCCGCCCTTTAGCCTGACAACAACCTTCCCTTCTGTAGCGTATTTTTTCATCAGCCTGTTGATCTCTTGCTGCCTCTTCTCCCCTCTTTCTCCCCTCTCTTTTCCTACGTATATGACCTCCTTGCCCTTCAAACTCCTGAGGAATTCTTCAATCTCTTCTCCAACTAAGCGGTCATAAAGAATTACGTCAGCTTCATTCAAAATTCTATAAGCCTTAAGGGTGAGCAATTCAAAATTTCCCGGTCCAGCACCGACTATGTAAACCTTTCCACTCACGAAGTTAAATTTGCAGAAGGTTAAAAAACTTCTCGACAGATTATTAATCAATATCTTAAAAATTCGTTTTAGGCTCTCCTTAAAGCTCTCAGACCGGTGAAATTCGAAATTCTTATATATTGTTTCAAAAGACGAAGGCTTGGATTTATAGGAGGTGAAGTAATGTCAGAAACTCCTTTGCTTGATGAATTAGAAAAAGGGCCTTGGCCAAGTTTTGTAAAGGAAATCAAAAAGACAGCGGAGATAATGGAAAAAGCTGCAGCTGAAGGAAAGGACTTAAAAATGCCTAAGGGTGCAAGAGGATTGCTGAAACAGCTTGAGATCTCGTACAAGGACAAGAAAACCCACTGGAAGCACGGTGGTATTGTTTCAGTTGTGGGTTATGGTGGCGGAGTTATTGGTAGATACTCCGACCTTGGAGAGCAGATTCCAGAAGTTGAGCACTTCCACACGATGCGTATTAACATGCCGACTGGGTGGTTCTACACGAGCAAAGCCCTCAGAGGTCTGTGCGATGTCTGGGAGAAATGGGGAAGCGGTCTAACGAACTTCCATGGTTCTACTGGAGACATAATTTTCCTTGGAACGAGAAGTGAGTATCTCCAACCATGTTTCGAGGATTTGGGCAATCTTGAAATCCCCTTCGACATTGGAGGCAGTGGTTCTGATCTGAGAACTCCCTCCGCATGTATGGGTCCAGCACTCTGTGAGTTCGCCTGCTATGACACTCTTGAACTCTGCTACGACCTCACAATGACCTATCAAGATGAACTCCACAGACCAATGTGGCCATACAAGTTCAAGATCAAGTGTGCAGGCTGTCCAAACGACTGTGTGGCTTCAAAGGCAAGGTCTGACTTCGCAATTATCGGAACTTGGAAGGATGAGATTAAGATTGACCAGGAGGCTGTGAAGGAATACGCAAGCTGGATGGACATTGAGAAAGAGGTCGTGAAGCTCTGCCCAACCGGAGCGGTTAAATGGGATGGCAAGGAGCTTACGATTGACAATAAGAACTGTGTAAGATGTATGCACTGTATAAACAAGATGCCCAAAGCTCTCAAACCGGGAGATGAGAGAGGTGCAACGATCCTCATTGGCGGTAAGGCACCGTTCGTTGAGGGTGCTGTTATCGGATGGGTTGCAATACCCTTCGTAGAGGTAAAGAAGCCCTACGACGAAATCAAGGAGATACTTGAGGCGATCTGGGACTGGTGGGACGAGGAAGGTAAGTTCAGAGAAAGAGTTGGCGAAATGATCTGGAGAAAGGGAATGAGGGAGTTCCTGAAGGTTATTGGAAGAGAGGCAGACATCAGAATGGTGAAGACTCCGAGAAACAACCCATTCATGTTCTTCGAGAAAGAGGAGTTGGTATCATCAGCATTTACTGAAGAATTGAAGAAGAGGGGGTTGTGGTAATGGTAGTTGAGGGTGTTAAGACGGATTTTGGTCCACCATATTTCAAAGACATGCTTCATCCGGTCATTGCCAAGAACTACGGTAAGTGGAAATACCATGAGGTAGTGAAACCAGGAGTTATCAAGAGAGTTGCCGAGAGTGGAGACGTCATTTATGTTGTGAGATTCGGTACACCAAGACTTTTGAGTATCTATACCGTAAAAGAGTTGTGTGACATCGCAGATAAATACTCTGAGGGGTATCTGAGATGGACAAGCAGAAACAATGTAGAGTTCTTCATTACAGATGAGAGCAAGATTGATGATCTGATAAATGAAGTGAAGGAAAGGGTTGGCTTCCCCTGTGGCGGAACATGGGATGCCAGCAAGGGAGAATACGGACTCTCGAATATTGTCCACACACAAGGATGGATTCACTGCCACACTCCAGCTATTGATGCGTCCGGTATTGTAAAGGCAGTTATGGATGAACTCTATGACTACTTCACAGACCACAAGCTGCCTGCGATGTGCAGAATCAGTCTTGCATGCTGTGCGAACATGTGTGGAGCTGTTCATGCTTCAGATATAGCCATTGTCGGTATCCACAGAACTCCACCAATACCTGACGATGACGCAATCAGAAGAACCTGTGAGATACCATCAACCGTTGCGGCATGCCCTACCGGAGCCCTTAAGCCAGACATGAAGAACAAGACGATCAAGGTTGACGTTGAGAAATGCATGTACTGCGGAAACTGTTACACAATGTGCCCCGGTATGCCACTCTTTGACCCGGAGAACGATGGTTCTGCGATAATGGTCGGTGGAAAAATCTCCGATGCAAGAAGAGTGCCCGAACTTTCGAAAGTTGTAGTGCCATGGGTGCCGAACGAGCCACCAAGATGGCCAACACTCGTCAAGTATGTCAAGCAGATTCTTGAGGCATGGGCAGCCAATGCGAACAAGCACGAGAGATTGATAGAGTGGGTTGACAGAATCGGCTGGGAGAGATTCTTCGAACTCACTGGGCTTGAGTTCACCCAGCACCTGATAGACGACTACAGAATTACACCTTACTTCTACAGCGAGTTCAGAACAACAACCCAGTTCAGGTGGTAAGCTTATAAACAGACTTATCAAATTTTTTTAAGGTGACCTAAAATGGTGGATTATACGGAAGAAGACAAGCAAAAGGTTCTGGGACAACTTGGTAAGAAAACTTGGAAGATTCCTGAGCTTGCGAAGATACTTAAAATGGACAAGAAGGTTGTGAAGAAAATTGTCCAGGACTTGATTAATGAGGGCGTAGCAGCCTACTGGTCTTCTGGCTCTACAACATATGTGTCAACCAAAGAACATATAGAAGAACTTGAAAAGAGGAGGGCAGAAGGTTAAACTTTCTTTTTTATTTTATGGATTCTACGACCCTAAAAGTTTTTAAGAGAAGATTCTGGCTAAATCCGGTTCTTTTCCTTGAGGTTTCGAGGATAAAGAGTGGACTTTCGAAATGTGCACTACCCCAAAGGGTGTTTGAACCCAGTTTTTCAGTTTATGAGCAGCTGAACAACAATTTCGCCCGCTTTCTGGGTCATGAGAGTGAAGTTGAGGAGCTTTTTGAAACTGCTGAAATTGTTGAGGAAATGGCACTGAACTCGGTTGATCCCGCCCTTATAAACGCCATTTCTGAACTCGACCTCAACGTAGTCCCAGTTGTAGTCTTTGCAAACCGTGTTTTGACAAGAGAGGCGTTTTACCCCGAAATCCAGTTTTTTGTCTCCAAAAATGCTGCAGATTTAAGAAGATTGAAAAAGCTCGAGAGGAAAATCCTCGAGGGCAAGCTTGAGTTTGGAGAAGGAAGAGATAAACTTATAAGGACTGAAGGAGAAATTCTGGGATATCCAGAGTGCTGTGTTGACAATTACGTCGAGAGCAAGAGAGTTTTTCCAGCTGAAAGCAGGTTAATCCTCGAGTGCATTGAACACGGGGTTTTTGATACTGTTCTCAATGCTTTTAAAAAATCTCAAATTGTCTCATTGCCTCAGTTTTTCACCTCGAACTTCTATCCATGCAGTGTTGAATGTAAACAAGCAAAAAGGGTAGGTTTGAGGATTGAGGAATGGCTCGAAGAGTATGGGGACACTTTCAGGCTAAGGAGTATGGTAAATGTTCTCTATCATCTGGTTACAGGGTATAAAGCTTCAAGAGTCAAAGATAATTTTGGAAAAAGACTCAAGAGTTACTACTCAAGCCTCGAAAGACAGGATGTGGAAGTTATCAAAGCGGTGTCTCCCTATATCACCGATCTAACCCGGTTCGCAAACTTGTTTATCACAAGAGTACTGAGTTTTTCCGATCAATTCAAAGAAAATCAAAAAAATTAAATACTCCACTCTTGCCACAAAGGATGGATTCTGGAGGTGATGCTAAATGGTCGAAATAGTCGTTGATCAGGACAAATGCAGCGGATGTGGCGAGTGCATTTCCGTCTGCCCCGGAGGAGTTTTTGAATTCAACGACGACGGAAAGAGCTATCCAGCAAACCCTGACGAGTGTCAGGAGTGCTGCTCCTGTGTTGAAGTTTGCCCCGAAGGGGCCATAACAGTTGACGTTTGCGAGTAAACTTTCTTTACCATTTTTTCGATTTCCTGTAGGATTTCCTCGATGCCCTCTCCAGTTATAGCTGAGTAAGCAATCCTGTCCCGCTGGTTGTGCATGTCTGCCTTGCTGTAAACCTCAAGGGTTGGACGCTTGAAGTAGCCTCTGATCTCTTCAAGAAGGGAAAGCTGCTTTTTCAGCTCATAGCCGCATGTCTCTGTTGGATCAAGGATGAAGAGAATAATATCTGCGAGATGTTTCAGGCTGAGAATGGCTCTCCTTTCTATTGCATTTCTCTTGCTCAGAGGCCTGTCAAGCAGTCCGGGGGTGTCAATTATCTGAACCTTTTTCCCACCAACCTCTGCGAACCCTACATTGATTTTTTTGGTAGTGAAAGGATAGCTTGCAACCTCAGGCTTGACGGTCGAGATTCTCGCAACTAAGGATGACTTGCCAACATTAGGATAGCCAGCAACAACAACAGTTGGTACATCGAGTAGGATGGGTATCTCCCTCATCCTGTTCTTCGCGTCATTAAGAAATCTCAGTTCGTCGTCAATCTGCTCTATGATGGACGCAACTCTACCATAAGTGGCTTTAACAACTGTTGAGGGATTTTTACCACCCTTGATCTCCCTGATACTTTTCGTCACAACCTTCTGAATCATGCCATCTGCCCACTTCAGCGCTGCAAGAGATTTCTTCAGCTTTCTGATGCCCACGATGACATCAACCATTTCTCGATAAAATTCTGGCAAGTTGTCATAACTCGGATGGGATTCAACAATCCTCTTGAAGTAATCCTTTGAGACGTTCGAGATGGTTGAAAGCTTGTTTAAAGCCCTCTCCTTTGGGTCTCTGCCTTCAACCTTGGCCGCTCTCCTGAAAATCTTATCTATCAACTCCTCTGCCGTTAGCACGGTTGGTAACTTTCTGAAATCCTGCATCTGCTTTAGTTGATCTGAAGTATTATTTCTTTTTCCTCGCCACTATCATTTTAGCTTCTCCGAGATTAACCACATCAAGGATTTCAAAGTCCCTTTTAACCAGTTCCTCAATATATTCTTCAAGGCTGAGATCTTTTTTGAACGTATATTTTTTCTCACTTTTTTCAATCTCACCAAAACACCACAGGTTCCACTCCAAATCGCACAGATCAATTTCCTTACTATTGTTCCAGAAATACTGCTTGTTCACGTAAATCCCACCGGTTTTGAGGGCATTTTTTATTTTGTATATCATTCCAATGTTTTTCCCGCTTGGATTGTAGGATGAGAAGACAATGTCGTATCCACTTCCAATATCGTCCTTGAAGAAGTCGCCAGCAACGAACTCCACTCTCTCAGCTCCGTATTTCTCCGCATATTCCCTACCTCTCTTGACAACTTCTGGTAGATCAAACACCACTGCCTTTAATTTGGGATTCAACTTGGTGAATGCTACCGAGTAGAGACCGTGTCCCCCACCGAGATCAATGAGTCTTCTCGCTCTTCTGAACTCCTCGTATTTGGATATCACTTCAACAGTCTTCTGCAGCTCACCAAGCAAAGAATGCTGAGCCATCGAATGGATTACCGATTCTGAAAAGAACTTTGCCCTGTCCACTCTAACTGGCCCCTCCTTTACTATTTTCTCAAGGTTTTGCCACATTTCAAGATCAGAAAAATGCTTTTTCAAAAAGTTAATCTGGGAGTACTGCGAGTCTGCACATAGAAACGTTCTCGAAATCTCAGAGAGTGCGTACTTATCTCCTCTTTTTACAAGCAATCCGGTATTTACAAGACATTCCAGCATAAGTTTAACAAGCTTGTGGTTTCCATTAAATTCCGTTGCCACTTCACCGGCAGTTTTAGGATTTTTCAGTGTTTCAAATAAATTGAGTTCGATTGCAGCCCGAAGTAGCTGGATTTTTCTGAAACCGTCACTCCATTGCTGAATGAGACCTTCAAATTCAGATGCTTGTTTGGGAATTTCCAACATGTCAATCACCGGGCAAAATAACGGCTTTCCCATTCATCCGCACGACCTCAACATCAACCCCGTAAACAGCCTTTATGTTCTCCTTGTTGAGAACTTCAATCCCACCAGAAGCAAAAATTTTACCGTTTTTTATCATCAAAATCCTGTCAGCGTAAAGAGAGGCAAGATTCAGATCATGCATGGTCGAGATCACAGAAATGTTGCTCTCCTTGGCAATCTTTCTAATTAGCCTCATGATCTCAATCTGATTTTTAACGTCGAGATTGTTTGTTGGCTCATCCAAAAGCAGAATTCTCGGCCTCTGAGCCAGAGCTCGCGCTATCATAACCTTCTGCAGCTCTCCACCACTCAGTTCATTTAGTCTTCTGAAAGCAAGCTTTTCAAGACTCAAAAGAGACATCACATCTTTAACAATCCTGTAGTCCTCATTCGTCGGACCAAAACCCATATAGGGTTTCCTGCCAAGCAAAATAACATCAAAAACTGTGAGAAAACCTGTATCACCTCTTTGTGGCACATATGCGAGCTTTTTAGCCAACTCTCTCTTTGAAATATCATTCAAACTTTGGTTTTCAACCAAAATTGCTCCTCTTGGCTTCAGAATTCCGGCAATGCACTTAAGCAGGGTTGTTTTTCCACTCCCGTTGGGTCCGAGGATAAAGATAACCTCGCCCTCTCGTGCTTCAAAATTCAGATCATTTAACACAGGCTCTGAATTGTATGAGAAGCTCAAGTTTTTGACCGTAATCATTCAATCACCTCCTTTCACCTCCAGCTACCCATCAAGAGCAGATATATGAACACTGGAGCACCCACAAACGCTGTAACGATTCCGACAGGAATTAAGACTGGCGAGAGGACAGTTCTGCCAAACGTGTCGGCGATAAGTAAAAGGGTAGCTCCAAAAACCGTGCTGAAAGGAATCAGATATCTGTGATCTCCACTGACTGAAATTCTGATGGAGTGCGGAGCGACAAGTCCTACAAAACCTACGATACCAGTAAAGGAAACACAGATTGCTGTAAGAAATGACGAGAGCAGGAGACTTTCAAGTCTGACTCTTTGGGGATTAACTCCAAGCGATATGGCAGTCTCATCGCTCAGCGTTAGAGCGTTGTAGTCCATACGCCTGAAGATGAAGTAGGTGGTGCAGACTGCAAATGCTGAAAGGATAATGTATATCTCATTCCAGTTCGTTCTTCCCATGTCTCCGAAAGTCCAGAAAACAACCGATGCTACCATAACGTCTTCGGCAAAGTACTGCATCAGCATCGTTGCAGCCTGAAAGAGGGATGCCATTGCAACTCCTGCAAGAATCATCGCTTCAGGGCTAAGATCCCTTATTTTTGAAAGTGTGAGAATTACAGAAACGCTGATCAGGGAGCCGAAGAAGGCAAAAAATGGGACAAGATAAGGGTTTAGAATCGTGATGCTCTCTCCAGTTCTGTGCATCAGACCAGCTCCGAGGTAGATAATTGCAAAAGCAGCTCCGAAGGCTGCACCCTGCGAAATGCCGAGAGTGAATGGAGATGCGAGGGGATTTCTCAGGATGCATTGCATCACAGCTCCACTTACAGCAAGGCTCGCCCCCACAAGTATGGTGGTCACTATTCTCGGCAGCCTGATGTCCCATATTATAGGAGAATCGGTAGCAAGAGAACTGAAAACTTCCTGAGGAGTGAGGTTATACGATCCTATGCAGAGGGAGGCTATAAACGAAAAAATTAGGGAAGTTACCAGCACGATTTCCGCAGTTCTTATTCTTCTGCTGTACTCTATCATGATTCGAAGATGTCTGCTATATTTTTGAACCCTCCATAATGCTCAGCCATCTCCCCGTAGAGTTCCTTGCCAACAAAGAATTTGAATATCTCATTCGCCTTCTCTGCAGGGTTGATATCGGCAAATCTATCTGGGTAGAGAACTTTGCCTATAAAGTAAGCGTCTGCTATTGCAATCTCTATGTTCGTCGTGTAGTAGTTGAATGGGAGTATTCCGTAAACCTCACCATTTTTGAAGGCTCTTAGAGATTTGTATACCTCCGGACTCTTCTCGTAGTCAATCAGAACGAGATGCAGGTTGTTTTCGTCAAGAAAGATTATGTCCGGATCCCACTCCAGAAGCTTCTCCTTATCAATGAAGAAAGCTCCACTCTTGTTTGCCTCACATGCAACGTTCTTTGCCTTTACAGCCATGAACGGTGGGAAGTTGCACTGAGTTGACTCTATTCCGTGTCCACCTTTGAATCCGAGAGCGCCGACGTAAACCGTTGGTTTTGCATCATCCAGAACCCCTTCAACCCTCGATGATAGGTCACTGTAAGCAGAGTTTACAAAGCTGATTATATCTTCAGCCCTCTTTTCCTTACCGAGAATCTTACCAGCCAGTCTTAGTGAATCGTAAATCTCCTGAGCTTTGAAGTTTCCAAGCTCGCCGTAGCTCAAAATCACAACTGGCACACCGGTTTGCTGCTGGAGAGCATCAGCTCTGCTGGCATCCATATAGCATGCAAAAATCACGTCAGGTTTGACGGCAACAATTGCTTCAGCATTAGGAGACGGGCTTGGACCACCTTTTCCTATAATGGGCTTCTCAGCAAGCTCTGGATGTGCCATTCTGTATGGCCTCCCCATCGCACTCCATGCCGTCTCAGCATCCTCAACACCTACAACCATATCTGTTGCATTCAGATAAACAATCAATCTCAAAGCTCCGGGGCCTACAGCAACAATCCTATCAACTTTTTGAGGAACTTCAACTTCTCTTCCTATCAGGTCTGTGACTTTAACGGTATCAACTTTGTTCTCATGGCTCTGCGAGCATCCGGCAACCAGAGATGCAAGCACTACTATTGTTAGCAGAATCGGCAATTTTTTCATCTTCTCACCTCCGAGTTAGCTATCAGGTTAACAAGCTCTTTTGCCTCCTCAATCAACGGCACCTCCTCTCCGAGAAAACATGCCTGATAGATTTCTTTGCTTAGGGGAACGTAAGCATCAGCATTGATCAGACCTTTTGTCTCATCATTAACCTTGTTTGCAACCGTAGTCACCCTCTTTCCTAATTTTCTACCCATATCTGCAATTTTCTCTGCAAGTTTTATTGACTCATAGCTCGGCTCAACAATCGCAACGATTACATCACATCCAGCTTCGACACTCCTACCAAAATGCTCTATTCCTGCGTCAGTGTCAACAACCACAAACTCATCATCTTCAAGCCTTAGAGCTTGCAGAAATTCCCTCGTAACAACTCCCATTGGACAGGCACATCCCTCGCCAAACTCGTGAATCTTCCCTATCGCTATCACGGCTATACCATCATTTCTTTCGACAAACTCTTCAGGAAGCTCGTCAAGGCTGAGCTCGTCGAGCATTCTTGCTTCTTCTTTCCACTCTGACTGAATTGCCTTGAAAAGTTTCTCTCTTACTCCGCTTTTCCCGCCAAGCCACTCCATGAAGTCTTTTGGCTGTTTAACTCCTAAATTTCTGTGAATTCCGAAGTTTGATTCATCAGCGTCAACAACAAGAACTTTTTTACCTCTACCTGCCAACTCTTTAGCTATGAGAGCAGAAATGACACTCTTTCCACACCCTCCTTTCCCGCAGACAAGTATTTTCATCGTCAAATTTGCTCTTACAATGTATTAAAAGATTTCTGATTAGTATTAATTAGAGTGTAGAACAACTATAAATTTTACGAACTTTCTCAGCTGACCAACCCGTAAATCTTGAGATAATCTTCAAAAACCACACTGATCACACTTGCTAATTCGAATGAGACTTTGTATGATCAACAAAATAGAAAAAATAAAAAATTATCTACGAATACCTAACCTCTTCAAAACCTGCGTTGCCCTCTCTTGACCAAAGTATTCGTAAACTCCTCCCTTGCTTCCGGGCTTTAACGATGGATCACCGAGATAGCCTGCATCAACGAGCTGCACGAGTAGCTTTGGTGGTGCCCACTTCGGGTCTTTTGTTGCTTCGAACATGGTCTCGTATATCTTCAATCTTGTGTCCAGCCCCACTAAATCCCCGGTCTCAATCGGGCCCATCGAGTAGCCGTATCCGAGCATCATTCCAATGTCAATGTCCTGCGGTGTTGCAACCCCCTCCTGCACCATCAACAAAGCCTCCTTGCCGAGCACCAACCCAAGACGTGATGTTGCAAAACCGGGAGAGTCATTCACAACTATCGGCACCTTTCCCAGTTGAACGAACCACTCTTTAATATCGTTGACAACTTTCTCATCACTCAACAAGCCCTTCACGAGTTCAACCAGCTTCTGAATCTGAGCGGGGTTGAAGAAGTGAATGCCGAGAAACTTTTCGGGACTGCTGACTGCCGAAGAAAGTTTTGTTATGCTGATTGACGATGTGTTGGAGCCAATAATCGCATTGTCTACTATGCCATCAATCTCTTTTAAAACCTTCAGCTTCAGGTTTACATCTTCAAAAACTGCTTCGATAATCATCTCACAATCCTTCAAAGCCGAATACTCGGTAGAGGTCGTAATCCTGTCCAACACAGCGTTCATTTCCTCTTCTGTAATCTTCCCCTTCTCCACAAGTCTCTGCAGACCAAATCTGCCTGCCTTAATCGCCTCAATACCTTTCTTCAGGGAGTCTTTGCTGACATCAATCGCAACAACCTCCAAACCCTTCTGAGCGAAGAACTGGGCAATTTGTGTGCCCATCAACCCGAATCCAACCACACCTATTTTCTTGAACATGCTAACACCTCAACGACCCCTAAACTCGGGCCTCCTTTTCTCTAAAAACGCCCTCATCCCCTCTTTTGCATCCTCGCTTGCAAAGAGCAGCGAAAAGAGACTCGCCTCATATTTAAGCCCCTCCTTTAGTGGCATAGTGAGTGATGCGCTCAGAGCCTTCTTGGCAATTTTGACCGCAAGAGGCGATTTCTCTACAATCTTCCCTGCAACTTCCTTGGCTTTTTCCATCAACTCCTCATGCTCAACGACCTCATCAACAAGCCCAATTCTAAAAGCGGTCTGAGCATCAATTATCTCTCCGGTCAAAACGAGTTTCTTAGCCATTCCCAATCCTACAAGTCTTGGCAGTCTTTGCGTTCCACCAGCACCCGGCATTATACCAAGGTTGATTTCAGGCTGTCCGAACTTAGCCTTCTCACTCGCAATTCTAATGTCACAAGCCATTGCAAGCTCGCATCCCCCTCCAAGGGCGAATCCATTGACGGCTGCTATCACAGGAATTTCAAGCTCCTCTATTCTACTGAAAAGCTCTGTTCCAAGTTTTGTTGCTTCAAGAGCTTTTATAGGGTTTCTCTGGAGAAGCTCGTTGATGTCCGCCCCTGCGGCAAAAGCCTTTCCACTTCCGGTTATAATCAGAACCCTTACGCTTTTTTCAGCCTCTTCGACAACATCTCTGAGCTCAACCCTTGTTTTTGTGTCCAGAGCATTCAACTTCTCTGGTCTGCTCAACGTTGCAATCCCGATCTGACCTTCAATCTCGAACTTTACTCTCTCTCCCATTTTTATACCCTCCCTATGAGTCTTCTCGCTATAATGAGCTTCTGAATCTCTTTTGTCCCCTCATATATCTCCATAAGTTTCGCGTCCCTGTAAAAACGCTCAGCCGGGTATTCTCCGACATAACCATAGCCACCATGAAGCTGTACACACCAGTCTGCAACGTAAACTGCAGTTTCACCAGCAAAACACTTTGCCATTGAGGAGAGTTCGGGTTTTGGGTCTCCTTTGCTGCAGTGCCATGCAGCCTGCCATGTGAGTAACCTTGCAGCCTGAATCCTCATAGCCATCTCTGCGATCTTGAATTGGGTGTGCTGGAAGGCGGCGATTGGCTGTCCGAACTGTTTTCTCTGCTTGACATAGTTAAGCGCAAGTTCAAAAGCACCCTGAGCTATTCCAACTGCTTGAGCAGCAACCCTTGGCCTCGTGTGATTGAAGAACTCCATCATATAGTAGAAGCCCTTACCCGGTTCACCAAGTATATTCTCCTCCGGCACCCTAACATCTTTCAGCACGATCTCTGCTGTATCACTTGCCCTTAAACCCATCTTGTTCTTGATCTTCGTCGC
Source organism: Archaeoglobus sp. UBA230 (assembly GCA_002507545.1). GTDB lineage: Archaea > Halobacteriota > Archaeoglobi > Archaeoglobales > Archaeoglobaceae > Archaeoglobus. The sequence continues at coordinate 29,764 of DAVR01000026.1, read as the reverse complement.
CTTGAATCCCTCACTTCCACTCTCAACGATTGCAAAGGTTAATCCGTGGTGCCTCTTCTCTCCTTCATAAGTTCTCCCCAAAACGAGAACGAAGTCGCAAACGCTGCCATTTGTTATGAACATCTTTGTCCCATTAATGACCCACTCGTCCCCCTCCTTGATAATCTTGGTTTTTACATTTGCCACATCACTGCCAGCTTCAGGCTCTGTTGTCGCCATTGCCGAAATACCGTTTTTTTCAGTCACCCATCTCAGATACTTCTCCTTCTGCTCTTCAGTGCCAAAAAGAATCAGCAGCTCTGTTCCAAAGGTCGAACTCAGACATGCATTGCCAATCCCCGGACTAACCCTGTAGAACTCTTCGGTGACCAGAGCCTCTTCAAATAAGCTCAGCCCCATTCCCCCATACTCTTCTGGGATTTTTACCGTTGAGAATCCGAGTCCCCTCGCCTTTATCACAAGTTCCTTAGGATACTTCTCCTCCCTATCACACTCCTCCATAATTTCAGGGGTAAACTCCCTCTCGGCAAACTCTCTTGCAGCTCTCCTTATGTCCTCCTGTTCAGGAGTTAATTTAAAATCCATCAAATCACCTCGAAATAAACCTTCCAAACCCCTGTTTCGTCTTTTCCGGTCTTTATCCTGACTCTATCTCCAACCTCCACATCTTCAGCCCATCCCATAATCTTCACATCTCCAAAGCTTGCAATGGCTATCGTGTAGGGCTTATTCCACTCAAAACCCTTTGGGATAGCATGGACAGTCGTAAAGGCTTCAATGATACCCTCTCCGTCAACTTCAACCCACTCTACCTCTCCACCACAAAGACATTCTGCTCTTGGTGGATAGTAAGTTTCACCACATTTCTTGCAGGCTGTCTTGTAGACAATCCCACCCTCAAGTCCCTTCCAGTATTTTGAGATTCGTGAAACTGGAATTTTGTGCTTTATCAACAACTCGCGGCTCTCGATAAACACCCTCTCACCTCCTGAAGAGCATAACAAAAGCAAAATGCCCTGTACCACCAACGTTGTGAATTAGGCCCCTGTAATTCTTCAAATCAACCTGTAAATCTCCTGCCTCCTCTCTGAGCTGCTTTACAACTTCATAAACCATTGCAACTCCTGTTGCAGCTAAGGGGTGTCCTTTCGCCTTCAACCCACCAAAGGTGTTTACCGGCAACTTCCCACCAATGTCGCTTTCTTCCATCTCAACGAATTTCCCACCCTCACCCTTTCTGCAGAACTTGAGGTCTTCATATGCCATGATCTCAGCTATGGTAAAGCAGTCATGCACAGTTGCCATGTCAAGCTGCTTAACCGGGTCATCAATTCCTGCCCTCCTATACGCCATCTCCGCAGCAAGAACCGTCGCCTTTAGTCCTACAAAACTCTCTCTATTGGTCATATTTGATGTGTCGGAGGCATAGCCAGCAGATTCAAGCCAGATAACGTCATCTATTCCAAACTCCTTTATCTTCTCTTCACTCGCTAAAATTGCCGCTGCAGAACCATCACTGATTGGAGAACAGTCGTAGAGCTTAAGTGGGTATGTTATCACCCTCGAGTTCAATACATCCTCAACAGTTATCTCCTTCTGGAAGTGGGCTTTAGGATTCTTTGCTGCGTTTCTATGAGCTTTAACTGCCACCATTGCCATCTGCTTCTCACTTGTGCCAAATTTTGCCATATGTGCGGATGCATGCATCGCATAGTAACCGGGAAAGGTTGTGCCATACTGATGAAATTCCCAGAGGTAGTTCCCTGCTCTGCCACCAATAGCAAGAGAAGTGGCGGTATCAACTTCAGTCATCTTCTCCACTCCAATGGCAATGGCAACATCTGCCATTTTCGAGGCTATTGAGGTGTAAGCCGTGTAAACAGCAGCTGTTCCTGTTGCACAAGCTGCCTCCACTCTTAAAGGCCCTTTTCCCGCAAAACCGCAGTATTCGTTGACAGGAACAGCAGGCATCAATTCATAGCCTCTGGTGTTTACACTCCCGACAACACTGAGATCAATATCATCCTGAACCATTCCTGCATCATCAAGAGCCTCTTTTACCGCTTCATAAGCAAGTTCTTGAATGGTGACATCATCCCGTCTCCCGAACTTAGAACAACCTACTCCGACAACACCTACCCTCATTAAGAAGGGTTTGCTCGATAATATATAATACTTTCGTGATATATGAACGTATATGGCTGATGACTACACAAAATAAGAATAAATAGTTCTCTCAACCAATAATCGTTCTTCTGTGGTCCTTATGGGTTCTCGATGATATGAAAGTGGTCAGATGGTTGATCCGAATACCCCTCTTCACAAACCACTCCATGAATTTTCTTCTCTCCTCTCTGAACTCGTCAATGTCTTTGTATCTCACTATTAGACACAGATCGTAGCCAGAACCAACCATTTCGAGTATGTTCTCGACAAAATCGAGCTTCTTGAAGTGCTCGATTACATCGTCAACCTTAGGTTTGGAAGTAATGTCGAGATCGATTAGAATGACGGCAAGCATACTCAAACCGAGCTTCTGGTAGTTTGCCCTCCAGTAGCCTTCTTTAACCTTTATAAGATACTCATTTTCTTCGAGAACTCTTACCCTGTTCTGAACTGTCCTCAGAGTTATCCCAAGCATTTCAGCGATTTCACTCTGGGTTTTGCCCCTCAAAATATTTTCGATGATTGCTTTGTCGGTTTCATCAAGCTGACCCTTTCGCATGGTATGAAAATTGCATTTAAAATATAAAAACTTTATGTTAGCTATTAAGTGACAATCTGTATCCATATCATCAAATAAAAAAGATTACAGTCTTATTTCAGCCCATTTATCATCATTTTCAGCAACTCTTACCCTAACAACATTTAATCCTCTCTTTTTCAGCTCGTTGTAGACATGAACGCATATATTTTCCGAGGTGGGTATCTCTATAATCTCATTGATGAGTGCGTGGTCAAACTTCGAAATTACCTCATCAACTACCTTTTTCAGGTCGAAAAAGTCCATAACCATGCCATCTTCCTTGACCTCCCCAGCTATTTCTACCTCTACCTTGAAGTTGTGTCCGTGTATCTTACCGCACTTGTAATGACCAGGTATGCTGTGAGCAGCGCTGAAAGATGTTGATATTCCTATAACCATCTTTTCCATTCATCTCACCCCCAGATACTTGTGCACTTGTGGTATTACTCTGGTGTCAGCAAGTTCTATCATCCTGTCCTGCAGCTTAAGTATTTTTTCCACTCTAACTCCAAACACGGGCTGCAAAACGAAACCGAAAACGTATCTCTTTATCTCTTCTGCTGAACTCAGAACGTCGTCTTCATCAAATTTCTCAGGGAGAACTATTTTGCAGAACGTTCTCCTCTTTTTTGTGTTTTTTAGAATTCTGAAACACTTTATGGTATTCTCAAGAACTGTTTGATAGTCGGAGATGCCAGATTCCTTGACCTTCAAATCTCCCGCAACATAGTCAACAAATCTGAGCCTCTTCGCCTTTTCGGGCAGCGTCATGTTGGATTCAAGATAGAAAGGTCTTGTTTTTTTGAGAGAGGTGATGAAATCAGCCTGAAGTAAGGGTTCTCCACCCGTGAAGCAGATTGAGTGAACCTTTGATTCATCTATAAGCTCCTGTACGTAGGATGTGGAAACTGGATTGGGTATTTTTTTATTCCCTACATAGTCCAAGCAAATTTCAGAGCTTTTGGGAGTATCACAGTAGTAGCAGTTTAAATTGCAGCCGGAGAAGCGAATGAACAGTTGCTTAACGCCAATATAATACCCCTCTCCTTGGATGGATTTGAAAATTTCAATCAGATTCGCTCTCATTTTTCATCCTGTGGTATATCTCGATGGCCCTTTCCCACTCTTCGTTAGTCAGTAGAGGGTCTTTTGCGCTGTTCGTCATGAATGCCTCAGTCCTCTCCAAGCATGTTCCACAGCTTAGGCACGGCCTCTCGCCACCCTCGTAGCAACTCCAAGTGAGTTCATATGGGACATCCAGCCTGAGACCGAGCTTTACAATGTCTGCCTTAGTCATGTCAACAAATGGTGCTTTGACCTCTACCGGATTCCAGAGGTTTCCGAGATAGACGGCGGTATCAAGAGCTTTAACGAATTCCTTGCGACAGTCTGGATAGATACTATAGTCGCTCAGATGTGCGGCGTAGTATACCTCCTTCGCGCTCATCTTCACTGCATAACCTGCTGCAATAGAGAGTAAAATCATATTTCTGTTGGGCACAATCGTTATTTTCTGACTCTCTTCGGTGTAGAATTTTTTTGGAATCTCTTCTTTTCCTGTCAGAGCGCCAAAAGAAATTAGGTCATGGATTGTGGAAATATCAACGGTAATGTGCTCCACCTCTCCTCTCGATTTCGCATTCTCAGCCACTTTTTTAGCACTCTCAAGCTCTTTGGAGTGCTTTTGACCATAGTAAAATGTAAGGGCATAAACTCTGTATCCTTTATCGAGCAGATAGTAGAGGAGAGTTGAAGAGTCAACACCTCCGCTAAGCAGCATTACGCATTTCATGATTTTTGTTTTTGCAGATTGTATAAGAAACCATCGAATACCACAATCTTCATAAATCCAATTCGTGAAAAAACTTTCAGGCGGGGGTTGCCGAGCGGACAAAGGCGCAGGATTGAGGGTCCTGTCCCGTAGGGGTTCGAGGGTTCGAATCCCTCCCCCCGCACTTTTCGAGGACGATGAACTTCTCACACACCTCTCAGCCTCCTGTATTCCTCAACCATCTTCTCGAAATCCTCGCGAACTAAGCCCTGCCCACTCTCCAAAGGCTTAAAGAAAGTCTTTGGAATGGTGAATCCGTTTACACCTTCTCTTCTGTTAAATTCGTATGTCAGCTTCCAGATTTCATCTCCGATCACTTTAAGCTGATCAACACTGTAGTTCAAACCGACAATTTCAAGCAATCTTGCAATCTCATTCCAGCCCATTCCTATTGTGGGCAGGCAAAGAAAGCGGCAGTATACGAGCGAATCAACGACACAGTAGAAGTCTTCCAACTCCTTTACCAGTTCTGCCTGCCCTTCTGAAGAAAGTCTGTCAACCGTTCCAGTCAAATTTGGTCTGTAAGCGCAGCTTCTCATGTGGCATGCCCCCCTCTGGGAAGATGCATATGCCAGAGCCATTGCGTAAAGGCTCCGTGGTTCGTAGCCCGGTGGTTCGAGACCCTTTACATGAACAGGCTCAACTCCAGCTCCGAGCTTTTTTGCTGCAATTCTAACACCTTCAGCCAGAACATCTCCTATTCCTTCACGAAAGGCTATTTGTCTTAAAAGATCAGCAATCACCTCTGCATTGCCAAAGTTTACCCTCTCGCTAACTTCTCCTCTATCACCGCAAGCCATGTAAAAGGCAACAACGTTGCCAGCACTTATTGTATCCATACCGTAGCGGTCGCAGATGTCGTTAGCCTGCATTATCGCCACTGGATCGTCCACAAAGCAGAGTGAACCAAAGGCAAACTGGGTCTCATACTCAGGCCCTTCAACTTCAATTCCTTTTGCCCTTCGAAGCTTACCACATGCAACACTGCATCCGAAACACGTGATGTCTCTTACAATGTATTCCTTCAGCTTTTCTGCGCCGATATCCTCATACTTATCGAATTTTCCTGACTGCCAGTATCTGGTCGGAAGAGCCCCAAGCTCATTTAAAAGTGCGGAGATGGATGGAGTTCCGTATTTCTGCATGCTTTCAAGCTTGATCACGACGTTCTCCTTTACCCAACTCCTGAACTCTGTAAGGGCTTCTGGATTTGCTACTTCCATCTTCCTGCTTCCTCTGACAACGATCGCCTTCAGTCTCTTGCTGCCCATTACAGCCCCACCACCACACCTGCCAAACTGCCTCCCTCTGCGATGCGTTATGCAGGCAAATCTTACAAGGTTCTCTCCAGCCTGCCCTATGCACAGAACCTCTCCTCCTTCATCTCTTATCAGAATTTCCTCTGTTTCATAGCAGTTCTTTCCCCATAGATGCGTGGCATCCCTCACCTCAACTTTGTCATCATCCAGAACAACGTAAACAGGCTTTTTTGCCCTTCCCGTTATGAAAAGGTAATGAACTCCAGTCTTTGACATTTCGTGAGCTATAAAGCCACCACACTGTGATTCACCATATCCGAATGTGAGGGGAGATTTGAAAACTGCCGTCATTCTGGAAGCTCCTGAAAGTGTAAGACCGTTTAAAGGTCCAATGGCAAAAATTATTGCGTTTTCCGAATGGTATGGGTCAATTCCTCTCGGAATGCTGAACAGGAGCTTTGTTGCAACCCCCTTACCCCCTATCAAAGACTTCTCCCAGTCCTTTGGTATCTCCTCACACTTGTATTCCCCGCTGCTGAGGTCAAGGCTAATAACCTTCATAACTGTCTTTAAGAAACAATCTTTAAAATTCCTTTTCACAAAATATTTTTGTTCCACATGTAAGGACATAAAAATTATTAATTTTCATGACAACTATTTTTGATGGAATTAAAGAAGGTAGATATCAAACTCTGGCATCCGAACTGCTGGTCAATTGAGACCACAAGGAACCACCCAGATGTTACCCTAGTCACTAACAAGGCATTCAAAATCGGAGACGAGATAAGGGCAAATTTCAGACTCATTGCAGAAAATTACGAGGCATTGAAAAAATACATAGAAGAGACTAAAAAATTTGAATCTCTCGCATTAGATGTTCTGATTGTCGGAAAAAGCAATCTTGAAGCATACATTCACGGTAGGTTTAAAGCGGCATCCACCTTCTATGAAAAGATTTTCAGTCTGGAAATGATGCCATCCACCATAATCATCCACAATGGAAATGAATACTGGTCAATCTTTGTTTACGATAGCAAACTAAGAGAAACTCTGGAAAAGCTGTCTCAGATTGAAAATATAGAATACGAGATTCTCGGAATAGGGAACGTTAAAGCCTTTGAAGAGATGCCAGCAGATGTCATCGAGGAGATATCTTCAAGTTTATCAGCCAAGCAGAAGAAGGTGCTTGTAGAAGCTTACAGAAGTGGATACTTTGAATACCCACGCCGAGTGAACTTGAATGACCTTGCTAAGAAACTTGGACTGGCTAAATCTACGTGCCTTCACCACATAAGATTATCAGAGCAGAAGATTCTGAAAAGGATCATCGAAGAAATTAAAGATCGGGAGCCACACATATCAGATTTTTGAAACATGTTCGCTCCTACCCTTATATAGGATTGAAACAAATAATTATTATGGAAATTAGGATTCACGGTAGGGGTGGGCAGGGAGTAGTAACGATGAGTAAGATTATAGCGGAAGCTGCCAACCTTGAAGGATATTTCTCCCAATCAATGCCGTTTTACGGAGCTGAAAGAAGGGGAGCTCCGGTAGTCTCTTTTACAAGAATTTCTGAAGACCCAATTTACAGAACAAGTCAGGTTTATTATCCTGACATTCTTATCGTTCTCGATCCGATCCTTATCAACTTTCCCGAAGTATTTTCAGGACTCGGTGAGAGTAGTATAGCAGTTCTGAATTCCGGTAGCTCTGCAGACGTTGCTAAGAAGGTCGTTTTTGTTGATGCTACACGAATAGCCATTGAACACGGATTGGTAGTCGCAGGGATGCCAGTGCCGAACGTCCCCATGCTCGGAGCGTTACTTAGCTCGGAGATACCCATCAGTTATAAAACAATGCTCGAAGTTGTCCAGAAACATTTTGGTGCTGACGAAAGGATAGTTTCATCCTTTAATGAAGGGTATAAGGGGGCGCGGAGAAAAACGTGCAGATTTACCAAGATGCATTTTGGGCACAAGGGAGTGATGGAATGTGAAATTCCAATCTCCACGCCCTCCAAAGGAGTTGCTGGAAGAACCGGATTATGGAGAGTTGTAAAACCGGTTGTGGATTCAGAGAGATGTAACGGGTGCATGAGTTGCTGGCTTCACTGCCCTGAAGGAGTTATAGTTGAGACAGAGGAGGGCATAGAGATTGACTATGCCTACTGCAAGGGATGCATGATATGCTCCTCAGTATGTCCGAAAAATGCAATAAAGCACGAAAGTGAGATGGGGGTGGTTCAACATGCTCATTAAGATGCTAACAGGAAATCAAGCGGCAGCCTTTGCTGCAATGAACTCAATGGTGAGGTTCGTTGCTGCTTACCCCATAACTCCAGCAACACCAGTTATAGAAACGATTTCAAAGCTTGTTGAGGAGGGTATAATGGAGGCAAAGTTCGTTCCAGTAGAGTCAGAGCACTCCGCAATGGCCGCATGCATTGGAGCAAGTGCAGCAGGGCTTAGAACTTTCACAGCCACATCCAGCCATGGGCTTGCCTACATGCATGAGATGCTCCACTGGGCGGTGAATGCTAGAACACCCGTTGTTATGGTGGTTGCGAACAGAGCAATCGGTCCGGGATGGAACATATGGTCAGACCTCAGTGACTCCTTATCTCAACGGGACACAGGATGGCTCCAGTTTTACTGCAGCAGTGTTCAGGAAATTTATGATACAATTGCTATGTCATACCGTGTTGCGGAAGATGTTATGGTTCCGGCAATGGTCTGTTATGACGGATTTGTTCTTTCCCACACCTCTGTGCCAGTGGAAATTACACCTCTCGAAGGATTCATTAACGAATACCAACCAAAATGGAGGATCAGCATTGAAAAGCCATTAACGCATGGCAACATTCTGCCACCCGATGCTTACATCTCCCTCAGAAAGGCCATCCACAAGGCTCATCGTAAAGCCCTTGAGCTGATACCAGAGATTGAAGAGGAGTTTTTTGATCACACTGGAAGATCAACACCCATGCTTTATGAAACATACAGGTTTGAAGATGCTGAGGAAGTTCTTGTTGCGGTTGGTGCTGTCGCTTCAGAGGCAAGAATAGCTGTGGATATACTCAGAAGTGCAGGGGTAAAAGTCGGCTTACTGAGACTGAAAAGCTTCAGACCATTTCCCAGTCAAATCAGGAGAACGCTTGGGGACAGGAAAGTTACTGTGATTGACAGGGATTTTATCCCGGGTGTGGGAGGGATAGTTTATCAGGAGATTTCAAACCTCGTTCAGTCAGATTCCATGATTCTCGGAGTTGGAGGGGCTGATGTAACTGCAGAGATGATTGCAGAGGCGTTTACGAAGCTTGTGGAGGTGTAAGATGATAGAGCCCGAATACTTCCTTCCCGGAAGCGCGGCATGTCATGGATGTCCGGCTGCGATGTGCCTCAGAGTTATACTTAGGGCCCTTGAGGGAAAAGCCGTGGTTGTTGTTCCAGCATCATGCAGTTCCGTAATAACGGGCGTTTATCCTCACTCAGCCCTTAATGTTCCGGTTTTCAATTCTGCCTTTGCAGCGTCAGCTGCAGTGGCTACGGGTATCAGAGCAGGACTTGATTTCTATGGAGAAGAGGGAGAAGTTGTGGTTTGGGCTGGTGATGGAGGTACTTACGACATTGGACTCCAGTCCCTGTCAGGAGCGGCTGAGAGGGGTGAGGATATTCTGTACATCTGTTACAACAATGAGATGTATTCCAACACCGGTGTTCAGAGAAGTGGAGCAACACCCTATGGCGCATGGACAACAACTACGGTTGGGGGCAAGAGGGAGCACAGAAAAGATGTCGCTGAGATACTGATGGCTCACAATGTGCCTTACATCGCCACAGCTTCAGCGGGATTTCTAAACGATCTCTACAACAAGGTCAGAAAGGCAAGAGAGATCGAAGGGTTCAGATACATTGAAATTCTTGCTCCATGCCCACCCGGATGGCGTTTTCCGATGGATAAAACAGTTGAGATGGGGAGACTGGCAGTTGAAACCGGAATGTGGATACTTTACGAAGTTGTAGAGGGGAAAATGAGATTCACTGGATTAAGCAAGGTTATTGCCGAGGGCAAAAGAAAGATGAAGGACATCAAGGAGTATCTCAAATTGCAGGGGAGATTCTCACACCTGAGCGAAGAGGATATCAGGGAGATCGAAAGATACAGGGACAGAAGATGGGAATTTTTGAAAAGGAGAGCAAATGAACTTTGAAGATATTGTAAAGGAGATCGCGGAAATAAAAGAACCTGAAACAGGAGTGAATGTCGGAGAACTCGGCGTCATAGAGAGTATTGATGTAGTGGATGATGTGATAACGATATACGTCAATTTCAGCTACATGATACCATCCTGTAAAGCCTGTGTCCCCATAAACTGGCTGATAACGAAGTCAATTGTGAGAAGAATGGAAAGAATTCTAAAAAAGAGCAGCCTGAGATATAGAATAATTGAATCGGGACTGGGAAGCATTTACGCTGACGGATAGACTACTTCAATTTTTTCATATTTGCTCTTAAAAAGCTGTAAGTGTGCTCCATATCCTTTCTGAAGGTTTCGGGTTCGGGCTTCATCTGAACGTAGAGAACCTTTGTTGAAGGTGTCAACGAGACATGCTTCACGTTTTCTGGCCTTGAAAAGCCCTCTATAAATTTTACAATCCATTCTACATAACTTTTCTTATCATATATCGCCTCGTAGTCCCTCTTTGCAATTCTGATAACCTCTTTGAGGAGGGTGATCTCATTCTCAATGCTTGGTCTTAGGCGATAGTATCCTTTCTGTATGAGGTGAGCCTCCCCGCCCAGTTCTTTAAGTCTGAAGACGAGGTAGAGTTTGTCATGGCGGTTTGTAAGCAGTGATATTGGAAAGTATAGAAGGCTGTGTCTCGGCAGGAGGGTGAGGGTGTATTCCAGCTTTGTCCCATCCTCAAGCTCAAAACTCGCTCTGTAACCGATATATCCACCAAGCCAGGTATAGGTTTTGTCAACTGGCTTGAAAACCTCCACGCTCTGGCTTGCATAGAACTGAACAAGAGCGAGATTGAGCTTTCTTCCTCTGAAAAACTGTATTACTGCCGCACCAGCAAGCAGAAGCAGAGCCGCTACAACATCACCCGACAGCATCAGATATCACCAATAAAGGTGGCAATATTTTCAAGGACTTCAATCCCCCTTACTCTCTCCAGCCGTGGAACAGTATATATCCTGAGGTTCGAAAATTCCTCTACTATTTTCCTGCTCATCTCGTTTTCAACATATTTGTTGAGTATCATGCAGTCAAGTTCAAGATTTATGTTCCTCAGGCTTTCAACTATTCTCTTTGTTTCTAAATAAGAAAGCTGCTCAGGGTTTAAAACTGCTACAAATCTTGAGATATCTTTATTTCTCAGTTTCAAGACAAGATCGTTAATTTCTGCCTGATACTGTCTCATTTCTTTGATGACAGCATCCTTTTCCTCCGACGTTGGAATGTCAAATTTCTCACCGTTTATTACAACACACATTTCACCCTGGATTTTCTCGATAGCTCTTCGCCTGTCAAGTATCTTCTTCCTTATTTCAATTAATTCTCTTAACCAGATCAGGGTCATTTCGATTAAAATCAGAATTCTGATTGTCAAACCGGTTGGGGGAGTATCAAAGATTATCACGTCATAATCCTCTTTTTTAACGAGTTTTCTTATGGTTTCAAGAAGGGCACTTTCCTCGACACCCGGATAATGCTTTAGAACATCGAAGTACTTCTCGAGATTTATAACGGTAAGGTAGCGGTATACATGCTTTAGGGTTCGCTGTAACTCGCCTATGTAATCTTTGACAGCCTCGTCCAAATCTACCTCAGAGGCGTAGAGATTTTCGTCAATTTTTTTAGGCTTGGTGGACAATTTTTTTTCAAGAACATCTCCGAGATTGTGAGCAGGATCAAGGCTGACAACAAGGGTCCTGAAATTTCTGGCATACTTTTTTGCTATAGCTGCAGAAAGCGTTGTCTTTCCAACCCCTCCCTTCCCAAGAACAAAGAGGAGTTTCATCTTTCCACCTACGTAACGTCAAAAACTCCTGCCATCTCGGACAGGGCATCTTCCTCACTAACCCTCCTCGTCATTATGTAAAGCTCTCTCGCCATGTGCGGTAAAGTTTTAATGATTATAGTTGGTGGCGGGCTGGGTATACCTACAAAAAATCCCATCTGGACAAGAGCAAATATATTTTCAAGCTCTCTGAGCTCAAATTCTATCATTTCAGTTGATCCTTTCTTGAATGCACCAAAGAATCCTTTTAAAAATGAGATTACATCGTCAATTTTCATGTCTCTATACTGTGGTTGAAAAAATATAAAGAAATTTTGTTATGCTACAGCTGCTTCAAATTCCTCCGCAGGCTTTCTGTATGCGTTGGCAAACTCTGCTATTAGGATGAAGTTCAGTATCAGTCCTATAAAAAGAATTGCCTTCACTACAGCGTTTGTAAGTGGATTTGCAATCTGAATTGAGGCTATATACCAGATCAAACCGGCAGTTACGGTTATCCAGAGGAAGAGTGCCGGGACCAATACAGCATAGCTCCACACCTTTGCCGGTCTCTGAATCTTCGAGACCCATATTGAGGCCGTAATCATTGCTATCGAAGCCAGTAGCTGGTTCATACCTGCAAAAGCAGGCCATAGAATTGTGTAGCTACCACCCCACGCAAGTCCAACACCAATTGCCGAAGCTATTATAGATGCAACCCACCTGTTCGCAATGAAACTGTGGAAACCCGGACTTCTGTCGTAGAGAGGCTCAAATATCTCCTGCCAAGCAAACCTGCCAAGTCTTGTGGCTGTATCCAAACTCGTCAAGGCGAAAGCCGACACCCAGAGAGTGGCAAAAGTCTTCCAGAAGGTAACCTCATAGCCGTAAAAGTCAGCGTAACCTTGAGCGTAGCTTGATATGAAGGCACCAAGACCCCCTCCAGACTTTATGTATTCTGTGCTCCACTGGGCTGCTGGCAGTCCGAGAAGTGTGACACCGTAGGCCGCGATGGAAACTACCACAATTGTTGAAAGGAATCCCTCAGTAAACATTCCTCCGTAGCCTATGAGCAGTCCGTGCATTTCTTTGTCAAGCTGCTTGGAAGTAGTTCCTGAGCCAACCAGAGCGTGGAATCCTGAAAGCGCTCCACAAGCTATGACGAGGGGGACTGCTGGCCAGAATGGAGATGGCTGTCCACCAACAACGTTCGCTGTAAAGGCTGTGAAGACTGGAGCTGTTATCGGTTTTGCGAGAGCGATGAATGCTATTCCAGCAGTAGCAAGACCAAACCACAGAATGTAGGCATTGAGATAATCTCTCGGCTGCAGTAGAACCCATACAGGCAGTGACGCAGCGATGACGATGTAAACAAATAGGATTATGTTCCATGTGTGGTAGTCGAGAACCAGTGGATTGAGGAATCCAACCCACAGGGAACCGATTAAAAGCACCAGCCCTACTATCGTTGCCACATAGAAGTTAAGTTTTGCTTTATAGAGCAAGTAGCCCAGTATAACTGCCACCGCCAGAAACAACAGCGATGCCGTCGCGGCTTGGGGAACGGAGTTGAAAAGTTTGGAAACAACCGCTGTAAAAGCAGCAATAACAAGCACAAGTGTGAACCAGATGTATATCGGGAACGTTATACCGGTGCGTTTCCCTACTATTCTACCCGCAATCCATTGAATAGACTTTCCGTCGTATCTCACTGAACTCATCAATGCTAAATAGTCATGCACTGCCCCTATGAAGACGTTTCCGAACCATATCCACAGCAAGCTCGGCAACCAGCCCCATGCCATTGCAAGTGCTGGACCAACTATTGGCCCCGCTCCGGCTATTGAAGCAAAGTGATGCCCATAAAGGACTGCCTGATGTGCTGGTACGTAGTCCACACCATCATAAAGCTTGTGAGCTGGAGTTTCTCTTTCCTCACTCGCCCTGACAACTTTCTTCTCTATTCCTTTGCCGTAGGTGTAGTAAAGCAGAATATACACAACCAGTCCGAGCAGTATCAGGTATGTAGATATCACTCCAACCACCCCTACGCTATTAATAATTTGAAATTACTAATATTTAACTTTACTCTAAAATATGTTAGATTAAACATTACATGTGATTCTGCGAAGGGATTATAAGCCTCCTCTTGTCCACTTTGTCATGCACCCATCACCCTTCATAGTCTTCTGGGAGCTTACAAGGGCGTGCATGCTTGCATGCAAGCATTGCAGAGCGAAAGCTATTAGGAAAAGACACCCAAAAGAACTCACGACAGAAGAGTGCTTCGGAGTGATTGAACAGCTTGCTGAATTCAATCCAAAACCTCTGCTGATAATTACCGGTGGAGACCCCCTTATGAGAGAAGATATTGCCGAAATAATCGTTTATGCTTCACAGAAAGGTTTTAGGGCTGCAATTGCCTTCAGTGGGACTGAGAGAGCAACTATGGGGAAGCTGGAGGAGCTGAAGGATGCTGGAATTGCAAGGATTGCTGTTAGTATTGATGGAAGCGATGAAGAGAGGCATGATTCGTTCAGAGGTGTTAGGGGAACATTTAGAATGAGCATGCAGGCAATCGAGAATGCAAAGAAAGTTGGAATACCCTTCCAGATTAACACGACGGTTACGAGAGATAACATTAAAGATTTGCCGAACATAGCAAGACTCTGCATTGAACTTGAAGCTATAATGTGGGATGTTTTCTTCGTTGTTCCCACAGGAAGGGCTAAGGCGGAGATGATGCCAACTCCTCAGCAATTTGAGGATGTGTTGTGCTGGCTCTACGATTTGAGCAGAAGAACGGGCTTGAACATTAAAAGCTCTGCAGCTACACATCTAAGGAGAATCGAGCTTATGAGGGATAGAGGAGAGATGCCAGTAGTCAGCGAACTTTACTGGTGGTTGCTTGATAGAACAGATGATCTTCCTGAAGGGAAAGCTTCACAAATTGTTGCCGGAGGCCATGGAAGGAGCCTGAGCACAGACGGGATAAGGAGGAGTGTTGGGATAACAGACGGCAGAGGAATGCTGTTCATAAGCCACATCGGTGAGATTTACCCAAGTGGCTTTTTACCATTGGTTGCAGGCAATCTTAGGGAGAGAAGTGTAGCTGAAATCTACTCCAACTCGGAAATTTTTGTAAACCTGAGAGACCCGGATAGGCTGAAGGGTAAGTGTGGTGTCTGCGAGTATCGCAAAATATGTGGTGGAAGCAGGGCGAGAGCTTATGCGATTTTTGGAGATTATCTGGCAGAGGAGCCGTGCTGCATTTACGTTCCAAAGACACTCAGAACTTAGAATTTAGAGAATTTGTCTTGAGGTTCTGGATGCAAAAAAGACTTTATCTTCAAGGTCTTCCAATCTTCAACATTTTTCAACAATTGCCGAATTTCTTTTCGACTATCCGTTAACTTTATAAATGATATGCTAACTTATTATTTGTGGAGTTTCGGAGCATTGCAGAGAGGATTTGCGGAGATATAGTTCTGGCCGAAAACTCAGGAGAGGTTATGAGAAAGTGGAGGGGAATTTTCAGTGCAACTCAAAGTGAACTGGCGAAAAAGATAGGCATTTCACCATCGGTGATTAGCGACTACGAGTCGGGGAGGAGGAGTCCGGGAATAAGCTTTTTGAGGAAATTCGTGTTATCTCTTCTCGATCTGGACAAAGAGAGGGGATATCCAACGCTTTCGAAATACAGGCATATCCTTGAGTCTGACACTAAGGCCATTCTTGACATAGTTGAGTATTCCAGAACTGTAAACGTGCCCGAATTCTGCGATGTCATAGACGGAGAACTGCTAAATGATTTTGAGAGGTTGATACACGGTCATACCTTTGTTGACAGTATCAGCGCTATAATGTCCTTCAACGCCTTTGACTTTTACAGGCTATATGGTCTTACGAGCGAAAGGGCGATTGTTTTCACCAAAGTTTCAACCGGAAGATCGCCGATGGTGGCTGTGAGGGTTTCCAATCTGAAACCTTCTGCAGTTGTTCTTCACGGTATTGATGCCACGAGGGTTGATGATATGGCGAAGAAGATTGCCGGAATTGAGAGGATTCCGCTGATTGTTACCAAAATGAAGATTGATAGAATGATAAAAAGGTTGAGGAGGAAGTTTGCATGACTGGAATAGTGTCTTACGGAAGCTACATACCCAAATTCAGGATAAGAGTTGAGGAAATTGCGAGAGTCTGGGGAGAGGATGCGGAGAAGATCAAGGGCGGTTTGGGTGTTTACGAGAAATCCGTGCCAGGGATGGATGAAGATGCTGCAACTATTGCGGTAGAGGCTGCGAGAGAGGCAATCAGCAGATCAAAAATTGATCCCTCAGAAATTGGAGCAGTTTTTGTCGGGTCTGAAAGTCATCCATACGCCGTTAAGCCCACAGCAACGATAGTTGGTGAGGCAATTGGAGCTGGAAACGACTATTTCTCTGCCGACCTTGAGTTCGCCTGCAAGGCAGGAACAGCCGGGATGCAGATATGCTACGCTATGGTAAAATCTGGAATGATAAAGTATGGCTTAGCCATTGGTGCTGATACAAGTCAGGCAAGGCCGGGAGATGCTTTGGAGTATGCTGCTGCTGCAGGTGGAGCTGCGTTTATCATCGGTAACGATCCAATAGCAGAGATTGAGGCGACGTATTCCTACACCTCTGATACCCCAGACTTCTGGAGAAGGGATTTACAGCCGTATCCCAGTCATGGTGGTAGATTTACAGGTTTACCTGCCTACTTCAGACACGTAATCTCTGCGGCAAAGGGTCTGATGGAAAAGCATGAATTCAAGCCAGAGGATTTTGACTATGCCGTCTTCCACATGCCCAACGCCAAGTTTCCGATAAGGGCTGCAAAAATGCTTGGGTTCAGCATTGAGCAGATAAATCAAGGACTTGTTGTGAGAGCAATTGGGAACACGTACTCAGGTTCTTCACTGCTTGGCTTGTGTGCAACTCTCGACATTGCCGAACCCGATGAGAGAATACTCCTTGTTTCTTTCGGATCAGGTGCAGGAAGTGACGCCTTCGCTATCAGAGTTACTGACAGAATTGAGAACTACTCGAGAGAACCTGCGGTTTGGGACAAAATCGAGAGGAAGGTGTATGTGGATTATGCGATTTATCTTAAACACAGGAGGAAGATAAAGGCATGAGGCGCGTTGCTGTTGTTGGTGTTGGATACAGTCAGTTCGGAGAACTTTGGGAAAGGGGATTCAGAGACATAGTCCTTGAGGCTGGAGCAGAGGCTTTGGCTGATGCTGAACTTGAAGGGAAAGAGATAGAGGCAATGTATGTCGGAAACATGAGCGGAGGCAGGTATTTGGGGCAAGAACACATAGCTGCACTGATTGCCGATTACTCAGGTTTGGCAGAGTTTGGTATTCCAGCGACAAGAGTCGAAGCTGCTGATGCCAGTGGTGGGTTGGCGGTAAGGCAAGCTTATATGGCTGTTGCCTCCGGACTGCACGAAATAGTCATTGCCGCTGGTGCAGAAAAGGTTACCGATGTCGGTGATCCGATGGAAATTCTCTCTGCCTCGGTTGACATGGAATGGGAAAGGTTCGTTGGCGGTAATTTGCCTGCCCTCTATGCGATAATGGCGAGGATGCACATGGAGAGCTTCGGAACCACTGAGGAAGATTTGGCGATGGTGAGCGTGAAAAACCACAGAAATGGTGTTAAAAATCCAAAGGCACAGTTCAGGAGAGAGATAAAGGTGGATGATGTGCTGAGGTCACCATATGTCGCAGAACCTCTGAAGCTTCTTGACTGTGCCTCCATAAGTGATGGGGCTGCAGCGGTAATACTTGCAAGCGAGAATGTCGCGAGAGAAATAACAGATACACCCGTTTACATTGAAGCGTGCACTCAGGCGAGTGACTACATCGCCCTGCATAGCAGAAAGGATGTTCTGACAATGAAAGCTGTTGTTAAGGCTGCAAGGGAGGCATATAAACTTGCGAGAATTGAAGCAAAGGATGTTCAGGTTGCAGAGGTTCACGATTCCTTTACGATTGCAGAAATTCTCGCTTACGAGGACTTGGGATTTTCGGAAAAGGGGAAGGGGGCAGAACTGATCAGAGAGGGTATTACAGAGATAGATGGAGACCTTCCGGTAAATCCTTCGGGAGGGTTGAAGGCATGTGGGCACGCTGTTGGAGCGACTGGTGTAAGGCAGATCGTGGAGCTTACACTCCAGCTCAGAGGAGATGCAGAGAAGAGACAGGTTGACGCTGAGAAAGGTTTAGCGTTGAATATTGGAGGAACTGGTGCAACTGCAGTAGTTTCAATACTGGGGAGGTGATATTGTGGTTCCGAGATTCTGGAGGAAGATAAAATATCGGTATGACCTTAAGGGCAGTTACTGTGAAAACTGTGGAAATTACCATTATCCACCCAGAAACTTCTGCCCGGTTTGCAGAAGGAGAGGGAGGGTTAAAGAGGTTAGACTCCCTGATGAGGGCAGGGTTTTGAGTTACACTATCATCAGAGAAGGAGAACCATGCGTCGTTGCCCTCATAGAACTCGACAATGGAACAAGAATCATATCGCAACTTTCCTGTGATCCGAGTGAAGTGGAGACTGGGATGAGGGTCAGAAAAGCTTTCAGAAGGTATGGCGAGGATGGAGAAGAAGGAATAATAAATTACGGGACTAAATTTGTTCCAGCGAATTAATCTCCAACCTTTTTTCTGAAAATCCTGTAAATCTGCTTGGCTTTCTTCTCCCCTATTCCCTCAACCCTCATCAACTCTGCAATGCTCGCATTTGCAATTCTTTGCACACTGCCGAACTTTTCAAGTAGCTTTTCAGCCTTTTTCTCCCCAATTCCCGGGATTGCGGTGAGCATCGCTACCTGTAGTCTCTCGGCTTTTTTCAGCCTCGGAAGAATTCTCAAGTCCCCCTCCCTCAACCGGCTGTCAATTGCCTTTAGTGCTAAGCAGAAGTCGTCTTCCTTTGTGAAGATCAGGGGCACAACCTGACCCTGAAGGTTTTTTACGGCTATGGAGACTATTGCTGATACTACAGCACCCCTGTTAAACATCCTTTCCTCCAAAGCTTCATCAAGATCACCAACAATGGCAAGAAATGAGATAGGGTATCTGGCAGCCAAAGCGTGACACTGCCTGAATATTCTACCGTCAGCGATGGAGTTCAAAAAATCGTTAATATCTTTCCTTTCCACCGCAACTTCGTAGTTTCCGTGTTTTACGATGTAGTCTCCCGTTTCAAGGCCTTTGACAACAACTTCAATTCCGAGTCTTTTCAACCTGTCTACAATTCTCTCTGGCTCTCTGCTATCGGCGTAGATCATAAATACTTCCTAACAGTCTCAAGAAGCTCCTGCATCCTAAAAGGCTTCTTGAGAACTTCTACCGCTCCTGCAGCAAGCATCTCTCTTCCTCTTCTTGAAGCAAATGCCGTTATGGCGATAACTTTAGTATCAGGCTTTATGCTTAAAATACGCTTTGTTGCTTCAACCCCATCAATTCCGGGGAGCTCTATGTCCATCAGAACGAGATCGGGTTGGTGAGATTTGAATTTTTCAATTGCCTCTCTCCCATCACATGCCTTGATAATCTCATAACTTGAAAGCATGTGTTCAAAAATTTCAAGCAAATCAGGCTCATCTTCAACCAGAAGTATCTTCATCTCTCATCCCCCTAAGTAGCTTCCTAACATCTTCTGATTCAAGCCATCCTCTTTCAAGCTCAGCTATGATTGATTCAACCTTATTTACAGCTTCAAAAACCTTTCTCTGTATATCATAATTATCACATCCGACTTCAACAGCTCCAATAATAACGGCGAGGGGGTTTCTTATTTTGTCAACAAGTATTGCGAACTGCTCTATATTTCGGTCTATCTGCAAAACAGCCTGCTCTTTCATTTTTTCGAGCTCGATTGAGTTAATGGCAAAGGCAATATTGTCTGCAAGGGTTTGCAGTAACTTGACCTCTTCGTCACTTATTCTGATGTCTGAATGTATAGTCATAATGCCGACGAGTTTTTCGTGATACACGATCGGGAAAATGTAGCAGTTATATTCCTTGTGGGCATTAAAATTGGGACACTTTGGCCGATGTTCATTTTTGTAGACTACAACCGGCTTTTTCATTTCAGCTGCCTTCTCAACACAAAGCATACCCTTTTCAATCTCCTGTCTAACTGTTTTGATGTCTATTCCTGACGTTCCAATTGGATTCAGGTGACCATCACGGTAAATACCAATCCACGCATGATTGCTGTATTCTCCAATCTCTTTAACGGTCATTTCGATAAGCTTCTGCAGGTCTTTTTCCCTTACCACAAGTTCGTTGATGTGGTTAATCGTTTTGAGAAGTTTGTTTGTTCTTCTAAGCTCTTCTTCCAGCTTCTTTCTTTCCGTGATGTCTTTGAAATTGGCAATAAAGCCCACAACTCTATCCTTTTTTATCAGAGGTCTCACTTTCCCTTCTACATATTTAGTCTCTCCAAACCTTGTCGTAAATTTGAACTCAAGACCGTAGACGCTCTTTCTTTCTCTGAAAGCTTCGTTGTATTTCTTAAAAAGGTAGTCAGCCTCTTTTTTTGGCAGGACATCCCTGAAATTTTTCCCGAGAATTTCATCCCTGCTATATCCTGTAATTCTCTCAAATTCTTTGTTGACCTCAACGTAATTCCCCCGGAGGTCTGTCACAACGATTATATCCAACGTGTTGTGAAAGAAGTCCTTGTACTTTCTCTCACTCTCGATAACCTCTTCCTCCATTCTTTTCCTTTCTGTTACGTCTCGAACAACAAGAAGGATTGCTGGCTTCTCATTGAAAGTTATGAAGCTTACACTCACTTCCACATCCCTGACACTGCCGTCAGGTAGAACGAACTTCTCTTCTACAAAGGGGGCAATTGTTCTATTTTTCATCATCCTTGAAATTCTTTCCCTAACTAAGTCAACATAATCGGGGTGAACGAAGTTCATGATTGGTAGACCAACCATTTCCTCTGGTTTCTCGAACCCTGAAAGTTCAGCAGCGCGTCTGTTCGCAAATACAATTTTTTGTCCATCGTGAACTACAATGGCATCTGGACTTAACTCAACGAGCGTTCTATACATATTTTCGCTCTCTTTTAGCTTTCTCTCAACTTCTTTTCTTTCTGTAATGTCCCTCAGGATGTAAAGGTTGAATTCAGTGGTTTCTGAAATTTTGATTTCGTAGCTTCTCCCATCTATCTCAATCTCAGCAATATTCTTACCTATGTAGTCATGAATGTTCGCTCCTCCGGAAAGCCCAAGTTCACTGGCTGATGTGTTTAAGGCGAGTATCCTACCTCCCTTATCTGTCACTATCACCGGGTCGGGTATAAAGTCAATGTTGATGTCCATTGGTAAAAGTTTTACATTAAAAATATAAAAAGTTTAAGCTTTGGTATTCAGACAACATATATGGCAGGTTTACCCGGAATGGCCATTCTCTTTTTCTCATCTGGAACCTTTGATGGATCGAAGGAAACTTTCATCCCTATCTCATTCTCAATGAAACTGGCGTTCTTCTGGATTATCTCTTTCTCATTCAAAACCACCAGCTTCTTTCTGTCCTTGAAAACTTTTTTCACAAAATCTGTCACCTCTTTCCCGATCTTTCTCATTCTTTCGTCCTGCATGAGCTTCTTAATAGCCTCCCCGATATCGTTACTGCTGAGAACGGCTTTGGCAGCTTCAACTTTCCATTCATCCGCGGGATAAATGTAAACCTCTTTGGCTCCTTCAACGAACTTCTTAACCTCCAGTATGTCTTCTATTAACCTTTTAAGATACTCTTCTGCCATCTCAGCACTCTCGTCAATCTTGGACTCGTCGAATTCTGGGTAGGGTTCAAGACTCACAAAGCTATCGTGCTTTAGATGCCAGAGTTCTTCGCAGATGTGCGGAGCAAAGGGGGAGAGTAGCTTTAGCCAGTCGTCGAGGATTATGGCGAGATTATTGCCACCTCTTCTCAAATACCACCTCACGTCGTTCATAATTTCAAAAAAGGCAGCATTCACGGCCCTTCTTGTCTGCAGCCTATCCATAGCCTCTCTGACCTCTTTTATCGCTCTCTGCACTCTGCTCACCAGCCAGCGATCGAGTGCCGATGCCTCCTTAACTTCGCTAACATAGTGCTCCTTCACAAGGTTGTAGAATCTTTTGAGGTGGTTTGCAAGTCCTTCAACCTCCCTGCTTTTCCAATCTGCATCGCTGTCATACTCTGCCGCATGGAGAATGTAGAGCCTTGTCACATCCGCTCCATACTGCTGGACAGCTCTTTTCATCGTGAGCAAAGGCCCTTTACTCTTGCTCATCTTTTTACCCTCAAGACTGACATAGCCATTGACAGCAATTGCTCTTGGCCATTTTTCTGGTGGAAAGATTGCAATATGGTGGAAGAGATAGAAGAGCAAGTGATTGGCGACAAGGTCCTTTCCACTGCTCCTCAAATCAACAGGATACCAGTATTCAAAATCCTGTCTGATTTTCTCCACGACCCTGACGTCAATGCCAGCGGAACTTGAAGCGCTCTCTGCATCTCCTTTGCCAAGAAGCACATAATCTAAGAACTCCTGAGTCATGTTTTCGGCTCTCAGAGTGCCTTCGTTGATATACTTTGCAAGGATATAGTAAGCCATGTAAATAGTTGAATCTGAGAGGCTCTCTATTAACCATTCTCTATCCCACGGTATCCTCGTCCCCAACCCTTTTCTTCTCGCACAAGCCTTGTCCTTCAACCATTCAATCTTGTTTCTGAACTCCTCTTTGTAATAGTCCGGGATTATTTCCATTTCTTCAATGTGTTTCAGAACTTTGTCCTTCCATTCTCGATTTGAGTAATTCAAGAACCATTGATCCCTGACAACTTTCACAACACATTTAGTGCCGCATCTGCATACAACTGGCTTTTCGCTGAACTCGTAGAACACATCACCCAAACCAGTCCTTATCAAATCCTCATGAACTCTATCCTTCGCCTCAGAAACTTTCATCCCAGCATAATCCATTGTGTTTTCGAGCATAATTCCTGTGTGATACTCCTTTTTGTAGAGGGTCTTTGTCGCCTTCTCCAGCAGCTCAACATCCTGCTGACTTCTCACACCAAGTTCCCTTACAAGCATCTCTGCCGGAACCCCTTTTAGGTCGGACGTCCCTATGAGTACGATAGGCTTGAGATTTTCAACAACATCTCTATTAATTCCAAACTCCTTCAATCTCTCTTCGTCCCTCTTCAAATCCTCAATGGCGGCGTAATCATAGGGAGCATGTGCGGGAACGCTCATCACAACTCCAGTAGCGTTATCGGTGTCAACAAAATCAGCTGGCAAGATTGGAACCCTTCTGTTGACAAGAGGAACTATAACGTATTTTCCTATGTAATCCCTTGCATCAACCTCTTTGACAAGCTTAACAGACTTTTCAGTGTAGGTTAGCTTTTCATATGCCTCCTTACTCACTAACCACTTTTCCCCTTCAACATCAGTAATAACGTATGTGGTGGGCTTTATCCAGATGTTGGTAACCCCGAAAACCGTTTCGGGGCGCAGAGTGGCGCATGGGAAGATTAACTCCTCATCTTCGAGCTTGAACTTGATCACTGTAAACTCAACAATCGTTGCCTCTTCACCCATCAACAGATCGTGATCCTCAACCGGGTTCTGGTCGTGAGGGCAATACCTGACGGGATGAGTTCCCTTGACAATCAGACCCATCTCCTTCAGCTTCCAGTATTGCCACTCAATGAACTTCTGATATTCCTCATCTGTCGTCGTGAAAACTCTCCTCCAGTCTATGGAATAGCCTATTCTCCTCAGAGCCTGAAGAGCCTCTTTGGAGAAGTATTCTACAATTTTCTCAGGCGTTGTGAGTTCAAGAAGGTCATCAGGCGGGACGTCATGATATTTCGTGTAAACCTCAATCGTCTTCTCGTCTCTCTTGGCTATCAGTTCCGCCAGCCCTATAATCGGTGTGCCAGTTACATGAAATCCAAGAGGAAAGAGGACGTTATACCCCTTCATTCTCATGTATCTGGCAAAGGCATCTCCAATTGTGAAGGTTCTCGTATGTCCTGCATGAAGATTTCCATTAAGATAAGGATAGGGGATAGTCAAGAAAAACTTTTCACGATTGTCAGGATCAGCCTCAAAAATCCTTGATTCCTGCCAAGCTTTCTGCCACTTCCTCTCGATTTCTTTGAAATCTGCCATGCAGTTGCCTCAGTTAATGGGATTAAAAATTTTGTCAGTCAAGCCTGTATCCGAGCTTCTCGCAGAGTTCTCTTCTCTGCCTCCTCTCTTCGTCATTTTCAATTCTTGTGACGGCAGCACCGTCAACCGCTCCAAGTACAGCCCTCCCAAGCTCTGTTTCGGCTACAATGATTTCGATTGGATTTGCTGAAGCAACAAAGACATTGCAAACTGCTGGGTGAAGTTTGATGGTGTTAAGAACGTTTATTGGAAAAGCGTTTGAAGATACCACGACAAATACATGGCTTGCTGCAATTCTCAAAGCATTTTCCGCTGCCAGCTTCTTCAACTCCTCGTCATTGCCCGTAACTCTCACAAGCTTTGGGGCAGCTTCGTTCATGGCAACCGCAACCTTTATACCCGGAACTGCGGTAAGCAAAGCCCTGAAAAGGTCATCAACGGTAAATACGGAGAAGTTCGCCTGTCCGACTATTATCTGATACTTCAAATCAGGATTCAGAATTTCAACCTTCTCGAGTTTCATGGGCTTTCATTTATTCTGCTTGAATTTATGTGTTTCGAGTTTAAGCTCTATCTACCCAGTTGACGCTTTATCTCTTCTTCAACCCTTCTCTTGGCTTCAAATCCTATGAGATGTTTAGCCTCTTCCGTATCAACTTCAAAGTTTTTCGCGTGAGTTTCGCCTTTTCTCGGATTCTCGATCAGCTCAATCTCCACATTGGAATACTTTCTCACGAGCTTTGCGATGTCTAAAACAGAAAGACATTCTCCTCCAGCAAGTGTAGAGATGTTGAATCCCTTAGGCAGATTCTCCACAGCCATCACGTAAGCATCAATAACATCTAAAACGTGGATAAAGTCTCTCGTCTGAGTTCCGGGCTTATGAACGGTAAGAGTCTCTCCTTTCAACGCTTTGTTGACAAATATGTTTATTACAGTTCTCTTCGTTATCCCCCTACCATCGAGTTCGTATTCCCCGTAGATATTTGTTTTCATAAAGACGAGAGCATTGAATTTTCCTTTTGAGAGTGTTCTTATGATTTCTTCATCAACCCATTTCGTGAGTCCGTAGATGTTTAGGGGGTTTCGTGGGTGTGTGGATTTTATCGGCAACTCAATGGGGTCGCCAATAACAGCCATCGAGGAGGGAAATATGAGGTCTATTCCATATTTCCTGCACATCCATGCGATGTTCGCTGTGCCAACCACATTTACCTCGTAGGCCTTGTCCGGCATGTCATCACACTCGGCAACGCCTGATATAGCAGCTAAGTGGATTATCAGGTCGCAATCCGCAAACATCTTTTCCATCTCTTCTCTATCTCTTATGTCAGCCCATACAATCTTGTTCCCATGAACATCTTTCACCTGAGCATTGTAGAAATTATCAACCATTACAACCTCATGACCCCTCTCCATCAGCTTTCCGCACAAGCCCGCTCCAACATAACCTCCCGCTCCAGTTACGCCAACCTTCATACTACCTCCTCAAACTTTTAAGAGCCTCCAACCTACTTGCAAGGTCTTTTATTCCTGCCCTAAGGTCAGACTCTGGACAGAATCCAAGTTCTTGAATTTTTGAGAAATCAACACTGTAGCTGAACTCTGGAGTCCTGTCTTTCATATACTCAATTCTCGCAGAGGGGTTAACCGTATCGCGAACCACTTCTGCCACATCCCGTATTCTGTAATTTTCTCCACCTACGTTATAAATTTCTCCGCTTTTTCCTCTATCCATGAGGAAAAGAAAGGACTCTGCAGCATCTCTGACATGTATAAAGGGTCTCCAGTTGTCTCCCAATCCAAAAACCGTGAGATTGTATCCAAGTAGTGCTCGAAGTGTAAAGTAGTTTACGACTAAATTGAACCTGACACCGGGACTGTATCCGTAAACGGAGGCAAGCCTGAGGATTACAACGTCGAGACCGTAATTCTCGCTATATTCGATGCAGAGTTCTTCAGCCTTTAATTTCGATTTCGAGTAGGGGTTTAAGGGATGGACAATGCTATTCTCATCCAGATTCGTTCCGACACCATACACATTGCATGTAGAGGCAAAAAGAACTTTTAGATCTTTCCTCCTTGCCTCTTCAAGAACGTTCAAAGTTCCCGTGTAGTTCACATCTTCCACGTCATTCTTGGCATCATCAATAATTCCCGGAGCAGTGGGGAGTTTTGCTGCGAGATGGATGATGACCTCAACCCCTTCCAGAGCCTCCCGGATATCTTCTCTTTTTCTGACATCACCCCATACAAACTCCGCATGATTGAGAAAAATAAGATTTAGCGGATTGCAGCCTGAAAGATTATCCAGCACTCTGAACTCTTCTCCCCGCCGGGTTAAAATTTCAGATAGGGCAGTTCCTATGTAACCACATCCTCCCGTAATCAGAATCATTTTTCCAGTCCTCTGGGCAAAAATCTGTCCTTGTAGCTCTCGATAATTTTCTTTCTATCCTCTATTGTTCTGAATATATCTCCAATTGCCTCTTTGAGGTCCATCGGCTTTCCAACAAGCTTTATGAAGTTATCGTTTTCAATAACCATTTCATGCTCCTCTTTCTCGACTCTCGGATTTGGTACGTGCTTTATCTCAACTTCGAGCCCAATCTCTTCTTCTGCTGCCTCTCTGATTATCTCCGCCAGCTCCACAATCTTTACAGCGCCCAGAGTTTGATTGTAAACATCATATCCATCCACGTCCTTTTTCTTCGCCAGCTCAACAAAGGACTTGACGCAATCCTCAAGTGTAACAAAGGGTTTACCCTGCAAACCCTTTCCGTAAACCGTTATCGGATACCCTATCAGAGCCTGCGCGCAGAATCTGTGAGTGACCACTCCAAAGTAGAAGTCAAAGTCGAAACGTGTCGCCATATCTCCCTTAGCCTCCTCGGTCGTTGCACCTGTAACGATTGCCACCCTCACATCCGACACTGGCAGCCCCCACTGCTTATGGGCGAGATACATGTTGTTAATATCGTTGCACTTGCTCATGTGGTAGAAACTGCCTGCCATATGGGGATGTGGAACGATGTCTTTTCCTCCCTTATACTCAACCTCGATAAAACCCTCCGGAATTGGATATTCTGGAGCTCCGTAGACACCTGTGGTTGTTGCAGCTATAAAATGAGCATCGAGCATTTTATTCTCCTTCAAAGCCCAGAGAAGGTTTAGGGTAGACACGTTATTGTTGTACTGTGTGTAAACTGCCTTTTCCCAGCTTATCTGAGAGTATGGGGCTGAAGGCTGGGCTGCAAGATGAATTATTACGTCTGGCTGATACACTCTAACAAGCATGTTCACAAATTCCTTTGAAATCAGATCGCCCTCGACAAAAGACACCTTTCCTAAGTCTTCAACTTTCTTTCTTCTCTCTGCAGGGGACAGAATCGGATTTGCAGAAACACATCCAATCTCTTCTACCCATCTCCTTCTTGCAAAGTTGTCAACCCCTACGATTCTCTCGTCATGGAAGGTCTCCGCAAGTCTCAGAAGAACTGGCCACCCTACATACCCATCGGCACCTGTTACTATTATTGTCACAACCACACCTCCATATTGTTGTTACTTTTAGTTGTAGCAAAATATTTAAAGTTTTGCTTCTGAGATGAAACTAATGAATGTTGAGAGTATTTTGGAGAAGCTTGGTATGAGCACCTATCAAGCAAAAGCTCTCATTTCAATTCTCAAATGTGGAGAGGCAAAGGCATCAGAGATAAGCGAACTTAGCGGGATTCCAAGAGCCAAGATTTACGAGGTCTTGGATCAGCTTTCAGACCTTGGACTGGTTGACAAAATTCCCACACGACCTGTGAGATTTAGGGCGAGAAAGCCTGAAGAGATCGCTGAAAGGCTCAGAAGAAACATAACACTTGAATATGAAGGTAAAATAGGGTTTTACGAAGCAGTACAGAAAGACCTTGTAGGAGAGCTTGCCTCTGTGTATTCTCCATCCAGTATCCACTCGAAGGAGCTTATAAGGGTGATCAGGGTTGGAGAAGCGAGTGAAAGGGAGACGAGGATGATGTATTCTGAATCACAGAGAGAGATAAACATAGTGTCAAGAAGCTTTGAGTACTATCCCAAGGTTAGAAAGGAGTTGGTTGATGCAGATAAGAGAGGTGTTGAAATAAAAATTCTGCTTCTCGGTCGAGAATTTACTGACGAGCGAACGAGGAAAGTACAGACTGAAATAGTAAAAATGATCAAGTCTGATATTGACGCAGAGATAAGATCGAGTAAAACTCCTCTACCTCTCAGAGGGAGCATTGTTGATCCGAGCTATGATTACAGGACAGGAAAAGCGATATTTGTCGTTGAGGACCCAGAAATCCCGTTATATCTGCGTGATGCGGCGGTAACAGAGAATCCCAGCTTGGTAGCAGGAATGAAGAAGTACTTTGACCTGATATGGAAGTATGAGTCCTATAAAATATAGGGAAAAATGAAAGAACCTTAATACATTTCCACAAAAGGCTCCTCAACATCAACCATTGCGTTGACTATCAGTTCAACCAGACCACCGTAGTATATCCCACACTTCTCCGTTGCGTTGTAATGCGTTAAGATATCTCTAATTGCTCCTTTGCAGTTGCTGCATGGTGCACAAACATACTTCTGAACATCTGGCTCAATGTGGTCTTGGAAGGCATCGAGTATCTGCTTGAATTTCATTCTGCTTGAAACCTTTGCCCTGAACTCGGGGAAGTTCATAGAGTTCATTATCGCGAAACCACTCCCTCCACCACAGCAGTAGTTGTAAACTCCGTTTGGATTCATTTCTCTGAACTGCGGGCAGATTTCGTGCAGTATTTTGCGCTGAGGTTCAACAATTCCCATCAATCTAACCACATTACAGGGGTCATGGAGCGTGACAGGGAAGTTGTTTTTCTCTGGGTCGAGGTTCAGCTTCTTCTTTCTCACAATGTCCCAGAGCAATGGCAGGCAGCTTTCCCTTGGAATGTTGTATTCGTCAATGAAGATTCTGTCAGCTATAACGGTGATTGCCTTATGTGCGTGTCCACATTCTCCAACCACAATGCGGTTTACATCAAGTTTATTGGCTATTTCAGCATGTTTAAGAGCTATTCTGGCAAGCTGCACATCATCATACCAAACTCCGTAGTTCACAGCATCATAACCAACGATCTCACTGCTCAACGTCCAGTCCAGTCCGGCTTCTTCAAATATAACCGCAAAGGCGGCAACATTTTCAGGCCAGCTGAGATACTCACCAGCGTTGTGTATTAGTAAAATATCAGCCCCCTTAACGTCAACAGGTATCTTTATTTTCTTCCCTGTCCTCTCCTCAATGTCTTCTTCAATGAACTCGATGATGTCTTTGAAGCCGTCCGGTGTTAATCCTGTTGATGAGCCTTTTTCGAGATGCTGCACAGTACCCTGCATGTGCAGGGCTGAAGGAGCAATGCCCATCTCCTGACTGAAAAGCTTTCTTATCTCCCTTGTTATCAGTCCATTATCTATTCCTATAGGACATGTCTGAGTGCATCTTCTGCAGATTGTGCACCTGTAGGAAAGTTCTGCAAGCCTCGTAATCGTTCTTGCGTTAAGCTCAATGTCCGCACCGGTAAACCTACCAAAAAGATTGCCAGACGGTTGAACATACTTCTTTATTATCCTTCTCAAAACTTCCGACCTGTAGGTGGGTCTATAAATCTCCTTCCTCCCACTTG
>DAVR01000027.1 GCA_002507545.1 Archaeoglobus sp. UBA230 | reverse complement strand
GTCAGCGTTGAATCTATTAGCTCCTCTATGGATTCCTCCATTCGTTCGATCCTCCTCTTGATTTCTCTGAGTTCATTGAGAAGGTCAACAAGCGAAACTGATTCCTGCATATTTGATAATCTGCTAACAAAAGTTGATAAAGGTTACCTCTTCGGGTATTCCTCAATCTCCTCCAGCTTTTCCAAGACAAAGCGACCGAAGTCTGTGAGAGTGTATCTCTTCTTTTTCCTACCAGTTTTTGGATCTGGGATCAGAACTTCATCAACCAATTTCAACTCGATAAGCTCTTTAATTCGTCTATCAAAGTTTCTTTTAGACAATCCAGAAACGTTAAACAACTCTGTAAATGTTTTTGGGGATCCCTTCAACTCAGACAGTAGTTTGAAAGACACAAAGTCCAAGAAATCAAGCAAATGTTCCCTTTTGCGAGGCATTGAATACAAAATCACTTTGGAGCGATTTATACAATTTCCATATTTAAGGATACTATGTATTCTTAACGAAACCTATAAATATTTTGGTATCTTAAAAGATACTAAGGGTCATTTAGGAGGTGTTGCGAGTTGAAGGTTTGTTCGGATGTGCCCGAAATGTGGGAGGGGCTGATCAGGAAGGCGATGCGCATAGAGGGCTGGGACACGATCTCGGCGTACATCAGGGAGCTGATAAAGAAGGACCTCGTCGCGAAGGGTCTGCTCGGCGCCAAGTCTGTTCTGATCGACAGCGACGGAGATTGCGAGATCCTGAGCGACGCGGAGGTGATTTGAGTTGTCAGAGCTTCGTCACTATGATCTTGTTCTCTTCAGGGAAGACCTCGATTCTAACCTCTTCACCATGCTCAAAATTCAAGGCGTCCATGACCCTCTTTTTGAGATACAATCTACCGGCACCGTCTTTGTCTATGTAGATTCTGCCGACCGTTACAAAACTGGACATAGCCCTACAATGGTGGACATGTCTGATAAAAGTTGCTCAAAGTTTTGTGATAATGAGCTTTCCATCTTTGACTTCTATCCTGAGTTCATCACCATGCTGAATTCCAATCTTTTCAAGGGCTTCAACTACCTTCTTTTTGAGATATATGCGTCCTGCTCCTTTGGAGTCGATGTGAATCTTACCAACAGACACAATGAGGACTCTATCTTCTTCGGTCATAGATTACCGTGGGCTGTAGCATTCTTAAGCTTAGTCTTGTCTGTCGAATATTATCGAAGGTTATCGAAAGTGTTAAATAGATTGGTTGTAGAATTCTGTCGAAGGTGATAGAATGAGGGATATATGTGTGGGGGTGGGTAGATATCACATCGACCAAAAAGGAACAGGGAGAATCTACGTACCAAAAGCTCTTGTAAAAATCCTTGACTTCGAAAACGGCGAGCAGGTTCTAATTAGAGTTGGAGAAAACGGATTTGAAGTTAGGAAACTGGAGGGTTAAGCATGCTCCAGCAGTTCGTTGATTCTGGCTATTGTCCTTGTGGCGGGATCCTCGAGGAAACTGAAGAGGGCTGGAGATGCAGCAGGTGCGGGTGGAGTGTAAAATGCCGAGAGTAGTGTATCCAGAGCTGGGCAAAATGGCGAGAATTCTTGGGCGAGAACTTAACAAAGATCCAGTGGTCTTCAGGAAGACAATACTAAAGAACGTGAAGCATTTAATTGAGAATATCCCACCCGAGGAGCTTGTTTCTATTTTTGAGGAGGATTGATGATGGATTACGACGTTCTTGATCGGTTTTGTGAGGCGGTGGAGGCGTTTAGAGAGTGGTGGGAGAAGAACAGAAAGAATGCTCCCCATCGAGACAGCGGTTCAGCCGGTGCAATTCCGGCGGGGAGCAGAAGGAAAGGAGGTGTTGTGTATGGTGGAGAAGGAGAATAAAAAGGTTGAGGTTGGGAAGGAAGAGAGGAAGGAAGAGGGGAACGGTAAGAGAAGGCCGATTGAGACTGTGAATATCTTTACGAACAACGGAATGCTGAGCTTCAGTGTATGGGAAGGCGGCAGCATAAGCGTGAGGGTGAGCAAGAGGGGAGATAACGACGACTACATAACGGTCTGGCAGGGGAGAGTCAGCCCGGTTGATTTCATAAGCCAGTTTGGAGACCTTAAAACAATAGCGAAGACTGCACAGGACGAGCTTAAGAAGTTGCTGGGGGCAGAGATCTAACTATTATTTTTTTAGAGTTATGGCGTACGGACACTGGAAAATAATGGTGGGCAGCAGAACACGAGGAAGGGCTAAAGGTAGATTTTACGTGTGGTTCTGGAGAAGAGAAAGAGATAAACAATGAAACGGGCCGTCTTCGCAACAACACCTTTTTTAGATCAGGAAGTTGAGTTTTTGGGCGAGGACGGCGAGGTTTACGTTTTAAAACCTGCTGAGGTTGTTGTAATTCCATATAGTAATGCTCTCATTTTTGAGAAAGACAACGTTGGAAAGATTGTTGGAGTATACGGCGGGCAAAGAACGGACATCTCTAAGATAGGCGATTATGATCTGGTGAAGGAATGGGCTGAACAGGCTCTCCAAATGGAACTCAGTAAACCACCACAACAGCGCAACCCTGACCGCATAATAGAGCTTAAGATGCTCATCGCCGGCATCAACCCAACAACACTACTTAACCCTAAGGAATCCCCAAGGATAAATAATAAGGAATCTATAAAAACCGACCCACGACCGACCCATTCTTATCCCACCAGCCCCACGGGTTTATGTTCACCCTCTTATAATCCACTACAGGTGGGTAATTTTGGCAATAAATATAAGGAAGAGAATAAAAGAGATACTGAGAAGCTGCGAGAAGTGTTTGACCTTTTTGGTTTGAAGTGTGTTACTACTTTGCAGGCGTTCAGGATTAGGGGGCTTGATGAGGTGGATCTTGATGGCTATAGCATAGTGGATTATGGCTACACGAGGGTTGAGGTTCATCCTGAGTTTGCTGCTGTTTTAAAGGAGCTTGGCTATTCAGAGGACGCATATAGTGCTGTAATCTTGTTTGATGAGTACGTTTGCCCTAAGCATGGAGAGATTTTCAAGGCAGCGCCGAGTTTTGAGAAGAGTTTTGTTGTTGAAGATGGTGAGAGGAGGAAGCGAGTTAAGGTTCATGTGGGCAGGATTCATCCTTTACGGAAATACAGCGTTTCGAAGAGATACAGCGCTCAGAAGATCGAACAGCTTAAAGTGATAGTGGAGACGATGAGGGAGAGAGGCGTTAAGAGTTATAGGGTTTTTGATGGTGAGGTTAAGCAGGTGGCACATTATAAGAATGATTTGGCGCTTTTGTGGTTAGTGTTCACGGTTCCAGAGCAGGTCAGTAGAGGTTTGAGGGATTATATTCTTGCGAGACCTGAGAAGAAGGGGCGGGTAGAGGAGCTTATGCGAAAGGCGACAAGACGGGCTATTGATAAGTTCCTAAGGAAGTATCTTAAAAAACATGAAAATGCGCCGATTAAGGGAGAGATTAAAGCAGGAGGAATGATGAACGTCCACCTCTGGAGTAGCAGTAACCCGCTTAGTGCGCATGTCCATAATCACGTTTGTTTGTTCAACGTTGTGATGAATAACGGAGAGCTGGTGAGATTTACACCCTATATCTCGAAGGAGTGGCTTAGGGAGCTAAGAAGAATCTGGAGAGATGAGTTTTTTGCGTTGTTGAGGAAAGAGCGGTTTTCTGAGATAAGAGTGTGGATAAACCCTTTTGTGGAGGAAGATTTTGATTCTTTCAACGTTTATAACTCTTATGTTTGGTTGAATTTGAAAGATGGAGATTTTGAGGCTGCTGGTAGAATTGTACATCATTTGAGGTATAATTCGAGAAAGGCGATTGTGGATTTGAACGAGTTTTTCTATGGTGGGATAAAAGCTGAGGATCTTGGTGATTTTGATAGAGAATGGGTGAGATACCTTGTGGAGTACTCAAACAGGACGTCAAATTTTGGATTCATGAACGATTGGAGGAGGTCTTTTGGGGTTAGCGGCGAGAAGGTTTTGGAGGCGATTGAGAGGGTAAAGAAGGAGACTCATGAGTATTGCCCGATCTGTGGGAGAAAGCTTGAGTATAAGGGGACGGTTACAGTTGATCAGGTTGCTGAACGTGGGCGGTTATTGGTGCTCTGGTATTTTGACAGGAGGATAAATATTGAAGTGTGGAGGTTACGAACCCATGTGGGGATGGGGCCGGTGGGATTTGAACCCACGACTGGCGGGTCTCTTCGGGTCAGTGCTCCAACGGGTCATCACAATTCAGCAGACCCATCATTCATCACGCCGCTGGAGCCCGCCGCGCTTCCTGGCTACGCCACGACCCCTTGTGTTTTGGTAAGCAGAAAGGATATTAAATTTTTTGGATGCTAAGTACATTTACACATCTCTTACATGCCGCTCTCGAAAATCGTAAAGTTTAAATACTTTATGACATTTGAGAGCATATGATTCGAGCTATACTCTGTATAGCTATAGTGCTATTTTCGATAAATATTGTTATAGCAGACCAGATGAACCGGACGTGTACTGATGACTGTAGGGAAATTCAGTCATTTCAGCCGATGATTATTGTGAGACAGACAGGGAGAAATTAAAACGACAAATGGATATGTTGGTAAAGAAGTTGAAATTAGACTGATTCCACCAGTCCTCCACAAATGCTTCAAACACATGATTGCATTCGTGGAAATGCCAACAGGAAAACTTAACGAATCATCGATAAAGCTCAACCATACAGTGTCTCCCATGAAGATCAAGGTTATTAAATTCAAAAATAAAACACATACTGATGGCAAGCCATGGAAATGCTTGACTGCGGGAGGAATAAGGTCATCATTACTGGTGAAACCAGCGAAACCCAATTCTATGGTAAAGATGTAGTGAAAGTGATATGTCGTCGCTGAGGACATTCTTTAAATTAGATTGGAGAAAGATGATAATTGCTCTAATTATGCCAAGTATTCACTGGATTGTCTTAGAATACATCATTGACTATCTACGCGCAGTTCTCAACGGTAGTGTACTGGTATCAATTTATCATCCACCTGAGGCATATATTCTTTTTTCTTTGTTTTTAATAATTTTTTCACCGCTATATTACCCGTTTGCGTGTTCCTTAGTAGTGTTGTGGGACTACAAAAGACGTAAGATTACGCTTAACGCAAGAATGAAAGTACTCGTAGCTCTGGGTCTTATTTTCTTCAATCCAGTTAGTATCAAATTCATAATAGCGGTAGCAATTTGGATTCAGGTTCGCTATTTCGGTAAGGTTGATTTTATGAAGTACTTATTTTAGCCAGACAATCAGTGGTGAAGTACCGAACGAAACAATCATCAACTACAACAGGACAATACTGGAAGGTATGAGCGTTCAGCAAACTGTCTTGGGCTGGATTGCAGATAACATAACAGCAGAGATAGATGAGGTTGAATTCGTAAACGCAAGCGTTGACATATATCCCAAAACGATAAACCTCAGTCTAAGGGTAAATGGGTAACAGCGTGGATAGAGATTCCGGGTTATGATGTTGGCAAGATAGACATCTCTACAGTCTACCTGAACGGAGTAGTTCCGGCTGTAAACGACACCAAGTACGGATTTATCAGACATCCAAAGATCAAGGACAGAGATGGAGATGGATATCCAGAACTGATGGTCAAGTTTGACAGGCAGGAAGTGAAGAGGATGCTTAGGGAAGGGAACGTTACTGTGTTTGTGATCGGTGAAATAGGTGGGAAGTTTTTCATAGGAGAAAATTTCGTGAGGGTAGTTCAATGAGGAAAAACATTCTCATTTTTTTTAAAAATTAGGCAGAGGTATAGCACTTGTAGGAATGGTAGCGTCATTACTCATGCTTGCACTAACCGTGAACAATATACTAATATTCAAAAGAGCATCTTTAAATGATTCGGCATTTTGTAATGGATTTTTGCTGGTGCCATAGTGTTCTGCTGTTTAGAATATTGAGATGTTTTCTGCTTTTAGCGCTGCAAAAGTTCCAGAGTGGATGGAAAAGTCTATTTTATTTGAGAGATAACTTACTCCGATGAAACTGAAAGACCTCAACAGCATCACAGAGGCTTTGAAAGAGAACAGGGTAAATAAGATACTTTATTCTGGAGAGAAAACTCGCAGAATTCAAGAAATATTGAGCATGGCGAAGAAGCAGGGTGTTCCAGTTTACAGGGTTCCAATGAAAGAGAAGATAATTGCAGATGTATCTCCAGTAAAATTCTCAGGCTTTGATGAAATTATCAACAAGGCCATAAGCAGCAACTCCTTCATACTGTTTCTCGATAATGTCGTTGATCAGAGGAACATTGGAGCTTGCATTAGGACGGCAGAGTTCTTTGGGTCTGCAGGAGCGGTTATACCAAAGCGAAAAGGTGGAGGGATTGGTGAGGGGGCATTGAGGGCGTCAGCCGGAGCAGTCTTCCACATCCCTATTGCAAGAGTGGAAAACATTGCTTCAGCCCTTAAGAAGCTTAAAAAGTATGGTTTCATGACCCTTGCTGCTGATCTTGATGGAGAGGATTTGAGAAACGTTAGCTTCACCAACCCCGCTGCAATCGTCGTTGGAGGTGAGGACAAAGGAGTGTCACAGCCAGTTAAAAAGCAATGTGACGCGGTAGTGAAAATACTAGGCTCTGGAAAAACTTCAAGCTTGAACCTGAGTGTCGCTGCGGGTATACTGATGTACGAATTGTGCCGACAGAAATATTAACGGGTGCAACTATCCTTTGTTGATGCTGAAAAAGATTGTAGGTTTCGCCTTGCTAATACTTTCGATATCCTTCCTATCCTCTTTTATCTCTTCCCTTGATTTCAGCAAAACCGGTTTTGAAGGTTTGATTGGTGAGGGAAACACAAGGCCACCAAGTGGGAATGGTGCAAAATCATATGAGTATCAGACCTATCAGACTTCAATACCCAATCAGAGCTTCGTTTTAGGAGGAGAGATTCTGACAGAGAGTGCAGGCAATGGTGGGGATAGTAGTGGAACTGAGGGGGGTGCAGCACTGTCGGATTTCA
Source organism: Archaeoglobus sp. UBA230 (assembly GCA_002507545.1). Classification (GTDB taxonomy): domain Archaea; phylum Halobacteriota; class Archaeoglobi; order Archaeoglobales; family Archaeoglobaceae; genus Archaeoglobus. The sequence goes on along the minus strand of DAVR01000027.1, from coordinate 9,943 downwards.
GTAACCTGAGGAACCCCTTCAACCCTCCCAACGTTCCAATCTTCTTTGTTGAGGGGCTCGATAACACCACAAACTACCTCAGGCTCTATACATCCTCTGTATACGAGAACAATGTCTGGGTTCCAGATAGGCTTTCATGCTCCCAACCTTCAATCCCCCTCTTTTCGAAAAAGTTCAAGGTAACGCCAATTCTGGCTTTAACAGACTATCTTCCAGTTTCAAAGGACACGAAGGGAATCACCCCCCTTAAAATTAATCCAGAACTCTACGAGTGCTACGACTCCGACAAAGGTGTCTTCAGTGTAAAATCCGTAAAAGACCCCTACTACGGCTACTCGACCGCAGAAAATATTACTCCGACCACAATTGACGGGAAAATCGAGCCTTACAGCGATCCAGAAATAAGAAACCTCGCAGAGAGAATCACGGCTAATGCAACGAATGATTACGAAAGGGTGATGGCGATCCAGAGGTATCTGAAGGAAAACTATGTCAATGCCTATCTTGGAAAAGGGACTGATGTTAAGGAGTTCCTTTTCAAAACGAGAGTTGGCACAGCCAGAGAATTTGCATCCGCGTTCGTTTTACTTACTCAATCCCTTGGCTATCCTTCAAGAGTTGTTTTTGGTTATCTTGCCGATCCTACTTCTGAAAATCAGACGATTTTTGCATCAGACGCCTATGTATGGGCTGAGGTGAAGTTCAAAGAGGGGTGGGTGGAGTTCGACCCCTCTCCAAAAGGTGTTGGAATAGAGACTGAGACGAAGATAACTTATGTAGACCCAAAGCTCATTGCTGGAGAGAATTTTACAGTTAAGGGAAAGGTTACAGACAAAAACGGAAATCCCGTGAAAGGATATGTTGAAATATTTTTGAAGAAGGATAAAAATAGCAAGAAGGGTTTGATGGTTGGGATTGTAGAAGTCAATGGAACATTTGAAGCAAAGCTCAGAGCTCCAGAAATAACTGGCAGATACAACGTTGTTGCCCACTACACAGGAAGTCTTTATCACATCGAATCTTGGAGCGATCCAGAGGTGGAGATTTATTACAGGCCGAAGATCAACGTGACTCTACCCGACAGAGTGGCAAAGCAGTTCCAATTGAGGGGTAAACTGGAGACAGATAGGCCTTACACGGGCTACATTAATCTCTGCGTTGATAATTCCTGCAGCAAGATTGATGTTAAAAAGGGGTATTTTGAAGCATATCTCAGCCTGACAGAGGGAGAACATGAAATAAAGCTCTTATTTCCCGGGCAGGGCTATTTGCTTCCATCTACCTTTGTTAGGAAAGTTCAGGCAGGAGAAGTCTCAATCGTAGTCAATGAAAGTATAAAAGAGGGAGGGAACGTTACGGGAAAAGTTCTGTTCAACGGAAAGCCCGTTAACGCAACCCTTCTTATCAATGGTGTTATGGTCAATGTCAGCAACGGAAACTTCTCATCTAAGATGCCGCTGAAGCTCGGAATGAACGAGCTGAACTTTACAGTGGTGGATTTTCTTTACTCGGAAAAGAAGACGGTTTTCTCCAAACGGAATGTGGAGATAGAAACACAGAGATATGGGGAGAAACTCAGAGTGATCGTAAAGGATAGTGAGGGGAAACCAGCGGATGGGTTTGTTGAACTGAATGGAATCAAAAAAGAGCTTGAAAACGGAATTGCAGAGTTCGATGTCCCAGAGAACTTTGAAGGTGGGCTGATAATTTATTCGGGCAGTGAGAGATACTTTCCCGCAGTGAAGGACATAAGTTTCTCTTTCCCGATTTTTGTCTTTATACCAGCGATCATTGCTGCAGTTGCAGCATCGCTATACTACCTCTACCGAACTCTCTGGAAAGAGGAGGAAATAAAGATAATTGCTGAGAAAGAGCATCCTGAACTTCCCAACGTGTGGGATGCTGGAGAGAAGGTAAGGATTTTGCTCGAGGAACCAGCTTTTATCAGGGTTGAAGGAAATGGTGTTGCGGATTTCACCGACTCTCTTGAACTGAGGTTCAGCAGTTACGGGACTAAGAGAATTATAGCGGAGAAACAGCATGGGAGGAAGAGGATGAGAGGAGAGCTTGAAATAAAAATCGTGCCCTACTCAGACGGGATCGCAGAAATAGTCAGGAAGCTTGAAAAAATTGCCAGAAAAAGATTTGAAAATGTTGAAAGTCTGACTGGAAGGGAGATTATGGAGAAACTGGGAGTTAAAGCACCCGTCCTGCTAAAATACTTCGAGCAGGGCAAGTATGGAAAAAGAGAATACAGCAGGAAAGAATTTTTAGAGGCTTTTCAAGATTATCTCAGGGTGGTGAGAAATGAGAACCTCTAAATTGATTGGCGGAATTTCCACGGCTTTCATCATCTACTTTATCATTCTCAACCAGGCTCTGATTTTTGGAAAATCCTATATCGCCGCTGATGAATTCCAAACACTGTCTCTGGTCCTGCTCGTAGTCTTGTACTCACTCATCGCATCTCTCGAAAGATACGAGCAGTACAGACTTATCTTGATTCCCTTTCTGCTGATAGTCTCCCTTGACATTCTTTTTAACTCCCTACTTTTCGTCGGATACCCTCAGTACTACCTCGTCTATAATTCTCTGAGACTGCCTCTGGCAATCTTTGTGGGCTCGATAGCCTTCTCTTACATTACCTTTTCAACCAACCCGCTCTACCAGTCTGCAATATCCGCCACCTCCCTTACTCTTGCCGGTGTGTCTTCATACGTTATATTTTCAGGGCTTTCATCCACATTTGGAATACCCTCTCTGGCAATACCATCCTTAGCCCTTTTCCTGATCTTCGCAATTACCTCTCTCTCAAATGCATATGAAGGCGAGCTTGCAGAGTGGATCAGAAACGAGAGGTCCTTTTTTATTCTGATTCTGTTCATCCTGACCTTTTACACTGTAGTAATTCGCCCAGCCCTTTATGACAGGCCGGGCCTTGCAAATTTTTTCGAGTGGGTTGTGATTGCCTTCACACTAATAAAGCTCTCGAGAGATTTAAGGAAAGGCATAGAGGTGGATGAGAGAGAGGTGGTGAGGAAACACAGATTGCAGAACGAGTTTGTGAAAGACGAGCTTTTTTCCGAACTTGAATTTGGCGAGAAAGTGTTCATAGATGGTGGAACAAAGGTTCCACTCCTCGTGTCGTTGATTAAAGCTCTGAGTAACGCTGGTGTGGACACGGTTAGGATAGAGTCCATAGTAACCCCTCTAATATACTACAGTGACGAGAGAATACCATTGCTCTCTTTTCCCTGGGAAAGGAAGATAATAGAGAAAAAGAACAAAAAGAGGCGGATAGAAATTGTTGAAGGCATGAAGAAGAGGTTGATGGAAGAGGTAGATTTAAAGAAAATTTTATCAAAAGTTTGAACTGAGTTGAACAGTAATATTACAAAAATCAAAAAATTTAAAGCTGCAATCGTTTAGAGAGCACATGAACCTGATTTTTCTCGGTGCTCCGGGAGCTGGAAAGGGAACTCAGGCAAAGAGAGCAGTGGAGAAATACGGTATTCCTCAGATTTCAACTGGTGACATGCTAAGAGAGGCGGTTGCTAAAGGTACTGAGCTTGGGAAGAGAGCCAAGGAATATATGGATAAGGGAGAGCTTGTACCCGATGAGGTCGTAATTGGAATCGTGAAGGAGAGGTTGCAGCAGCCAGACTGTGAGAAGGGTTTCATTCTTGATGGTTTCCCAAGAACTCTTGCCCAAGCCGAAGCTCTCGATGAGATGCTCGAGGAGCTTGGGAAGAAAATTGATGCAGTCATAAACATAGCCGTTCCTGAGGAGGAGGTAGTTAAGAGAATAGTAAACCGCAGGACGTGCAAGAAGTGTGGAGCAGTCTACCACCTGATCTACGCCCCTCCGAAGGAAGACAATAAGTGTGACAAGTGTGGTGGAGAGCTTTACCAGAGGGATGATGACAAGGAAGAAACAGTGAGAGAGAGATACAGGGTTTACAAACAGAACACAGAGCCCCTAATAGAATATTACAGAAAAAAGGGTGTTCTCTACGACGTTGATGGTACAAAAGACATTGAGGGAGTTTGGGAGGAAATAGTCAGCATTCTGGATAAATTAGTTAAATAATCAGCTTTCTATCTTTTATTTTTCCTAAGAGCCAATTCGCTATCAGCTCACTTACTGCTAAATCCTGTCTCAAAAAATGATTCCCTTTTTTCAACTCGATGAATGTCTTTGGTTCCTTAGCGAGTTCGAAGAGTGTTAGCGCATTTTCAAAAGGTACAATGTAGTCCTCTCGTCCATGAACTATGAGCTTTGGAACCTCAATCCTGTCAATCCACTTTCTGGGCTCTATTTCTATAAACTCGTGGATAAATGATTCCTTGAATTCCTCATAGCCACCGATTCCCCGCAGCAAATTTTTCATTCTTGCATTTTCATAAATCATTCTTAAAACATTTTCACCAAACATATCAACACAGCAGGGAGATGCGGCAAGCACAAGTTTTTCAAGATTTTCTATCTCTGTGGCAGCCTTTACGGCAACAGCACCGCCCATGCTGTATCCCAGAAGTGATACTCTCTCGAAATGCTGTGAAACGTTAATAATATCCTCTACCCAAGCCATCAAACTGAAAACTCCCTCACTCAACCCAGTGCCAGAAAAGTCAAAGATTACTGAGGGAAGACTTCTGGAGGCAAAAAATTTGGCAAGGGTTGAATATCCTTTCTCCACTACAGAACCTGATTCATAAGGGAGGCCATGGCAGATTATAAGCACGTTTTCGACGGTAACCCTTACGAAGTTCCTCCCAATTTTTTTATCTACATGCATTATTTGAGTCCGACCAATCCTTCAAGTTCCTCTAAGTCTTTTTCTATCTTCTTGATTTCTTCTCTCTTATTCTGTACGAGCTCGGAAACTATTTCTTTCAAATCTCTGGTGAGTTTATAACATTTAAGCGGTCTTCCCTTTCCTTTCTTCTTTAGCTCTCTTTCCTTTACCCATCCCCAGTCTTTAAGGTCCTTCATTGCAAGACTGACCTCTGGTTGTCTGAGATTTGCTGCCCTCTCGATATCTCTTGAAACTGCTTCTCCGGCTTTTGCCAAGAATACAACAACTTTGGCTATATTTCTATTTAACCCCGTCTCTGCAAGCAGCGAAACTATTCGCTCTTCCTTTTCTGTGAGCTCTTCAACCATGACTATTCACCCCCAATTACTATCAGCGCAACATTTGAATCTTATACTTAGTAGTATATAAATTTTTTTGCATTTAGGTATTTATCTAATATCGTTACGCTATTTTATCAGATAAATCATTAAGGGTAAAATATTTTAAAATAGGAAATGTAAGTACCTCTGAAATGAATCGAAAAACTTCTGAGAAAAGGAAGAACACGTACACGATCTCAGAGCTTGCCAAGGAATTTGACATCAGCACGAGGACGATAAGATACTACGAAGAGGTTGGATTACTCTCCCCCATGAGGACAGCAGGAAATCAGAGAGTATTCACAAGAAAGGATAGAGCTAAGCTCAAGCTCATTCTTCGTGGAAAAAGACTGGGTTTCAGTCTGGATGAAATAAAAGAGATGATAGAGATGTATGATGTTGCAGGAGAACCTGAGCAGATAAAGTTAGCTCTAAAATACGGCAACAAAAAGCTCCAAGAGATTGACGAAAAGATTAAAGAGCTTGAATTACTTAAAGAAGAGATTCTGAACATCAAGGAGATGCTCATTAAACGTCTTGAGGAACTTGAAAAGTAGCAGTTAACGTTAACGTTAAGTTTAAATATTTTCCAAATTAGATTTTATTTGTGATCGTAGGAGACATGCCCCTCACGAGCACGGGAAAAATTAACAAACTATTGTTAAGAAAAGAGGTATTAGGTGAGTAGGATGTTGGAAAACGATGCTTTGTTGAATGAGGAGGAGATCAAGATTAGAGAGGAGGCTAAGGAGCTTGTTAACGCAGTTGACCCAGAATTGCTCAGAAAGATGGATAGAGATGAGGTTGACTACCCCTTTGAGTTTCTTGAGGAGGCTGCGAAAAGGAATATGCTTGGTCTGAGATTTCCGGAAGAATACGGCGGGAGAGGATTGAGCTGGAGTGCCGAGAGCGTTGCTGTTGAGGAGGTCGGAGTGTTGGGAAACGGAATCGGGTGCAGTTATGCGATGGTGAGCATTGTTGGAGAGGCAATTTACCGCTTTGGTCAAGAGTGGCAGAAGGAGGAATTTCTGAAGCCAATAATCAAGGGAAAGAAAATTTCTGCCGAGGGTTTGACAGAGCCGAGAGGTGGAAGCGACTTCTTTGGAACAACGACAAGAGCTGAGAAGAAGGGGAATGTCTGGGTGTTGAATGGGGCGAAGAGGTTTATAGCTGGAGGCAAGGTAGCGGACTTCTACCTGATTTATGCAAGGACTGACCCGAATGCTCCAGGACATAAGGCATTAACTGCATTCTTGGTTGAGAGAGATATGGGTGTTGAGATTGAGGAACTCTACAACCTTCTGGGTTTCAGAGGGATGGGCACGGCAAGAATCGTCTTCAAAGATGTTGAAGTTCCGGATGAGTATAGGATTGGGGAAGTTAATGGTGCAAGAGCTGTTTTCAACAGAATGATGATCCCTGAAAGAATGACTTCAGCAGCCGGGGCACTTGGAACTGCGAGAGCTGCATTGGAGGTTGCGGTAAAGTACTCAAACAAGAGAAAGGCTTTCGGCAGGAAAATCAGGGAATTTCAGGGGGTAAACTTCATGGTGGCAGAGGCCATTACAAAGCTGGATGCGGCGAGGGCTTTAACATACAATGCAGCGAGGGCTGTTGATCTTTATGATGCTGGAAAGGGTCCCGATCCAAGAAGGCTTGTCAGTGAGGCCAAGTATTTCGCCACGGATGTGGGCTGGGATGTTGTAAACAAGGCGATGCAGATTCTCGGTGGCATCGGATACACTCAGGTATATCCAGTTGAGAGGATGCTCAGAGATATGAGGCTCGCGCCCATCTGGACCGGCAGCAATGAAATAATGAAGATGCTGATTCAGCACGAAACCTACAAGATGATGGGTTTACCATCTAAGGACAGAGATGTGGAGAAGGATGCGATGGATTGGTACAAGGAGTGGGAGAAGGTTTACGAATAATAAATAATTTTTTAAATGTCCAATTGACGAGAGATTTTTTCAGCCTGCTCTAAAAACTTTGCCACTATTTTTGTTTCAAGTTCTTTAACCTCCCCATCAAGTGTAAAATGTTCGAAAATTTAAAAAATAATTAATCAAATAGTTTTGAGGTGGTAGAATGAAGTTTTGTGTTCTTGGCGGTGGTGGACACATTGGTTCTGGAATAGTTCGGGAACTTTCAAAACATGCTGATGGAGCCGAAATAGTTATAGGAGATATAAATGTCAAGAAGGCCGAGGAAGTTGCAAAAGAGGTTGATGGAGTGGCTTTGAAAGTTGATGCAGCAGATGCTGGAAGCATAAAGGATGCTGCAAAGGGCTCGGATGTTGTGATCAGTGCAATTGGTCCCTACCACAGGTTTGGGAAAAGAGTCTTAGAGGCAGTAATTGAAGCTGGTGTTAACTTCGTTGACGTTGATGATGACTACGATGCTACCAGTGCCTGTCTTCAGTTAAACCGTGATGCAGAAAAGGCGGGAGTTACAGCAGTAATTGGACTCGGAGCAACACCCGGAATTACAAATATCTTAGCAAAATATGGGGCAGAGAGAATGGATGTGGTTGAGAGCATTGACACTTACTGGGCTTGGACAGCACTTGACCCAACTATGGGTCCTGCAATAATAGACCACTACTTCCATGCAGTTGACGGAAATATACCATCCTACCGTGACGGTGAGTGGGTTGAGGTTCCTGCCTTATCCGATGCTGAAGTTGTGGAATTCCCGGAACCAGTTGGATGTATGGAGGTCTACAACGTTGGACATCCAGAACCTGTGACGATTCCACGTTACATAAAAGTTAGGAGGGTCACAAATAAGGGGACTGTCTGGCCGTCAATAATGGCTGAACTAACAAAGTATTTCTCAATGCTGGGCTTTACCGGACTCAAGAAGATTCCTATTGGAAAGGATGAGGTTGCTGTAAGAGACATAATGGTGAAGCTCATAGAGCATCTTCCTGAGATAGTGCCGGTGGATCTAATAGTTGGGATAACACAGGAAACTGTAAAGAGGTTTGGTGAGCAGTTTGCACTTTATGGTGTCGGAATTGGAACAAGGGTAGTGGGAGAAAAAAGTGGTGAGAAAAGAGAGGTTTTCTACGGGGTAGCGGAAGCTTCAGCAGTTAAAGCAACTGCTCTTCCGGCTGCACTCGGTGCAATTATGATTGCAGAAGGTAAGATTGACAAACCGGGAGTTCATGCTCCTGAAGGTGCAATCCCAGCCAAAGAATTTCTCTCTGTGCTGAGCAAGGAGATAGAGGTAACAGAAGTAGAAAAGGTGGAAAGAATACCTGAATTCTAAACACACAGCCAATCTCGACAATGGGCTATCTGACCTCTTTACCGTATTCAAGCATCCTCCTTCCAGCCTCTACAATATCTGAAAACTGCATTTCCTCCCCTTTCAGCTCTGCATATGCCCTTGCAATGTTACCCACGATTCTCTCTGACTCCCTCCAGTCTCCGTATTCTCCAAGATCAATGTCAAGTGCAGCTTCATACCACTCCATTCCCTTGTCAAACCTTTTCTTTGCTTCTTCATAAACAAATTCAAGGTACTCCTTCGCCGCAGCAACCTCCTCCTTTCCTGCCACCTCTCCGTGTCCCGGAACGTAGATTTCCGCATCAAGGTTCAGAAGCTCGTCAAGAGCTTTAATATATCCTACAACCGACCCGCCAAGTGCTAAGGGTGTGCATGGCTTTGCAAAAAGCAAATCTCCGCAGAAAACAACTTTCTCTTGGGGCAAGTAAACATAGCAGTCACCCGTGGTGTGAGCAACTCCCGGATGAACGAGGTGTATTTCCTTACTATTGTAAATTTTCAATTCCTTTTCGAAGGTTACATCCTGTGGGGTAATTTTGGCTCCAGTGAAGTCCAAATCTGGGAAAAGAGTCCGATAGATATCCACAAAGGCTGTTAGCGTCTCCTTTCTCCCATTTTCGTGGGCAATTGCAATTGCATCGAACACATGATTTGTCCAAACGTGATCTGGGTGCCCGTGGGTGTTAATAAGAATTTTAACAGGTTTTTCCGTCACTTTCCTGATTTTTTCTCTCATTTCCATTGCTCTCTGTTCATTGGAAAGTGTATCCACAAGGACCGCATAGCTATCCCCGACAATGAGCCCTGCATTGTTAACAAACCATTCTCCACTGCCCTGAACGTAGGCATAAACGTTCTCGGCAATCTCGACCATTTTTCCAAACATAGTCTACAGCTTAGCCTACCCAAATATTATTTTTTCCGTTTTCTAAAAAATAAATAGCTAACCTGATTTTTTCACCTCCTCCCTCAGCACCCTCCTCAACACTTTACCCACCAAGGACTTCGGCAATTCATCCCTGAACTCCACGAGTTTCGGAACCTTATAGGCAGCCAATCTTTCCTTGCAGAACTTGATTATCTCTTCTTCACTAACCTTGCCCTTCCATCCCGGCTTGAGCTCAATGAATGCCTTTACCGTCTCACCCCTGTATGGATCGGGAACACCAATAACAGCAGCCTCAGCCACTGCTGGATGCTCGTAAAGCACCTCCTCAATCTCTCTTGGATAGATGTTGAAACCTCCAGCGATTATCATGTCCTTCTTCCTGTCTACGATGTAGAAGTATCCATCCTCATCCATCTTTGCCATATCTCCCGTCAGCAACCACCCGTTTATCAGCGTCTTCTCAGTCTCCTCCTTGCGATTCCAGTATCCCTTCATAACCTGCGGGCCTCTAATGGCAAGCTCTCCCACCTCTCCCGGCGGGAGTATGTTACCGTCATCGTCAACGATTACGGCGATGG
>DAVR01000005.1 GCA_002507545.1 Archaeoglobus sp. UBA230 | reverse complement strand
TTTCCACAGGAAATGGAGGGGGCAGGGAAAATTTTTTTGTAATTCAATTGTAATACAATACATGAAGCTTATATCAATAAGACTTGACGAAAAAACTGTTGATAGGTTGGATGACGTTGCAAGGAGAACTCTGATGTCCCGTTCTGAGGTAATCAGAAACTCGATAGCCATTTATCTCACATTGCTTGAAAACATAGGTTTTTATTTCAAACCTTCGCTGCCTGTAAAGAATATTGATGTTTATGAGGAGAGAAATGCCGTAAATATTGATTTGGGAAATTTAACGTCTGTAACGGTTTTGAACGTTTCATACGGTGGAGTAGGAGAATTAGAGATGGATGTCAAAAAGGATTTAGGCTTTGTTGCAGAAGTTCTGGCAAATCAGGCAGCGGTTGAAACCTATTGCAGATTCGTGAGTCCACTGCTTGTCACACTTTCGACGACATGCGGTTTCGATTATACTCGCAGATTTTTCAAGGAGTTCTCCAAAGCGATCAGGAAAAAATTGAACGTTCGCACAACTCTTTCGGGCTATGAGGAGTTTTTTGAATCCAATCAAAGTGGATTTGTATGTACTGTGGTTGGGTTAAGGGATATGACAGTTAGAAACTCTCCTAAGAGAGGGGATAAAATCTTCTTTTACGGCAGGGATAGCAGCGGGGAAAATCTCAAGCTGGACGACCTTCTGGATGTGAAAAAAGTTGTAGAACTTTCAAATCTTGTTAGAGAGGGAAAAGCCACATCAATTTTCCCGGTGAAGAGTGGGGGTTTAAATGAAGTTGCAAATCTCGTTGCTTCGTTAGCTGGAGGAAAATCGCATATACTTAAGGATAGAAAAGGCTGTCCTGCAACTGCTGTGGTACTGACTTCCGATGGCAATCTTAAGGAGTTCGGATGTGAATATGTTGGGGAAATACTTTAAACCACATCAGGTCTTGTGAAGTTATAATGAGACTTCCGTTGTACATAGAGTTTCAGGGAAAGAAGGTGGCTGTAATAGGAGGAGGTGGGGTTGGCACTCTGAGGGCGAAGAAATTTTTAGAGGCTGGAGCAGATGTTACAGTCTTCAGTCATGAGTTTTCAGACGAACTTGTTAAACTTTCTAAACATGGTGGGGTTAAGCTGATTAGAACCTCTATTGAAAAAATGGATTTTGATAAACTTGCTTCCGAGTTCAATTTGATTGTTATTGCAGTAGGTACCAAGGATTTTAACAACAGGGTGATGGAGGCTGCAGCAAAACACAAAACGATGGTAAATCTTGCGAATGATGCAAAAATGACGGAGGTAGTTGTTCCTTTTGAAGGCGGAAAGGATGGAATAAGGTTCGCAGTGACGACAGAGGGCAAGAGTGGTGTTGTAGCAAGAAAGGTGAGAGACCTCTTCCAGAAAGCTCTTGAAGAGCAGGATGAGCTTATTTACTTTTTGAATGCAATGGATTATCTTAAAAACTATATGAAGGTCAGTGGAATCCCCGTGAACTTGAGAATGAAACTTTACTCCATAGTCAGCAGTGATGAGAAGTTCCTCGAATTTGTAAGAGAAGGAAGGGTTGATGAGGCAAGAAAGCTGGCTGAGGAGATTGTTGAAGATTACGTTTCAGGCAGAAGAAATGCTGAAGATGGAGGGATTCAGTTTTGAAGCTTGATACTGAGTTGCTGATGGAATTACAGTATAGTCTCCCTCTGACAACGACACCCCTTGCTGACTTGGCTGAAAATCTCGGCAGAGGGAAGGAGGAGGTAATAAAACTCGTGAGAAAATACGTGGGGGAAGGAGTTGTTAAGAGATACGGTCTTAATCTGAATTATCGTGCTTTTTCCGGTTATAAGCGCGCTGCACTTGTTGGTTTTAGAGCTGAGAAGGTGGATGAGGTTGCTGCGAAGGTAAATGCTCACGATGAGTTCAGGGTTAAGCACAACTTCCTGAGGGATGCCTATTACAACGTATGGTTTACGGTAAAAGGGCGGGATGTGGAGGAGATTGAGGGAATAGTCGGCAGGATTGCTGAAGAGTGTGGAGTTGAGGAATACGTTGTACTTCCGACAAAGAGGGTTTACAAGATGGATGTGAAGTATGATCTGAGTAAGGGTGTTTCGTGGAGCGAGAGAGGCCTTGAACCAGAAAAGATTCCACTTGTAGAAGAATTGGGTTTTGATGAGGAATTTGTGAGGAGTCTGGAATCTCTGGAAATTGTAGAGAGGCCATTCGCCGGTTTTGGTTATTCTGAAGAAGAAGTGGTGGATATTATCAAAGAACTGATGAGGAAAGGTGTTGGGAGGGACTTCAGCGGGGTGCTGAGGGAAAGGAAGGTTGGATTTAAGGAGAACGGCATGACGGTGTTAAAGCTCTCAACCAAGCCAGAGAGGGTAGCGTTAAATCTGCTCGAAAACTTCCCGCAGATAACCCATCTCATAGAGAGAGTTGTGAGCGGGAAATGGAACTATCCTATTTACTTCATGGTTCATGCTGTAACGAGAGAACCGATTGAGGAAATAAGGCGGCAGGTTTTGCAGTTGGGAGGTGTTGAGGAAGCAGAGACGATTTACAGCAAGGTCAACCTGAGGGAAAGATGATAAAGTGTTCAAGATGTGACAGAAGGGCAGTAATATTTCAGAGACACTCGAACAGGCATCTATGCAGGAGACACTTCGTTGAGGATTTTGAGAGGAGAGTAAAGCTCGCCGTAAAGAAGTTCGACATGATTCAGAAGGGAGACAAGATTGCCATTGCCCTGAGCGGAGGAAAGGATAGTGTAACTTTGACTTACGTTCTGAACAAGCTCTACGCTGGAAGGAGAGACATAGAGCTTTTTGCCATTACGGTTGATGAGGGGATAGCCGGATATCGCCCGCCCACTGTGGAAATCGCCGAAAAGGTTGCGGGTGACCTTGGAATTGAGCACGTTGTAGTGTCCTTTAAAGAGAACTTCGGGATGACGCTTGACGAGATGGTGAAGAGGGGCGATAAGAAACCATGCACCTACTGCGGGGTCTTCAGGAAATATTTACTCAACAGGACTGCAAGGGAGATGGGTGCGACAAAGCTCGCCACTGGTCACAACCTTGATGATGAGACTCAGACAATTTTGATGAATTTCCTGAATGCCGACATGGAGAGGATGGCAAGACTCGTGCCGCAGAGGGTTCAGGAGGGACTGATCATGAGGATTAAGCCTTTCCGATACATTTACGAAAAAGAGGTGGTGGTTTATGGCCTCCTCCACGACCTCCCAATGGACTTTGATGAGTGCCCCTACAGTGAGTTTCCTGTGAGGGCGAGTGTTAGAGATTTTCTCTATGAGTTTGAAAACAAATATCCCGGTAGGAAGTTTTCGGTTATGAGCAGCTTTGAGAAGCTGATTCCATGCCTTAGAAACATGTATCCGCAGATTGATCTGAAGAGATGCGAGAGATGTGGGGAGCCAACTCCTCGCAAAGTTTGTCAGGCATGCAGGCTCCTTGAGGAGCTTGAGAGTCAGAGCAGGTAATTTTTGTTGGTATTACTTATCATTACACGATTGTATCCAAATAACCCAGACTTGAAAGGAACAGTTACAGTAGAACCAAGCAGCGAGGGCTGGCTTTTTTAGGCCTATATCTCCCTCTTTTAACCATCTGATAAAACTGGATAGATAATCAATTTTAATAGACTTATTGATAGTGAGAGTCTTTGATCCATACTTAACATTTTCTATATCTAACTTAGTATAAGTTTTAAATAGGTATAGCATATCATACGAGTATAGAGAGCAAATGTAGAGGTGATGAGGTGTACGAGGTCAAGGGCTGGAATGAAGAAATGATGAAGTAGCTGGCTGTGGCGATGTGTTTGGCGATGTTAGGGGTGGCTGGGGTGCCTGCAGCATCGTCAACGACATTCAATATCGGCGGCAGTCTTTTTATTGGCATGGAATGCGGGGAATGATGTGCTCGACGATGGACAATATTCATGGCAAACGTATGCCAATATGGCACTACTTGCAGGAGCTGTAGTCGCTTTTGCCATCGCACCTCCAGCAGGCATAGCATACTGGATAACAGCAGGAACATTATGAGGTATATGCCCGCAAAAGAGTTGGAGAGTCTAAGGCTTGTGAGGAACGTCTTAGGTGTATGTCTTATAGCTTTAACCTTAATCTCGCTAACAAATTTTTTATTCGAGATAACAGGAAAACTTTTAATTCCAATGAAATCTTACCAAATATTACCAGTTCTTAGTGCTTTACTAATAGTATTTATTATAGTTAATAAGTTAGTAACTAAGTAAATGCAGATTACAATCTCCCTACTAACTTTATCTGCAGCTATATACGTTATGGGAATTATCGTAGGTTTTAGCGTATTCAACGATGTTCACACATTTCCGACTGCACAAGTGAAAACGAGTAATAATCATTTGCCTCTTTCCTATGAGAATCTTAGTAACGAATTTGAGGGCAATCCTAATTTTAATGGTAGGATTTGGTGTTGCAACTACTATTAATTTGATATTCAACGGAATGACTCTGACTTTTCTATATATTGAGGGTCTTAGAAAAAGTATGCACTTTGGAGACTTTCTACTTCTAATCCTCCCTCACGCCATACTCGAAATCCCCGCCATCATAATTGCTGGAGCTGCCGGTTTCAAAATTCCATACGAAATTGTCAGGTATTTGGTAGGCAGAAAAGAGCAATCTCTAACAAAAGAAGATATCGAGGGATATCTAATCTTGGCTTTAATCTCCATCATCCTGATAGTAATCGCAGCTTGGATTGAAGCTAACGTAACTCTGGAGATAGCGAAAGCAATGATAAATAAGACAGAAGGCACTTGAAAAATATCGTTTTGCTCAGGACGTAGGCACTAAGATACTCCGGACTTCAGGTTTAAGGTTAGCTCCCTAATATCCTCAACCGCATTTCCACCTTTCTCGTTAATGATACGGATAAATGCACTTCCCACGACAACGCCATCTGCCCCCGCTTCGATTAACTGCCTTACATGATCCGCCCTCGAAACACCGAATCCAACTGCTACAGGTTTCTTACATACGTTCTTGACCCTTTTCAAAGCTTCAAATGCTAATGGGGAAATCTCTCTCCTCTCTCCTGTAACACCGTAGGTTGAGACAAGATAGATGAAGGCCGATAGCTCATCAATTGCCCTCAACCTCTCCTCGCTTGTGTTGGGTGCAGCCAAAAACACGTTTTTCATTCCCACATCGTTGCAAGTCTCAACCAACTCTTCAGCCTCATCGTAGGGCAAATCAACGACGAGCAGCGCATCAGCACCACTTTCATATGCTTTCTCCACGAACCCTTTAACGCCCCTCCTGTAAATCGGGTTGTAGTAGCTCATTATCACCAGCGGTTTTTCACACTCCTTCCTGAAACCTCTGGCAATCTCAAAAACCTGCTCAACTCTAAAATTTCTCAGTGCCCTTACGTAGGATTCCTGAATCGTCTTCCCGTCTGCAACTGGATCGCTGAAGGGCACCCCAAGCTCTATGACATCAGCTCCAGCTTCAGCCGATGTGAGCATGAATTCCACAGTTTTCTCTACTGAGGGATAGCTTGCAGTGAAGAAAACGATTAGTGACCTGTCAATCATGCTATCCTCTCCATCACGATTCCCATGTCTTTATCTCCCCTTCCCGAAAGATTTACTACTATCACATCATCCCTGTCCATTTCCTCTGCCATCTTGATTGCATAGGCTACTGCATGTGCAGATTCAAGAGCGGGAATTATTCCTTCGAGCTTTGAAAGCGTCATGAAGGCATCCAGAGCCTCATCATCCTTTACTGCGACGTATTCACACCTCTCAACCTCTTTCAGGTAGGCATGCTCAGGCCCCACTCCCGGATAGTCCAACCCGGCGGAAATGCTGTGGGTGTCGAGCATCATGCCATTTTCGTTGTGCAGAAAGTAGGACAGCATCCCATGCAGAACCCCCTTACTTCCAGCCGTTAGTGAGGCAGAATGCTTTCCCGTCTCTATGCCCTTGCCTGCAGCCTCAACACCTATGAGCCTCACGTCCTCATCCCTCAAAAAAGGGTAAAAGATGCCCATCGCATTACTCCCCCCACCAACGCACGCGACTATCACATCAGGCAACCTGCCCTCAGCCCCTATTATCTGCTTTTTTGCCTCAACACCAATCACAGACTGGAAGTCTCTCACAATAGTGGGGAATGGATGTGGCCCAACAACCGAGCCTATCAGGTAGTGGGTGTACTCAAAGCTCTCAACCCAATCCCTTAACGCCTCGTTTATAGCGTCCTTCAGAGTCATGCTACCGCTCTCAACTGCAGTAACCCTCGCTCCCAGCAGTCGCATCCTGAATACGTTCATCTTCTGCCTCTCGTAGTCCTCAGCACCCATGTAAATCTCCGCCTCAAGCCCAAGCAACGCTGCTGCCATAGCAGTTGCAACCCCATGCTGCCCCGCACCAGTTTCAGCTATAATCCTCGTTTTTCCCATAAACTTCGCCAGAAGAGCTTGGCCAATTGTGTTGTTTATCTTGTGCGCTCCGCCATGAAGCAAATCCTCTCTCTTCAGGTAAATTTTCGCCCCCACCTCTCTGCTCAGATTTCTGGCGAAATACAGGGGGGTGGGTCTGCCAGCGTAATTTTTGAGGTAATAGTCAAGCTCCTCCTTAAACCTGTCATCATCCTTCAGCTCCTCATACGCTCTCTCAAGCTCCTCAAGAGGAGGAATGAGAACTTCAGGAACGTATCTTCCACCAAACTCACCGAACTTCATTTTTTGCCCTCCTAACAAACTCTTTAACCAGGATTTCCGACTTGACACCATTCCTCTCCACACCAGACGACACGTCAACACCAATTGGCCTTACTTGCCTTATCGCCTCTTCAACGTTCTCAGGATTGAGTCCACCAGCAAGAAAAACCCCATATCTTTTCGAAATCTCCCTGCTCACTCTCCAGTCATGAACCACTCCACTCCCACATCCGGAGTCAAGAAGAATGAAATGGGGAGAGTAAGCTTCAATCATTCGAATTATCCTCTCTGGGCTATCATTAACGATAAAGGCCTTCATGGTTTTAACGATCTCCTTCAATCTCTCAAAATCCTCCAGATTCATAGAGGAGTGAACCTGCACCAAATCGCACTCTACCTTTGAAACTATCTCAAGCCAGTCTTCAAGGCTTGTTGCAGTGGATACAGTGAAAACGGGTATTGAGGCAGAATTCACTATTTCTCGTGCCCTCTCAAGGTCAACACACCTCTTTGAATCGCACTTAACTACAACTCCCGTTGCGTCAGCATACCTCTCAACAACCTCAAGCTCATCCAAATTCTTAACACCGCAAACCTTAACGATCATGGCAAATCTCCACGAAGTTTCTAATTATTCTCAAGCCATCTTCAGTTAGCACACTTTCAGGGTGGAACTGAACTCCGTAGATGTCTTCCCTTCTCAATCCCATAACTATCCCATCCTCGCTCACCGCCGTGATCTCAAAGCCATTTGGAGGTCTCAGAACTGCAAGGGAGTGATATCTGCCAGCCCTCAGCGGATTTCTTACCCCTTTGAATATTCCATCGGAGTTATGCCTGATTATGGAGCTTTTTCCATGAACAGGCTTGACCTTTCCCACTTTCCCGCCAAAAACCTCTGCTATCATCTGATGACCCAGACAAACTCCGAGAACTGGCACGCTGTAGTCAAAAACAAACTCAAGGCTCTTGTCAGGCTTTCCGGGACCGGGAGAGATAACGATCCCATCAAAGTTAATATTGTCAATTTCTCTTGCATTTTCTCTGTCAAAAACCTTAACCCTGTCGAACATTGAAATGTATTCAACGAGATTGTATACGAAGGAGTCCTTACAGTCTATAACAACTATCATAATCCCACCGCCTTCAAAACTCTTGCAATCTTGTTTTCAGTCTCCAAAAACTCCTTCTCCGGTATGGAGTCGGCAACTATCCCTGCTCCCGCTCTGACCCTGCATTTTCCATCGTACTCAACCATCCTGATCGCAATCGCCAGATCAGAGACATTTTCAGAAAAATATCCCACTGCCCCCGCATATACGCCTCTCCTATCCCTTTCAATCTCGTCTATCAGCTCTATGGCTCTCAGTTTCGGTGCTCCTGTGACAGTGCCAGCTGGAAAAGCTGCTTTCATCGCATCAAAGTGTGTTAGTCCAGCCTTAAGTTCCCCTACGACTTCGCTCTCGATGTGGAGCACATTCGGGTAGTTTACAACTTCCATGAACTTCGAAACTCTTACGCTGCCCGCCCTGCACACCTTCCTGACATCATTCCTTGCAAGGTCAACGAGCATGATGTGCTCTGCTCTCTCCTTTTCATCGTTAAGAAGCCTTTTTGCGATTTCCTCTTCTCTCCCCTCAATCCTCCTGGCGGTTCCGGCAATTGGATTGATTATGAAGTGATTACCCTCAACTCTTCCCATTGTTTCCGGACTCGAACCTATCAAGGCCTTATCGAACTCAAGCAGGAACATGTAGGGACTCGGATTAGTTTTTCTTAAATTTAGGTAAATCTGGAATGGGTTTAGGTCAGTTCTTACAACATACTCTCTGGAAAGAACTATCTGGTAAATCTCCCCTTCAAAAATCTGCTCCTTTCCCTTTTCTACCATCTTTAAGAACTCCTCCTCGCTTCCAGCCCTCAAAACCTCCGCCTCAGCCTCTCCCCCCTCAACCCCGATTCTCTTTGCCCTCTCAACAATTCTGTCAGCATTTTCAACATTAACGCTGAAGAGCTTACGCAGATAGTGGTCGTAGACGAAGTAGCCATCGTAGCAGCCGAAAAATGACGGGTCCTCCACTTTTTTGCCGATGTAGTTATTCACGGCTTCATAGGCAACATAGCCGACGAGCAAACCCTTCACGTGAATCCCCTTCAGCGCCTCAAAAGGATCGGAGACTTTAGAAACAACTTCTCTGTCAACCTTCGTCCTTTTCCCGATTTCAACTGTATAAAGGGGGTTGAAGGAGATGTAGGTGTATCTCGCCTTTCCACTCTTCTCTGCCGATTCGAGGATGAACGGATAGCTTTCATCCCTTATTGCAGCATATAATTTCACCGGCTCGACGTAGTCATGCTTTTGCATGCAACTTCCTCCAGTTTCCTTGCGAACTCCCCCGCCTCCAACTTTTCCTCGAAAATCTCCACATTTTCCTTCAAATCTTCGTGACCAAGGGCGTAGAGTGCTGCAGCAAAATTGATGGCTATGAATGTCCTGTCCTCATCAAGTCCTTTTCCATTAAAGACGGCTTTAATCCTCTCTGCTGACTCCTTGCTGTCATCGCATGTAACTATGTTGGCCCTACCAACCCCAAAGTCCTCCGGGACTAAAGTCAGCATCTCAACATCTCCATTTACAATGGCAACTCTCGTCTCATCCTTTGGACTTACCTCATCTAAGCCCCTTCCATGGACAACAACAGCTTTCCTCCCCAGAAGGGAGATTGCATTAGCGATGTCTTCCAGCAAACGCTCACTTGCAACACCAACAATCTGAGCAATAGGATTAGCAGGATTTGTTAGCGGTCCAGTAACGTTGAATATGGTCTTGATTCCTAATTTTCTCCTCACCCCTACAACCTTTGCAAAGCTGCTGTGGTAGAGCGGGGCAAAGAGGAATGCAAAACCAGTTTCATCAACCATCATCCGTGCCTTTTCCGCATCCATCTCTATGTTTATTCCGAGAGCCTCAAGGACATCTGCGGAACCACTCTTAGAGCTCATCGCCCTGTTTCCATGCTTGGCGACCGGGTGGATGGTTGATAATGCCAGTGCAACGGCCGTGCTCACGTTTATAGTTCTCGAATTATCGCCTCCAGTTCCGCAAGTATCTACAACCCTTCCGAGGTTTACCTTAGACCTCTCAGTTATCCCTCTTGCGAAGCCCGCTATAACCTCAAAATCGTAACCTCTTGCCTCTAATGCAGCAAGGATGGCTGCAATCTCAACTTCATCAAGATTTGCCAGTTCTTTTGCCAGACTGTAGGCTTTATCAAAATCAAGCCCTCTCAAAACATCCTTGATCATCCTCTCGCCTCCACAAAAGCTCTAACAAAGCTCTCTGTGTCTTCTGCCATCATGAAGGCAGTTCCTATAAGAGCAGCATCAACATACTTCAGAACGAAAGTTAGGTCCTCAACAGTAGCAATCCCGCTTCCGCTTATCTTGTAACCCTCGATCTTACCCGCAATTCCCGCCGTAACGCTCGTATTACCTCCGTCCTTCTCCATCTGATCTATATCTCTGTTGTTTATCAATACAACTCTCGCATTTTTAACGTAAACCAAATCCTCCGGGCGATGAACTTCCACAATCGGTTCGATGCCGTGTTCAAAGCACGAATCCACAAATTCAGCTGTTTTATCCTTTAGATGTCGTGCGATGAGGAGAAGGGCAGAGACACCAGCATCTGCACTTCTCTCCACCTCTAAAATATCTCTGATGAAGTCTTTTCTCAGAACTGGAAGTTCTGTAAGTTCTGTTATTTTTCTAAGCGTCTCAAAATCGCCTTTAAACTCCTTTGCCGTTATATATGAGATGGCAGCCGCACCAGCCCTTTCGTAGGCGTTCAGGATGTCCTCAACTCTCCTTCCCTTTAAAAGGTCTCCATGAATCGGCGAGTATGGCTTTATCTCCGCAATTATTGCGTTCTTGCTCTCTCTGCTTACACCCTTTAAGCTTTCAACAAACCCAAAGTACATCACCTGTTCTTCCCATAAGGGTTTAGTCCCGGTTTGTGTATTTAAGTTTTTTGCTAAACAGAGTCAAACTTTTTTAAAATTTATATAGTCCTTCTTTTCCACCAATTTTGGTGATACTATGGTGGGCGAAATCAGGGAGATTACTCAGACTTTTGAGAGGATAAGCGCCCACTCACACATTCGCGGTTTGGGATTAGATGAAAATTTGAAAGCTAAGGATGTTGCGGACGGACTTGTAGGACAGAAGAAGGCAAGAGAGGCTGCAGGAATTATAGTAAGGCTGATTCAATCAGGTAAGATGGCAGGTAGAGGCATTTTAATGGCTGGGCCACCCGGAACGGGGAAGACTGCTATAGCAGTGGCGATAAGTAAGGAGCTTGGCAAGGACATACCTTTCGTCCACATCTCTGCCAGCGAGTTTTACAGCGCTGAGATGAAAAAAACTGAAGCCCTCATTCAGGCAATGAGAAAAGCAATAGGTGTCAGAATAAGGGAGACAAGGACTGTTCTCGAGGGTGAAGTTGTTGGACTCGACTATAACATGGTACCAAATCCCTACAATCCGACGCAGAAAATCCCCGAGTCTGCAACGCTTACACTGGCAACAAAGGACGAGAAGAGGACCTTTAGCGTAGGTGGTAGACTTGCCTTGCAGTTCATCTCTCAGGGGATAGAAGTTGGTGACGTAATAGTGATTGACAAGGAAACTGGAAGGATAGGAAAGCTCGGAAAGAGCGAGAAGGCTAAAAAGAAATACGACATTGGAGATTATGATGTTGTAGAGGTTCCGGCTGGCAAGGTTGAGAAGGAAAAGGAGTTTGAATACGTTGTAACTCTGCACGATCTTGATGAGGCGAATGCGAGGAGGACAAGCATTTTCAGTCTGTTCTCACCACCAAGCAGAGAAGTTGATAATGAGGTAAGGCAGGCAGTTGACGAGCAGGTAAAGAAGCTGGTTGAAGAGGGTAGGGCGGAGCTTGTGCCGGGGGTTCTGTTCATAGATGAAACGCATCTGATGGACATTGAGCTTTTCGCCTTCATGAACAGAGCGATGGAGTCTGAGATGGCACCGATAATAATTCTCGCATCTAACAGAGGATTTTCGAGGATAAGAGGAACAGACATTACTGCTCCGCATGGCATACCCCTTGACCTGCTTGATAGGCTGCTGATCATAACCACGGAGCCATATAGCAGGGATGAAATAAGGACGATCATCGAGATCAGGGCGGCTGAATCCGGGATGATGCTCAGCGATGAGGCGATGGACAAGCTGACGGATATTGGGGAGAAAACGAGTCTCAGATATGCTGTCCAGCTTCTTGCCCCAGCTTTTGAGTTCGCCAGAATGAGAAACTCAGGAAAGGTGGAGCTTGAGGATGTGGAGAGAGCAGCGAGCATTTTCGCGGATGTTAGTCAGAGTTCAGCATATCTCAAGAAATGGGAAGAGAAAATGCTTGGGATGTGATTTTATAGATTTATATTTCTTAGGGTCGAATAAGTATTGTGAAATGTGCCGAATGCAAGGGAAATCTGCTCTGTGGGAGGAGCAAGTGTCCGCTTGTTGAGAAATACAGGTTTCTGAGGAGCATAAGGATAGACAACAAAATTCTTGATCCCTCTCCTCCCTCCATATTTGTTGGCAGGATAGGGTATCCGAAGGTTTATGTTGGCCCGTTGGTTGCCATCAACACTGATCCCGTCTATGCCGACTCTCCTTGGTTGTGGAAGAGTATCGAAGAAGTCATCGAGCTTAGAACTTCAATGCTAAGAACCTCGACAAGAATGAGAGTCGAGGATGTCAGAGAGGAGAACAGGCGGATTGTGGAGCTTCAGGAGCTGACAGCTTCTGTAAAACCCGTTGACATAGAGGCAGAGATACGGAAAATCGTAAAAAGGGCAGAGTTCGATGACGTGGTGCAGCCAATGGGATATTCGGCAATTGTTGAGAAACTGACAATCACAGAGAACCCGAAAATTCCGGAAAAGGTTGAGAAGGTTTATTATGATGATCTGAAGTCTCATGAGGCGTTGAAGCTCCTCTACAATCACGGCTTCTCGACCTACTATCTTCAGAAAATTTTCTCGGCTGGAATGCTTGGGGAGAGGCAGAGTAGAAAGCTTGTTCCCACCAGATGGAGTATTACAGCTGTGCATAGCATTCTCGGTGAGAAAATCAAGAGGGAAATAGCGGAGTTTGAAGTAATTGACAGCACCATGGTTTTCAGCTTTGAGCACTTCGGAAACCACTTCGAAATAATTCTATCACCTGAAAGATACTTTTTCCAGCTAATCGAAATCTGGCAGCGCAAATCCTTCTGGAGCCCAAGAGAGGACTGGATTGGGGCTGATGGCGAAGATATAAGACCCAAGAAGACATATTCGAATCTCAGCGGGGGATACTATGCCGCCCGCCTGCCCGTATTAGAGCATCTAAGGAGGATAAGAAGACAGGCTTCGATACTCGTTATTAGGGAAATAAAGCCTACCTATTACGCCCCTCTGGGAGTGTGGGTGGTTGAGGAGGGCGTCAGGAAGGCGTTGAACACAAAACCCGAAATTTTCAGTTCATTCAAAGAGGCGTTTGAAAGTGCTACTTTGAGAATAGAGACCGATAGGCGGAGATGGCAGCATTATGTTTTCAGGCAGACAACTCTTGAATCCTTTTTTAACTCTTAGCAAGCTCATCAGAAGAATAAATTTTACTCGTCGCAGCTTGTTGAACTCTTAAAATTTTTTATGGCTTTTCGAATAAAAAATTTAGTAATAAGACGACTTAAACTTTAAGACAAAATTGCTTCAAGGAGGGACTTCCTTTCAACTTTGTTGCCCATAACTGTCTCCAAAATCAGTGAAGTATTTTCTGGAATCCTTTCCGAAGCCATGGCAAGAAACTTTTCAGTGTTTATACATGCTTCTGGGGGCAGAACACCGACAGCATCAACTTCACCCCGTGCAATCATCATAGCCCCTACAGCCGCAGGCATGCCTGTAGCTGGACCCATATGCCCGTGCAGGTGGGCTATGTATCTAATTGTCTCTCCCTCCTCCCTGCATAAAAACTCGATTCTCATAGCAGTCCTCGTTCCCTCCTTGACCTCTTTCTGGGTTGAAACTCTGGACAGAATCGGAACGAATATTTTTCTTGGTGAGAGACCAAAAATACCCTTCGTGCTGAATAAACCCATTTTTGACATCAGCATAAATATTTTGAAATCTCTCTCCGGGAGAAATCCTCCTTTGTTTATCACCGTTTTGACCTTTATATACTTTGGAAGTGTTACGGGTTCAGGGTGTCCAAAGTAAGCAACTTTTGCAGCACCACTCAGGAATTCCACCGTTTCAACCCCGCTTCCAGCTTCAACATTGACGAGTTTTCCGTCTATATACTGGGGGACTTTTCCGCTCAGCCCATGGGCTGCGTGGAACATAACTCCAACACCTTCTGGATCAGTGCTACTATCCACAACCCAATACTGCTTTATCTCATCAAGCTCGTCGCATCTGTCAGCAATGGCTTTTGAGAGTATGTTTGTTATTCCCGGACTTGCTCCAAGCCCTACGACTGCAGTAATCCCTTTTTTCTTTGCCTCCTCATTAAAAGACAGCATCTTTATGGTTGCATCAGCATCATCACAAATATCAACATAATCTCTGCCCGCCTCTATGGTGGCTTTCAAGACAATCTCCCCAAACATATAGAAAGGTCCGACGCAATTAACTACAACATCATTTTTCCTAATTAATTCCACAACCTCATCTTTGTTTCTGACATCAATTTTCTTCGCCTCAACCCCATATTCGGATAACTCTGATGCGAGCTCTTTTGCCCTCCGAATGTTGTAATCCCCTATAACCACTTCTGAAAACTCTTCTGAAGTTGCAAGCTCCTTAGTTGCAAAACTTCCCTGCGCACCACACCCTCCCAAAACTAAGACTCGCATCTTAACACCTATTGTAATTAATCATACTAGTTAAAGTTAATTTTGCCACATTCCATGAACAAACTATGCCTGAGAAATTCAAATTACCAACTCCTTGATCTCAAACTCCAATCCCTCTTCGATCAGGCTCCTCAAAAGGTCGTTTACTCTTCCCTCAGTACAAGCAACAATTACCCCACTACCATGGTGTGCAGCCTCTATACAAACCTCCTTCGCCCCGAAAAAGATTGGCTCAACCCTTATTTTTCTACAAGAAACGAGCGCCTCAATACCGATGGCGACAACGATACTCGTCGGACGTGATTTTACAAGTTCTCTGAATGCGTCAAGATCAACCTTCCTGCTCCCCCCCTCGGTCACGTCTGGAATTTTCACCACAATGACCTCTCCCTTCTCCGGAGGCTCAAAACTACCTGTTGGTTTTATCAGCACATCCTCTCCATCCTCAGCAGATGTTAGAGCTGTGCCATTCCCTTTAGAACTCTTCTCGGCGAATATAAATCCATCTCCAAACCAGTATCTGACCATATCTCCCTCTTTTATTCTACTTCTCGCTATGGCGACAACAGTTTTGGAATATATCTTTTTAAGTAGCTCCTCGCTGAAGAGGTGGAGGTCTATAAGGTTTCTCGACATCCATTCTTCTCCCTTCCTCGTAACCTCGTAGTATCCCTTGTGAACAACGTTGATCAGCCCCTCGTTTACCATCTCCTTGAAATGCTCGGAGATGGCTTGAGGTGTGAGGCTTAACTTCTTTGCAATATCACGTTGGTTGCATTCGGGATTTACCATCAACTCTGAGAGAATCAGGAAGCGAATGGTGTCCTTTCTGCTCAGCAAGACATTCATAACTTCTGTTTGTTTCCAATATTTTAATGTTGCTGACCCTTTTGTTTCTCCAATTTTTCCATCAACAGAAGTGATGGGTGTTTTAACATGTATGCTAAAAACTGATATTATTATTGGTATTAAAAAGATCGTATTCTAATGTTTATTTTTAAATTACCACATTAAGTAAAATTTAAGTATTCGTAAAATGGTTGATATAATTGGTGATTGAATGGTAGCTATTGTAGGAGTCGGGTATTCGGGTTTTAATTCCACTACACCCGACCTGAGCTGGAAGGAAATCATGTATGAGGCGGCTTTGAGGGCTTACACCGATGCTGGCATAAATCCTCGCAGGGATGTGGACAGCTTTGTAACGTGTGCAGAGGACATCTATGAGGGATTTGCAATCTTTGACGAGTTCGTTCCAGACCAGCTTGGTGCGGTAGTTAAGCCAACTTGCACAGTCTGTGCAGACTTCCTCTATGGCGTAGCTACTGCCTACATGCAGATCAAGAGTGGACTTGCAGATATAGCAGTTGTTGAATCCCACAGTAAGGCGAGTGACATTCAGACCTTCGGTAATGTGGTTAAATTTGCCATGGACCCAATATGGCTCAGGAACATTGGAAATGCACACCCTTACTACCTTGCAGCCTTGGAAATGTTTCAGTATATGGCCCAGAGATGCCTGAGTGAAGAGGATGTTGCGAGGGTGGTGGTGAAGAACAAGAACAATGCTTTGCTGAACCCATCAGCCCCTTATGCTGCCAACGTAACCATAGACGATGTGATGGCGAGTCCGAAACTCTTCGACCCGATGAAGAAGATGGAGATTGCTCCCCTCGCTGACGGCTGTGTCGTCTTTGTTCTTGCAAGTGATGAGGTTGCGAGAGAGTTAACCGACAGTCCAGTTTGGGTCAAGGGAGTGGGATGGTGGAGCGAAACCTACGGCTACGACACTGCAAGCTTCTCCGCAATGTACACCTACAAAGCGGCGAAGATGGCATACAGGATGGCAGGCATTGAGAATCCGGCAAAGGAAGTTGATTTTGCTGAAGTAGATGACAGGTTCGCATTCAAAGAGTTGCAGCATCTCGAGACGTTACAGCTTGCGGGGAAGTTCGAGGTTGCGAGGCTTATGGCAGAAGGTTACTTCGATAAAGATGGTTCTCTTCCGGTAAACGTTTCCGGCGGGAATCTTGGTGTGGGAAATCTCCTTGAGTGCACCGGCGGGCAGAAGGCTCTGGAAGTGGTTCTGCAGCTACGTGGAGAAGCTGGAAGAAGGCAGCTAAGCGATGTAGAGATTGGGGTTGCACAGGCGTGGAGATACCTGCCGACTCACAGCGGTGCTGTGGCTGTTTTTGGAGTATAGGGTGGTGGTTATGGAAGTTGAGAAAATTAGCGGGTTGAAGTTTCACAAGAAGCAGGATGTAGCAATCGTCGGAGCGGGGATGACGACCTTCAAGAGGAGACTTAATGAGACTGGAAGGGAGCTGAGCTATCTGGCAATAAAGCAAGCTTTGGAGGAAGCTGGCATAACCATTGATGACGTTGAGATGGTTGTGATGGGATCTGCTCCAGACACCTTCGACGGATTGCACATGAAGAGCGAGTATCTGCTCGATGGCTCTGGAGGGAGCGACAGACCCTATATGAGGGTCTTCGTGGGTGGTGGAACAGGCGTATTTGCTCCGATAGCTGGATACTGGCACGTTGCGAGTGGTTTAGCTGATGTGTGCCTTGTGATCACAGAGGAAAAAATGTCTTCAAGTTATCCTCATCCGCAGTCTGCGTTCAAGTATATCTGGGACCCAATTCTGGATAGACCTCTCAGCCCTAACCTGATCTGGATTTTTGCTCTTGAAATGAGGAGGTATATGCATGTTCACAACATCAAGCATGAAGATATTGCTCTTGTTTCGGTGAAGAACAAAGCAAACGCCTTGGATCATCCATGCGCTCAGGTGGCAGAGAAGATAACGGTTGAAGATGTCCTTAACAGCGAGCCGATGGCTCTGCCTGTCAGAAGACTGGACGTTTCTCCACCATCAGATGGAGCTGCAGCCTTGATCATGGTCGCTCCGCACATTGCGAGACAACTCACTGACAATCCCGTATGGGTGACTGGAGTGGGATGGGCCCTCGACACCACATGGTGGACTAACCGTGACCTATACTTCCCGCGCTATGTTGCCGAAGCGGCAAAGATGGCATACAGAATGGCACACATTACAGACCCACGAAAGGAGATTGACGTTGCCGAGCCTTACGACCCCTTCGACTACAAGGAACTGCACCACATGGAGGGCCTTGGATTGGCAAAGAAGGGGGAGGCACCGATTCTGACGAGAGAGGGAGTGACGCAGAGGGACGGTGACCTGCCTACCTGTCCCTCCGGCGGTCTTCTCGGAGTGGGCAATCCTATTGCAGCAACGATGGGTGTTAAGGCGTGCGAGATATATTGGCAGCTCGCCTACAGAGCAGGGAAGAGACAGGTGGCTAAGGAAGTCACAACAGGCGTATGTCAGGCATGGGGAGATTTGATGCAGGTTGGAACGGTTATGGTTATGTCGAACAAGAGGTGATATGATGGCTGTTGGTAAGAAAGATATTGAGTGCCCTCCCTATGCTGAGGGAACTCCTTTGAGTGATGAGGACATCAAAGAAGGAAAGGTTACATACGTTGAAGATCATCCTGACATCCGCTATTCGTGGACTGCTGGACAGGCGATCAGCAAGTTTCTGAATGGGCTGAAAGAGGGCAAGATTCTGGGGGTGAAGTGCAACAAGTGCGGAAGAGTGATGGTCCCTCCGAGAATGTTCTGCGAGCTATGTTACAAGCCCATTGACGGCTGGGTGGAGCTTAAAGATACCGGCACTGTCGAGACTTTCTCCATCTCCTACATCGACCCTGACGCAAAGCCCCTGCCGGAGCCAGTCATAGTGGCGGTTATTTCCATTGATGGTGCCTCACCCCACATGGGGATCATGCACATTCTTGACGAGGTAAAGCCTGAGGACGTTTACATCGGAATGAAGGTCAAGGCTGTGTGGAAGGGTGAAGAGGAGAGGGAGGGAGCGATTACAGATATCAAGTACTGGAAGCCGGTGGAGGGATGAAGATGATCGAGAAGATTGTTAACCCCAAAGAGTTGAGGCACTGGGATGGTAAAATCGAGCTTTACTGGGTTTACACAAGCGGGAAAGCTGGAGACGAGTTCTTCAAGAAGCTCAAGGAGGAGGATAAGTTTCTGGCAGCGAAATGCAAGAAGTGTGGGAAAGTTTACTTCCCGCCCCGTATCTACTGCGAAAAGGACTTCAGCGAGACCGAGTTTGTGGAAGTTAGTGGAGAGGGGTGCGTTAGAGCCTTTACAGTTGCAAGGCTCGACGCCTACGAAAAGCCCTTGGATAATCCAGAGATTTATGCACTGATTGACATTGATGGCACAGACGGTTGCTTAATTCACCTGCTTGGTGAGGTTGAACCCGAGAACGTTGAGGTTGGTATGAAGGTAAAGCCAGTTCTTAAGCCGAAGGATGAGAGAGAAGGCAGGATCACAGATATCCTCTACTTCAAACCCCTCTAATTTTTGGTGATAGCATGAACTTTGAATTTAACGAGGA
>DAVR01000012.1 GCA_002507545.1 Archaeoglobus sp. UBA230 | reverse complement strand
CGTACTTCTTGTTCCAGTCCGGTTCCAGTTCTGTAAACTCGGGCTCTTCTACAAAGGGTATGTGGAGCAAATCTCTCTGTCTAAGCCTGAGTAACTGCTTATCAACCTCGCAAAATTCTTTAAAAGAAATAGAATTAAAGATGTAGTCTGGCATCCCCTTTACCTCAGTTTTACCTTCTCCTCCTTTCACTAACTGCCCTAATCTCAAGTACCGGCTCAAGGGTTGTAGCCTCTTCGGCCCACGTGAGCTCTTCTCTTATATGAGGAGCAGACCATTTCACCTTATAGCTCAAAACCTCTCTTATTTTGTCTCTGATCGGAGAAGTTCCTACATTTGGAACATCTTCCCAGAGGACCTTGTGATATGTGAAGTACTTCGCAATAAAGTGAGACATTTTAGTAGATGGAATGTATGCAACGAGCAGAGAAAGTAATGCTGTATGCAGTGCCACACTTGCCGGAAGACCTAAAGCCGGAGAGAAGGTAATTAGAGATACAGCAAAGGATTTAGCATATGAGAAATCCGTATCAACTCTCCAAGCTATTATTCCCGTAACGGCAACAGCGAGGATGAACAGAAGATTGAAGTAATCAGCCATTGAACTATAAGTTCTAAGTTTCCTGTCAATAACTCTGTTCAGAAACAGAGTCGCACTGCCGAAGGTCAGAAGGGCCACACCTACCGGAAACACGAGTGATGCTATAGAGGTTGTGTCAATCCCAAAGCCAGTCACGAAATGGACAGCTGAGGCAAAGATCAGCACAAACCACAGAAGCATCAGGTAAATACCAGCGTGGAAGGGGAATGTCAGATACCAGAGCGGGCGGTTGTACTCAAAGGCTCTTTTGATGAATAGCATTTCGAGCAACATTTCCTTCAGTTCTCCAATGAAGGAGGTTTCCATAGGTTTCTTCCACCATTCCGTTTCCTCATAGTAGCTCCCACCGTGTTCTGCTTTGTATTTCTCATGCGGTACTGGATAAAGTTCCCATCTTAAATGTAGCGGCATCAGTGAATATCTCAAGAATTTCAAAGCTGTAACCAATACAAAAATTCCAATTCCACAATACGCTAATATCTGTATCCAAATCATATGACCACCTCCTTATCACCAATAAATCTTTGTCTTTTGAATTATTTAAAATTTTCCAGTGTTTTTAATAATTATAGTAAAAAAATTAAATTTTTATCTTTTATAAATATGTCATTCCTTATAGTTTAAACTTACGCAACAAAGCTATTGTGTGAGTTTTAAGAGGACAAGATTTTTTAGAAATAAAGTTAAATAGTCAAAAACATCCTTGATTAGATTAATTAAGTGTTAAAGTTTTAAAATAATTAGCTCAAAATTTATTTTTTTAGTTATTTAAATTTTATTTTAATTCTATTTCTTATAGTTGGAAAAACTTTATAAGTGGAATACTTGAAAAAATTGCGTTGGAGGTGAAAAAGCAATGGCAGGAGAATTAGCATGGTTTATTGCGAACATTTTGCCCTACATAACTTTAGCAGTGATGACATTGGCTCTTGTTTACAATTTTGTCAAATGGTTGGTAATACCGAGGCCAGTAGTGTGGGCACTATTCCCAGCGAAACACAACACTGTGGATATACTGATTGGAATAGTGAAAAAGATTTTTGTGTTGCCAGGACCGAGAAAAGTTGACATTTCGGTATGGATTCTCGCAATGCTATTCCACATTGGTCTGATAATCAGCCTGAGCTTCCACGCAAAGTATATCCTACTTCCGTCCCTCGGTCCAGTAGAATACTATCTCGGTGCCGCTGCCGGTATAGCTGCTGCTATCGGAACGATTGGATTCTTCATAAGAAGGATTGACATGGCCAAAACGAAGGTTGACTCTACCTTCGCCGATTACTTCGCATTGATTCTGCTGATGGCAACTCTTACAATCGGTGCCTATCTGAGAATCGGAGGTATAATGGACCACGAGCACATGTGGTTGTGGGTTAGAGGTATTCTAACACTCTCTCCCGTTGATCCGCCAACACACCCGATCTTCCTGGTGCACATCACCTTAGCGCAGATTTACATGATGTACTTGCCATTCAAGACGTTGATACATCCAATTGCTATCCTCTTCGGCCAGAAGGTGGTTCTGGATGAGAGGCACATCTACCCGAGGTGATATAAATGGTTGAGGAAAGAACCATTGAAAAGACGGAGGAAAAGGTTGTTGAAATTCCCAAATGGAGAAGAGTTTTTGATGATTACAGGGCGATGTCTGACGAAATCCTCCGCCCTGATGAACCGAAGAAAGAAAAGTTTCTAGAAGCGATGAAAAAATCACTAAGTAAACAAAACTGGCCTTTCCTTCTCCCGTACAAGCTTACACTCGAAGCTTGCACAAAGTGCGGTACCTGTGCAGAAGCTTGTTCAACGTATATAGGCAGCGGTAGAAAGAAAATCTACAGCCCAGTTTACAGGTCAGATATGCTGAGAAAGATATACAAGAAGCACTTTACTCTCACTGGAAAGCTATTCGGCTCACTTGTCGGAGCAAAAGACCCAACAGAGGAGGATATCAATGCCTTAGCAGAGGCTGTTTACAGATGCACGGTTTGTAGAAGATGTGCTCTCGCCTGTCCGTTTGGTCTCGATAACGGATTGATAACGAGGGAAGCCAGAAAGATTTTTGCGGACATTGGGATTGTTCCTGATGAGCTGAAAGAGAATGGTGTAGAGAATCAGTTGAAGTATGGCAGCGCTCCGAAAGTGCCCTATGAGGCTTTCATGGATATCCTTGAATTCATCAAGGAAGACATAGAAGAGGAGAAGGGTATAGAAGTTGAAATTCCAGTTGATAAGAAGGGAGCAAAGTATCTGATAATGAACAACGCCGGAGACTACCTTGCCTTCACCGAAACCGTACAGGGAATTGTTGAAATTATGAATTATCTTGGAGAGGACTGGACTTTAAATTCCCCAAGAACTGGTGTGAACGATGTGGTCAACTATGGGCTGTTCTACAGTGATGAAGATTTGGTTAGAGTTATGAAAGCACATGTGGAAACGGCTAAGAAGCTCGATGTCGAGTATTTAGTTGTTGGAGAGTGTGGCCATGCATACGACGCACTCGCCCACTTTGCCAAAGATTTGATCCCGCCAGAGGAGAGACCGTTCAAAGTAATAAGCTGGATGGAACTACTCGACCAATTCATCAGAGAAAAGAGGCTGAAGCTCGACAAGGAGAAGAACCCAGAACCGGTTACCTTCCATGACTCATGTAAATGGGGAAGAACGGGAGGTATCTACGAAGAGCCGAGAAGAATTCTTCAGGCTGCCTGTAAGGACTTCAGAGAGATGTATCCGAACAGAGAGTGGAACTACTGCTGTGGTGGAGGGAGTGGTTTCGCGATAATGACTAAGGATGACTTCCTGAAGTTCAGAATGGAGACCTACGGCAAAGTGAAGGTGGAACAGCTTAAACAGACTGGGGCGAAGATAGTTGCCACAATCTGCTCCAACTGCAAAGGACAGTTCAGAGAATTAATAAACTACTACAAGCTCGATATGCGCTTCTCCGGTGTAAGCGAGCTTGTTGCCAACGCCTTAGTTTACGAGGATTAAGTATTTTTTACTCTTTTTTGATTTGCACCCAACTTTAATCGGAAAACTTTATTATTCCCACCTCAATGGCAGTTTCATGAAGCTACTGTTAATTCACGCTGATTACATGGAGTATGAGGTGAAAAAGAAGACGAAGCTTGCTGAGCCTTTTGATGGAAAGGGTGAGAGAGTCGAAGAAGTTCTTGTGGCTTTCACCTCTGTTGAAAAGGGAGATAACGAGGACGTTGTTAAGAGGGCTGCAGAGGCTATAAGAGATGTTGCGAAGAAAGTCAACGCTGAGAGGGTAATGATATATCCCTATGCCCACCTTTCATCCAATTTGGCTGATGCTGAAACAGCTGTTAATCTTTTGAAGAGGCTTGAAGCTGAGCTTTCCGATTTTGAAGTTCATCGCTCACCCTTTGGTTGGTATAAAGCCTTTAAGATTTCATGTAAAGGTCATCCACTTAGCGAGCTTTCAAGGGAGATCGGTGGTGAGGCGGAGGCGGAGGTTACACAAGCTCTTAGAGATGAAGAGGAACGAGTTGTAAGCTACTGGTATATACTTACACCAGAAAAACAGCTTGTTGAGGTAGAGAAATTTGATTTCACAGGTTATGAGAACTTGAGGAAGTTTGTGAACTACGAGATAGCCAAGAGGAGAGCAGTAGATGTTGTCCCCCCACATGTTGAATACATGAAAAGGCTTGAGATAGCCGATTACGAGTCGGCAAGTGACTCAGGTCACATCAGGTATTATCCCAAGGGCAGGCTGATTAAGACGCTCCTTGAACAGTATATAACGAGAAAGTGCATAGAGTACGGTGCAATGGAGGTTGAAACGCCGATAATGTACGACCGAAACCACCCAACTCTGAGGAGATACCTCGAACGATTCCCAGCGAGACAGTATATAATAAAGGGAGACAAGAGGGAGTTCTTTCTGAGGTTCGCAGCCTGCTTTGGGCAGTTTTTAATGCTTTCTAACTCAACCATAACCTACCGAAATCTCCCGCTTAAAATTTACGAGTTAACACGATATTCCTTCAGGAAGGAGCAGAGAGGTGAGCTTGTCGGTTTGAGAAGGCTGAGAGCGTTCACAATGCCCGATATGCACACGGTTGCAAAGGACATGGAGCAGGCGATGCAGGAGTTCTTCAACCAGTATAGACTTTCTGTTGAAGTTCTTAATGAAATCGGGATTGAAGCAAAGGACTATGAGGTTGCCATCAGAATTACCAAGGACTTCTACGAGGAGAACAAAGACTTCGTTCACAGTCTTGTTGATGTCCTCAAAAAGCCCATTCTAATCGAGATGTGGGACCACCGCTTCTTCTATTTCGTTCTAAAATTCGAGTTCAACTTTGTTGATGCCCTTGACAAAGCCTCAGCCCTCTCAACAGTGCAGATTGACGTTGAGAATGCGGAAAGATATGGAATAACCTATGTTGACGCCGATGGGAAGGAAAGATACCCCTACATCCTTCACTGCTCCGTCAGCGGGGCGGTTGAGAGGGTAATGTATGCACTGCTTGAGAAGGCAAAGTTTATGATGGATGAGGGGAAACTACCAATGCTCCCAGTCTGGCTGAGTCCAACGCAGGTGAGAGTTATTCCCGTCAGTGAAAAGTTTGTTGATGCTGCAGTGAAAGTTGCGGAAGAAATAGAGAGAGGAGGTGTGAGAGTAGACATAGATGATAGAAACGAGACTCTCGGAAAAAGAATAAGAGATGCGCAAACGGAGTGGATACCATACATTGCTGTGCTTGGTGAGAAAGAACTGGAGAGCGGAAAACTTACTGTAACGATAAGATCTGAATCAACGCAAAAAGAGCAGAAGAGGGTTGAGGTAACTGCCAAGGAGCTTGTGGAAAGGATTAAAAAAGAGTGTGAGGGTAAGCCTTTCATGCCGTTACCATTACCAAAGTTTTTATCCACTCGCCCAAGTTTCAGGTGATAACGTGGCTGAAGGTAAGAGGCCTGATGAGAAACCGGAAGTGCAAGAGGAAGAGTATGACATGGCTAAGGAGCTGAAGAAAGTACTTGTCCCGATTATTTTTGGAGTGATTGCAGGACTGCTATCGTTCGCAGCAACGGGAGAGATAAGACAGAGAGACGCTTTTGGAATAATAATTTTGGTCTTCATGATCTATATCCAGAAGTTCGTGCTTCCAAAAATTGGAGTAAATCTTGAGGGTAAGGATTGGGTAGGGATTGCTTTTCTCACCTTCTCAAGCTGGTATATAAGCTGGACGATAGTTCTCAACTGGTAAGCTTTGAAGCAATTTTCGCCACCTCTTCCATTATTTCAATTTCCTTACCTTCATCACCCATGAAATATCCACTTTCAACTACCACCTTTCCGTCAACAATAACGGTGTCAACACAGCCTGATGAAGCAGCATAGACAAGATTTGCTACAAGATCGTGCTCAGGTTGTATGTATGGCTTTTTGAGATTGATCAGAACAAGATCAGCGAGATATCCTTCCTTCACAACCCCAGATTTAAGATTGAAAGCTCTCGCAGCATTTATCGTAGCGGCTTCAAAGACTTCTTCCGCCTTCATCAGGGTAGGATCGCTGTAGTAGAATTTCTGCAGTAATGCAGCGAACTTCATCTCCTCAAACATGTCAAGGTTGTTGTTGCTGGCTGCACCATCCGTGCCAATCGTGAAGTTAACCCCAGCATTCTTCATCTCCCCATACCTAATCGCCTTCCCAACGCAGAGCTTCATGTTACTCACAGGACAATGAGCTACCGAAACTCCACGTTTTGCAAGTAGCTCTATTTCCGCATCCTCAAGCCATACGCTGTGGGCTGCAATCAGTCTTTTACTCAAAAATCCCATCTCGTCGAGGGTTCTAACGATTAAGTTTCCGTGCTGCTTTTTGAAGTCTAACACCTCTTTCTCCGTCTCTGCAAGATGGAAATGGATAAAGATGTTCATTTCCTCTGCTATTTCTGCAGCCCTCTTCAGCCCATCAAGGCTTACTGTGTAGACTGCATGCGGGCCTATCGCCCTTAGAACATCGTATTTCTCTATCTCTTTAAGATTCTTAACCGCATTCTTCAAGTTCTCCTCCAGCAAATCGGGGTTGAAGAAGTCGAAGAAGGCTGCTGAAACGCAGGCTCTTATTCCACACTCCTCGGCAGCCTTTGCAACGGCTGGAGGGAAAAAGTACATGTCGTTAAAGAAGACGGTGCCGCTTTTTAGCATCTCAACACACGCAAGCTTCGTCCCCCAGTAAACTGCTTTATCGTCCAGTTTAGCCTCCAAAGGCCATATTTTCTTCTCCAACCATTCTTGCAAGATCATGTCGTCGGCGTAGCTCCTGAACAGAGTCATTGCAGCATGGGTGTGGGTGTTGAAGAAGCCGGGGATTAGTGCCTTACCTTTTCCATTGATTACGACATCGCTTTTATCAACGCTTTTTCCGATAGACGAAATTCTGTTCTCCTCAATCTGAACGTTTTCCTCTACCACACCTTTGGGTGTTAGAACCTTTGCATTCTTTATCAGAATCATCAGGGATTTCCTTTGATATTGGTAATAAAATAGTTGTGGGTAATACGAGACTGGGTAAATGTTATAAACATGCGGCTGCTGGATAATCATGGGGCTCGTGGTCTAGTGGTTATGACGCCTGCCTCACACGCAGGAGGTCGCCCGTTCGAATCGGGCCGAGCCCACTAAAACCTTCTATTTTTAAAATCTGAATCTCTATGGGGTTTCCAGTCCTCAAAAAGTCCACAAGCTTATCGATAGTCTCTGAAATCTTCCCTCTGAAATTTTCTTTTAGAAATATATAGTTCTCTTTAGAAATCGTAACGTGCAAATCTTTTAGTTCTCTTGCTCTTTTGGGCGAAAGCTCCTCTCTAAATGTTGATCCATCATACGTTCGTAAACGTTCGTGCATGAACGTAATAGGCGTTGTTAGGTTATTAAGATTTCGTGATGGGGGAGCCTCAGCTTAACACTTCTTTAAAGTTGGCCTTAACAATTTTTACTAAAAATATGTTGTAATCCTACTATAGATTTAACATTATACCGACCAAAATATTATTAAGGTTTCAAATACGCTCTTTTTCATGGCTGCAGATTTTGGATTGGGAAAAGTAGAAGATAGTAATTGGCATAATGTAAAAGAATTTTCAGTTAAAGAGAATGATCGTACTTTACTGGCAATTAATTTTGCAAAGAGTTTCATAAGCCAAGAGGTTACAGAGTTATGCATAGACGCTGTTAAAGGGGAGGTACTAACCATAAATAGGGTGGTTGTGGTTATAGATAAGAGTGGCATTCTATTAGTTGGATTTGGACGGATAAATGGAAAGGGTAAGTTTTATCAAGATTGTATTCCTCTGGATGTTTCACAACACATACTACTCAAAGAATTCAGGAGAAAGTTGAGTATCTACCAATATTATCCTGTAAATCTTCAAATGAACTGTCATTTCCTGCTATCTCTATCTGATAGGAAGATTGAGAAACTTGAGAGGGATAGTAACAATGATGAAGCATCCTATGTTTTAGCCTCTATAAATGAAGTAAGTTGGGGGGAAAGAATTTGTTCGGTTTCTGGGGCTTTATTTGTGGGTAGGTGAATTCTACTTTTGGATATCAAATCAAGGTGATCTTAGTATGCAGAGCATGCATGTCGCAAAATGTGTGTGCACATCGAGGAAAAACACCTATAACCCTATTTGAAAAAGCCCCCAGAATTTTTATTAGAGGTTCAAATGATGTAAGTTGGGGAGTAAGATGCATAGATCCTCTATTATACTTAATACATATTTTGCAAGATAAGGCTAAAGTCCCCAAGTTTGGAGCATTTATCCCTAACTTGCATGGATTTTACGTAAGACGATCTTCCAACTTGTATTTTTCACGATTTCCAATGAAGTTAGAAGGGTGGTTTAAATGACTTATAAAGTTCAAATAAGAGTTCATGTCGATCCAGAAATTTGGGAAGCCTTCAAGAACTATGTATTCTCGAAATACGGAACTCTCCACAAATATTTGGGTGATGAGATATCAAGAGCTATGAAGGCTTACCTTAAAGATTCTCAGAATGCACACACACAAGAATTTGAGCACATGATTTCAAAACCAAACAAGAAGCACATCAAGCTGTTAGTATGGCTACTCAAAAACTACCCAGCAGAGGTTCTTTATTCTATCGTAAAAGATTACATAGTTGACAATTACGGGATCGATAAAAGAACGATAAAGAAGTATCTGCACGATTTTCTGATAAATGGCGGGTTCTTGGAAACCTTAAAGCCAATAAGGGGTAATACGGATCTAATTCTCAAAGTCAATGCCGATAGGATTCTTAATTACCTGAGCAAATTCGTTCCTGAAAAGGAGCTAAGGGAGAAATACGGGATTTACAGGGAAGCATTCAAACCTACAGAAGAAGTTAAGGAAGAAAAGGAGAGTAAAGGCAGCATAAAAACCTATGCTACCGGGAGGTATGAGGCAGGAGATTCAATAGAAGAAATTCAGGATAAGATAAGCGATTTTGGGCTGGAATTGGGGAAAAAAGCAATTCGTAGTATGATAAGGAAGGTGAGGAGGGAAAGTGCTGTTTAGAACTGAATCCTACTGATCAAGCCACAGAAAAAGTCTCTGATCATAGTTTGTTAGCAGTATTTTATCAAATTTGACCGGCTTTTGGAATACTCAAAAATTTATCAAGAGTAAAAATCAATCTAAGAAATTAACTTGGATTGTTGATTACCTAAACATTGAATCAACTCAGTTTCATGTAAAATCCGAGTTAAATCAACATGGATTCAACATACTCCAAAATTGAATCAACAAAAATCAATGTTGAATCGACCTTCAACTCAACACAGTCAACATATAGTACTATCAAAATCAGCCAAAATCAACATAAAAAACAATTGATTCATTGATTAATCTACTCGAATCAACGTAAAATCAGCAGACTCAACAAATCAATACTAAAATCAACTCATCACCGCTGCATGATCAACAATCAATTTTGATAACTCGTTGATAACACTATAATCTTTGATACCTTTCTTCATCAAAATACGCTTGACTTCAGCTTTTATTCTTGCTTTCATGTATTCCTTTCTCTTCCATTCCGAGATTTTTACATATCCTGAGAGATGATTTGCCAATTCTCTTGCTATTTCCTCAATTCTTTCCCTATCTCTAATTGGAAGATTTGGATATGAAAGAAGTAAAGAGTAGAAAGCATACTCCTCGTCACTCATATTAAGTTGCTTTCCTTCTTCTTCTGCCCTTCTTACTTCCCTTGCAATCTCGACAAGCCTTGAGATCATTTCTGAAACCTCAATTATCTTTGTATTGTGCTTCTCAATTAGTTCGTTCAGCATTTTGTATAAACTTTTGAATTTCCATGGGTTGATTCTCATTTTAACTCTTATCCTGTCGTGCAATATTTTTAACAGTAAATCTACAGCTAAACTTCTATATTCGAGGTTTTCAAGCTCTTTAAGAAACTCTTCAGATAACAGAGAAATCTCAGGTTTTTCCTTTTTTAGCAAATCGAACACATCAATGGGTTCTTTCGCAACAATACTTTTAGATATTAGCTTTGTGATTTCTCCCTCGAGCTCTCTTGATATTTCTCTCTTTTTCCTCACTGAGTACTTCACAATCATCTTTTTGATCATCTCAAAGAATGCCAGATCGTCTTTGACGGCAATAGCATCAGGATGTGGGGATGCAAGCAAATAAAGTTTCTTTAGAGCAACAAAATTCTTTACAAATCTCTTTTTTGTTTCTTCATCTCTTGCAACTCTCTCGTAAGCCTGTGCTGTTAACCTCGAAAGTTCTTCGGGCTTCATTTCCTTCCACTTTCTGAAGTTCAAACCAGCAAAGTATGAGCAAAGAATATCGTGCTTCTCCTTTAACAAAGCAAGAACTTCGTTTATGTTCGTGAGAGTTTCTTTTATCTGCTCTAAAGCGTATTTTGATAGGGATTTTCTCAAATTGTCTGCAATACCAATATAATCAACAATCAGTCCTCCCGGTTTATCCTTGAACACCCTATTTACCCTTGCAATAGCCTGAACGAGGGAATGGTTCTTCATGGGTTTCCAGAAATACATTGTATGGAGGCAAGGAACATCAAAACCTGCGAGCCACATATCAACAACTATGACCATTTTTAAGTCAGATTCGGGATCCTTGAATTTATCAGCAAGTTCTTTCAATTGCTTTCCAGTTCTTATGTGCTCGTGAAACTCCTCTGGATCTTTTGACTTGCTACCAGACATTACAACTGCAATATTCGGCGAGTTTGGTTGCTCGATTATTTTCTTGTAAAGTTCAACAGCCACTTTCCTGCTAATAGTAACAACCATTGCCTTTCCATCAAACTCTTCCAATCTCTTGTTGAAATGCTCGACAATGTCTTTTGCAACGCTCTGAATATACTTGTCGGTAAGCATGATCCTTTCAAGTTTTGCAAAAGCCCTCTTGATCGATTCTTTTTCTTCTGGATCTGCCGTAACTCTCTCAGATATTTCCTCAAATTCGAGATCTATGAACTCGTTCGTTAAGTGTAGCTCTGATAAGCGGGATTCGTAATAGATCGGAACAACAATACCGTGCCTTCTCGCCTTCTCGATGGAGTAAACGCTGATGTAATTTCCAAAAACAAGGGTTGTTGATCGATCTTCATAATCTACTGGTGTAGCTGTAAAACCGAGGAAAGAGGCGTTTGGGATTGCCCTCCTTAAATTTTCGGCAAGTTGCCTGTAGTGGCTGCGATGGGCCTCATCCGCTATAATTACTATGTTCTTCCTTTCCGTAAGTAGAGGATATTCTTCTTCCTTCGATTTCCTTCCGAATTTTTGGATAGTAGCAAATATTATGCCGCCTCTGGTCTCCCTGACAGTATTGTGGAGGTCCTCAATCGTTTCAACGTGTTTTGCAATAGGAAAAACGTTTGCGAAAACCCCATAAAGCTGTTCATCAAGCTCTCTTCTGTCTGTTAGAAATATGAGTAATGGGTAGTCGAGTTCTGGGATTTTTATTACTTTTTTGGCGTAAAAGAGCATAGTTAACGATTTACCAGAACCCTGAGTGTGCCAAACAACACCGATTCTTCTCTCCTCAGGATTTCTTCCATAAATTACAGCCTGAGTAGTCCTCTCAACGGCCTTTTTTACGGTGTAGAACTGATAGTATGTGGCGATAATCTTGATCAGCTTCTTCCCCGATTTGTCGTAGATGATGAAATCTTCAATAAATTCGAGAAAGCGTTCTTTGTTGAATAAACCAAGCAGCAGGACGTCAAGGCTTGTTAACTCCTTGCCCCTCCATCTGTAAATTGCATATTTTCCAGAATCATCTTCGAATTCGAGAACCTCAACGTCATCATCGCTCTCTATCCCCTCCCAGACGAAAAAGCGTTCCCAGTCAGATGTAGGGGAGCCGTATTTTGTTTCGAGACCATCACTTACAACCAGAATTTGTGCATACTGGTAAAGCTGCGGAATGTCATTCATTTTGGTTTTGTGGTCGTTGAAGGCATCTTTTGCAGTATTTCCTGAATTAAAACCTTTAAACTCGAAAATTGCAAGTGGAATGCCGTTTATAAACACAACAAGATCGGGTATTCTGAACCTCCCATGCTCGTAGTAGTATTCAACCTCAAATTGATTTGCTGCAAGGAATTCATTGTTTTTAGGATTTGAGAAATCAACCAGCTTTACAAGGCGGGTTCTCTCTTCTCCATTCTCTTTAAATGTGAACTTAACACCAGAAGTCAGCATATCGTAAAACATTTTTCCTCTCATTACAGGATCTGGATGATCTATGTTTGAGACGAGCTGATAAACATTTTCTGCATGATCGTCATCAAGCCACGGATTCAACCTCTTAATGGCGTTGATAAAACGGTTCTTTAAGATAACATCTCTGTAGGATTCCCTTTCTCCGTTATCAGGAGTAAGATTGGAGCCGTGAATGTATTCGTATCCCAAACTCCTGAGAGCATTTATCGCATGATTCTCGACCATGTACTCTTCAGTGAGCTGAGCGGACATCTCGTTTCAAAATTTGCTTGAATATTTATAAAGGCTTTTGCAAGGAAGGGTTTGCAAAACTGGATAACTAGATTTAGCATAATGAAAGTTGTTCGAATTGAGGTTCAAGACTGGGTGGATGATGCCACCATCGAAGAGCTTCTGAAAGTTGTTGGAAGGAGTAGAAACTCCTTGGAAGAATTAGAGAAATTGCTTGATGAACTTCCAGAAAGAAGGATAAACATTGATGAGCTAAAGAAAGAGCATTATGAAGCAAAAATGCTTTATTAATACGAACATAGGAGGCAATTTTCAGGATTACTATAGAATCGCTTAAAGAAGTTTATAGGAACTTAGGGTCCTATTCAATCAAGTCCAAATTTGAAAAATGCAGACATTCCGGGAAAATCTGAGTAGTAGGTTGCGAGCTCTTAGACATTTTTGGAAAGTTGCTCTCCATCAGTTCTCTTCTCCTATATTTTCTCGGGTTGGAAAAAATAATCCTTAGGTATAAGAGAAAAACTATAAACCTACAACCCCATAATTTTTGTGCAGCTAACGTGGTGATAGAATATGAAAGTTAAGTTTAGCAATTTGGGGAATCTAAAAAGTGGAGAGATTGATTTAAAACCCTTGGCGATTTATATAGGACCAAATAACACTGGTAAGACA
Organism: Archaeoglobus sp. UBA230; assembly: GCA_002507545.1. Taxonomy (GTDB): domain Archaea; phylum Halobacteriota; class Archaeoglobi; order Archaeoglobales; family Archaeoglobaceae; genus Archaeoglobus. The sequence goes on along the minus strand of DAVR01000012.1, from coordinate 212 downwards.
TATTCAGCTTATTGTCTTTACGGAATCCTTGATCCATCGGTAGCCCCCTTTTATGCAGAACATACAAATTTAAACTTGTTTGATGAGTCTATCAACGAGTTGACCGAAAGGGGGTACGCTGAAATTAATTTGGAAGAGATAATCAAAAACCACGCTGAGTTAATTTTAAATGATTTGTGTAGTATTTTCGCTGTATAGTCCCAAAAAATTTG
>DAVR01000001.1 GCA_002507545.1 Archaeoglobus sp. UBA230 | reverse complement strand
AAATTTTTTGGGACTATACATAATTTTTGCAGTTCAAAATGCATAAAAACTCTCCACTCAATCCTTATCTGTGGTAGAAAAGAAGGTCGGAATTGAATGTTACGTAACCTCAACACCGGGAATGATGGGAAAGATAAAGAACGACCCTGAAGATTTTTACGTTGAAGAGATAGCTGAACTGAATTTGAGTGAAGAGGGCGATTATCTGGTTGTAAAGGTGGAGAAAAGGAACTGGGACACCCTGAACTTTGCCCGCGTTCTCTCTAATATGCTCGGCATCAGTCAAAAAAGGGTAAGCTTTGCTGGAACTAAGGATAAAAGGGCTTTGACTGTGCAATACTACGCGATCAAGGGTGTTAAAGCTGAGGAAGTAGAGAATATAAGAATGGGTGACGTGAAAATCGAGGTTGTGGGGTATGCAAGGAGACAGATTCAGCTTGGGGACCTGCTTGGGAACTTTTTCAGGGTCAGGGTTCACGATTGTGGAGATGGAGAACTTTTTGAGAAAACAAGAGAGGAATTGAAGGAGAAGGGGACACCCAACTTTTTCGGATTGCAGCGCTTTGGCAGCATTAGATTCATAACACATGAGGTGGGGAAGCTGATTCTACAGGGTAACTACGAGGAAGCTTTTTGGGTGTATGTTGCAAAACCCTTTGAGGGTGAGAATGAGGATACAAGGAAAATCAGAGAAGAGCTGTGGAAAACAAGAGACGCCAGATTTGGTTTGAGAGAGTTACCAAAGTATCTCCGATATGAGCGAAACTTACTTCAGAAGCTGAGAGAGGGGAAGAGTGAGGAGGAAGCTCTCCTATCGCTTCCAAAAAATCTTAAAATGATGTTCATCCACGCCTATCAGTCTTACATATTCAACAGGCTTCTGTCGGAAAGAATAAGGCAGTTTGGAGAGATTAAAACAGTTGAAGAAGGAGATGCTGCATGTTACGTTACCCTTAAGAAAACCCGACCTACCTTTGCTGATTGCAGCGATGTAGCTGCAAACAGGCTGAGGGTCAAATACCTTGTGAAAGAGAGGATGGCTGCTTTGGCTCTACCTCTCGTCGGTTATGAAACGGAGCTAAAGGGTTGGAGCAGGATCGCCTTAGAGTTTTTAAGCGAGGATAACCTTAGCCTTAAAAGTTTCAAAACTGATCACAAAGAGTTCTCTTCAAGCGGCTCCTACAGACCAGCAGATATGATCATTGAACATACCGAGATCAGTTTTGATGGCAGCACCTTCAGCTTCTATCTGCCAAAGGGATGTTATGCAACTGTCATGCTAAGAGAGTTTCTCAAGAGAGAACTTTTCTGATCCACTGCAATATTTCCTCCATAACCTCTCCTGCTTTTCCTCTTAAACTGTAGTCTGCGATGCTTGACAATGGTGTTTCAGCGGGGTTTATTTCGATTACAATACCACCATGTCTTTTCACGATCAGAGGAAGCGATGCGGCAGGTTGAACTACGGCAGATGTACCGGCGACAATTATCAGATCAGCAACCTCAACCTCTCGAAATGCCCTCTCAAGAATATCTGGAGGAAGCATCTCTCCAAACCAGACGACTCCGGGGCGTAGTAAAGACCCACATTTTTCGCATTTTGGCAATGGTGGGACTGCTGGAGGATTTTCTATCTCAAAACTGTTTTTACAGGTGGTGCACTTCACAACTCTCAAACTGCCGTGTAGGTGGAGAACATTCTTGCTACCAGCTCTTTCGTGCAGATCGTCAACATTCTGGGTGATTAGGGTCTTGAGCAATCCCATCTTCTCGAGTTCTGCAAAGGCAAAGTGCGCCTTATTCGGCTCGGCGCTGAAAACCTTCTCCATTCTCCATGCATACCACCTCCAAACCTTTTCCGGGTCTTTGGCAAAGGCTTCTGGATTAGCAAGCTCTTCAGGGCGATATTTGTTCCACAGCCCATCCTTGCCGCGAAAGGTTGGGATTCCGCTTTCTGCAGAAACACCCGCACCCGTAAGCGCTACAAAATATCTTGAGCTGAGTATTGCATCAGCCACATCTTCTACCATGGATTAACTTCCGCGCAATTTTCTTAAATCTTCGGTTCATGAAGCGAAGGATGAGAGCGATTTATGCCATCCTCGCGGTTGTTGGAATCGCCCTGATAGCGATTTCTGTTTTTAGCGAGAAAAGTAGTATGAGCGGGTGGTATAGCTTTGACGAGGGTAAGAGAATTGCGGAGAAGGAAGGTAAAAAGATGTTTGTCTTCATAGGTACCGATACCTGCAAGGTGTGTAAGAGCTTTAAAGCCTTCTTTTCATCAAACAGCACCGCAATGGAGTTCATAAAATCTAACTTCGTGCCTGTTTACGTTGATGCATTGAAAGAAAAACCACCAGTCACCGTAACCTTCGTTCCGGTTTTCTGTGTGGGTATGCCTGAGAACCTTTCATGCTTCTCGACCAACACCCCGCAGGACCTTATGCGAAATCTGATGCAGTTACAATAGTCTTATAAAACAGTCCCCATTAATTTATTTATGGGACTGAAATTCAGAATGTTCATGACGATGTTCCTTCTTGCATTACTCTATCTTGCCTTCCTAACGATTCTCGCAGCTATGGGTGTCAGATTTGAGTTTCTGATGCTTTTTGCATCTTTATTGATTTTTGCCCAGTATTATTTCTCTGATAAACTCGTACTCTGGAGCATGAGGGCTAAAGTCGTGAGCGAGACAGATGCCCCTGAACTGCACCAGATTGTAAGAGAGCTTGCAAGTAGGGCGCGATTGCCTATGCCGAGGGTTGCTATTGTTGAAACACCGATCCCAAATGCATTTGCAACTGGCAGAAATCCAAGAAATGCAGTTGTAGCAGTTACAACCGGCTTGCTAAGGACATTGAGCAGAGAGGAGCTTGAAGCCGTTCTTGGCCACGAGCTCAGCCATGTCAGAAACAGAGATATGGCTGTGATGACGATAGCGAGTGTAATATCCACTCTGGCATTTTTCGTCATGCGCTGGGCGATGTTTATGGGTATGTTCGGAAGTAGAAGAGATTCAGGAGGGTCCGCTATTGCACTCTTTCTTGTCTCAGCCCTCGTGTGGTTCATCAGCTTTCTCCTGATAAGGGCTCTCAGCAGATACAGGGAATATGCTGCGGATATTGGTAGTGCCATGCTTACGAGAAATCCGAAAGCGCTGATCTCTGCCCTACTGAAAATCAGCGGTAAAATGAAGTATGTTGGTGAGGAGGAGAGAGCAAAGGTTGAAGGGCTAAACGCCTTTTTCATAATTCCTGCTGTGAGTGGAAAGACAGTACTTTCGCTCTTTTCTACTCATCCTCCCGTTGAGAAGAGAATTGAAAGGCTGGAAAAGCTTGCAGAAGATATGAGGTGGTAGTTATGAGGTTTAAGACTGTAGAACTGCCGCATCATATCTATATAGGGGAGGGAGAGATTTCAAAGCTTGGGAAGGTTTTGGAGAGTTTGGAAGTAAATTACTTTCTTCTGCTTACAGATAGCCTCGTAAAGAATCTTGTCGTGGTAAATCTCAAGAATGAGCTGGCTGATTGGGACTACGACATGATGATTGTTGAGACTGCGAGAATGGAAGAAGCTCGTAAGATAATAATGCAATCGGGATTCAGCGATTATGATGCCATTGTCGGCATTGGAGGGGGAAAGGTTCTCGACGTTTCCAAGGTTGTTTCAACAGAGATGAACGCAGCTTTCATCAGCATACCAACGACAGCATCCCATGATGGGATAGCATCGCCAGTAGCAAGCTTCAAGGAGAATGGAAAGCCAATTTCAATTTCAACGAACCCTCCTTCAGCAGTTATTGCTGATCTCAGCATAATAAAGAACTGTCCGATTAGATTGCTCAGATCAGGATATGGGGATTTGATTTCTAACATATCTTCCGTCAAGGACTGGCAGCTTGCAAGAGACCTCGTGGGGGAGGATTATAACGAGGTTGCTGCATCAATTGCTGTCATGCCTGCCCAGCTTATGGTTAGCAAGGCAGATGATCTCGATCTGACTCTTTCGCCTCACCTTCTCATGCTCATGCGCGGTCTTATAATGAGTGGAGTTGCGATAGCCTTTGTTGGTTCAAGCAGACCTGCGAGTGGGGCAGAGCACAAGTTCAGCCATGCAATAGACTATCTTGGCTACGGAAACGGAACCCATGGTGAGCAGGTAGCTATTGGGACAATCATTATGGAGTATCTCCACGAAAGGAATTACGGAAAGGGTAACTGGGAGCTTGTTAAAGAATCTCTCGAGAAGGTTCGTGCTCCTACAACAGCAAAGGAAATAGGTCTTACAAAGGAACAGGTTCTTGAGGCATTGATGATGGCTAAAAAGCTTAGGAAGAAGAGATTCACAATTCTGGAGGCTGTAAATCCAACGAAGGAGGACTTTGAAATCATTCTGTCTAAGACTGGAGTCGCTTAACGACATCAGTTGGTCTCCATCTTCATGTTTCCAGAACACAGCATGTAGAGTATATCTCCCTTTTCGAGGATAGTTTCTGCTTCAGGAAGTAGGATCTCTCCACTTCTCACAATAGCTACAACGATGCACCCTGTTCTTCTTCTAAGGTCAAGTTCCCTTAAAGACTTGCCAGCCATCTCTTCGTTCACAACAAATTTTTCAAGGTTCAAGGATTTGGCGCCACTCATTACAGTCTCGACGAACTCTGCTGTTGCCTTTTCCGATATTATTGTCTGTATTTTCTTTGCAGCGTCTCTATAGGGAGAAAGCAGAACATCCACTCCCACCCTGAGCATCTTCTTTTCTGCATCGGGACTTCTGAGAACCGCAATTGTTTTTATTGACGGGTTAAGCTCCTTAGCAGTTAAGACTGTGAAGGCATTGCTTGCATCGCTCATGCAGCAGATTATTGCTTTTGCCTTTGAAATTTTGGCCTTTTCAAGTGTTGCTTCGTCAGTTGTATCTCCATGAACTGCTACGTATCCATCTTCCCTTGCAGTGTTGACCTTGTTCATGTCAATGTCAACGACAACAACTTTGTCTGAAGGCAGCTCTTTGATAATCTCTCTGCCCATCACTCCGTATCCACAAAGGATGTAGTGGCTACTCATCTTTTCAATCATCTTTTCCCACCTTTTCTGAATTCTACCTTCAACGATGGCAGACATAAAAATGTTGACGGAGTAGAGGAATGTCCCAACACCTACAAACATCAAAATCATTGAAAGTGCTCTTCCAGCAGCACTCATTGGTCTGATCTCACCATAGCCTGTGGTCGTTATCGTTATCACGGTCATATAGAGACAGTCAAACCATGGCCACCCCTCTACGATTCGGTAAGAAATCGTTCCACCTACTATCACCGCTACCAAGAGAGAAGCAACTCTTAGAATTAAAAATCTGAGAGAGTTCATGGAAAAAATTACTTGATTTCTCCCTTGAAAAGAACTCCCAGATTCTCAAGAACGTTTTTAGCCCTCTCTTCGTCGCTGACACGGAATATAATCAGAGCCTTGTGCTCCTCGCTTGTGAAGGCGTAAACGTATTCAATGTTGATTCCAGCATCACCAAGAGCTTTCGCAATTTTGTGCAGACTTCCCGGTTCATCTTCAACCTCAACTGCAATCACATTTGTAAGCCTTACAGTAAATCCTGCTTCTTTCAGAGCAGTGTAAGCTTCTTCCGTTCTGTCAACAACCATTCTTATTATCCCGAAGTCTCCAGCTTCTGCAATGGTGAAGGCTCTGATGTTTATATTATTCTCATAAAGTTTCTCAGTAATGGCAGCAAGCCTTCCGGGCTTGTTTTCGACGAAGACGGATATTTGCTTTATCATACCCATCACCCTATATCTTTCTTTTGTCTATAACTCTTTTAGCCTTTCCCTCGAATCTCTGAAGCGTCCCCGGATTTACAACCTCGACCTTTGCCCACACGTTCAACACACTCTTGAGTTTCTCTGCGATTTTCCTCTCCAAGTTAAGTATGTCTGAAGTAGTATCTATCGAGACTCGGTCGCTCAACTCTACTTGAATCGTCATCTCATCCAAACCATCATCCCTTCTGTCGAGGATTATCATGTAGTGCTCTCCAACCTCGGGGATTTGGAGAAGTACATGTTCAATCTGGCTTGGGAACACATTGACTCCTCTGACGATGAGCATGTCGTCCGCTCTGCCAAGTATACGCATTATTCGCGGATGGGTTCTTCCGCACCCGCATTTATCTGATTCCATGTAGGTAATATCTCCTGTCCTCCACCTTATCAGCGGAAGAGCCTCTTTGGTGATGGTCGTTACCACAAGCTCTCCCTTCTCCCCCTCGCCAACCTGTTCCCCTGTTTCTGGGTCAACTATCTCAGCTATGAACATGTCAGCCCATATATGTATCCCGCTTCGCTCAGTGCACTCGGTAAACAGAGGCCCACTAAGCTCCGACGTACCATAAACATCATAGGCTACTATACCTGTTTTCTCTTCTATTCTTTTCCTTGTCTCCTCGCTCCACGGCTCTGCACCGAAAATTCCTGCTCTGAGATTTGTGTCGTTTGCGATATCCACCCCCATCTCGGCAGCATATTCTGAGAGATAGAGCATGTAGGAAGGGGTGCACGCAATGACTGTTGTGCCAAGGTCTTTCATCAATTCCACCTGCCTCGCCGTGTTTCCGGCAGAAATCGGGACGACTGTGGAACCAAGCCTTTCGGCGGCGTAGTGAAAACCAAGCCCTCCTGTGAAAAGCCCGTAGCCATATGCAATTTGCATTATGTCTTTGCTGCTTACACCACAACTAACCAAAGCCCTGCAGAGGCTCTCGACCCAGTTTCTGATGTCATTTGCTGTGTATCCGACAACGGTTGGTTTACCAGTTGTACCGCTTGATGCGTGAAATCTCACAACCTGGGAGAGAGGAACACAGAACATTCCAAAGGGATAGTTGTTTCTCAAATCCTGCTTCTTCGTGAAGGGAAGCTTTGACAAATCGTTAAGGCTTTTGATGTCCGATGGGTGCACACCCGCATCTTTAAATCGTCTCCTGTAGAAGGGGGAGTACTCGTAGACTGTGTTTACAAGCGCTCTCAATCTTCTCTCCTGAATCTCTTCAAGCTCCTCTCCAGACAACCTCTCAATTGCTGGATTCCAGTACATTCATCACCACCGGTTAAAGATGACTGATGGAGAATAAAAATTTTAACCTATTTTCTGAAAACTGTGGTATCCCGAAATAATTTCACTCCTCAAACAACCACCCCCATACTCAAACACCCTCTCAGCG
>DAVR01000003.1 GCA_002507545.1 Archaeoglobus sp. UBA230 | reverse complement strand
TGGTTTCATCAATTCTTGCAGTCAAGGAATCCATTCTCCTATCTAAGTTATCCATTCTCCTCTCCATGCTGTCCATCCTTCTTTCCAAAGCATCCAATCTTTTGTTCATTGTTTCAACAGCAATCTTGAATCCCTCCAACTGCCCTCTAACCTCCGCCTTAAACTCCCTGAACTCCTCCCTTATAGACCCAACCACTAAGTCTCTGACCTTCTCTGCTATTTGCTGTGCATCCATATAACCCTATTTTTTGAGAATCATTATTTATTCCTTTCGTCGTGTACACTTTTGCATCCACCAATTCACTTTCTATTCAGCTGTTCGTAAATCACAACTGTCAGCGAAACCCTTTTCTTTGTCTGTGTTTACTCATATGTATGCCAAAGATAATCGAAGCCATCTATGAGGATGGAGTGTTTAAACCGCTGGAGAAAGTGGATCTGAGGGAGGGGGAGAAGGTTAGACTTAGAGTGGAGGAAAGGGGTGCTATAACACCCGATTTAATTGAAAAACTCAAACTCATGCTAAAGAATATTCCCGAGACGATGTCAGATGTCAAAGGTCTTGAGGAGCAGTACTATGCCGGAAAAATGCTTTATTGATACAACGGTACTTCTTGAGGTAATTCTGAGGAAGAAGTTCAGCGTTTTAGAAAGTCTGGCGAAGTACAGCGTCCACACATCTGTAAACGTTCTCGAAGAGGCGGCTTTCAAAATAATCTACGCAAGTGTAGTCGACGAACTCCAGACGGAGCATGCTGGCGTATTTAAAGTGAAAGGCAGCTTTGAAAAAGGCGCGGGTTCACATCTGATTGAAACAAGGCTCCACGCTCTGAACGTACTCAAGAGCCATCTTGTAGTTCTCGAGCTCGACGAAAATATATTTGACTTGGCGAAAGATATAATCCAGGTGTACAAATTTCTTCCCAACGACGCCTTAATAGCAGCAACCTGCAAGCACTACGGCATAGGAAAAATTGCAACCTTCGATGAGGATTTCAAGAGGGTTGATTTTCTTGAGGTTGTTGAAATTTAGCTCGTTCAGAGCAGCGAAACCCTTTTCTTTTTCCTCGACCAAATCAAGATATGCCCAAAATCATCGAAGCCATCTACGAGAATGGGGTGCTCAAACCCCTTGAAAGAGTGGATTTGAAGGAGGGGGAGAAGGTTAGGCTTAGGGTGGAGGAAGACATCCTACATTTGGCCGAGAGATACGCAGGTATCGGCGGCTACAAGGGTGATCTAACGCCAGATAAACTCTACAGAATAGAGGTGGATATTTTTGGATGAGGTGTTCGTCGACAGTAGCGTGTTCGTTACGCACTGCATGGCCGGAGACTCGACGCTTATAAAGCTGCTGAAAAGTTTCAAACTCCTGATATCGCCAAATGTCATTGAAGAGTCGTTCTACAAATCCATGTATTTACGAACCGAGACCATACACGGTAGAACGGGTAAGTACCTACTCAGGGATACGTACAAAAGAGACAAAAATGCCTATCGTGGGGTTTACCAGTACTTCCACGAGTTTATTCCAAAGCTCATCGAGGCCGGAGAGCTGAGAGTTCTCCCGATAAACGCCGAAATCGTTCTTGATTCCGTTAAAATCTCCTGGGAGTATTCACTTCTCCCAAACGATGCTTTGATAGCGGCAACATGCAAGCACTACGGAATCAAGAAGATAGCTACGTTCGATGAGGATTTCAAACGCGTGGATTTTCTTGAGGTCGTTGAAGTTTAACCATTCGAAACCCTTTTTTCCTCCTGACCTAATCAAGATATGCCAAAGACCATCGAAGCAATCTATGAAAATGGAGTGTTTAAACCCTTGGAGAAAGTTGATCTCAAGGAGGGAGAAAGTCAGAATAAGAATAGGCGGAATCGTGAGAAAAACGAAGGGAGTTATTGCGGGCAGTAAAATCGAAGAAATAATCGAGGAGATTGAGAGTGAGGGTATTCTTTGACTCGAACGTCTTTCTTCATCACTCTCCAATACACGGCAGAAAGCGACAGAACTTCTTGAGCAGGTTGAATCTGGCGAAGTAGTCGGTTACATCAATGACGTGGTCGTTTCCGAGGTGATCTATGGCTATCTTCGGGCTATCACAAACTTGAAACCTTTTAAACTTAGAAAAGAAATCACGAAAGTAAACATTGATCTCTCACTGGTGAAGGAGCTTCTTGATATGTTCAGTGTTCTTCCATGCAACTTTGGTGTTGGCGTTGTTGAAGTAATTGAAATATCGACTTCTCCCAAACGATGCCCTGATTGCAGCAACATGCAAGCATTACGGGATAAAAAAGATAACAACCTTCGATGAGGATTTCAAGCGCGTTGAGTTCCTTGAAGTCATTGAGGTCTGACGGCAAAAGCTTTTAGATTTGAAATTGAATTAAAAGCATGGGAAAGATAATCGAAGCAATCTACGAGAACGGGGTGTTCAAGCCCCTTGAAAGAGTAGATCTGAAGGAGGGGGAGAAGGTAAGGTTAAAGCTCGCCAAAAACCTTGCTGAGAGGCTGAAAAAGTATCAGATAGAGGTCGAGAGGGATTTAGTCGCAGAGTTCATAGCGGAGAGGAGATAATGAGCCTTGTTGTAGATACATCTCTCTTCGCCGATCTAGTCTTCAAATTCAATGAAAAAAGGACCAGGATTGCGGAAGAGGTTCTGAGTGCCGTTTCGGACATCGTAAACCCAAGGTTGTTTAAGGTTGAGATCGCTGGCATCTTGGCAAGGAGGCTGTCAGCACAGCAAGTCGAACAGATAGTTTCAGAGATCATGGAAGATGTGAAGCTCATCGATAACCCGGATGAACTTGCATTTCAAATCGCAGCCGAGACCGGTTCGAGAGCTGCAGATGCATACTTCATAGCGACGGCAAAACTCACAAACTCAATTCTACTAACCAACGACCGCATAATGGCTTTGAATGCAAAAAAGGTTGGAATAGAGGCTTACTACCTTATCGAGGAGTTCGATGCGGCTATGAAAAGAATTTCTGAGCCTGAATGAGCAAAACCCTTTTTCTTCCTCGACCAAATCAAGATATGCCAAAGATCATAGAGACCGTGTACGAGAACGGAGTCTTTAAACCCTTGCAGAAGGTTGACTTGAAAGAAGCTGGGGTTGCTCCTCCAAACGATGCTATCACTGCAACTTGCAAGCATTACGGAATGAGCAAGATTGCGACCTTTGATTAGGATTTTTTCAGACATTAGATTTCTTGACTTTATAGGGGGTGATTTACCTGCAAATTTTTTAAGACCTCTTACCAAGCTATTTTGATGAAACTCAATGTTGTGGTGTGGAAGGAAGATGACATGTTTATTGTCAGAGAAGTGTTTACTGGAGTTACAACGCAAGGAGAAAGTATAGAGGAGGCTTTGAAGAATATAAAAGAGGCAGTTGAGCTTTACTTGGAGGAAATGCCCGATTTGAAGGAAGAATTGGAAAGCAAAGAGATAGTCGGTGTTATGAATGTCTAAGCTACCGAAGCTTTCTGGAAATGATGTTGTCAAGATACTGGTTAAGAAATTTGGCTTTGAAGTTAGCAGACAAAAAGGTAGCCATGTAACCCTTGCAAAGTACGAATCTGGAAGAAAAATTGTTACAGTAGTTCCACTACACAAAGAACTCAAGCCAGGAACAATTTTGGGAATTCTAAAGCTTGCTGAGATAAGTAAGGAGGAGTTCATGGACGCCATTGAATAATCCAGCAATTCGAAACCTTTTTTCTTCCGTCAACAAAATTAAACCATGCCAAAAATCATCGAGGCTGTGTACGAAAATGGTGTGTTTAAGCCCCTTGAAAAAGTTGTCTTAAGGAGGGGGAGAGGATTAAACTACGATTAGAAGAAGGATTAGCTGACATTATCAAGAAGTACAGTAGAAAAGTTAACCACGATGTTTTAGAAGAATTCCTCAGGGAAAGAAGATGACCGTTGTTGACACATCCGTGTTTGTTGATGCCTTGTTCAGATTCGACGAGGAGAGATCATCAACAGCGAGCAAGTTGTTTGAAATCTACGTGAAATTACAATTTCAGAGCCGGAGATATTTAAAATGGAGTTAATCGGGCAACTCGTCAGGAGAATTCCGAAGAATGAAGCACTCGTAATTTATGAAGAGATCGTAAGTAAGATAAACTTCATCGAATTCAAAGTTCTAAACGAGACGGCATTTTCAATCTGCTTCGAAACTGGGTGCAGAGCAATCGATTCGTATTTTATTGCCACAGCAAAGCTCACGAACTCAATCCTTATCACGAACGACAGGATCATGGCGGCTAATGCCAGAAAAGCGGGGGTTGAAGCTTACTATCTGCTTGAGGAGCTCGATTCTGCGATGAGGAGAGTTGCTGGACTTTGACGCAGATCAAGATTCTACCTCTTATATTGGTTACTCATCCCATGACTTGCTGGACAGGTTTGTAGAATTTCTATCTGAGAGGCCTGCATTAATTGTACCCGAGCACAAACACTCGACGAAACCCTTTTTTACTTTCATCCAAACCATTCTTAATGCCGAAGATCATAGAGGCTGTGTATGAGAATGGAGTGTTCAAACCCCTCGAAAAAGTTGATCTGAAGGAGGGAGAGAAAGTCAGGCTTAGGGTGGAGAAAAACCTCTACGACGTAATTCTTCGATATAGGGAATATTTCGAGGACGTAGATGAGGATCTAACCACGGAGCTCGTGCGGGAGAGGAGGTAAATGATAGTTTTTGACACATCGGTAGTAATCGATGCCCTACTCCCAAAACTTGGCGACAGAAGTCGACAGGCAAGCGAAGCACTGAAAGCTGCAGGGGAGCGGGCAGCAGTTGTATACGCTCCAAGAATCTTCAAAATAGAGCTTGCATCGGTGCTGAGCAGAAGGAAAAGTGTGGAACTTGTGAAAGACGTAGTCTCTGATATTGCCAAATGGATAACTTTGATACCAGAAAGCGAGCTCTTCGATGTCGCATATAATCTGAGCTACACAACAAAAAGCCGTGCGGTTGATCTATACTTCATCGCCGCAGCAAAGCTCACGAACTCAATTCTGCTGACCAACGACAGGGTAATGGCGATCAATGCTAAAAAGGCAGGCATCGAAGCTTACTATCTGCTTGAGGAGTTCGAAGCGGCTATGAAAAGAATTGCCGAACTCTGACGCGGTTGCATTAAGTGTCAGAAGCGTAAGGATTTGCGAAACCCTTTTCTTCTTCCTCGACCAAATCAAGATATGCCGAAGACAATTGAAGCTATCTACGAGAACGGAGTGTTCAAAACCCTCGAAAAGGTTGATCTGAAGGAGGGGAGAGAGTTAGGCAGTAGATGAGTGTGCTTGAGATCGTAAGGAGATTGAGTATCCAGACATCTGGCATTCAGAATAGCACTTGAAACGGGATGCGTGACCATCGGAACTGCTCAAGATTGGAAAAGCCAATTCCTGCAGTAGATGTGATAATTTCGGCAATTACCATGAATAATAGTTTGAGAGTAGATGGACGAACACTTCTCATTCATCGAGGATGTTGAATGCTGTAAGTGAATTTGAAGTTGTTATTGAGGATGTAAAAATTAAGCATTCAGTCTGGTCATTCATTCCTCAGCTCGAAACTCGTTATCTTCTTAATTCAAGTAGGTGGCATCTGTTGGTGTATGTAGATTGTTTATTTTGATATTTATGCTACATCTTCGAAGTTACCTATATATTGCACCACTCCTACATTACTCGATGAGGCACCTCATTTCTATAAACGATCTTGATAGGGAAGACATAACCTATATCCTTAAAAAAGCGGATGAATTCGAGGACGTTGCAAGGGGTGAAAGAAACCTCAGAATCCTTGAAGGAAAAATTCTTGGAAATCTGTTCTTTGAACCTTCAACCAGAACGAGAATGAGCTTTGAGGTTGCGATGAAGAGACTTGGGGGAGACGTTTTAAACATGACTGCACAGGAGGCGAGCAGCATTGCAAAGGGAGAGACTCTGGCAGATACAGTAAGAGTGGTTTCGGGCTACTGTGATGCGATTGTGATAAGGCATCCACTGGAAGGTGCGGCAAGATTTGCAGCGGAGAATTCTTCTGTGCCTGTAATTAATGCTGGTGACGGGGCTGGGCAGCATCCCACACAGACATTGCTTGACCTCTATACTATAAAAAGGGAATGTGGGAAGCTGGACGGTATAACTATAGCCCTGGTGGGAGACCTGAAGTATTCGAGGACGATACACTCACTGATAAAAGCCTTAGCCCTTTTCGAGACCAAGATATACCTTGTCAGTCCGGATGCTCTTGCCTTGCCTGACGAGATGCTGGAGGAGATAGGAGGAGATGTGAGCAGAGCAAGGCTGAGTGAAGTTATAGGAGAGGTAGACGTCCTTTACGTCACGAGAATACAGAAGGAGAGGTTTCCGGATGAGGAGGAGTATAGGAAGGTGTCAGGAAGCTACAGAATAACCTTGGACACGATAAAGAATGCAAAGGATAGCATGATTATAATGCATCCGCTTCCAAGGGTTGATGAGGTTGATCCGGCTGTTGACAAAACAAAACATGCAAAATACTTCCAGCAGGCTTTTTACGGCGTTCCGGTGAGAATGGCGATTCTGAGTGAGGTGATGCTGTGAAGGAGCTTGTGGTCAGCAAAATCAGGGAAGGGACTGTTATAGACCACATAAACGCTGGAAAGGCATTGCTCGTTCTCAAGATACTTGGGATAGACGCTGGAACAAACTTAACAGTCTCGATGGCCATGAATGTGCCGAGCAGCAAGATGGGTAAAAAAGACATCCTTAAGGTCGAAGGAATGTATATTAGTGAGGAGAAACTGAACAAAATCGCTCTAATATCGCCCAACGCAACGATAAATCTGGTAAGGGACTACGAGATCGAGAGAAAGTTCAAGGTGAGACCTCCTGAGGTTGTAGAGGGGGTTCTAAAGTGTCCCAACCTCATGTGTGTGTCAAACGCGGAAAGAGAGCCAGTCAGGTCAATATTCTATGTGAAAATTGAGGAAAACGAAGTTTCAGCGAGATGCCACTACTGTGGGAGAAAGATAAAGGATTTAGCTAACCACATCATTTAGACAGATACTCAAGAGCATCTTTGACCTCAGCGTTATCGTGGACTATCATCGAGATAGCTCTGGTCATCTTCGTTGGGTTCTCTGCTTGGAAGATGTTTCTACCTATAGCCACACCTCTCGCTCCTGCATCCATTGCCGCCCTGACCATGGTTAAAATCTCCTCGTCACTTCCCATCTTCGGCCCACCCGCAACAACCACCGGAACTGGACAGCCTTCAACCACCCTTTTGAAGCTCTTCACATCTCCAGTAAAGTTAGTTTTGATTATGTCCGCTCCAAGCTCGGCTCCAGCTCTTGCAGCCAGACTAACAGCCTTTTCATCAAACTGGTTGATCCCGTTCCCCCTCGGATACATCATCGCAAGTAGCGGCATCCCCCATTCTCCAGCAATCCTCGAAATCTCTCCCAGCTCCCTGAGTTGCCTCGCCTCTGTATTGCTTCCCACGTTCACGTGAACACTCACGGCGTCAGCTCCAAGCTTTATCGCCTCTTCGACGGTGCACACTATGACCTTCTCATTCGGATCGGGGGAGAGGGACGTGGAGGCACTCAGATGGATTATCAGGCCAACATCCTTTCCGTAACCTCTGTGGCCAAATCCAACAACACCTTTGTGCAAGACTACCGCGTTAGCTCCCCCCTCTGCAACTGCATTTACGGTTTTAGCCAAGTCTCTTAGACCCTCTATCGGCCCCATGGACACTCCGTGATCCATTGGAACGATAACAGTGTTCCCGGATTCTCTGTTTATTATCCTCTCTATTCTTATTTTCTTCCCGATTTTATTCATGCTACTTAGTTTCAAAGTAGCAATTTAAATTTTACGGTTTTAGCCATTACCCGCACATTTCTTGCTTACACTCTACCCAAAACTCAAGTTCACCGATAATGCCCTCAATAGCCCTCACTCTCTCTTCAATCTCTCTGAGTGACGGACAGCCAATACCCCAATCAAGATGTTTGCCGAGAGGAAATTCTCTGCAACTTTCAGGCCTTATTGGGTGTATCGAACAATTTCCATCTCTTAGGAATGGGCACGGTTTTACAAGAACAGGACTATTGGATTCCACTTCAATCTCATAATATTCAAGTAGTCCAAGCTCACTCTCGGCAACGATCTTGCCCTCCAGAGGGTCATAAACGCATTGGCTCAGCACCTCGCAACACTTCCCGCACCGCTTACATTCAAAGGGTATGAAAACTTCAATTCCAATCTCCTTGCTCCTATAAATCGCGTACATCTCCGCTAAGGATTTTCAGTATTGTCTCCCCTTCTTCTCTCGTTGCTGCTGTGGTTATTACATGAATCTGCTGCACTGTCGCACCGTCAATCAGCAGAGCCCTCAGGTTTCCCCTATCATCGCTTCTCGTAAGCTTAAGCCTAACCCCTCCACCAACTGACGTTGCGTTCCCCTCTATGACGCCCGGTACAACCTTTTTAACGTAGGGCGATTTTGCAAGCCTCATTACTAAGGCGTATCCGTCCCTTCCTCCTATTATTGTCGAGTGGCTCCCCTGTATCTTTTCCTCTGGAAGCAAATCTACAGTCCTGAGGTCGCTTTTTGTCCTCAGAGTTTTTTCAAGTCTTGCAAAGAATTCATAGGAGTTTTCAAAAACATCGGTTGCTGAGATTGCAAAGGGGTATAGAAAGGATTTCAACAAATCAACGGCTTCGTAAATCAAATCATGGCTTTCACCCGACACGTAAATCTCCTCTATCCTTCTCTCGTAGACTTTCTCAGCGATAACTTCATAGAGATTTCTCAACGAGATTTCATCTTCGTACCTTTCAAAGGTTAAAAACTCGTTTCCATGCCTCCCTACAAGAAAAACCTGCGCCCTATCTTTTGAAACATAAATTCCAGAACCTAAGGAGTATCTCCTGCCACAAGAAAGGCAGTATTGGGTGGGACTTTTCAGCAGTTCTCCACACTCACATATCAATCGTTGAAGCATAGCATGTGACCCATTTTGTCCTTTTTAGCTTTAAGATACGGCAGATTTACGCTGCAAGGTTCGACTTCTATGGGTTCTCTCTTAATCCTGAAGCCGTACTTCTTTAGCTCCTCTATCTTCAGAGGATTATTCGTAAGGAGCCTGATGCTCTTAACTCCCAAATCCATCAGAATCTGAGCTGCAATTCCGTAACTCCTCATGTCGGGCGGGAAACCGAGCTCTATGTTCGCATCCACGGTATCAATTCCATCTTCCTGTAGTTTGTAGGCCATCAGCTTGTTTATCAGCCCAATCCCTCTTCCCTCGTGTCCCCTCATATAAATTGCAACACCCTTGTTTTCTCTGTCAATCATCTTGAGAGCACTCTCAAGCTGATCACCGCAATCACATCGCAAAGAGTGGAAAATATCGCCAGTTAAGCACTCGGAATGTATCCTTACCAGCACATCTCCCTCACTAACATTACCCCTCACAAGCGCCACGATTTCACCAAGGGGGGTTCTGTATCCCACAGCCTTAAAAACGCCGTAGAACTTTGTTGGAAGGGTTGCCTCAACAACTCTCTCCACGATCTTTTCTGACTTTATCCTGTACTCTATCATGTCTTTTATTCTGAAAATTGGGAGGTTATGCTCCTCAGCAAAACTCAGGGCGTATTCTTCACCCGCCACATTGCCCTCGGCAGTCATAAGCGGGGCATAGACTGCTGAGGATGAAAATCCTGCCATTCTGGCGAGGTCAACACAAGCCTCTGCCATTCCTGGTCTTTCAAGCACGCCCATTTCCTTCGTCTCCTCCACGAAAATTCTACCGGGGTATTTGATGTCCTCAACTTTCCCGCTCACGAGGTCTCTGATGAATCTCGCCCTATCCTCTGCTGATACTTTCTCCATATTTGGGTCTATGGGAATCATGTTTCCGTTCTGGAATCTGAATCTGTTTAAACCCAGAGAGAGAATCCTGCTCCAGGGGAGAGCTAAACGAATCTCATCGCAGTTTTTCATCATGAAATTGAGAATCTCACCTGTGATCAATTCAGCGGGTATGCAGATTACGCATTTTTCTGAGTCGAGAACCATTGCTGGTTTTCCAGATTTTACCTGTAGAGCCAGTTCATCCATACACCGAGTAGGGTGAGATGCATATAAATTTTGAGAAACATCTCAAATCAGTCCTCTCTCACACCCTTCGGCTTGATTTTGTCATCTTTTTTCTTTTCGATTTCCTCACCTTCGATTAATTGTCTGTATTCTCCCTCAGTCATCTCCAGAACATAGCTACCAATGTATCCACAGTTCTTGCAGTAGTATTTTCCGGTGTAACCTCCAGCATCAAGCTCCAAATCTTTTGATTTACAGACTGGACAGACAAGAATTCTCTTCATGCTTAAACTTAACCTGATAAAAGATAAAGTTTGCTCACACGTATTTCACGATCTCCCTATCATTCGCTTCCCTTCTAACCTTTGTCGCAAGATACACAAAAGGCGTGTCCAATGCAGCGACGACGAATTTCATGATATAGGATGTTACGAAAATCTCTGCTATGATCTCCCACGGGAATACCTGTTCCCAGAATATGCCGAATCCAACGAAGGCAATCCACGTGAAAACGGCATTGTCTATGAGCTGTGAAACCATTGTTGAGGCATTGTTCCTCAACCAGAGATGTCTCCCTCTTGTCTTTCTCTTCCAGAAGTCAAAAGCCCACACATCGTGAAGCTGGGACACGATGTAGGCTGTAAGGCTTGCGATAGTGATGCGGGGCATTATGCCGAAAATCTGCTCCAGCGCCGGACTAAGAGTGTCACTTTCGTCAGGGATGAAAGCCAAACATATTTGCATTAGTAGTGTAAAGACAATCAACGTGAAAAATCCTATCTCCACTGCTCTTCTTGCCTCCCTTCTACCGTAGTTCTCGCAGAGGATGTCAGTAACAAGAAAAGTGGTGCCGTAAACGATGTTTCCCATTGCAGTCACGAGTCCGAAGAACTCTATTGTCTTCATAACCTGAACGTTTGCCAGAATTATCGCCATTGCAGTCCACGCATACAAGCCTGTTCTACCGAAAAGCCTGTAGGCAATGGTTGTACCTGTAAAGCTCGTTATAAGTAAGATAAACCATAGAATTTCGTTCTGAAATGGTAGCATAGATGTATTGGAGAATGCAGGAGTTAAATTTTTTTGGGTTTCGAATCCGGAAACCTTATATACTTCATGATAGTAATAATAATGTATATGAGCACCAATATTAATGGTTTCGATGCAAAATTCTGGAGAGATGTTGTGGAGAATGCGTTGGCAGGAATCTTTATCATTGATGAAAAGCTGAGATTCAGGTATGTTAACAGAATTGTTGAAATAGCGACGGGGTATTCACGAGATGAAATATACAACATGAGTGTTTTTGACCTTGCTCCCGAAGAAGATCATCTGAAAATCTTAGAAGCCCGTGAGAGGGGTGTGAAGGGAGAACAGGTTTTTATGGAAAACCAGTTCATAACAAAGGATGGAAGAAGGAGGTGGGTTTGGGGTTTCATACTTCCCATTGAATTTAGGGGAGAGAAACTTGGACTGGGTAACTGGATTGACATAACGAGGGCAAAGAAGCTTGAGATGAAGCTGAAGGAGAGTGAGGAATTTTACCGCACACTTATTGAGGATTCTCTGACCCCCAATTATATAGTCCAGGATGGAAAGTTCATCTACGTAAACAGGGCATTTGAACAGGCTACTGGATTTAAAAAGGAGGAAATACTCGGAAGGGATGCGTTCTCGATAATTCACCCGGAGGATAGAGAGATGGTCAGGAGAAAGTATCTAAAAAGGCTCAAAGAGGGGGGCAGTGATATCTACAGTTTTAGGATTATTAACAAGAATGGGAGAGTAGGTTGGACAACCATCAGACCATCGAGGATTACG
Source organism: Archaeoglobus sp. UBA230 (assembly GCA_002507545.1). Taxonomy (GTDB): domain Archaea; phylum Halobacteriota; class Archaeoglobi; order Archaeoglobales; family Archaeoglobaceae; genus Archaeoglobus. The sequence continues at coordinate 148,581 of DAVR01000003.1, read as the reverse complement.
ATAAAGGGGAGGGAAGCTGTTGCTGCAACGGCTCTGGACACAACTCAGATACACGAACTCACTGAGGAGTTGAGGAGGAAAACGGAGTATCTTGCTCTCCTAAATAAAATTCTCCGCCACGACATACTTAACGATCTGACCATCATCAGGGCCGCACTTGAACTAAAGGATGAGAAGTTGATTGAGACGGCAATATCCAGAGTTGACAGAATAAGAGATTTGATTACGGAAACGAAGAGTCTTGAAGAGGCAGGAGGAGAGAAGAAGACAATCAATGTTGCAGAATTCGTTAAGGAAATCGCTGAACTGTATGGCAAGGAGGCGATTATAAAGCTAAATCTTGAGGATGTGTATGTGAGGGCAAATGAAGGGCTGAAGACAGTAATTCAGAATATACTCAACAATGCTATACTGCATAGCGGCAAATCACCTGTTGAGGTGGAAATCAGCACCTACACCGAAAATGGTTGGGGAGTTATCAGGATCGCAGACGATGGGAAAGGTATACCCGACGATATGAAGGAGTTGATATTTCAGGAGGGATTTTCGACAGAGAAGGGGAGTGGTCTTGGACTGTTTATAGTCAAGAAAGTTACGGAGCTTTATGGAGGGAAAATAGAGGTTAAGGATAACGAGCCAAGTGGGGCTGTTTTCGAGATTAAACTGCCAGTCGAGAAATTTGGCTAAAGCCCCCTAAGGTGTCCGCTCATCAGGCCAGTATATTTTTTGAGTGGCTCCCCTATATTCAATCCCCCTCCAGTTATCATTTCCAGAATCCTGAAGGTGCGCTCATGATCTCCAAATCTGTTTTTCAAAACAGCGATGGCTTTCAGTATTTCCCCCTCAAGCTCGATGTGCCTTCCGAGAAGTATGTAATCTGCATACTGGCTCACTCCATAGCCCGAAAACTGGAACACATCTACGGCTTCACCCATTTCGTTAATCAGAACAGCTATTGCTCCGCTACGTTTCAGGTAGTTTTGAAGCAATTCGAGAACCATCAGAGCCTCACTTTTGCTGGTTGCAATTCTTTCGATTGCATTTACGGGGTCTATCACAACCAGAGAAGGTCTAATTCTTGTAAAATCCTTTATTGCGATGTTGTAGAACTCACCTACACTTGAGAATTCCTTTTCAACTATTTTGATATTTTTCGGCTCATAACCGAACAGCCTCTGAAATCTTTCCTCTATGTAATCACCGGGCTCATCAAAAGCATACATAATGCCCTTCTCACCCCTTCTATCGTTCTCTATCAGTAACTGCATGCTCATGTTAGTCTTGCCTACACCCGCCTTTCCACATATCAGCAATTGAGAACCCCTGTAGAGTCCTCCACCAAACATCATATCAAGCTCAGCATTTCCTGTGCTTACCATCTCGTTGTCCCATATCCTCTCAGCATCGTACTTTATTATTGGATATACCTCTATTCCATCCCTTTTTATGTCATAGTAGTGTCTGCCAATGTTTGCATCTCCCCTGAATTTTAGCAGGTTAAGAATTCTGAAAACCCTCCCCTCTCTCTCAATCATTTCGAGATTGATTTCACCACTCACCATGTAGCTTATCAAGCCTCTTCCAAGTTCTTCAAATGCCTCGGAGGATATAACGAGCGTTGAATCTCCAGAAAGTCTATGGATAACAGAGGAAATTATCCTTCTGCTTAGCCCTCTGTCTTTCACGCAGTCAGATATCACCCCAATCCCGTCAATGAATATTCTATCAGCCTTTCCAGTCTCGCTCTCAATCATATTGAGAAAGTCGAGGATTTCAGATGTTACATTATCGCTCCAAACAACTGCTTCCATGCTCAGCACGCTGAATTTGGAAAACATGTCCACAAATTCTATTTTGTCAACAGGTAAGCCAAAATCTTCAGCCTGCTTCTTTATTTCACGCACTTCCTCATCGAAGGTTATCAGAACTGCTCTTTCTCCACGCCTAACACCCTCTGCAAGGAAGTGCAAACCGAAAAGCGTTTTTCCGGTTCCCGGGCCACCCCTTATCAGGCATGAACCTCCTTTGATGAAGCCACCTTTGAGAACCTTGTCCAAGCCCGGGACACCAGAAGAAACTCTTTCGGCGGTCATATCCTCCCCCGAATTGTATGGTTTTTGATTTATCTTGCGAGTTATAAATATTTTTACTAAAAACAAAATTTTTATAAGACAATATTTTTTATGTGTTCTGGAATATCTTCATCTCCTTCGTACCCCAGAGCCTTATCCACTGCATGTCTCGCAATGTATCCGGCGATGTGCAGCAGAGTCTCATTGTATTCGTTATCTCTCTCCATGCTGGCAGTGCAGGGATAGGCGTGATGAGCTTCAGCAATAACATTCCACAACTCTCTCATCTCCCCCTCTTTTATGGGAGTAAAATCAAAGCTCCTGAGCTTTATACCGATGAAGTAGGCACAACCGCAAGGTTCACTCCTCAGAATTCTGACGTAAGCTTTGCCGTCCTCGAGAATCTCAATTTCAAACTCAGGATAGCCTATGCCCATCTCTCTAATCATCCTATTTATTGTGGGATGCTTATCACTCTCCCTTAAATTGCAGAAAGGCTTCGGAGCAGCAAATTCTAAGCCTATTTCATCGCATTTCTCTTTCATCTGTTTTACCAAACCAGGAGAACACCATCTCGGTTCCTCAACTGGCACTACAAGAGCTTTGACTTTCCCTTTGAGTTTCTCAGGTAGCACTGCAAGCACATCTGGATGGAGGTTTATGGCAATGGCAATGTCTGCTTCGGGGATAAACTTGGGAAGAAAGTCCTCTGCGTTCTCTATAAAGTCGGGCATCGTTGTTGGGTCAGGCATTGAGAAGACGGCAATTATATTCTTTGAGAAGTTGTAAAGACCATCTTTACACTGGGTGCATGCGTCAATACTGCACGCCCCGTATGAAGGACATGAGTTGGGGTAGTTCATAAGATTGGCTATGAACCTCTCCCCAAAGAACCCGTGCTGAAATACCACTAACCTGAGATCAGACTCAAACATGTGTTTAGGATTCTCACCGACAGATATAACCGTTCTCCCTAAGGCTTTCGAAATTTTTAAAAAATCAAGACAATTATTTATTGTGAAACTAATTCCATGGCGCAGAGTAGGGAACTGGAAATGCATCAGATGCGGGAAATGCTGTAAAGAACTCGATGTTATGGTCACTTCTGAAGAGGAGAACAGGCTCAGGAAGTTTGGTGACATCTTCAGGAGGGGTAAGGTGCTGGTATACCTTAAAAGGGTTGATGGGAAATGTGTTTTCTTCAGATCAGGGATTTGCGCAATTTATCTTGAAAGGCCTATGGCGTGTGTCAAGTATCCCTTCTACTTCAAGTCCACTGGCGAAGAAGAATCCTATTTTGCAGGTGTTCATGTTTATGTGGACTCAAACTGTCCGGGGGTTGTTCTGGGCTGCCCCACTAAGTCTTTTGTGGATACAATCCAAAGCCTATTGAGAAATGAAAAGCTTATAATAGTGTAATTACCATATTGAAATAATGGGAAAAAATGAAATGCTAATCGCATCCTTTACTGCGGTTAACCTTATGGACTATCTCACGACTATTCAGGGAATTCAGAAGGGGTTTCATGAGGTAAACAGCCTCGTCGCGTCAATGACTCCTTTTTCGTTTCTGTTGCTTAAACTTCTGATAATTTTCTCCATCTCTGCAGCATTTTTCGTGCTGAGAAATTTCAATCTTCACATTGCGAGAGGCGTTTATATCGGTATTGCGTTGGGCGTAGCTATCTCAACGATTTTCGTAGGAATAATTGCAGCCCACAACATGCTGCTTCTTGCAGGCTTTCCTGAGGTTGAGGTTCTTGCCAAGATTGTATCGAGGATTCTGATTTAGCATTGATGAAAGAAAAGATTAATAATTTTAAAAAAAGTAAGTTTTATGGAGTTCCTGTGGGAGTATTTGGATTATTGGGCGAAAGTGGATGCAAGCTACCCAGCACTGAAATTCAGGGGAAGGGAAATCAGCTATGGAGAGATGAAGGATGCTGTTGACAGGCTTTCTGCATCTCTGATAGAGCTTGGGGTTGAGAAAGGGGATAGGGTTGCCACAATACTTCCAATGTGTCCCGAATATGCTTACACATTTCTTGCCTGTTCGAAAATCGGTGCCATATGTGTTCCAATGGATGTAAGATACAGGACGGCCGAACTCAGAGGATTCCTGGGTCATGCGAAGCCTAAGGTGGTAATAGCGATTGAAAGTTTTCAACATAAAAAAGAATTTAGAAGCTGTAAAGGATGAGATTGGCAATCCGAAGCTCTTTTTCCTCGGTTCTGAACCATCCTTTGAAGAACTGCTTAAAGGAGAACCATTAAAAGAGACAGTTGAGCAGTCTCCCGACGATGACATTCTCATAATATTCACAGGTGGCACCACTGGCATTCCCAAGGCTACTCTGCTGTCCCACAAAAATGTCATTTCAATGGCAAGAGGTGAGCTTGAGAGCATTGTAAGATACCTTGGCAGAGAGGAGAGGATGAAATCTCTTGTTCATCTCCCGCCGAGCCACGTTGGGGGTACAACTGAGCTTCTGACCGTGGGGATAATAAACGGATCCAAAATGGTTTTAATTGATCACTGGAGGCCCGATGTAGTGCTAAAGGAGTTATCAGATGAGAAAATACCCTTTTTCGGTGCAGTTCCAACAATGTTCGCCCTAATCTTCTCTTTCGCATCAGCCTCCAACATTCCCTTACCGCCCGTTGAGCTGCTGGTAACTGCTGGTGAAAAGCTGAATCCTGAACTTCTGAAACGTATGATGGGTTGGTGTGAGAAAATTGGTGTGGGATACGGTTCAACAGAGACTGCAGGCTTTGCCACCTTCTCTCTGCCTGAAGATGACCCTGAGAAGTTCACTGAGGGATATGTGGGAGTGCCCTTTGAGGGTGTGGAGGTTGTGGTGGTGGATGATGAAGGGAACAAAGTTGAGGATGGGCAGATTGGAGAGGTAATGGTTAAAGGCCCAGTGGTCAGCAAGGGATACTTTAATCAGCCAGAGGAGACAGAAAAGGGGTTTAAAGATGGATACTGGGTGAGTGGTGACCTTGGGTATATGAAGGGGAAGGAGCTTTACATTGTTGGCAGAAAAAAGGAAATTATCAGGGTTGGGAGTTATACAGTCCTACCTTCTGAAGTTGAAGAAATTGCAATGAGGAACCCCAAGGTTGCCATTGCCGCTGCCTTCGGCTATCCGCATGAAATCTACGGAGAGGTTGTATGGCTTGTTGTTGTTCCAAAGCCGGGAGAGAAGGTGGATGAGGATGAGGTGGTGGAGGCATGCAAGAAGGAGCTTGCAGACTTCAAGGTTCCAAGAAAGGTTCTGATCAGAGACTCGATTCCTCTCACTCGCTTGGGGAAGGCGGATAGAATAAAGTTGAAGGAGCTTATTTTGAAGGAGCTTTCAGAATGAGGGCAGAGTAGAGAGCTGTTAAGACAACCTCCTCTCTTTGATTTTTTACCTCCAAGCTGTATGTAACAACTCCAGACTTCTCGTTAAAGTCCTCTTTGCCAACAGCTTCTGCCCTTGCCTTTATTGTGTCACCTATGAAAACAGGTTTGAGAAATCTAACCTCCTTTATTCCAAAGAAGGCAACAACAGAGCTCACATCGTAATTGGACAGCAAAACCTGATCAACCATTCCAAGAGCTATGGACAGAACAAGCATCCCCTGTGCGATTCTCTCCTTAAATATTGTCCTCCTCGCAAATTCCACGTCTGTGTGGAGGGGAAAGAAATCTCCTGTGAGGTAAGCGAAAGTCCAGATGTCTGATTCTACAATGGTTCTCGGAATTGACTCGATTGAATCCCCAATCTGGATGTTTTCAAAATATATTGTTTCGCGACTCATAATTTATATAAACCTGAAATTATTTAAGATTTGTCTGCATTGAGTCAGAGCTGAAACCCTCTAAGTATCGTAGAATATGCGGGAAATAACTCAGAGAGGAACTACGAAAGAAAACAGTTCTTGTTCAATTTAAGTTAAGTGAAATCCACTTACAGGTGTTCAACGTCAGGTGACCGAAAATTTAAAATTTAGCTCTGATTCACTTCTTAAAAAGGAGGTATTGCAAGAAGATGTCGGAAATCTGTCCGGTTTGCGGACTACCGAAAGATTTGTGTGTTTGCGAGGAAGTGGCGAAGGAGCAGCAGTTTATTCTGATAAAGGTCGGTAAAAGGCGTTACGGCAAAGAGGTTACCATTATCGAAGGCATAGACAGCGGAGAGATAAATCTTGAAGAACTTGCGAAGTATCTGAAATCAAAGCTCGCGTGCGGTGGAACTGTTAAGAATGGGGCAATAGAACTGCAGGGTAATCATGTGAACAGAGTGAAGGAACTGCTGATAAAAAAGGGATTCAATCCGGATAGGATTAAAACTTAGCCTTGTCCGAGTATTCGATTATTTTTCTCATAATTTCTATATCTCTATCCTTTTCCTTCAACCTAAGCTCAAAAATCTTTTCTCTGCATGCCATGTAGGCGTTAAAGGCTCTGAACATGAGTTCCTCAACTCTCAGGTTGAATTTTAACCTGTCTTCACCTCTCAAACCAATCCCATCGGCCATCATATCTCTCAACTCAGAGATCAACTTGATACTCTCTCCTGGACTCAGATTTCTATCAGTCGCCAAAAATCTCATCAAATCATCAATTGCATCATCAACATCAGCATTTAGCTCTCCACTCGTGTGCAATGTCAGGATTCCATTAAATATCTTCCTCGCTGCATCCTCAACATAGTCAACAACCTCAAAAACGGGCTTTACAGGATATCCGGCAAGAATTCTGTCCACCCACGCCTTTATGATTTTCTCCTTATCCATAGTTTGCTGTCTGTTGCATGGCATAAGAAGATAACCTTTTAAGTTGCATTCAGTAAAACCTCCACATGAGCGACATCATGGAGATGCTGGTAAGACGCGGATTCCTCTGGCAGTCATTTGAGATTTATGGTGGTATGGCTGGTTTCATTGATTATGCTCCTCTCGGAAATAACCTCAGAAGAAAGATTGAGAACATATGGAGGAAGTATTTTGTAATCAATGAAAGAGCAGCAGAGATAGACACGCCCACCATAGGTATCGAGGAAGTTTTCATAGCATCAGGCCACGCAACTTCCTTCACAGATGTCGCCATCGAGTGTGAGGATTGTGGTAGGGTTTACAGAGCCGACCACTATGTTAAGGAGAAGCTTGGAATAGAGGTTGACGAAACGGTGGAGGCTGTAAAAGAGGTTATGGAAGTCTACGACCTCAAATGTGAGTGTGGTGGGAGGTTTAAGGAACCTGCCCCGATGAACCTGATGTTTTCCACAAAAATAGGCCCGGGAAAGGGGAAAAATGGCTATCTTCGCCCTGAGACGGCACAGGGTATGTTTGTGGACTTCAAAAGACTGGCAGGCTATTTCAGAGAAAAGCTTCCTTTCGGTGTGGCTCAGATTGGGAGAGCTTACAGGAATGAGATAAGTCCGAGACAAGGTGTTGTAAGGTTGAGGGAGTTCAATCAAGCTGAGCTTGAATACTTTGTTCATCCAGCAGAGAAAACACACCCTGAGTTTCCTACGGTAGCAGGAGACAGAGTTAAGCTGGTTGATAAGTTCGATACCGAGCACGAGATAACACTGTCGGAGGCTGTGGAAAAGGGCATTATTGCGAATCAGATTTTAGGATATTTCATTGGCAAGACGAGGCGATTCCTGCTTGAAATCGGGATTAAGGATGATAAGCTCAGGTTCAGGCAGCACAAGGATGATGAGAGAGCGCACTACGCCACGGATTGTTGGGATGCTGAGGTTGAGACGAGCTATGGCTGGATCGAAGTTGTTGGGATTGCCGACAGAACTGATTATGATTTGAGAAGGCACTCAGCTTACAGCGGCGAGGACTTGACAATTTTCGTCCCCTATGCCCAGCCCGTGAAAGTTAAGAGAAAAAAACTTGTGCCAAAAATGAATAAAATCGGTCCTACATTCAAGGAAAAGGCGAAAAAAGTCGCTGAGGCCATATCAGACTTCGATGGGGAGCAGGCTGATGAGATCGAGATTGTGATTGATGGTGAAAGGATAAAGCTTAACAGGGAGTTTTTTGATGTTGAAGAGGTTGAGGAGGAGGTTGCTGGTGAAAAAATAGTGCCTCACGTAATCGAACCATCCTTTGGACTTGACAGGATAAGCTATGCGGTTTTGGAGCATGCTTTCGATAGGGATGTGGTTGATGGAGAAGAGAGGAGGGTTCTGAGATTAAAGAGAAGTGTGAGTCCGATTGAGGTAGCAGTCTTACCACTGCTCTCAAGAGAGCCCTTTGAGTCAAAGGCTCAGGAGATAGTGTCACTTCTGCGAACTGAAGGTATTATCACTGAATACGACGATTCGGGGAGTATAGGCAGGAGATACAGGAGGTTTGATGAGATAGGGACACCCTTCTGTATCACTGTTGACCATCAGACCTTCGAAGATGAAACAGTGACCATCAGGGATAGGGACACCACGAGACAGGTCAGGGTTAAAATAGGGGATTTACTGGCTATTCTAAAGGAACTGCTGAAAAGTGAGAGGGACATCACCGAATTCGGTGAGGTGTTCAGGTAGTGCTCGTTCTTTCAGGCGGAACGGGGACACCAAAGCTTTTGCAGGGGTTAAAGGAGGTTTGCAGTTTTTGGGTTGTTGTGAACACTGCTGAGGACGTGTGGGTTTCTGGAAACAAAATCTGTCCTGACATAGATTCCGTGATTTACGCCCTTGCAGAGATTATTGACGACGACAAGTGGTGGGGAGTTAGGAATGACACTTTCACAACCCATGAAAGGCTGAAGGAGCTTGGATTCGATGAGGGGATGAGGATTGGGGACATGGATAGAGCGACGCATATACTCAGGAGTGAGGCTTTAAGGAGCGGAAAAAGTCTTTGTGAGGCAACGCAGATCGTTGCAAGGGCTTATGGGGTTGAGACCAGAATTTATCCCATGTGCGAGGAGGAAGTTTCTACAGTGGTCGTTACGGATGAAGGAGAGATGCACTTTCAGGAGTTTTGGGTGAGTAGAAGGGGAGAACCAGAAGTGCTGGATGTCAGATTTGAGAATATCGAGAGGGCTAAAATACCTGAGATTGTTAGAGGGGAATTGGAGAGGGAGGAAGAAGTGCTTATAGGTCCAAGCAACCCGATAACGAGCATAATGCCAATTCTCAGTGTTGAGGATTTTTCAGAGAGACTGAAGGATAAGAAGGTGATAGCAGTTTCACCGATTGTTGGAAACAGACCCTTTAGTGGGCCTGCAGGCAAGCTGATGAGGGCGAAAGGATTTGAAGTCTCACCAAAAGGCGTTTTCGATGTTTACAGCAGCTTTCTGGATATGCTCGTGGTTGATACATTCGACTCCAGATTCGAGTCGGAGAACATTGTCTCTACCAACACGATGATGAGAAGCAAGGAAGATGCTGTAAGGCTTGCAGAATTTATTGTAAAACTGTTCGATCGCTTATGATCAACGTTGCCGAAATCAATGCTATGCTGAAGAAAATGAAGTATCCCAAGCACTGCATTTACTGCGAGGGCATAGATGAGAGCGTTGAGAACCCAGTCCATCATCCGAGCTATGAAATCACCCCAGCCTGCAACCTCAACTGTATCTTCTGCTACTCCAAGGTTGCAGAGGTGAAAGGCTCAGCCCCAAAACCCGGCTACTACGGCACGCTTGAGCCAAAGGCGATAACAATTTCACAGTATGGAGAGCCTTTCGTCGTCGGAACGGAGAAGGTTGTTGAGCTGATAAGGAAGCTGCGCGAAAGGTTTGGTGAGGTGAGGATAGACATACAGACCAATGGAACCTTGCTTGACCCATCAAAACTTGGTGGTGAAGCGGATATTGTGATGATAAGCCTCGATGCCGGGAGCAGGGAAAAATATAAGGAGATTACGGGTGCAGACTTCTTTGAAAGAGTCGTCGGTAATATCAAGCAGATGGCTGAGCAAACCTATACTGTTGTCAGGACAGTTTTCATGCCGGGTGTGAACGATGGAGAGCTTGAAAACATAGCCAAGATCGCTTCCATTGCTGACGAGCTTTTTCTCCAGCCGTTGTCAGTGTACAGGGAGAACAGAAGGCTTCTGGAGATGATTGAGATTGAGAGGGTAGAGAGCATCGGAGAGTTTCTTGAAGCCGCATACAGGTTATTGAAGATAACAGAGGTGAGAATTCCCGGATGTTTACTACTAAACATTCGAAGCTTTCTTGAGAAATATGATATAGGGGACTTGATGCTCGTGAAAAGGGACGCTTTCGGTAGTGTTCCCATCATGCAGAGGGAATGGAGGTTCAGATTTTAGTAAGCTATTTTTAACTTATTGCGCTTGGGATGATATGAGATTTGCCGCAATAAGCGACACCCATGACAACTTAGTGGCTGTGAGGGAGCTTGTTGAAACTCTACGCAGGGAAAAGCTGGATTTCATTGTCCATGCTGGCGATGTGATATCTCCATTTACGCTTAAAGAATTCGAATCTCTTGGATTGAAGATGTATATAGCCTTTGGAAACAATGACGGGGAAAGGAAGATTTTGACGCAAATTGCAGAAAAGAACGACTGGGAGATTGGGGATATAGTGGATTTTTCCCATGGAATTGTTTATCACGGCACTGACAGAAGAATCTTGGAGATTCTGAAAAAGACTGGGGCTTTGATCATTACTGGGCACACCCATGATCCCAAGATCATCAGAGAAAAGGCAACCATTCTGAATCCGGGCGAGGTTTGCGGATATCTCACGGGAAAAAGAACATTCGCCATTGTTGAAGATGGGGGCATAAATCTGATTGAGCTGTGAAAAACTGAAAAACATTAATTAAGGCACGGTCAAAACTTGAAACATGGGCATACTTAGAGTTGTAAATCTCGGTGTTGAAGTTGGTGAAAAGAAAATACTGAAAAACGTTAATCTCTTTATCAAGCCCGGAGAAACCTTTGTACTCTTCGGTCCCAACGGTTCAGGTAAGTCAACTTTACTGAATGCAATCATTGGGAATCCTGCCTACAGGGTTGTGAGCGGCAGAATAATGTTCAAGAAGATAGATGTGACGAACCTTCCAACGAATGAAAGGGCAAAGCTCGGAATCGGAATAGCATTCCAGAACCCACCAAAAATCAACGGTGTCAAGCTCATAGATGTGCTGAGATACTGTGCGAAAGTCGGAGGTCATTCCGAAGAGACAATACTGGAACTGGCTGAGAAGATGAAAATGACCGATCACCTTTATAGGGAGATAAATGTCGGTTTTTCGGGTGGAGAAGTCAAGAGGTCAGAACTGCTGCAGCTCATGTTGATGAATCCAGATTTAATTTTGCTTGACGAGCCAGATAGTGGGGTTGATCTGGAAAATGTTGCACTAATCGGTGAGGCAATCAACGAGCTTCTTGAGAGGGATAAGGATGCGGAGAGTAGGGAGAAATCCGGAATAATCATCACCCACCAGGGACACATTCTCGATTACGTGGATGCAGACTATGCTGCGATACTCTATAATGGCAGGATTGCCTGCATCGGTGAGCCGGAGGACATTCTGAATCAGATAAGGAGTGAAGGGTATGAGGGGTGTATGGCGAAATGTCTGAGGAATATGGAGAACTTGGAGTAGATAAAGAAAGGCTGAGAGAGGTGGGAATAGAGCTTGACGAATCCAAGAGATCGGGGACGTATTTACAGGAGGATCAGGAAGCTAAAACCTTCGCGTCCTTCTTTGAAGGGGTTGAAGTGATGAGCATACAAGAGGCGATGAAAAAGTATGAGTGGGTTAAAGATTACTTCTGGAAAATTTTGAGGAGGGATCAGGACGAATACACAAGGGAAGCTGACACCGCTGATGTCAATGGTTATTTCATAAGAGCGCTGCCAGATGCGAAGGTTGAAATTCCTGTTGAGGCATGTCTGTATCTGAAAAAGGCGGGGAAGCAGAGGGTTCACAACATCGTCATAGCCGAAGAAAACTCGGAGCTAAACATAATCTCAGGCTGCACGTCCCATCCCGGTGTTGCAGGTATGCATATCGGGCTATCAGAGTTTTACGTGAAGAAGAATGCAAAGCTATCTTTCACGATGATCCACAGCTGGGAACCCACTGTTGAGGTAAGACCAAGAACGGCAATTCACATAGACGAGGGAGGGAGTTTCATCAGCAACTACATTCTGCTGAACCCTGTAAAGCTCGTTCAAACCTATCCCACTGCTTATGTTGAAAAGGATGGAACTGTTGTGTTCAACAGCATAATCGTTGCCCTCGAAGATAGCGTGGTTGATTCTGGAGCGAGAGCAGTACTGAGAGGAGAGAACAGCAGTGCAGAAATTGTTTCGAGAACGATTAGCAAGGGGGGAAAGGTTATCGCGAGAGGACACATCATCGGTGAGGCTCCGGAAGTCAAGGGGCACTTGGAGTGCAAGGGTTTGATGCTTTCCGAGAATGGGCTGATACACGCAATTCCTGAGCTTGAGGCCAAGTATCCCAACGTTGAACTCAGCCATGAGGCAGCTATTGGCAAAATAGCGGAGGAGGAGATATTCTATTTAATGTCGAGGGGTTTGAGCAGGGATGAGGCGACTTCAGCCATCGTTAGAGGATTCATGGAGATAGAGATAAAGGGGTTGCCCGATGCGCTGAAGGAGGCGATAGACAGAACCTTGAAGATGGCAGAAAAAGATTTGCTGTAGTCAGAGAGTACAGCCATCATCATCGCAAAGCTCAGCTTCTGCCAGATTCATCATCAGTCCCTTTCCCCTTAACTCGCTTAAAGTTTTTTACCAAAATGGTAAAGGTGTAGGGGGAAAAATTTTAAGGCTCGATATTAAACCCAGCACAATGAGAGAAGCAGGAAGACTTTCCCAGATTTCGACCTCAATGATACGCAGGATGTTTGAGATCGTTGAGAAGGCAAAAAAGGAGGGCAAAGAGATCGTAAGCCTTACCATTGGTGAGCCGGATTTTGACACTCCAAAGGAGGTTGTTGAGAAAGCCTGCAGAGCTATGAATGAGGGATACACACATTACACATCAAACTTTGGCCTTGAGGAGCTGAGGGAGGCCATAGCGGAGAGGTACGGGGCGCATTTATCGAATGTGATGGTTACTGCAGGTGGCAGCGAAGCTCTGATTAATGCATCCCTTGCCTTCATTGAAGAAGGGAGTAGAGTTGTAGTCCCTACCCCAAACTTCCTCAGCTACTTCACCTATGCCAAAATGTGTGGAGCAAAAATTGAGCAGGTCAGAACGCATGACACAGCCTTCATTCCTGACCCTGACAGGGTGAACGAGGTAATGGGAAGAGATGTAAGTGTCTTATTCCTGAACTATCCCAACAATCCCACCGGGGCGGTAATGAGTGGGAAGGATGCGAAGGCTATTGTCGAAATTGCAGCAGACAACGGTGCGATTGTAATCAGCGATGAAATTTATGATCAGATATACTACGATGTAAAGCCCACATCGCTTGTTGGTTACGAAAACGTTGTGTGTGTAAATGGTTTCTCCAAGTCACTCTCCATGACCGGATGGAGGATTGGATTTACGATAGCAGATGAAAGGCTGCTGGACTCCATGTTAAAGGTTCATCAGGTGAACGGCGTCTGTGCCCCGGCATTCGCCCAGAAGGCCGTTGCAGAGGTTCTGACAGAAGGTATTTTCGATGAAGTGGTCTCCAGAATGGTTTCTGAGTTCAGAAAGAGGAGAGATTACGTTTATTCGGAGCTAAGCAAAATTTACGATGTTGTAAAGCCGGAAGGAGCCTTCTACATGTTCGTAAACGTTAAGGAGGATTGCATGGCTTATGCCGAGAAACTGCTTGATTACGGGGTTGCTGTGACTCCGGGACTGCCGTTTGGGAATTACAATGAGACCTATGTGAGAATAAGCTACGCCAACTCGATTGAGAACCTGAAGAAGGCTGTTGAGAGTATAAAGAGCTATGAGAGTCAGAAAGCTTGAAGAAAGTGATGTAGGGGATGCGGTTAGAATTCTGGTTTTATCATTTGAGAGGGAGTTGAACTTTATTTTCAAGGACATAGAGCTTGCAAGAGAGTTGTTTTTTAAGTTTTTTTCAGATTACAATGAAAACTGCTTCGTTGTGGAGGAGGAAAGGGTTTTGGGCTTTGCTTCATACTCAGTCAGAAAAATGCCTATCTCAAAGCTCCTCAGAAAAGAACTTGGATTCGTGAATGGGTTTAAAGCCTCTCTGCTAATCAGCTATCTCTGTCCGAAGCCCAAGAGGAAGGAAGGAGTAATCAATTTTATTGCTGTATCACCCCTCAGAAGAAATCGCGGTGCAGGTTCACTTCTTCTCAGCAAAATAATTGAGGATGCAAGGGATAAGGGGGTTAGAAGGCTAAAATCCTATGTTTCTCTTGAGAATGACGCTGGGATAGGATTACTTACCAAATTCGGATTTGAAATTGATAAAATGCTGGATAACAGCTTTGCGGAGAAAAACTTCGGTCAGAGACAGTGGTATTTGATGAAGTTAGAGCTTTAGCTAAATCCCAAGTCTTCTGAGCATTCTGCTTGAGAGGGAAAGGGAGTACTCTTTTACCAGCTTCTCTATACCCGGATTGGATATTACTTCTACATCCGACTCCGAAATTTCGAATCTTTCCATTGCAAGTCTTAAATGCTGGATTTCAGATGGATCAAAGCCCATAAGCCTCGCGCCTATGATGTCCGCAGCCACCACATTATCACTTGCAATCATCACCTCATGCTTTACGGGTTTTGGGCGCATTTCGGAGTTTGTGCCTCCTATTATACCATCTATTATGGTAAGAGATGGTTGGAAAAAGCTCAAAAGATCAATGAGTTTCTGGTGGATGTTTCTGTGCATGTAGATTGCCGGCTTCTTCAGAAATCCCATGTTGTTCTTGATTCCCAGCGTAACCGTCGCCAAATGGTGAACTTTGAGCTTAGGCACCGTTAAGTAGCATTCTCTTGCTTTCAGAGAAGTTTTTGCAACCTCCACACTTTTCAAAGCTTCTCCACTTATATTTACATCTACAAACTCATCGGCGTTTAGATTTACGCATTCGGCAATTTCTCTTAATCCAAACCTTTCAAAACACTTCTCTGCAGAATCCTTATAAAAACCACCCTCAACAATGATCGGCTCCATTCCGTATTCTTTCGCCGCCTCTACTATCGCCCTTACCAACTCTGGGTGAGTGATGCAGCCATTTTCCGGACTGTCAAGTTTGAGGAAATTGGGTTTGACATACTTAAATTTGGGATTGAATAGCTCGAATGCTCTCTCAATGAACTTTCCAACCTCCTTGTAGCTTTTGACCCTTTCCACAACAACTTTCATTTCAGGAACTCCAGCACCAGCTTTAAAACCTCTTCTCTCTTCTCCACAATAACACCATGTCCAGCATCCTTTATTATAGCAAGCTTGGCATTTGGAATAGCCTTGGCAATTTTCACACTGTTCTCAGGTGGAACAAGAATGTCCCTCTCAGCGCCGATTACGAGGGTGGGGATTTTCAGGTGTTTCAGTCTCTCATATGCGCTGAAATTGACGATCGCCTTTAGCTGCTTCAGATGATTCTCGTAGGTAATCATGTTCTCCATAAGCTTTTCTTTGCTTATCTCTGCTACAATTGGATATTTTTCAACAAACTCTGGCGTAAACAGAGCTTTCAGCCATAGGCCTACGATTTCCTCTGGTGCGTGTTCTCTCCAGTCCAGTGTAATGAGGTCCATTATTTCAGGCTTGGGAGGAATGGCTTCAGCACCACCGGGATGTGTGACAGCAAGAACGAGCTTTTCTACCCTTTCGGGGTAGTTTAACGCAATTTCCTGAGCGATCATCCCTCCCATTGAAAGCCCGAAGATGTGTGCTTTTTCGATTCCGAGGGCATCCATGAGTCCAACCGTGTCATCAGCGAACATTTTTATGGAGTAATCCCCTTCCGTACCACCAGTCTTTCCCGCCCCCCGGTTGTCGAAGATTATCACCCTGAAATGTTCTGAAAGACCGCGAACAAGCAGAGGGTCCCACCAAGAGGTGTTTCCGTCAAGACCCATTATCATGACAAGTGGAAATCCACTGCCATATTCTTCATAATACATGTTCAGGTCTTTAACCCTTGCAAATGGCATGAAGCTTAATGACGTTTAATTTCTATTAAATATTTTGTTTTTGGCATCTCAGCTCTTAGTTACTGAAAACAGTGTGTTATCCAATTCCATAGTTCCTCATAACCAGCTTTTCAAAGATACCGTCAGGTATTACTCCCTTCAGGTTTGCCGCAACCCTTTCCATGAATGGACCAACCCTGTATCTTGGTTTGGGATTTTTTGCCTTTATAACTCTCTCAAGCAATTTCGCAACCACTTCTGGTGGAGGGCCACCTCTTTCGTTCCTCTCAACGATGCTCATAACCCTGTCGAAATAGGGTTTGTAGTCAGGAATTCTGTTCTCTACAATTTTTCTGTTGTCAACGAAGGGCGTGTTTATATCGCCCGGTTCTATCAACACAACTTTTATGCCAAAGGGTTTGACTTCCATCCGCAAAGCCTCGCTGTATCCTTCGAGGGCAAACTTGGCTGCACTGTAGAAGGGCTGGAAGGGAAGGGCGATTAGACCCATTATGGAACTTATGTTCACGATCAATCCACTCCTCTGCCTCCTCATAATCGGTAGAACAGCCCTGCACACTCTGTGAACGCCGAAAAAGTTCGTTTCAAAGATATTCTTTGCCTCCTCTATTGTCGTCTCCTCAACCGCTCCCGCAATACCTATTCCGGCATTGTTAACGACAACATCTATTCTCCCCTCCCTCTCAATGATGTAATCAATGCATTTCCTCACAGAATCGTCATCTCTCACATCCATTTGGATCATGTGGCCTTCAGGAGGAAATTTTGCCTTCCTGCTCGTCCCGTAAACCTTGTATCCCTTCGAAATAAGATGTTCAGCGCAAGTCTTTCCTATACCCGAGGAGGCTCCAGTTATCAGCACGATCATGAAGCAATTTTAATTCTTAATTTAGTTAAATTTTTTGAACCACCAAAACCATATTAAAGTCTCTGAATCATTCCACCATGTGGAGGTTGGGATTATCTACAGCGGAGAATTCGGAAGAAGATTTGTCTGCAACCTCTCTTCCCCTTATCTCTGTCCAACCTTCGGTGCATGTGGAATAGACGGTTGTGATTACTGCAAGAAGTATGATTTTAGTTCAAGCATTGTTTACGTTCAAGAGCTACCAGAACCTCCTCAGATTGGTCTATACGTTGAAGAGCCTGAAAATTACGTTGAGAAGTTTACCTGTGAAATTCTCGTTGCGATAAACGTCCATCCTGACATTCTCGTTTCTCTGCCAGAGGTGGGAGATATTGAAGCTCTGATTGTCCCTGCGTGCAACCAGAACTGGTGTTTGCCCGGATTGAGGAAGCAGCTTGGTGAGAAATGCGAAGAATTAGGGATTGAGTTTGCTTCTCCCAAACCCTTTTGCTCTCTGAAACCTTCAGGCAGCTCCCTGATCTCAAAGTTCTGCGAGGATTTCTCAATGGGCAAACCGGAGTTTTCCGTTTTAGTGGACGGAAAGACCATACGAAGGGCAGAGGTGGTAAGAAGCGATCCATGCGGTTCTGCTTACTATGTGGCGAAGAGTATGAGTGGCTACGTTATTGATAGTGTTGGCGAGTTCTGGAAAGAAATTCATCAGCATCAGTGTGCCTATCCATGTATGGCAAGTATGGACAGAGATGTCGAGCTTGGAGAAGCACCTTTCCATCTTGCGGGATACATAATGGTCTACCAGTTCAGCACCGCTGCGGGAATTGAGGCGAACGAGTTCGTTCCTGAGCATTTCAAGAACATTGTTTGCGTTTGAATTTGGGCACACGTTACATGAGTATGTCTGGTTTATGAAATCACCCAACATCGAAGTAAGGGCAGGCGTTTTGGCAAACGTATAGAAAACGAGACGCCATTGCTTATGAATGATGCCCAAAGAAGTGCCGATTGCAATTAAACATCCACCGCCAAGCCACCCGAAATCACTTCATTCTCCCCGAAAAACTCTGTAAATATTTGTAAATTAAAGTGTTTGTTTAAAAATTAAACTAAAAAACTGTAAAGCCTTCTCCTCAGCTTCAATGCAACGTTAACTAAGCTTATCAGCACTGGCACCTCTATGAGCGGCCGTGAATGATACTGCAGCAGTCTTCGAATAGTCCACGCCTAACCTGTAGGCGATGAAGAACGTAGTGAACCACATTATCAGGAAGTAGAGAGTCAGTGGGACAGCAACTCTGATCACTTGGAATGGCAGTTCAACAATATATTCACCCTTGAGAGAGAACATTACCACAATCGTGAAAAGCAGAGCTGCTGGAGTGAGCAGGCTGATTTTTGGCGCCAGATCACTCTCGAGCCAATCCTTACCCTTTACCTTGAAGCTCCCATACCTCGTCACAACTCCTGCTATAAATGGAATGCCGAGGTAAATGAAGACGGTTTTTGCTGCCTCAACAATACTGACGTTCGCATCAATTCCCCCAACCAAACCGAGTCTGTTCAGTGTAAGGGTTATGAAGATGTAGGGTGTAAACTGCATAAAACAAAATCTGGAAGATCGCGTTGAAGGCAACGAGTCCAACAGCAAGTTCTCTGTCACCCTCAGCAAGCTCGTTCCAGACTATCACCATGGCGATGCATCTCGCAAGTCCGACAAGAATTACGCCGATTATGAACTCTGGCATATCCCTAAGCAAAGCTATAGCAAGAAGGAACATCAATATCGGCCCGACGATCCAGTTCTGAGTAAGAGAGAACGCCAACAGCTTGAGATTTCGGAAGACCTTCCCCATCTCCTCATACTTTACCTTTGCAAGCGGAGGATACATCATCAAGATGAGCCCTACGGCGATGGGAATCGAGGTTGTGCCGATGCTCAGCGAGCTGATGATGTTTGCGATGTTAGGATAAGCGTAGCCCAATACAACGCCACAGAGTATAGCGAGGAATATCCAGAGAGTCAGGTATTTCTCGATTACCGATAGCTTCTTTTTGTGCTCCTCTGAAATCTCCTCAACTCCTTCAACGACCTTCAAGAAAACACCTCTCTCAGCATCGGTGATATTATTCTGCTCACCTCCCTATCCAGTATCTCCGCCTTTACGAGGATGAAGCAGCATATCTCTCCATCTTCGTCACATCCTGTTATGATAGCAAGCCTATCTCCCGTCTTAAGCTTCGCCTTCTCCCTCAACTCCTTTGGCAGTAGAATCTGCCCCTTACTGTCAATGGTCAGAATTGCCTCAATTTTCGTAGCTTTACAACTTTTCATAATTTTAGGAATTTTCGAAGTTTTTAAAAGTTTCCCCGAACGTTATACTCTCAAGCGAATGTACAGCCCGGATAAGTGCGAAAAGGCTTATTAAATAGTTTTAATTCTAAATCTGCTTTTTTCCATAATGGTTCCTCAGAGCTTTGACAGCCACGTCATAAAACCCGACCTTCCCGAAGGTTTTTAGAAGCTTCCAGTTTTTTCTCAAGAAAGCAAAGAAGTTTGCAGCCATGTAGTGCAGACTCATGAAGTCAAAGTATCGTTTCTCATACTCGTAAAGACGGGAATTGTTGATGCACGAACTCAGGATTCTTGCAGAAATTACAGCTTTCGACATGCCTTCTCCCCCACCCTTATCTACAAGGCCCGCAGCGTCGCCAACAAGGGCAACAGGAACCTTGAACTTCCTGAGCAAAGGTTTGTTGAGGTAGCAACCTACCGGTGATGCTGTAAACCCTTTAGCCCTCATTCCTTGAGATTCCATAAACCTACCGAGAAGCTCCCGCATTCTCACATGTGGGCTCTTGGAAAAGAACCCGACGCCGGCCTTGCAACCCCCATACTTCATCGGGAAAATCCAGAAGTATCCGTCAAATCTCTCTTTGAAAAAGACATGAACTGAATCAAAATCATTGCTGGCGAAGGCCTGAATGGCAAAGCCGTAGGGCTTCTTACCACCAAACTCTCTGCACCACTGTGAGGGATAGCCCGAAGCATCTATTATTAAATCAAACTGCTCTGCAGCATCTCTAATTTTCATCTTCTTACCTGTAATTATCTCTGCTCCCATCTTTTCGGCAATTTCAGCCATTTTCTGTTCCATTTCCGGCCTGCTGACGATTTGCAGGGCGTCCCCCTTTGCAACAAAGTTGTCAACAACACGGAAATTTTCTCCAAGCAGGTTCATATGAACTTCTTTGACCTTTCTACCTTTAACATAAGGCTCAACACCGCTGAAGTTAATCCATCCTTCAGCACACTTCAATGGGAGACCGATTTCCCTGTGTTCCTCGTAAATTGCTACATCATGTCTTTCAGCAAGATTGACGCCACATTCCAGCCCTGCAACACTGCCACCAATTACACAAATTTTCACATTAAATGATACTCAATAGATATATTAATTTTTTCGTGCTGCCTCACCGCAAGCTTTCCCTTAGAGAATTCATAATGACAGCGTGATAAATACATGATCGAGAGGTGTCTGCTTGCCTATGCATTACTTCTTACAATGCAGGTTGTTTCTGCACCACTTATGCCCGAACGACAATCGCTCAGCCGTATTATGCAGCTTAAGCTTCGCCCGATTATTCAACCACGTTGAGGACGGAAGTTTATCAGGGGGTGGTTCACGAATAATTCCTGTGAAGTTTTTGAGAGATCAAATGAATGGCAAAAATTTTATTCCCATAACTTAGCCTTCTCTCGGATGCCAGTAATCACGCTTTACTGGGATGAACTGGAAAGACTTGTTGGTGCTGACCGAGACACGATTCTCTCCCGTCTACCGATGCTCGGATGCGATATCGAGAGGGTTGAGGACGACCATATTGACGTCGAATTTTTCCCAAATCGTCCTGATTTGTATAGTGTTGAGGGGGTTGCGAGAGCTTTGAGAGGATTTCTGGGGATTGAAAAAGGCATCAAAACCTATTTTGCCGATAAAGGAGAATGGAAAATAACGGTTGAAGAAAGTGTGCTTGCTGTAAGGCCAAGGATCGTTGGGTGTGTTGTTAAGGGCATTGAGATGAGTGATGAGGTTATAAGAAGCCTCATGGAGGTTCAGGAAGACTTGCACTGGACGATAGGAAGAAACAGAAGGAAGATGGCTATTGGAGTACACGATCTGAGCAAGGTTTACTTCCCTCTCCGGTATAAAGCTGTGGATGCCAGCTTTTCCTTCGTCCCTCTCGACTTTGACAGAGGGATGACAGTTGCAGAAATTTTGAAGGAGCATCCCAAGGGCAAAGCCTATTCCTTCATTCTGGAGGGAAAAGATAGATATCCGATGATTGTTGATTCAAAGAATGAGGTCATTTCTTTCCCTCCAATAATAAACGCCGAGAAAACAAGAGTAACTGAGAAAACGACTGATCTGTTCATAGACGTCACAGGCTTTGATGAGAATGTTGATAGAGCAATTGCCATTCTTGCCTGCATGCTTGCGGACAGAGGAGGAAGAATTGAGAGGGTTGAGGTTGTGTATCCTGATCATGTCGAATTTACACCCAATCTTGATACTAAAACGATGGAAATAGAGGTTGAGGAGGTAAGCTCTCTTCTTGGCTTCGATCTCACGCACGAAGAGATAAAGGATGCCCTTGAGAGGATGCGTTTTTCATGTGATATTCTCGACTCAAAGGTCAGAGTAGGAATTCCACCCTACAGGGCAGACATAATGCACGAATGGGATGTAATTGAGGATGTTGCAATCGGTTATGGGTATGATAATATAGTGCCTGAAATACCGAAGACGCTGACCTTTGGCCAAACCCATCCGTGGAATGAAGTTAGGGGTATGGTGAAGGAGGTAATGGCTGGCCTTGGCTTCCTTGAGGTGATAACCTTCACACTCACCAACGAGAATGTGATGTACAGAAAGATGAGGAGAAAGGGCAGAGCATGGGACGATTACGTTCCGGTCATGCACCCTTTAACAACAGAACACACAATCCTAAGAACCCACCTCTTACCAAAGCTTCTGGAGCTTCTGTCCTACAACAAACACCACGAGATGCCCCAGAAGGTTTTTGAGGTTGGAGATGTCGTCGTGAACTCAGAGAACAGGTTACATCTGGCTGCTTGCGTGACACACTCAAAAGCTAATTTCTCCGAGATAAGGAGTTACGTTCAGGCGGTGATGAGAGAGTTTGATCTCTCATGGAGTGTTGAAGAGCCTGAAGACGACGCATTCATTGATGGAAGAAGGGGAGAAATAGTGGTGGATGGTAAAAGAGTTGGAGTTTTTGGAGAAATTCATCCTGAGGTTCTCGAAAGCTTCGAACTCACGATGCCAGTTGTGGCGTTTGAAGTTGATCTCAGCGAAATTTTCGACACGGGTTATCTGCTATGAAGTATCTGATTTTAATTCCAGACGGAATGGCTGATTGGAGGGTTGAGAGGCTTGGAAACAGAACTCCTCTTGAGGTTGCGGAAACCGAAAACATGGACTTTATAGCGAGGGAAGGAGCGTGTGGCATTGCCAAGACTGTTCCAAATGGTTTTGAGCCGGGGAGCGATGTTGCAAACCTGACAATTCTCGGTGTTGATGTTAGAAAGCACTACACGGGCAGGGGGCCAATAGAGGCTTTAGCGAGAGGAGTTAGTGGAGAGATTGTCTTTCGCTGCAACCTCGTGAGAGTAGATGATGGCGTGATGGTGGACTACTCTGCTGGCAGGATTAGCGATGAGGAAGCGAGGAAGGTTATAGAGGTGCTTAACACGGAAAAACCCCACGAATTCGTCGAGTTCCATGCAGGAAAAAGCTACAGAAATCTCCTTATTTTTAACAAGCGGTTTGAAGACAAGGTCAGAACTTACCCACCCCACGACATACAGGGTAGAAAGATCGAGCCTTACATGCCCTCGGATGGAGAGTTGGCGGATATCTTGAGAAAGCTGATGGACTGGTCGGCAGAGGTTGTGCCGGGGGTTACAGAGAAGGCAAACATGATCTGGCCATGGGGAGGAGGCAAGATGCCACAGTTCCCCGACTTCAGGCGAAGGTATGGTATTAGGGCGGCAATGATCACCGAAGTTGACCTGCTTGAAGGTATAGCGAAGGGTATGGGCATGGACGTTGTTGAGGTTGAAGGTGTTACAGGATACATTGATACTAACTATAGGAAATTGGTTAGAGAATGCATTAAAGCTCTAAAGGAATACGATCTCGTTCTTCTTCACACGGAAGGTATTGATGAGGTCAGCCACGAAGGGGATGCGGAGCTTAAAGTTGAGGCCATAGAAATGTATGACGAGAAGATCGTGGGCAAAATTCTCGACAGAATCGAACTCGACGAAGTGAAAATCCTCCTACTTCCTGACCACCCTACACCGGTAAAAGTGAGAACGCACGTCGCTGAACCTGTGCCTTTCGCCGTCTATGGAGTGAGAAAAGATGACGTTAAAGTTTACAGCGAGAGAAGCTGTGCAAAAGGAAGATTTGGAAGAATCAACGGACTTGAACTCATGAATCTTCTGACAGCTAAAAATTAATTATTTGGGGCTTTGAAAAAATTAAAAAATTCATCCTTCAGCCAGAGACCTGTATAACCATGCAGCAACTACTGCTCCAACTATCGGACCGATGATGTAAATCGGGAAGTACTGCCAGAGGTTTATCCCCATCAGCGAGTCGCCCAAATATGGTCCAAAAGTTCTTGCCGGGTTAAGTGAAGAGCCTGTTATGTTGCCAATAGTTATAATTATTCCTCCGACTGTCAGACCTATCACAAGTCCCGCGAACCCCGGAGGAGCGCGCTCATCAACGGCAACGCCCATTATGACCAGCATCAGCAGGAAGGTTCCTATCGCTTCAGCCAATATTGCCTGACCATAACTTATTCCCGGAAATGGTGCTGTAGCCCCCAAACCTCCTACTGTTGCAGCAGCAGGACCAACGCAGGCAAGGAACAGCAGGCTTCCCAAACTTGCACCGATCAGCTGAGCAACTATATACGGTACTACATCCTTTGATGGAAACTTGCCGATACTCCACAGGGCAATTGTGACTGCCGGATTTATGTGTGCGCCACTGAGCCTTCCAAAAGAGTAGATGACGGCTGAAATAGCTAATGCAAAGGCGAGACCGATTGCCAGCCAGTCTCCAAGACCACCAAGTGCACCGATACCGATGTTAAACTCGTTAGGTTTTTCTGCCCCATTTGCAATCATAAGTGTAATCACTGCTGCACCAGGGCCAAAGAAGACAAGAATGAATGTTCCAACAACTTCCGCTGTAAAGCGCTTGGCAAGGGACATTTTTTCACCCTTTCTCGTATGCCTCGTGGCAGATCACGCAGAGAATTCTTGGTATAGTCTTTTTGAGCTTCTTTGCGGGGAACGGATAGTCTCCCTTCCAAACCTCAATTTCCTCCTTCACAAGATGTTCCATGCAAACTCCCATACCACAGACAATGCAAATGGCGACAGCATCAGTGTCCTTTCCCTGCTCCTTGCAGATATAACACTTCACAATAATCACCTCTCAAAAAATTAAAAAAGTGGAAATTAAACTGCCTCTCTCCACTGGCAGTATGCGTGTCTGAAGTCAACAAGGGCTGCAGTTGCGCAGTCCTTACAGACCCTTGCTGGGGAAGCTGGCCTCTCCTTGTGCAGTGCGATTATGTTCGTCATCATTGTTGCTGTTACGGGCTCGCTTGTCAGCAGACACGGGTAGTCTGCAAGCCTCATCAGAGCCGAAAATCTGACGCTTATTGCACATCCTGGATACGCATAGCGCTGCGGGTTCATCAACACCTCGTTTTCATGTATTGGGTCGAGATTAACCTCAAACTTTCCGACCTTTGGCACGAGCTTGTCTGAGAGTCCATTTCTGTCTCTCCTCGCCTTGTCAATGTATTTCCATCCCCTGTAAATCATGTCCATGAAGTCGTGGTTATGCAACTCTGCTGCTCCACCTCTCGTTGGGTAGAGCTGGACATAGTTGTGGAACCTCTTCGTCAGCAGGTCAACAATCATCGGAGCGTTGAATCCGTCAAGCTCCAAGATGTACTCCACAGCAACAGCTCCAGAACCGGTTGCAACGCTCAATGGCTGGTATTCGTTTTCAAATTTGTCCAGATTTGCGTTCAGTGTTGTATCCATAACTGCACTTGTTGCCTCTATCACTGCCATCACAACGTCGTCTTTACACATGTTGAAGGTTGATTGAGCGATGTGGTGGGCTGCATCTCCAACACAGTAGGCAGGTACTGTAACAATGTTTCCGTAATGCACACCATCGTCCATGGCTTCCTTAACTGCCGCCTTCATCCTGTTCTTGTATTCCGACATGTATTTTCTTACATCAAAGCTCTGGTGGCCATGCTCATCCATCAACTTTGCCTGTGCCTCGGTCGGCTGGTCATACACGAGCTTGATCATCTCAATCTCCTTCTTTATCGCATCGCTGAGCGTCGCACCCTTTTCAATT
This sequence comes from Archaeoglobus sp. UBA230, assembly GCA_002507545.1. Lineage (GTDB taxonomy): Archaea > Halobacteriota > Archaeoglobi > Archaeoglobales > Archaeoglobaceae > Archaeoglobus. The sequence goes on along the minus strand of DAVR01000003.1, from coordinate 123,071 downwards.
TCATTTGCAAAAACCTCGCCGAAGCCGTAGGATGTGTTCATTCCCCAAGATTTCGACGCGAGAATTGCCTGCGCATGTTCTTTGGGTATCTCGACTGTCTGCAGTATTCTGTTGACGATGTTGCTTGTGCTTCCCGGAATGAGGGCAAAGTCAACCACACATGTAGGCCCATAGAAACCGCCATATCTTCTAACTACTTCAAGACCAATCAGGGCTTCTGCCCTCTCAATCCCCTCTATAAACTTATCCACACTCTTCTTGAAGCCATCATCCTCCTCGTACAAAATTTCCATAATTGCTGGAGTCTGATAGTGCTCCACAAAGGGGTCGTCTTCAGGTCTTACAGTCTTTGTGAGATTTCTCAGAATCTCATAATGCGCGTTGACTGAATCAACATGGAGTCGTATCACAGCTTTACTTTGATTTCCTACAGCTTTCATTTGATTTACGGCATCTACATAGGGTTTTACATCGTCTATAACAAAATCCTTGCCCCTCTTCTCCTTAACTACGTTAACGTCTGCCCATTGGGCAGCCATAGCTTCTCTAACCATTTTTTCTACTACTTCCTCTGTCATACCTTGAATTAGTCACAACCAACCATTACAATTTTGGCGGACATGTAAGGGTTTAAAAATAGTATATGGGTCGAAATATTGGTGGACATGTCTGACAGATGGTTGTAATTATACTATCATATTGGGATGGTATTTTCGATTTCCCTCTCTTTCATGTATCTTTCAACGAGCTTTGCTACCGCCAACTTGAGATGTTTATGTGCGGTGCTTTTTGCAACCCCAAGAGCCATGGCAATATCACCAATCGTAACTTCTTTCTTCTCCGAAAAGTATCCCATTTCCCACGCAACCTTTATCGCCCTCTTCTGCGCGTCAGTGAGAGTGGGTTTCTTCTTACCAATATTTTTGATCTCCAGCAAGGTCCAGTCTCCGACAGAATTCAAATTGGAATATGCCTGCGGAAGGTAGGCTGTGCTGGGAACTATTATCTCGTAGATTTTGCATCCATTCTCTATGTGGATAGGGGGTTTGATGAAGCAGTATGAGTTCTCGAAGGCCTTAATTCCCGTAGTGTCGCTCACCACAGCTATAAAGCTCGCTCCAATAGGGGTTTTTTCAAGGATTTGGATAAACTTGGTGTTTGGATGTCTTTCAACTTCTTTAATATACTCTGTAACGTCTTCACCCTCTGATGTACGGACGAGAAAAAGGGCATCCTCGTCGTTGAGCAAAATATAGGATATTATTTCCGCTTTAACCGACTTTTTTCTCGTAACTGCTGCCAGAGAGCAGCGTGACTGATTGACTCTAACGCGGAGGAGATACATAATGTGTTTTATCTCTGCATCTTAATATACTTTTTCAAGAAAAATAATAATTTTACCAGTATATTATATACACTCAAAATTTTTACTTCAGGTAAGGTTTAAATAACGCATAAATTGGGTTGAAGCATGGCAAGATTTCCAGAGGCTGAAGCAAGATTGTTCAACGTCAAAATATGCATGAAATGCAACGCAAGAAATCCGATGAAGGCAAAAGTGTGCAGGAAGTGTGGGTATAAGGGATTGAGGCCGAAGTCAAAGGAAAGGAAGGGCAGATAACTAATTTTTTGTAGATTTGTTCAATTCATTGTTCAGGTAGTTGGATATCGTATCTCTTTCCCGTGAAAATATCTCTTTAATCCTACTGTTAGCACTTTTAAGCTCATTTTCAACTCTTCTTAAAATCTCAAAAGCCACCTTCTCAAGCAGACCTCTTTTCCTCAGCACAACCACAACATTTACGCTACCGTTTCTGATATCCTCTTCGGCATCCTCGAAGTCCTCTCTGAGAAGCTGCGCAATCTGGTCGAATGATAAGAGGTTGAAAGAGCAAGATGTTGTTAAAATTTACACGACGCAGGAAATTTTCCAAATACTTGAAGCCTGAATTGTCTACACTCTTTTCCAGTTCGTAATCTCATCTTTTTTTGGTATATTCCTGATTTCCCTTAGACCTCTCCAAGCTTGGAGATTGTTGGAGAAGTCAGTTCGTAACTCTTTCCACACCGAGTCTATCAAAATCCCCATCAAACGAATATATCTCTCCTACACTATTGTTTGTCATTATTACATATGCTATTGCATCGCTCAGTCCAACCTCCCTTTCCTTGGCGACTTTCAAAGCTTTTAGACAATCTTTTTTCGTAACGTCAAATACCTTTACATTTCCAGCCAATAAAAGAAATTCCTCAACTTTCATAGCCTCACTTAGTGGTAAATAGCTCTCCAGTAGGTTTGCTATCTCGGCTACTTGAACGATTGTTATGCCGACCTTTTCACCATCACTGATCCTCTTCACAATCTTTTTAGCAGACTCTTTTATCTTTGTTTCATGAGGTTTCAGCTCTCTTTTTGGCTTTATGAACGCGTGAACAAAAACGCTCGCATCAACGAATCTCAAGTAATTCCCTCCTCACAGATTTCCAGTTTGATATATCCGATTTTACATCTACCTCAATTTTGTCGAAAAACTCTGTAAGGTCTGCCAGCTCGTACGGCTTTATGATGATAGCGTCCTCTTCTACTCTTAGAATGACTTTTCCTTTTTTAGCATACCTTTCTCTCCAATTTTTTGGTAATACCAATCTACCCTGTTTATCCAATTCTTTGATAATTTCCATATTGGATGTCATGGTTAGATATTTGAAGTGGGAATTATTTAATTGTTACTACTCGTATTTTATGCCAGCTGAAAGAGGCAAGAGAACATCTACGCAATGCAGCGAATTGAAACTTAAATTTTTAGTCCTCAACTTTTCTGAGAAACCTGCTCATATTCTTCCAGTGCCCGCCCATCCAGTAAAGTTTTCTGCATTTCTCGCAATACCATAACTCGAAATCAAGCATGTCCTCGGATAGCCCTTCTCTGCGGATAACCTCCAAGGCTTCATCTCTGCTCGGCTTGCGGAGTTCCGAGTTGCACACACTACATCTGTCCATCACGAGTCTGAATTTTACACCTATCCTCGTTAGCTCTCTCATCTGCCCCGCCACATCGTTTGATTCTATCAAAAAAACATCCCTACCCTGCTTGACGCATTTTCGATAGAGGGTTCTATCCTTCGTTAGCAAAATTCTGTCTTTGAGATTTTTCAGCATGAATTCATCCTCATCTCCTTCAACATTCAGATCAGCTATGCTTACAGTGTCGTAGCCAGAGATTCTGAGCCATGTGGTTAATTTTCCGAGCATCCTGTCCGTAAGAAACTTCATCTCCACCAGACCGGGTTCTTTCTAACCATCAGCGCTTGATATATCTCTTTTGCAATCTCTGTTTTCAATTCAACCTTCTCTGCGAGTTTTAGGGCATAAGTTGCCTGATCCGCATACTCAACAGCCTGGAAGGCAAGTTCGAGCTTATCTGCATCGTCTACATAGTCCTCAACCTCAGAAAAGTCCGGCTCGAACTCCATCCAAGATAGCTGGTCTTCTTTGGCTTTCTTCTCGTTGGCAATCACGTATCTCTGTGCTATCTTGTGCAAATCCATGGTTCTCGACTCGTGCAGGTCGTGGAAGAGCGCTGCCGTTGCAGCCTTACATGCCACCTCCAAGCCTTCACCATTTTTCAAAGCAAGAATGAAAGCTATTAACGCCGTTCTGAAACTGTGCTCCGCGACACTCTCAGGCAACTTTATTCCGAGCTTCAACCATCCAGACCTTGGAACAAGTTTGAGCGATCCAGCCTCGTGGATAAACCTGACAATATCTTCCATACCATATTAATAGTCCTACAGCCAATAAGTTTTATGAAAAAGTGGAGGTTTCTTGGAATTGATGACAGCTTTGACGAGAGAAAATGCTGTATAGTCGGCTGTGTTACCTGCGATGGATATGTGGAAGGATTTATGTATGAAGAGATAGAGGTTGATGGACTTAATGCTACTGAGAAGGTTGTAAAAATGGTCAAAAAATCAAAGTTCAGGGATCAGCTCCGCTGTATCTTTTTACCCGGTTTAACCTTTGGAGGGTTTAATGTTGTTGATATCCAGAAGGTTTACGATGAAACTGCCATTCCAGTCATAGTTGTCATGCGGCGAATGCCGGATATGGAAGAATTTATGTCTGCCATCGAAAATTTGAGTGACGCAGATGTGAGGAAGAGTATAGTCCAGAGAGCAGGTGAGATTTACAGGACAAAAACGCTTTACATACAGATTGCGGGGACAAGCTTTGAAGAAGCCGAGAATTACTTGGGAGCTGCGACAATAAAGGGAAACATGCCAGAGGCTGTGAGAATTGCTCATCTCGTGGCTTCTGCAATCATCCACGGTGAATCGAGAGGGAAAGTGTGAATTCGAACGATTGTTTGCAGAGATATATATTTGCTGAGACCTAAAATTTATATGTCATTTATCTTACTGATATCATGCAGCCAATAGAGATTGCGGAGATTCTGACGAGTCAGGCGGCTGTTCTGACATCTATGGTTATAATCGGACTTGTGCTATGTTTCGCCGGATACAGAATTTTCAGTATTTACTCGGCAGCGATAGGATTTCTCATTGGTTTGCTTGTGGGAATATACATTGTGATGGACTACTTCAAGGAGAATCCTTTCCTTGTTCTGCTCATTTCAGCGATTTTAGGGGCTGTGGTTTTCGGCCTCGTTTTCGAGCTTGGGCTTATTGTTACTGGTGCTGCCTTTGGCTACTTCTTTGGTCTATATCTTCTACCCGACTATCCGATTTACTCCTACATTCTTGCAGGTTTATTTGCCTTCACAAACCTCTTTCTCGAAAGAGCACTGACTGTACTCATCACTGCGGTTCTTGGGGCATCTTTCATAATGCTCGCTACCCACATGGCAGTGAACGGGCTGCACATTTACGACATCCTCACTGACTTAAGGGACACTTTTGACATCATGACCAGAAACATATTCCTCGACCTCCTGTGGTTTGTGCTGGTTCTGACAGGGATAATAACCCAACTTGTGCTACATAAGGAGGAGAAGGAAGAGGAAGAAGAGTAAGTCTTTTTTGCCCTTTTACAAATATTTTTCTGTGATCGAGATAGACGGCAGTTTTGGGGAAGGAGGGGGACAGATACTTAGAACTGCGATTGCTCTATCGTGTGTAACGGGAGAAGAGGTCAGGATTAGGAGCATCAGAGCTAATAGACCGAAACCCGGATTAGCGGCTCAGCATCTGAGGGGAATTGAGGCTGCAAAGTTAATAAGCAATGCTGAAGTCGAAGGGCTGAGGATTGGCTCAACAGAGGTTGTTTTCAAACCCGGAAGGGTGAGGGGAGGGGAACTGAACATAAACATCGGAACTGCTGGAAGTATTACCCTCATTTTCCAGACTATACTCCTCCCACTTCTTTTTGCAGAAAGAGAGAGTGTTGTGCGTGTTACAGGAGGGACTGATGTGGCTTGGTCTCCGCCGATTGACTATTTCAGAAATGTGACCCTTAAGGCGCTGAGGGACATGGGACTCGAATATCAGCTTGAAGTTCTGGAGAGAGGCTACTATCCTAAGGGTGGTGGTAGGGTGGAGTTGAAGGTTTCACCCTGTGAGCTCAGAGGTAAGAAATTTGAGAGGATTGAGGAGGGAGTTGAGGGGATAAGCCACTGCCAGAATTTGCCAGAGCATGTTGCTGAGAGGCAGGCAAAGGCGGCAAGAGAGTTCCTACTCGAAAAGGGAATTGATGCGAAATTAGAGGTTCAGACTCTCAGAGGGTTCTCGACGGGCAGCGGTATAACGATCTGGAGTGGCTATAAGGGTGGCAGTGCTCTTGGAGAGAAGGGGAAAAGAGCAGAGTTGGTTGGTAGAGAGGCTGCAGAGAACTTCTATGTCGAGTTCTCCAACTCTTCGGCCTTTGATTCTCATCTTGCAGACCAGATCATGCCCTTTGCCGCTGTAGCCAGAAGATTGACTGAGTATACGACCAGCAAAATTACGCTGCATCAGAAGAGCAATGCCTATGTCATAGAGAAATTCCTTGGCGAAGTCGTGGATATTGACGAGAAAAACAGAGTTATAAAAATTAGAGGGAGAGCTTAAAGCACTCCCTTCTCCTTCCAAAACTCGTAGTCAGCTTTCATCAGGTCTCCATAGTTTTTGATGAGGGTCAAAAGCTGTTTCTGAAGTTCTATGTCTTCTTCTGTCACTTCAGCTTTCAGTTTCTTCTCGAAGGCATTGGCTATTTTATTTCCAAGCTCTTGTGCCTTGCTGATATATTCGTCACCAACGTCACCCGGAATCACACCAAATCCAATGGCATAGCCTACGGGAACAACTCCCCACGCCTTCAGAACCCTGTTAAGATATTCTGCAACCTCTTCTGGCTTACCCACTCCTGCGTAAACTACTATACTTCCACCATACTTTCCCTGAAGTGTTGGTCTGTGTCCGTAGGGGAGCATTCGGTCTATAAAGGTCTTCATCTGCGCTGTAACGTTGAGATAGTAGACCGGTGAGGCAAGAATAACCGCATCGCACTCCTCAATCATAGTCTTCAGCTCGTCCATGTCATCTCTCTGCACACATTTCCCCTTTGCAAGACAGGTGCCACAGCCTATGCAGTAGTTTATCTTTTTTGACTGCAGATATACCTTCTCCACCTCGAATCCTTTGTTCTCAAGCTCTCCCAGAGCTGCATCGAGCATTTTTGAGGCATTACCATATTTTCTCGGTGAGCCGAGAATTCCCAAAGCCTTCAACATATCACCCCAACTCTCCTGCCAAGCCCCTGAGTTTAACCCTCATTCTCTTCGACTTTTCAAGGACAGTCTTGAAATCGGAATCCACAATGATATATATTTCGGTTTCAGGTAGGTCTAAGTTACTTAGCTTTGAATATGCTCTATCACCTTCTGTAAGAAAAAGCTCGATAACAGCAGCCTCACTCATCGCCGTGGAGCTAACTATGGCAACATCAGCGTGTTTCAGAGCATACTCATTTCCATTGAAGGCAACAGCAACTCCTCCGAGGTCTCTGGCAACATCAAACATCTTGTAGTCAGAGATGCTGTCACCAACCACAACCGGAAACTCCACATTTCGGGACTCACAATACGCTCTTACGATCTCAGCTTTCTCTCCAGCCCCAATAGCTTTAACAGATTCCAGCACCTCTGCAACATCTTTCATCGCAAAAACTTCATCGAGCTTCCGATATAATCTCTCACCTCTTAAACTCGCAATCTCGTCTATCAGAGCGAGAAGATTTCTCTTTGTTGACTCGGATAGCCTGATGGACTCGAAATCTACCTCAGTTCCGTGAAGGTGACCCTCTATTCCGATCATGGAGGCTGTCTCTTCCAGATACTGCAAGTAGCTCGTTGATATAACGATAGGTGTCCAATTTTTCTGAAGTTTCATCATTGCCTTCTTCGCATCTGGCACAAATCTTGCTGTGAGTTCTGCTATTTTTCTCATCTTCTCATCTGTAACTTCTGCGGCAAGAAGGAAGGGTGCGAGCAGTTTTAAAGTGTAGCCCGCCTCGTAACCTTCTCTCTTAACTTCGTAGGCTAAATAGTCATCGTAAAGACTCAGATTTCTGAAAAAACGCTCATTGTTGAAAACAGCCATTGAAAGTTCGAGGGCAAAGTCCGTCAGTATCCATGGCCCTTCCCAATCCGTGAAGAACATGCCATTCTGTGGTGTTGTGGATTATTAATCTTGTCTCCGTGAACCCTTTTTATAAGGGAGAGCAATCTCCTCTTCGCAACCTCACTTACTTTAACATCTTCCCACACAGGGCATAACCTGTCCACCACCACGTCCTCTCCATCAAATACCGCTGGATAGAGCCTGCACCCTTCGGGGTGATGTTCGTATATTCTGCACGCGTTTCTCTCATCAAGAAAGTAGCATTTACCCTTCACATTTCTCAACCTAAGGATATCTCCGTCGCTGACAGAAAATTCCTCTCTTGAAAAACCCAAACTCTCGATTCTGCTTAAATCTTCCTCAGTGAGCGGCATTTCAGTCTCTATGCAGCATTTTCCGCAGTAACTTCCGTTCTTCAAACATTTCACATATACTTCTTCAGAATCTTTGAAATCCCTGTCGAGTACTGAATTGCCCTCTTCTCTCTCCATGCAATCTCACCCGGAAGATATTTCTCGGCAATTTTCCTCAGAACGTATTTCCTTACTATCTTTCCATTCTCTCTCTTTATCTTATACTCTGGAGGAATTTTGATGGCCGCACCGATAACCTCCCATCTGAGATAAGGGGTTACGAGCTTTATTTCGTTCCTGTAAGCCAATTTATTGTCTCTTACAAGGTTCGCGTCTCCAATATTCTTCAGGTCAGTAATCAGAGCATCTTCAAGTTCATACTTGTCCATACCTTCGTATCTCTTATACCCTCCGAAAAGCTCGTCTGCACCCTGCCCGAAGACTATTTCTGTAAATCCAAGCGATTTTGCGAAACGCATTGTGAGATAAATCGGGACTGCAATCGAAATCTGGAGGAAGTCACTGCTTTCTACGGTTTTCCTCACAACATCAACCGCATATCTGACCTCCTCCTCGCCGACCCTTAAAATTTCGACCTCTCTGCCGAGCATTTTTGCCGCTTCTCTCAGCCATTCCTCCTCTCTGCTGCTTGCGGTGACCGAAACAAGAGGTAAATCGTAGAGGGCTGCGAGCAACGACGAATCGACCCCACCGGAGAAGGCGATGCACCCAATCCTGACCCTTGAGCTGCCAAGGGATTTCTCAATTTCTTCTGTCATTTCATCAACATCTGCATATTCAACTCTGAATACGTCCTCAAAGGTGTATTTTTTCCTTTCCAGAACTTCGCCAGTGTAATCCAGCTTAACAACTTCACCCGGCATCACTTCGTAAACGTCTCCATCTATGTATGATTTGAAGGAGGATACGCTCATATCGCTGCCGTAGTAGAGCGGCTTACCGCCCAGCACATCACGGGAAAGGAAGATATGAGACGGACGGAAAGCGACGATGGAATATAGAGATTTAAGCTTTAATGGCATCTCGTCAGCGTATTTTAAGTTTGGCACCTCATCAGAATCAAAAAAAATATTGCCTTCCTGCTTTGAAGGATATCTTGCACTCGCGTATATCCTGCTCGCCCTTTCTCCCTCCTTCTCAAATTCCGGGAATGCGTATATCGCCACAAATATGATTTTGTTTCGCTTCTATTAAATTTTGGGATTTCACGATATACCTGAGATTTTCTCTTCAATCGCCTTCCTCAACTTCTCCGCAACAACCTTTCCGTCAACCTTGCCCCTGAACTCTTTCATAACAAGGCCCATCAGAGGCTTGAACGCACCCTCTCCCCTCTCCCTGACAAAGTCTGCCCTCTCTTCCACCAGTTTCCTGATGAACTCATCAACATCCTCAGCACTGCCCAGCTTTTTCAGCACCTCTTCTCCACTTGCTGACGGATTTTCAGCCAGAATTTTCAGCGCTTCCTCTGCCCCCTCCTTTGCCATCTTCCCATCAGCAATCAAGTCAAGAACCATCCTGAAATGTTTCTCTCTCAGCCTGCCGATATCAACACCATCCTTTCTCAGATATGCTGGAGCTGTGTGAAGAACCCTTGCCACAACTGTTGGCTGCAACTTCTCCACATACTCCTCAAAAAGCCTGAAGTGGGGTGAATTTGCCATCTCCCATGCCAAATCGCGAGGCAACAGCTCCTCATACCTCTTAGCCCTTTCCTCGATGAGTTCTGGAATCTCTACCTTCAGCATTTCTTCTGTTATAACAACCGGAGGAACATCAGTTTCAGGATACATTCTCGCAGCTCCGGGCAATGGACGGAGATATGAGGTGGTTCCATCTTCATTAGCCTTCCTCGTTTCCTCCGGAACTCCAACAAGACAGAATTTTGCTCTTTCGATTATTCTCTTCAACGCTCTTTCAACCCTCACGGCATCTCCAGCAGCCATCACAACAGCATCTTCTCCACCAGCTCCGACAAACTCCCTCAGCCTCTCAACCTCTTCACCACTTATACCATAAGCTGGAAGTTCATCGGTGTGAAATATCCCACCAAGGCCGAAGGATTTGGCTATATCTGCAAATTCTGTTCCAAGCCTCCTTCCCGGCTGAATTTCTTTTCCAACAAGTCCTGCAAAACCCTTCAACAGAATAGCATTAACAGTCTTGTTCCTGATTATCTTCGACTTCGTGTTTCTGAATACCTCTGTAACGTCGAATATCTCATCGGTAACCTCTGCTCCCCTCTTCTTAAGCTCTTCTCTGATTTCCAGAAGTCTGAGCTGTCTGATTACCTCATATTCCACAATCTTGTCCAGAATGTCCAGTTCCTGCACACCCTTAATCTCAACTCTTGCCCCGTCCTTTATGCTGATGTTCACATCCTGCCTTATCGTCCCCAATCCCCTTTTCACTTTTCCTGTGGACCTCAGAATCATGCCGAGCTTTGCTGCAACTTTCTTCGCCATCTCTGGCGAATCTATGTCCGGCTCAGTGCCTATCTCCACAAGCGGAATGCCGAGCCTGTCAAGTGAATAAACAGCAAAACCCTCTCCCTCCCTCACCTTTCTGCATGCCTCCTCCTCAAGACAGAGGGTAGCGACTCTGACTCTTTTACCTTCAACCTCCAAAAATCCATCTAAAGCCACCAGAGCCGTCCTTTGAAATCCAGTGGTATTGCTTCCGTCAATAACTATCTTCCTCATCACATGAACTTCATCCGCAACCTCCATGTTCAGCATTTTCGCGACTTGAATGGCAATCTGCAAAGCTTCTTTATTAAGCTCTCTTGGCGGCTCTTCGTCAGCCTCGACGAGACAGGTTGTATCGTAATACTTGTAAATAAACCTCCTGCTCCTTTCAACCTCCTCTTTTGCCGCTCTGTCCTCCTCACCAATCTCGCTCTTCTTGAGCCTCAGATACCGGAAAAACTCGAAGTTTGACTCCTCAACCTCTCTGTGAGTTGTGGGGCAGTAGCAGAAAAGCTTGTGTTTGGTATCAAGCTGCTGGTGGATTTCAATCCCAACTTTCAGTCCAACCATTCCGTAGTCTACCATTTATCGTCTCACCTTCAGCGTTATTTTCCTCAGGTAATTTTCGCTCCTCACATCCACAACATAGGCTTCGGGAGCAATCGTCGGCAGGTGATAACCGGTGAATATCCTCATCACCTCTCCCGCCTGAATGCTGCAAGTCAATGCGTAGGCGATCGGGTCTCTTTTAACATGTGGATACTCCACCTCGCAAAATTTGATGCCGTCGGGTAAAAAAGTGGTGATTATATCGGGAATAAAGGGAGCACCGATTTTTTCAGCCATCTCTGCCATGAATTCGATGTTTTTGTGTGCAACAACGACATCTATTCCTCTCAGCAGTTTTTTCAACTCAGCCTCACTCTCAGGGTACAAGTAGGAAATCACACACGAATCGCTGGACATAGGATGAACGATATCGTAGTTATTCGCCTCAAGCGGGTCTATTGTGCAGTCCAGCCTTGAATCAACTGGAGAAACGTAATCGGATATGTATCTGATACACCCAACTCCACTTCTCCAGAGAATCTCCATCAGCATCCTGCTTCCAACGACAGCTACGCTGAATTTCCTGAGATACTCTATTTTCTCTTCCTCAGCCATTCCGTGCCAGAATATGTGTTTCATCAGACTTCTTCAAATCTCCCCTTGAGCTTTTCAAGCACTTTGGGCAGAGTTGTGTATTCCATATCTTCACTTGGTAATCTGTGTGGTTCAAATGGTCCGTGACGGCGCATATATTCGGCAACCTCAAGAGCCTTGTTTCTTGTGTAATCAAAGGCTGGATCATCAAACATGTCCACTGGCCCCACGAGCTTTCCATTGGCAATCTGGAATCCCGCAGCAATGCACCTTGGTGGACCATCAAATCTTGTGCACTTTGAATACTTGAAGGGAACTGGCATTATTGGCCCATTGTGGCTACCCCTCATCCACCCGCTCACGAGATGCGGAAAGGCAAAAGCTTCAAGAACTTCTCCAACTGCTGGCAGACCGCTTTGAGCCCTCACAAGTGCTACTGGGTCATCTTTTCCGACATACTCGCCAGCAACCTCATACAGCTTTTCGGTGCTCACAACTGCTACAGGCTCATCGGCAGGTACTTTTCCACCTTCCTTCGGATATACTCTCTTTATAACAAACCTACTCTTTCCTCCGATCAGTGCGAGGATGTCATACATTTCTTCTGGAGTTCTCATAAACACTCTCTTGCTTTCTTTTATGTCCCAGATTTCGAATACAAATCCAGAATGCATCGAAGGATCAATAACAAGTCCGGCTGTGTTGAAGGGGTCGGCAAAGATTCTGAATATGGGCATGTTAAAGGCTCCGGGCTCGGTTTTGTCCATCATGAATGCTATCAACGGCTCAGCTTTTCTTTCAGTGAATTCCATCTCTGCCACACCCGGCCCCAATCCTCTCACGTTCCCGGAGAAGGCATCCTTTAGTAAATCTTGCCCGGCACCATACAGTTTCATCTCCTTCGCAATTTCGGCAGCTTTTTCGAACGTTTCCCAGGCAAGTCTGTGGATTTCTTCATTATCAACACCTTTTGTGTGGGTCATCAGCAGCTCAAGATCATCTCCTGCATTAAAGACTCTGAAATCAACAATTAACCCACTATCAACAGCATCCTGAAGACTCTTCTCTGCAACCTTCTTCAGCTCATCGGGCACAGTTGTGTGCCCAGCAACACTGCCGACATCAGCCTTTATCAGAGAAACTGTTACTTTTCTCATGACACAATGATGATGCGTAAACAATTTAAACTTTAAGGTTTATCAAACAAAGACGTGATAACCATGCTGGAGCGTGCACCCACTGGGATACCGGGTTTTGATGAATTGTGTGAAGGGGGTCTTCTCAGGGATAGAAGTTATCTCGTATCCGGCCCGTCGGGTTCTGGTAAAACTATTTTCGCCATGCAGTTCCTCGTTAACGGCATAGAGAATTTTAGCGAACCGGGCGTCTTTGTTGCTACTGAAGAAAGACCCCAGCATCTCAGGGAGCATTTCCTCACCTTTGGCTGGGATTTAGAAAAGTATGAAGATGAAAACATGCTTGCAATAGTAGACGCAACTTCAACAAAAATTGGATTGCCATCGGATGAAAGGTATATTGATGTTAGACCCTTTGACACGAGGTCACTACTCGATCAGATAATAACGATTCAGGATGAAATCGGTGCTAGGAGAGCTGTTGTTGACTCAACAACTTCGATTGGGTTCACTATTGGAGACCCGGCAAAGTTCAGGGTAGAACTCCTCAAAATCGCAACAACCATGGAAATTCTTGGGTTGACATCTATCCTTACCTGCGAGGTTGTCGAGGGAGGGGGAGATAAGATAAGTCGCTTTGGTGTTGAAAATTTCGTTGTGGAAGGCACAGTAGTCCTTTACTACACGAGAATTGAAAACACGAGAGTGAGAAGCATCGAGATTTTCAAGATGAGGGGAACGAATCACAGCAGCAAGATTCATCCCTTCGAAATTACCGACAAGGGGATAGTCGTCTATTCAAAGGAAGAAGTGTTTGCTTAGCGCGCAAATCTCTTGATAACAAATTTTTTGAGGTTTAACGGGTCGGAAAAGTGAAATAGGTTAGCCTTTCCACTAAGCTTAGCTATGTTCTTGCAAAGCTCAAGAAATCTCCCTTCCTTTCCGAACATAATTACCTGCAGCCTTGCGTCCACATTTCTGAGTTTTTCAGCTTCCTTGAGGGCACACCTCCATGGGGTTAAGTAGGGGTTAAAACTTGAAGTTGGTTCACCGTCGGAAATAAGAAAAATGATCCCCGTTCCTGAGCTCTCTCTCAGGATATCCCTTGCCTTTTTCAAAGCCAAACCAATGTCTGTTCTGCCCCTCGGTTCGAGGTTGAGGATATCCCCCTCCTTTATTTCCCTGACCCTATGGTTGAAGGCAACAACCCTCAACTCGTCATTGCTACCCCCCCTCTTAATCGCCCTTTTCAGACACATTGCAGCCTCAATCGCCCCAACTATCTTCCTGCCCCTCATGGAGTCGCTAACGTCAATCAGCATGACGTAAACACACTTTTCAGAGTGCTTCGGCTGTCTTGCGACCATCTCTCTCTCCTCAAATTCGATCTCACCCCTTATTGCCGACTTAAGCAAACTCTCAGGAATGTCGAGGTTGTCAAAAGTGTGCAGATAGGGGTCAAACTCCACAAGTCTTTCGCTGGAGAAAATTGAAACACCAATTTTTTCAGTCTCATGTTCGCCATAATGCTTCTTTTCAAGATTCTGAAGACTTAAGGACAATACTTTTTCTCCAAGCACCTTCTCCGCCTTTGCGGTGTAACTTACTATTTTCCTGTGAAATCTGGTCTCGACCTTCTCGATGTATCCGAGGTCTTGCAATTCCTCAATGACTTCATCGAAGAAGTTATCAACAATTTGACTCATGCTCAACTGCTCCCTGCTGAGCATTTCCTGTCTAAGCATCTCTTTAAGCTCTTCCCAAGCCTTCTGCTTTGCCTCCTTAAGATCGGCAATTTTGTCCATCCAGTAGTTGCTTATGTATCCAAAGGTCTTTGTAAACTCTTTGAAGGTTGAAGAGAGCATCTCGAAGTCTTTAACCATCTCCTCGCTTATGTGCTTTTTTATCAATTCAGTAACATCAAACTCGCCCTGATCTCTGTTGTATGGGTTGAATAGGGAGTAGAGCAAGTCGTCAGCTATCTTCTCTATTCCACTCTCCACTCTCTCGCAGAGTCCGCATTCAGGTTTATCTGTCGTAGGCAGTGTAGACATAAACACCATCCGACACTCTCTCAACCAAACCCGTGCATCTCGCAATCGCTTCAAGGGTTATTTCGAATGCCGAATTCACTTCGCTGCTTTTTCTGCAGATTGATGACAGGAAAGTCCAGAGGTTTCTGTAACTCTTAAGCCCGTTCTCAGCATAGACGTCAATCTCCCCCATCTCGGAAAGTTCCTCCATCAAACCGCCAAAGATGTTTCTTGGAATTTCGGAGTAAATTTCTCCGCAAATCGTGTCAATCGAATCATTGACAACTCCGACAATCACGTCGTCCTTGCTAACTTCATCCTCGTAGTCAACTTCAAATCTGCTCTTTAAAGCCAGCTTTACATTAGAGTAATCTTTGCCGTAATCTGCGAACATTACAGCTTCTCTTCCATTTCTCAGAGCCGATGCGGCTACATGGTCAAAGGCTTTGATTGTAGCCCTGCAGCTTGGTTCAACCTCTATCCTTGCCGAATACCTACAATTTCTGCTTCTCATGCATCTTACAGCACCAGCGAGAATCTTGAGATGCCATTCCGGAATGATATCTTTCCTTATAGCCATATTTTTAAGTCCAATCGCTATTTCCTCTTCAAGCGTCTCTGGTGGGCCTATATCAATCTGCTCCATTCTGTCGAGCAGCGGCTCCTTGATGTCAGACACTCCCCTGTAGTTTGCCGGATTGGTTGAAGCTATGACAAGGGTATCTATCTTCATTGGGATTATGTCACCTTCTGGTGTTGTAATCTGCTTCTCCTCCAGCAGTTCATGAAGTAATGTCTGCAGAGATGATGGGATGGAGCCAAGTTCGTCGAAATAGGCAATACCCCGATGTGCCTTAAGCACCCTTCCGGGAGTGAAAACTTCTGGATGATCCAAATCGTAGCCTTCCTTTATCTTCTGCAGACTGATTCCACCTATTAGTTGTCTTGTTGTCATCATCGGGTCTCCTGCCACTCTTATCCACTTTTTGGGTATGAAGGTGAGTTCAACCTCCTCTTCCTCCAGCAGCTTTTTCTTACATGAAAAGCAGGTGGGCTGTGTGGGATCGTCATGGATTCTGCAACCTTTAATCGCCAGTATTTTTTCTGGTAGAAGCTTGGAGATGGTCTTGGAAAAGGTCGTTTTTCCATATCCCTTCTTTCCCTTAAACAGTATATTTGAACCGCTCATCAGAGCAGTCTTAACCATATCTTTTTCGATCTCTTTCCCAACGATTTCTGCAAATGGGTCTATACCTTTCTTCTCAAACTCAATTAGCTTGTCCCGGATATACTCCGATACGCTCTTTGAGTGGTAATTTATATATTCCTCGCTCCAAATGTCAATTTCCTCTCCTTCCAGTATGAATTTTGGAGAATTTCTTTCCGTAATCTTAACTTCTTCGAATATATACTCCATCGTTAAAGAATGGCATTTAGTTTATTTGATTGTTTTGGTTGTTGCGAGTTTTGGGACAAAACTACCCCACCACCCTCACTGCAAATAAGTTGTGCAACAGCCCGACAGCAAACAAAGCCATCTCTCTCCTGTCCCCCCTTCTCTGCCTTATCAACCATCCAAACCTTCTCTTATCAGCAGAGAATCCTGCTTCACTCAAATTCCTCTTAAAATACATCTTCAAAAACCTGTATGGCATTTCAACAATCCTCTCGATAACCCTCAACCACTCAAATCCTATTCTGGCAAGATTTCGCTTTGGAATGACGTAAACAGCAGTCTCAACGTCAAACATCCTCAGAACCTTTCTGAAGCTGTAAATATCTACCGAGAGAGATCGAGTTGATCTTTACATCTACGTTTTTGAGCATCTTCATCGTTTTCTCAAAGGCGTCCTTCTCCGATCTGTTTGAATAACCAAGTCCAACGTATATTCCTTCTCAATATTGGTTATCCTAAAGACGTCGTAATTTGAATTAAAAGTAAAAGATTAAGTGTCTGTTTTCTGAATGGGATTTATGGAAAGACAGGTGGTCAGGGGATTTATAGACGGTGCCCTTTCTGTACTCGGGGTTGTAATAGGAGCTTCAAATGCTGAAATTAGCATTGTCATTTCTGCCGGAATTGGTGGAGGCATAGCAAATGCAATTTCAAATGCCTTCGGTGCATTCTCTGCTGAAATGGTTGAAGAGGAAATAAAGCTCAGCGAAGTTGAGAAATCAATGCTTTTAGACCTCAGAAAAACGGAAATTTACAAGGAGATCAGAAAAAAAGTCATGTTGAGGGGGATTATAGATGGAACATCAACTGCATTCGGCAGCTTTCTTCCTGTATTTCCTTTCATTCTGTCACTGATAGTTGGATACAGCGTCAACCTCGCTTTAGCCCTTTCTGTTGGATTGACAGCGACATCACTTTTCATAATTGGTGTGTACTATGGAATTGTGTCGAAGAGAAACATCCTCATTTCAGGAGCCAAAATGGGCCTGATGGGAGTTGTAACAGCCATTGCAACTTTTGCTATCGAGAGAGGTTTAAGACTTATCTGATGGTATTCTGTGGATCTTGACAGTATGGGGCAATTTAATAACCTGACTCCTCAATTTAACCCTCTCTATCTCCTCTGCAATTTCATCCGGAACTTACAGAATTTCCTGCAAACTTCTTTGTCACCCCGAATCCAAGATTCATACTCAAATTTGAACTAAAAATATTTAAGTATTTCTATGAATATACTAAATACGAGAAGGATGAAGTTAAGAAACGTGACTTCGTGTTGAAAGAAGAAGTTGAGGTTGTTTTTGAGAAGAGGGTTACTCCTTTCGGCAATTCAGCAAAGGTTGATGTTCCAAAGAGGTATATCGGGTGGAGGGCCTATGTGATCGTTGTCAGGGATTAAGGGAATTTTGTCCCAAAACCGGTTGTTGCGGGAAAAAGTATTAAATCATAAAATCCACCAGATATCATGGTAATTGGAGTGACAATGGTAAATGTGGCTCCAGGAAAGGAGAAAGAAGTTTATCTTGAGATTAAAAAAAAGAAGGATGTAAGAGAGGTCTACCACGTCTTTGGGGAATTTGACTTTGTTGTAATCATTGACACTCAAAGTTTGTCAGACTTGAACAGGCTTGTTGATGAGATACGGGGAATTGAGGGTGTTACAAAAACCCAAACCGTCGTTGGAGCGGAGATATGACGGAGAGCAAGCACAGAGAGATTAGCGTTGCGGAGTTCTTCGAGAAGAACAAGCACATACTCGGCTACTCCAACCCCGCCAAGGCTATCATCACCGTCGTCAAGGAGGCTGTTGATAACGCCCTCGATGCGTGTGAGGAGGCGGGGATACTACCTGACATCTTTGTCAGAATATCAAAGGTTGACGATCACTTCAGAGTCGTTGTTGAGGACAACGGACCGGGAATTGAGAGGAAACAAATACCCAAAGTTTTCGGGAAGTTACTATACGGGTCGAGATTTCACGAAATAAGACAGAGCAGAGGTCAGCAGGGGATAGGAATATCCGCCGCGGTATTGTATGCTCAGCTAACAACTGGAAAGCCGGCAGTAGTGATATCGAAAACAGCCGATGATGAGAGGGCAACTAAGATGGTGCTGTACATCAATACGAAGAGAAACGAGCCAGAAATTGTTGAAGAGTGTGAGGAAGACTGGTATCTTCCAAGCGGGACAAAAATCGAGCTTGAAATTGCCGGAAATTACGTGAGAGAGAGAAAGCAAAGTGTCCTTGAATACCTGAAAGAAACTGCGGTTATAAATCCACACGCAAAAATAACCTTTGTAGAACCAGATGGAGCTATACACGAGTTTGGCAGGGTTACCGATGAAATTCCACCCTCACCAAAGTCAATCAAGCCCCATCCCCATGGTATAGAGCTTGGAACCCTTATGAACATGCTCAAGGCAACAAAGGCGAATACGCTTAAAAAATTCCTTAAGGAGGAGTTCGTAAGGGTTGGAGACAAGATAGCGGAAGACGTTCTTAGAAGGGCAGGATTTGGCGGAACTGAGAAACCACAGGAAATGGGGAGAGATGAAGCCGCTAAGCTTCTCGAAGCCTTCCGCAGCACGGATTTTCTGCCACCCCCGACTGATTGTCTGTCTCCAATAGGGGAGAAGATGATTTCAAGGAGCCTGATGGCACAGTATTCTCCGGAATTCGTTTATGCTGTAACAAGGAAGCCGAAAGTTTACTCTGGTCATCCGTTCCTCGTGGAGGTCGGAATCGCGTATGGGGGGGAGATAAAGACAGAGAAGGTGATGCTGCTAAGGTATGCGAACAAGATTCCCTTACTCTATCAGCAGGGAGGATGTGCTTTGACAAAAGCAGTTGAGAATGTGAACTGGAAGACCTATGGTTTGATGCAGAATAAGGGGGAACTGCCCTCAGCCCCTGCCGTCATCCTCGTCCATGTTGCCTCGACAAACATCCCTTACACTTCAGAATCGAAGGAGGCTGTGGCAGCAATCCCAGAGATAATTGACGAAACACGTTTAGCTCTGCAGGAGGCAGGGAGGAGGCTTAAGGAGTATATAGATAGAAGAAGCAGACAGCAGAAGAAGAAAAAGAAGGAGGAGATGATAAGCAAGGTTTTACCACTCATCGCTCGTAAAGTCTGCGAGGTTCTGGAGAAAGACCCCATCGAGGTGGACAAGATAGTCGCGAGGATCATGGGGTATCTACACATCGAGAGGGATGTGGCGGAGCAGAACGGAATCAAGGAAGTCGTTCTGAGAGTATCGAACTTCACGAAGTCCAAGAAAGAGTTAAAGGTGTTTGAAATGTGCTCTGGGGAGGTAAAGGCTGATGGTGCGAAGATAACGTCCTCCGGATATACAACAGTCTCATGGATCGTGGCACTGAAGCCCGACGAGGAGGTCGAGCTGAGATATTCCCTCAGGGGTAGAATACTCAACAGAAAACCGCTTGTTGAGGGTGTGGAAAAGGATATTCTAAGTGGTGCAGAGATTATGGCTCTGGAATGACTCAGCAGGTAAGATGAGCTGCCAGAATTACCTTTCTATTCTTTTTCAGCAATTCGTTGTAAACTTTGACCGCCTCACCCGTCATCGCCACTATGACCTCCTTTCCCCTCTCTTTAAAAGCCCTTACCACTTCATCGTCAACTCTAACCCTTCCATTCGCCCCTGTACCGAAAATTATAACCTCAAAGTCAAGATCGAGTATGCTGGCAACATCCTCAAGCTGAACTCGGTGCCCCTCCTTTCTCCACCATCCATCCCTCAGATAGCCTGAACCCACTATAACATCAGAAGTGTATTCTTTTCCATCAATCCTTATCCTGCCGAAGGAGTAATGCTCAACCTTCATGGTTTTCAACTCACCCACACTTCATATAATCCTTTAACCTGTCCCGCCTGCAACCCTCGCCGCTATTACCTCAAAAATGATTTTGGCAGCTAAGGTTTGGGTGATTTTATTCTGGTCTGGAACAACTTCACATACGTCAAAACCGACAACTCTGTCAGCAATCCTTTCAACAAGTCGCAAAAAGTCTAAAGGGGCTAAGCCAAAGGGCTCAGGAGTTGATACTCCGGGAGCAAAGGATGGATCGAAGACATCCATGTCTAATGAAAGGTATATCCTGTCGTAGCTCTTCAAAAGTTTCAATGCCATCCCAATGTCATATCCCCAAGAGTAAATCCATTTCACATTGTCTTCAGCAAACTCCTTTTCCTCCTTTGTCCCGCTTCTCACTCCAAGAATTATCACATCCCTACCGCTCTCAAGAACTCTTCTTATTGTGCATGCATGGTTGTATCTGCTACCATCAAACTCATCTCTCAGATCGAAGTGGGCATCGAAAACAACATAACAGGCATCATCGAACTTTTGTGATGCTGCAACGCTCACGGTGTGTTCGCCGCCGATTGCAATTGTAAAAGCCCCAATTCCAGACGTAAGTTCGTTAACTCTCTTTAGTATATTCTCAAAGGGTCCATCGCAGTTGACATTTCCTGCATCGCATACTCTAATCAAACTCAGCTCAACATCAAAAAGATTAGAATAGCTTTCAAGATTCCAGCTTGCCTCCCTTACAGCATTCGGGGCAAATCTCGAACCTGACTTGAAAGATTGTGTGGCGTCGTATGGTATTCCGAATATAACGTATTCAGCTTCTTCCAAATTCGAATTGGAAATTGAGAAATAGGAGTCAATGTGCATTACGCCATTCTCTCAATCTTTCTCTTTCCGAGAGACTCAAGATACATCACTTCTCTTCCCGGTTCTATTTTGTCCTTGAGCTCCTCTGGGATCTCAAGTTCAAAGGTCTCGTAGGTTTCCATGTCCATTAGCTGGGCTACGTTACCCGTAACGCTGATGATCTGAGCCCTCTTCCGTTCGACTATCGGAACGTAGATTTTTGCTGTAACGGGCTGAACTATACTCCTCTTCTGCGAGTCGAAAATGCCGATAGCATCAATTCTTGCCTTTGCAGCACCATGTTTACCGGGCTTACTCACAGACATGCTGATAATTTCACAAGGCTCGTCATCAATAACCACGTATCCCCCCTCTCTGAGCTGTCTAACCTCAACCTGCTGCCTCATATTCAACCCCCTTCGCTGCTTTCTTTTGTGTAAATTTAAACTTTTCCCATATGTTATTAAATCCCAATCAAATTAGTATCAGTATGAGTTGGAGAAAAGTGAGAAGGATCGTTCTGTTTTACTCGATGGTCGCCACCGGAATTGTTACAGCAATAACTGGTCTTGTCCTATACTTCTGGCCCCATGGCCCTAAGGCAGGGCAGTTAATAATTTTCGGCTTTCAAAAGCAGTTCTGGCAGGACATCCATACCTATCTTGCCTTGACGGCAGCAATCCTCATCATCCTGCACGTCATCGAGAACAAAGCCTGTGTGAGGATGTACATAAGGGAAACCCTTAAAGGTTGAATTTTTCAATTGCCATCTTGACTACCCTTTCAACACTTTTTTCCGGCTTTATGGTTATCACTGGCACGTCAACAATCTTCTCGACGAGACTGCTGATTATTGGTGCACAAATAATCGCTCTCGCTCCATCTTTCTCAGCTCTCACAACCGCAACTATCGCATCTTCGAGCGTGGTAGCAGGGTAAACCCTAACTCTTTCATCAAACCTCTTTTCCTCCACAACATACCTTGCGGCGATCAGGGCAACGAAGTTTCTTTCCTCATGCAGAGCGGAGAAAATTTTAGCAAGCGTATCGTATCTCGGCTTGTAACCTCTTAGAATCTTGTAAAGCGTTGATTGAGGAATGTCAGCTTTTCTCGCAAATTCTGCAGGCGTCAGACCTTTTTCAGCAAGCACCCTTCCAAGGCATCTCCCAAAATCTTCGCCTCTCGCGATACACTCCACAAGTCTTGATATCATGACCAAAATAGAGTATTAATAAATAAAATTTTTCTGATTTGGATAATATCAAGCCAAATGGGAAAGATTATAATCAAGGAGAGTTATGTTAAGGCATGAGAAGGTTGATTATCCTCGCAGTGGTATTTGCGATAATCCTCGCTGGATGTCAGCAGACTGAAATGGAGAAGAAAAAGGTCAAAGTTGTTACAATGTCTCCTCGTGATATGGTGGAGCAACTTAAGCTTGGGGAGATTGATGCTTTCGTTGCGTGGGAGCCCTTTGTAAGCGAGGCTGTTGTGAATGGTTTTGGAAAAATAATATCTACCTCACACGATATATGGCCGAATCACCCATGCTGTGTTGTCGCGATATCAGACAAATCAAACAGGGATGTTGCTGTTGCCCTTGTCTGGGCACACGTTAAGGCAACAAGATTCATAAATTCAGAGGAGAACAGAGAAAAAGTTCTTGAATATGCCTCAGAATTTACAGGCAAAGATAGGGAGGTTATAGAGGAGGCTCTGGAGAGGATAAGGTTTGTCGAGTATCCAGACAAAGAAGAGTTTGTTAAATACTATCGGGAACTCGAAAGGGGAGGGTATCTGACGAAAAAGCCAAGAGACCTCGGATATGACAGTGAAGATGAATTTTTGAAAGACCTTCTCTACAGCGAGTTTTACAACTATGTCTTAGAAAGGTTGAAGGAGAACGAGAACTGGGTGCCTGAGAAGGTAAACAAGAAAGTTAGAGTGGGATATTTGACAGCCGACTTGCACCAGCTTGCCTTTTACGTTGCGATGAAGGAGGGTTACTACGAGCAGGTTGGATTGGAGGTGGAAGCGAAGGAGTTTGCGAACGGTGTGATGGAGATGGAGGGATTCAAGAATGGGGAAATTGATGCAGGATATCTCGGCGGCGCTCCGGCTACTCTGAAAAGGGTTAATGATGACATCAGCATCAGCATCATTGCGGGGGCGAACAATGAGGGTTCAGCGATCGTGGCAAAGGATGCAAAGAGCTTGGAGGAGCTTGCAGGAAAGAAGGTCGCCATACCGGGTTTCGGCACTGTACAGGATTTCTTGCTAAGGATTGCTGCTGAAAAGGCAGGTTTGGAGATAGGCACATGAGACTGAAAAGTGCTGCCTTCTTTATCTTTCTATGGTATGTAGTGGCATTCTTTACTGAACTACCTCACCCCCACGAGGTGGCTGAGAAGTTCTTTTATCTCCTTTTCACTCCCGAACCCGTTCTCGGAAAAACACTCCTTGAACATGCGTGGGCAAGTTTGCTTAGAGTCATTTTTGCATCATCAGTAGCCTTCAGTATTGCCATTCCGCTCGCCATTCTGACAGGCTGGAACAGAAATGTAGGAGAGATTTTAATGCCTGCAATCGAGGCAATTCGCCCAATCCCACCTTTGGCATGGATTCCTCTCGCTTACATCATCTTTGCACCTTTCCCCAACACTGTTCAGATTTCGCAAATTTTCATAGTCTTCGTCGGGTCTTTTTTTCCCTGTTTGATTTCGGTCTTTGACTACGCAAGAAACGTCCCTGAGGAGTTTCTTGAGATGGCGAAGGTATTCAGAGCCAATGATTTGCTCATTCTGAAGGAGATTGTTGTCCCCCACTCTTTGCAGGGTATAATGACAGGAATAAGAATAGGGCTTGGCGTGGGGTGGATGAGCATAATTGCTGCCGAGATGATTGCAACATCGGGTGAGGGGCTTGGATACTTCATCATGACGATGTATCAGGTTGGTGGGAGGGTTGCGGAGATCGTTGCAGGGATGGCCATGATCGGGATAGTGGGGTATCTTATGAACTCGGTGCTGCTCAGGGCTGAAAGATTGGTGATGCCATGGCGTTGAAGGTTCTGAACGTTTCGAAATACTACGGAACTCTGAAGGTTCTTGATGGAGTTACCTTTAGCGTTGATGAGGGAGAGTTCTTGTGCATAATCGGAGAGAGCGGATGCGGTAAAACCACAATACTCAAAATAATAGCGGGGATCGAGAAAGCAGACAGTGGAGAAATCGTTTTTGATTCCGGAGGCAGGATAGGGTTCGTTTTTCAGGATGATAGACTTCTTCCTTGGAAGACTGTTTACGAAAACGTGATGTTTGCGGTAAAGGCTACGGGATTTGAAGTGAATACTCCAGCAGTGAGAGAGACTATAGAGCTTGTCGGTCTCTCAGGATTTGAGGGTTACTATCCAAAGCAGTTGAGCGGTGGCATGAGACAGAAAGCCGGAATTGCAAGGGCATTGGCGGTTCAGCCGGATTTGTTACTGATGGACGAACCCTTCGCCAGTCTCGATGCACGGACAAGGGAAAGGATGCAGGAGGAACTTTTGAAGATAGTTAAAGGAAAAACTGTTGTTTTCGTCACTCACAGCATTGATGAAGCTCTCTTTCTTGCGGACAGGATTGTGGTATTTTCACCACGCCCGGCAAGAGTTGTCAGAACGGTTGAAGTAGACCTACCAAAGCCGAGGGATAGAACTTCGCAGGATTTTGCTGAACTCAGGGTGGAGTTATACAGGAGTTTGGAGTAGCTATACGCCCGACAGTAGATGGTTCAACACTTCGTCCGACCTTATTTCCCTCTCAAGTCTGTTCAGTAACCTCTTTTCCTCTTCCGTGAGTTCAGACTTAGATTTCAATTCGACGTATCTTTCAGCCTTACGGTATTTTGTGTATGCCTCCATCGTCTTACGCAGGAAATGTATTGCTGCTTCACCGCTATTTCCCTTGCCATTTAGCTCCGAAATAAGCTTTGCAATCTTCTGATCTATTTTCCATCTGTAGTCTGTGTAAACTTCATCGGTTACAGTGTAGACAGCATAGCTGCAGCCATCAAACCTCTTTCCATCCTCGTGAACAACCCTGAGATTTTTGTCCAAATACAAATTTTCGTCTTCAGCGTCTATACTCTCTCTGAAGCATACAAAATGTCCTGTTTGCAGTATCTTTTGTCCGGTTTTAGGCTCTGCAATTGCAAACCTGACTCGCTCGTCAATTATCCTGTCGTGGGTGTCCAGAGAATCTATAAGCCTCAAAATTTGATCCGATATGGCTGAGCCAAATGCCATGTAGGGCAGAAGAGCAGGGAAAATCAAACCAACATCGAACTCTTTGAAGACCTTTTCGACAAAATCTTTGTATTTGTCGTATTTATCCAGATCATACACCTGCACTCTCAGCGTTATGTGGTCAGAAGTGAAATCATCTTCAGCCAAGACAACGTTGCTGAAAAAATCACCGTGCCATCCGATTTCAGCATTCTCCTTGATGTAATGCACGGTTGTAATCGTTGGCTCCGTCCCTACCTGATACGTTGTTGCAACAAACAAATCGTTTGTGTCTTTGCTGCCGAAAAGCCTGTTGGCATCGTATTTCTCAAGAACCATTACACCACTTAGAAAAACCGTCACCTGACCTGCTTTTTTTATTAAATTTGACCCTTCAAATCTTTCCACCGGAGATTTTAGTTCAGCCTTCTCTGCAATTTTTTCAGGTGCACCCCACCAGTGTAGTTTCATAACATGCTTGCCACTTGAGCACATTTATCCTTTACGCTGACAAAAAGCTTAATTTATTTTTCAGTAAATTCAGAAATCATGCGAAGTAACTGGCTTGCGTTGATCCCAGTTGGTCTTGGTCTGTTTATGGTTCTTCTCGATGTCAGCGTTCTAAACGTTGCATTGCCGAGAATTGCAGAGGATTTCAACGCAAAGGCTTCCGATGTGCAGTGGATACTCAACGCCTACACAATCACAATGGTTGTTTTGCTCGTTCTCGCAGGTAAGCTCGGCGACATGATGAGGAGAGACTATTATTACATGGCCGGGATGGTTTTATTTGGCCTCAGTAGTTACCTTTGTGCAGAATCTTGGGATGTTGGATCTCTCATCGGTTTTAGAGTTTTGCAGGCCTTTGGAGGTGCAATGCTCAGTGGTAACATTCTCGCAATCATGGTAGAGTTGTTTCCACCGGGTAAAAGGGGAGCTGCAATGGGTCTAAATGCAATTTTAACCGCATCTGCGTTCTCACTCGGTCCGATAATTGGAGGGTGGTTGACAACAAATTTGAGCTGGCACTGGGTTTTTTACATTAATGTTCCTGTTAGCATAGCTGCAGTTGCGATGGCGTGGCTTTTCCTACCTCCAATGCCAGCTAAAACCAAGGAACCAATTGATTTTGTTGGCTTGATTCTGCTATCTGTCGGTCTCGGCGCCTTAACGCTGGGTATAATCAAAGGACAGGACTGGGGATGGTGGAATCAGAAAACGCTTGCATGCTTCATCATTGCTTTTCCCTATCTACTGGCATTCATAGTCAGGGAAATGACGTATCCGTATCCATTGCTCGATGTGAGCTTATTCAGAGTAAGAAATTTCACTGTAGGGATAACGGCGTTGTCTATCCTTTTCCTTGGTCTTTCAGCCAGTCTTTTCATTTTGCCCTTCTTTCTTCAGGGTATTAAGGGGTTGACAGCAGAGGATGCTGGTTACTGGCTCGTCGCCATACCTCTGACAAATGCCGTGGTAGCACCAGTTGCCGGAAGGCTCAGTGACAGGATAAACCCGAAATACATGATGACCATAGGCCCAATTTTTTTCTTCATTGGCTTGTATTTCCTTTCGACAATTGACTATGATACTGAGTATTGGGAACTGTTTCCGAAACTGATGACACTCGGAGTTGGAATCGGTCTTTTGATGCCTCCAGCCTTCAACGTCATCATGGCATCAGTGCCACCCCACAAGGCAGGAATGGCTAATGGTGCGGTGAGAACTATAAACACCCTTGCTCAAGCTCTCGGAGTTGCAATTGGAGGGGTTCTGCTGACGGAGAAAATGAAAGACCTCATTCCGGGCTACGGTAATCAGCTGCCCGATCCGGGAACGATGGGGATGCTGAAATTCTTGGCAGTAATGGGCAACCCTGTTCCACTCGTAGTGATGTCAGACTCCTTCATTGAGAGTCTTCATTATCTATTCCACTCAGTTCTATGGCTTCCAATTGTCAGTCTTATTGTTATTGTGCTGTTTCTCAGTGGAGAGGAGCATCTGAGGAGGGTAGCCGGTTAAATGATGGTGGAAAAATTAAGGCGAAAGGAATGACAAAGAAAAAAGTCGTATTATTGATTTTTGCTGCTGCGATAACTCTGTCTTTCCAGTCCACGTATCTGCAAGTCTCAGGTGAAAGAGGTAGCTGTATAATTCCCTCTTCTGATTTTTCGGTATCATTCGTTCATTCAGTCGAACTCTCAAAGGAAATTGACTTCTACAGGGTTTGCGAAACCTCCCTTTTTCTTTACAAAACGCTTGTAAAGTCTGCAGGATGGGGACTGCCAAGCACCGAGAAAAACTTTTCAATAGTGCGCTACAAAGGAGACGAGTGGTTTGAGTACAGAATTAAAAGGCACGTGGATGTGCTCAGGATTTCAACAAGTCCGGTTAACCGATTTACCTTGGAGAGCGATAACCTCAACATAAGTTTGGAAAAATTCGGGGATTTCGTTGAAATAAGGGTTGTTAAGAAGAACCCTCTGATGGCCATGTTTCATAGGTGGTGCGATGGATGAGGAAAGTATAGATGTAACGGAACTTGAAAAGAAGTTCCTCCACGAAAGAGAGCTAAAGGGTTTATACACCGTCATAGTTTCGATTGTTGCGATAACATTCTCAACTTTTCATGTCGTTAATGGCTCATTCACCGGACTTCTGCAGCACGACATTGTTAA
The DNA here is from genome assembly GCA_002507545.1 of Archaeoglobus sp. UBA230. Classification (GTDB taxonomy): domain Archaea; phylum Halobacteriota; class Archaeoglobi; order Archaeoglobales; family Archaeoglobaceae; genus Archaeoglobus. The sequence goes on along the minus strand of DAVR01000003.1, from coordinate 95,214 downwards.
ATCCATCCATCTTGCCTTTGCCATTGCCCTATCCTTCCTTATTTTCCCGCTTACAAAGAAAAGAGTTGAGGATAAAATTCCTATTTACGACTTCATCCTTGCACTGATTGGATTTTACGTAGCTTTTTACCTTGCCATGAATTACAGGGAAATTTTGTTCAGGGCTGCGATAGGATTTACACCCTTTGACTTCCTGATTGCTTTCTTGGCTGTGATTTTTGTTCTGGAAGCCACGAGAAGGGCGATTAACCCTGCTTTAGTTGTAGTGGCCATTGTGTTCATACTCTATGCCAAATTCGGTTCTGGATTGCCCGGTGCTCTCTCTCACCCAGACTATGAATGGACAGAGATTCTGGAGCATCTTTACTACACTAAGGAGGGAATATTTGGAACGCCAATAGCAGTTTCATCAAGCTTTGTAGTGCTCTTCGTCATATTTGGCGCATTTCTCGAAAAATCAGGTGCTGGAAGGTTCTTCATTGACCTCGCCTTCTCTCTAACCGGTTGGATGGTCGGTGGGCCGGCTAAGGCAGCGGTGGTATCTTCAGCACTTATGGGAACAATATCTGGTAGCTCTGTTGCGAACACCGTCACAACCGGAGCTTTCACGATTCCCTTGATGAAAAGAGCTGGATATAAGCCCGAATTTGCCGGTGCGGTTGAGCCAGCTGCATCAACCGGAGGGCAGATAATGCCGCCAATCATGGGTGCTGCAGCCTTTATAATGGCGGAGTTCGTTGGTATGCCCTACATCAGCATTGTGTATGCTGCGATAATTCCTGCCTTCCTATACTTCTTTGGGGTTTTTTCCGCTGTTGATTTTGAGGCAAGGAAGGAGAACCTGAGGGGTTTGAGAAGAGAAGAACTGCCCTCTCCCCTTCAGGTTTTGAAAGGGGGGTGGTATTACCTGATCCCCCTCTTTGTAATCATCTACATGCTTGTGAACGGCTATACACCGATTCTTGCTGCAGTGTATTCTATATATACTGTAATTATAATAATGGTTCTTGAACCTATCCTTAAAAACATTAGAAGGCCGAAAGATTCGAGATACCCCTTTTCAGAACTGCTGAAAAAGTCTTTGTTGAACATTCTATCTGCCCTTGAGCATGGCGGGAGAAGCGCGGCAACGGTTGCGATGGCATGCGCCTCTGCAGGCATAATAGTCGGGGTAGTCACCCTCACAGGACTTGGATTCAAAATCGCAGCCTCAGCCATAGCTCTATCCCACGGATATCTACCAATAATCCTCCTGCTTACGATGGTAGTTTCCCTTGTTTTGGGGATGGGCGTTCCGACGACCGCTAACTACATTATAACGAGCACGATTGCAGCACCGGCGATAATAACTTTTGTGGCAAAGGGGTATGGTATGAGTGTTATTGACTTTCTCGAAGCATATCCTGAGCTTGTTCTTCCTGCACACATGTTTGTGTTCTACTTTGGAGTTGCTGCCGATCTCACACCACCGGTGGCACTTGCAGCCTACGCTGGCTCTGCAATAGCCGGCAGCGATCCTTGGAAGACCGGAATAAATGCCGTAAAAATAGGAATAGGTAAGTATCTCGTGCCTTACCTTTTCATATTCACTCCGGCACTGCTGCTTATTGGTATCAAGACACCTGCAGACATTCTAAACCTTCTTCTGATTGTTATCTCGGTCATGCTGGGTATAATGGCGATAAATGCGGGGACAATTGGCTGCGTTCTCAGACCTATTAGCAGAACACTGAGGATTATTTCCTTAGGTGCGGGGGCACTCCTTCTCATTCCCGACTCGATGTTAAAGATTGTTGGTTTCGTAATTTTTGCAGGAATCTTTTTAAAACAATATTACAGTTTACATGATGAGGTGAATTAAATGAAAAGATGGATTGTTCTGCTGGTGCTGACATCAGTACTTTTTCTTGGCTGCGCTCAACAGCAGGTGGAGACTCCAAAAACGCCGGAAGCAACAACAACTGTGGCTGAAGTGCAGGAAATAACGATTGTAACCGGAGGCTCTGCTGGAACCTATTACCCAATTGGAGGAGCAATGGCTCAGGCCATAACCGAGTACGCTCCGGGAATCAAAGCCACAGCTGTGACGAGCGGTGCTTCAGTTGTCAATGCGAGGAAGGTTGGCAACCTTGAAGCTGAATTTGGTCTCATGCAAAATGATGTAGCCTACTATGCCTATTACGGCATTGAGATGTTCAAGGACGCAAAGGTTGACAAGCTGAGGGGGGTTGCAACCCTTTATCCCGAAATAATTCAGATAGTAACTTTGAAGGAGAATGGAATAAAGACTATTTACGACCTCAAAGGAAAAAGGGTAGCTGTTGGCGCCCCCGGCTCCGGAACGGCTGTTGACGCTTTGCAAATTCTGAATGCTGCTGGAATTGATGAATCCAACACGGAGATAAGGTACCTGGACTTCAAGGAGGTTTCAGATGCTCTCAAGGATAGGACAATAGATGCTGGATTTATCGTTGCTGGAATTCCAACTGCTGCTGTAAGCGACATCGCTGCCGTGAGAGATGTGGCCATCGTAGAAGTTCCTGATGAGATATACCAAAAGCTTAAGGATAATTACCCCTTCTACACCCAGGTCTCAATTCCTGCCGGAACCTACAAGGGTGTTGATGAGGATGTTAAGACCGTTGCAGTTCTTGCGATGCTCGCAACCAATGCTGATCTGTCAGAAGACCTCGTTTATGAGGTTACAAAAGCCATCTTTGAGCATAGGGACGTTCTTGAAGCTGCTCACAAGAGAGCGGCAGACATAACGCTTGAAACCGCTCTTGAGGGAATGCCAATCCCCCTCCATCCGGGAGCAGAGAAGTATTACAAAGAAAAGGGATTAATTTAATTTTTTCCTACCTTATTTTTGACCTGAAGGGAATCAAATCGGCCATAGTTTTAAGTCCTGCCTCACAGCTGGCAACGCAGTCCGCAAGATTCACGATTACCGCTGCTGTGCCGAGGTCTCCCTTAGTCCCTGTTGATCTCCATTTTACGCTGTTATCTCCCTCTATAATTATCTCCTCATACTCCTCTGCCTTCGCATAGGCGTGAAACTCTACCCTTATCCTCTCCTTCCCTTGCTTCAGCGCGCTTCCAAATCCAATAGCTCCGATAACTTTATCGTCCTCTCCAGTTACAAATTTCTGCCCCTCTCTTACTTCATCCGGCTCGAAGCTCAGCGATTTTGATATCAAAAGAACGGACTCGGCGTAGCCCACGTGTCCTGTAATCTCACCGTTTCTCAGCTTTTTTTCAGCATCGTCAACATTGAGACCGATTCCAACCTTCTTCCTGAAGGGTCCTCTCCTCTTCAACGCATCTATACTCCTAACTGCTTTAATTCTCTCGATTTCTACGAATGGGGCTGAAAGAGTGATTACAAGAGCATCGAGTAGAAATCCGGGGTTTATGCCCGTTCCAACAACAGTCTTTTCGCACTTCTTTGCCATTTCGTCAATTTTTGCTGCAAGCTCGGGATATCTGTAGAACGGGTAGCTTAATGTCTCGCATGTGCTCAAAACATTGAAACCTCTTTTTAAACACTCCTCGATTTGTGGATAGACTCTGTCGAGATAGGAACCGGTGCAGATAAAGGCAACATCCCCTTCAAAATCGAGACTGTCCTTCACAATTCCACTGGAGTCAATACCAAAATCGCTAAGTTGCCTTCCTTTGAGCTCGGGGTTGATGTCTACAGCTCCAAGAACATTGTATCCTCTCTTTACACAGCACTCGGCAATAGCCCTACCAATCGGACCGAATCCGTAGATGACGACATCCATAAAGTAGATGGTGAAGAAGATATTAAAGCTTTCAAGTAACTTTTTTAATCTACGAGGAGTTGTGGTTTCATGCTTCCCGCTAAATACTCACCCAAGAATGTGGAATCCGAGATTTTCAGGTTCTGGAAAGATAATGAGGTTTATAGAAAGGTAAAGGAAAAGGGGGGTAAAAAGTTCTACTTTGTTGACGGCCCTCCTTACACAACGGGCAGAATACACCTCGGAACGGCGTGGAATAAGGTAATCAAAGATACTATTCTGAGATACAAGAGGATGAGCGGCTTTGCTCCGACGGATACTCCCGGCTGGGACATGCACGGATTGCCGATTGAGGTTAAGGTAGAGCAAGAACTCGGATTCAGGACGAAGAGAGACATTGAGGGCTACGGGATTGACAAATTCATCGAGAAGTGCATGGAATACGCTCTGAAGAACAAGGATGCGATGACCGAGCAGTTCAAGATGTTGGGTGTGTGGATGGACTGGGAGAGGCCATACATGACGATAAAGGCAGATTACATGAATGCAGCATGGTTTGCGATAAGGAGGGCTTACGAAAGGGGGTTGCTTGAGAGAAAGAAGATGGTAGTTAACTGGTGTTACCGCTGTGAGACCGCACTGGCAGATGCTGAGGTTGAGTACTGGGATGAGGAAGACCCTTCAATCTATGTCAAGTTTCCGGTTAAGGGTGAAAAGGACACCTTCATTGTAATCTGGACAACCACGCCTTGGACTCTTCCAGCTAATATGGCCGTTGCCGTCCATCCTTCCCTTGAGTATGCAAAATTTAGGGCTATTAGAAACGGAAAGGTAGAGTATCTAATTCTCGCAAAAGAGCTCGCTGACAGTGTGCTTGGAAAGGGTGATTACAGCAGCTGGGAAGTGGTGGAGACGTATCTGGGGGAAGACCTTGAAGGGCTTGAGTATGAGCATCCTCTGAGCAGTGAAGTGCCCGCCCAGAAAAACTGGAAGCATCAGGTCTTCTTCGCTGATTTTGTTACAGCAGAGAACACAGGCTGTGTCCACATAGCTCCAGGGCACGGTGTTGAGGATTACGAGCTTGGTATTGAAAAGGGACTTGAAGTCTTCAATCCCGTTGATGATAGAGGGGTGTTCACTGAAGATGCCGGGAAGTATGCGAGGATGCACGTCAGAGAGGCTAACGACCAAATTATTGACGATCTCTATGCAAAAGACCTTCTGCTTGCTGAGGAGAGGGTTGTTCACCGATACGGGCATTGCTGGCGCTGCAAGACTCCCATAATCTACAGAGCGACGGAACAGTGGTTCATAAAGATCACCGGACTGAAGGATGAGATGATCAGGGAAATAGACATGGTTCGGTGGATTCCGGAGTGGGCGGGAAGTGCGAGGTTTAAGGACTGGGTGAGCAACGCGAAGGACTGGTGCATAAGCAGACAGCGTTACTGGGGCATTCCTTTGCCAATATGGATTTGTGAGGAATGCGGCAAAATCAGGGTTGTTGGCAGCATAGAAGAAGTTCCTTGGGAGAATGACCTCGATCTTCACAGACCGAAGATTGACGCTGTCATCTTCGATTGCGAGTGTGGGGGGAAGATGAGGAGGGTTCCGGACGTCTTTGACGTATGGTTCGACAGTGGAGTTGCGAGCTGGGGGAGCATAGGATACCCGCTTAAAAAGGATGAGTTCGAACAGCTTTGGCCTGCTGATTTCATAACAGAGGGACATGACCAGACGAGAGGTTGGTTCTACTCTCAGCTCGGCACTTCGGTGATCTGCTTTGATAAGGCCCCCTACAAAGCCGTTCTGATGCACGGCTTCACCCTCGACGAGCAGGGAAGGAAGATGAGCAAGAGTCTCGGCAACGTCGTTGAGCCTGAAGAAGTGGTCGGGCAGATTGGTGCTGACGGCTTCAGACTTTACGTACTCTACTCAGCCCCTTGGGAAGATTTGCGATTTAGCTGGGAAGAGGCGAGGAATGTAAACAGGATGCTCAACATCGTCTGGAATGCCGTAAGGTTTGCCTACACGTACATGAATCTCGACAACTACAGGTTTGACGGTGAGGCGGGAGAGCTGAAGATAGAGGACAGATGGATTCTATCGAGGCTTGAAAGCTTCTGTAAGGAAGCAAATGACGCGATGGAGAGCTACCAAATACACAGGGTTGTGAGAGCCTTCTTCGAATTCTTTGTTGAGGACTTCAGCAGGTGGTATATCCAGCTCATAAGGCCAAGGGTGTGGGAGGAGAGGGATTCTCCGTCTAAGATCGCTGCATATTCCACGATGTTCAGGGTTATTGACAAGTCAATAAGGATAATTGCTCCCTTTGCACCCTTCATATCAGAGTGGTTCTACCAGCACGTCATTAAGCGATTCAGGGATGGTGAGGAGTCCGTGTTCTTAGAGAGCTATCCTGAGCCTGAGATTGAGTTCATTGACACACAGCTTGAAGAGGCAATGAAGATTGCAAAGGATGTTGTTGAGGCAGCAAGCAATGCGAGAAACAAGGCAAAGAGAAAACTCAGATGGCCTCTGAGAGAGCTTGTTGTTGAGAGCGAGAATGAGAAGGTAAGGAAGGCGGTGGAAGCACTTGAGGAAATCATAAGGTATCAGTGCAATGTTAAGACCGTTAGAGTGGTAACCTCTTTTGAGAAGGAACTTGTCATCAAGCCCAACTACAAAGTTATCGGGCCGCTGCTCAAGGACAAAGTCGGGAAGTTTGCCGATTACGTCTCAACTCTGAAGGAAATCCCAGAGAAGATTGAATTTGAGGGAGTGGAGATTGATGGCAGAGAGGCTTTGGTTGTGGATTACAAGCTTCCGGAGGGGTATGAGTATGCAGATTTTCCCGGAGGCTTCGTTTACATCTACAAGGAACTCGACGATAAGCTGATAAGGGAGGCGTATGCGAGGGAGCTGATCAGGAGAATTCAGGAGATGAGGAAGGAACTCGATTTGGATGTTGAAGAATTCATTGAAACGAGTGTGGAAATTGATCCTGAGCTTGTGAAGGGTTGGGAGGATTACATAAAGAGTGAAACGAGATCAGAGAAGCTGGAGTTCGGAAAGGCTGAAGGATACGTCAGGGAGTGGGATGTTGATGGCAGGAAGGTGAAGATTGGGGTAAAGAGGAAGTTGTAGGATTTACCCGGTGCAGTGGATATGCTAAAATCTTCAGAAGTTCCATAATCCTTGGTTAAAAACTAAAGAAAGCATCAAAAGTTACTGCCTGCTAACCATCATCGGATACTTCACAACAGCAATGCTTGCATCTCTCCCGTGCTGCTCTTGAGCAATCTCAACTGCCTTTTCTACAGTGGGCGTATGCAGGAAGCCGAGGTGTTCAGCCAGCTCTGGCTCCTCTATACCTGCGACTATAACTCTGCCCGCATGGTTGAGCCTTTTCAGCGGGTAGGTGGCCATCAGACCATGAACCGGGTGGAAGGCGTAATTGTAGCGATACTTTGCAATGTACTCGGTATGGTCGGCATAGTATCTCTCGTACCTCTTCATAATCTCGTTTGGCTCCCTAAGCTCACCGAGAATCTCCCAGACTTCAGGATAAGAAGCATGTGCAGTGAGGTCCCACTGGTTCGGGCAGGGGGTAGCCATTATAACATCGCAACCCTTCTTTCCAATGCCCTCGATGACCCCTCCGAGATACCCCAGTCCGGTAGATACGAGTGTAAGCAATGGATTCATTTTCGAAAAAGCTGCATAGGGGCTCCAGTTGGGGACACCATAGCAGACAACATCAACTTTCTTCTCAAGCAAATCCCTCCTTCTCTTTGCCCTTTCCCTCCAAATCTTCATAACTTCCTCTCTACATCTGTCAATCGTTCCCGCGAAGACCTTTGAAACCTGAAAAGGATTGGCCATAACCGTCTCAACTTTGAAAATCTCCCTTTTAATCTCTGATTTGACAACTTCTCCCATTCTGTTTAAAATCTCGTGCATCGGGTTTCTTTCAGCGGACATAGACATAGCATCGGGCGTGTGATGACATCTGATTGTATTCCATGTCGAGAGTCCTACGCAGATGGACTTCCAGCCTCCGTTGAAGGCTGAGGCGAAGACGTTTATGTAGATCGTAAGGTCGGAGTCAATCAGAGCTTTGTTGACCTCAACCGGATAGCCCTCAGCTGTCTCTCCTAATTTTACCGTGTTTTGTTTATCCTCTGCATCATGACACGATATTTGGCCTGAAAAAGCTTCAACAATTTCCTTTCCCAGAATTCTCTCAAGCTCTCCCAGTCTGAACTTTCTATGAAGAGCGTTCGCACATATCAGCTTTATATTGCTCTTCGGCACTCCAGCTCTCTTAAGCTCATCAATAACAGCACGGAAAGCCATAACCCAAACAGGACCAAAGCAGGGAACGGTAGGATCATCAAAGGCTATCGTTATCTTCCAGTTCTTGCGGACAAAATCACTGATTGGTTCAATATCGAGCGGGTTCCTCACCCCATTCTCAACTGCTTTTTCCTGATTATCCGCAGGCTCAAGCTTCGCCAAACCGTAGCCGGGACTTACAAGCTCGGCTGTGTCGGGAAACTCGACCTCAATCCATCTATCACCAAAAACAATTTCTGTTTTCATCACTTATTTAACAATTTTGAATTATAAAATCCTTTTCCAAAATACATGCAATTCTCACTTAAACCGAGAGACCAAAAACTTATTATTTCTCCAAAAAGAGAGTGGGACATGTCACTCAGAGAGAAGGTTGAAGAGGTTATCGAAAAAGATATAAGACCGGCTTTAATGAGGGATGGGGGCAATATAGCGGTAGTTGACGTTGATGAGAGCTCAGGAACTGTTAAGGTTCAGCTTCTCGGTGCATGCGGTGGTTGCCCGATGTCAATGATTACTCTCACATCCTTCGTGGAGAGGTATCTGCGAGCTAAAGTTCCTGAAGTGAAGAAAATAGTCCCAGTGTAATATGATCAGGCTTGTAGAGCCTTTAAAAAAGGTTATTTTAGAAGACACTGTTTATTCCGGTGAAGAGGTTGAAGAAGAATTCTTTGGTGGATTCTGTAGTTGTGGAGGGTTAATGATTCAAAAGCTATGGATTAAAAGCGATAGCAAAAAAATTCTTGTTTGTGAATGTGAAAAATGCTGGAAAAACGAAGCTATAATTTTCAATTCCTATAAATTTGAAACGAGACAGGATGTTGAGGTTCTTGGACGATACGAGTTCATGAATTACCTCAAACAAATTTTGACAGGTTCGGAATTTGAAGCCCTTTTGAAGAAAGCACAAAACAAAGAATTTCAGCCTATAGCATATTCAAATGCTAAAAAGAAACTCTCCAAGATGAACTTCGAAATTGAGGAAATTCTCGATATACTGCGATGAGAGACAGAATAAAGAAGTTCAAAGGCGAGTTAGAACTTTATAGCAGAATGACAGACATAGCCTCAGTTTCTCGAAGGTATTTTGTGATAGGCTTCTTTGATGGCGTTCTAACAATTCTTGGTATGATCATCGGAGCACATATGGCTGGTGAGGCGAGTTCAAGGCTGATTCTCTCTGCTGGTGTTGCAACTGCTTTAGCTCTTGGGATTTCAAGTTCATGGGGTGCTTTTGAGGCTGAAAGGATAGAGCAAAAAATAATGAAAGACAGAAAGGAAAGAGCTCTGCTAATAAACTCCAAAGAGTGCTCTATTGACAGGGCGCATCGGTTTGCGGCTTATGTTTCTTCAATAATTCATGGAGTAGCTCCAATTGTCGCCGCATTCATACCTCTTCTTCCCTACGTTTTTCTTCCGATAGAGGAGGCCTTTACTGTGGCTGTATCCCTCGGTTTCGCAAGTCTTTTCGTTGTTGGGTCAATAATGGGACGGGTTGCAAAATTTAATATCGTGTTGAGTGGGTTGAGAATGCTACTGGCAGGTATCTTCACAGCTTTACTCGTGACCATCCTTAGCCCAAGTCACTTCATCTGAAAACTTTTTTAATTCTTCCCCAACTTAGCTCATGGGAAGAGCGTGGAAGTTTGGAGATGATATTGACACGGACGTTATAATTCAGGGGAAATATTTGGTCATCAACGATGCTGAGGAACTTGCCAAGCATGTTTTTGAGAATTTGAGGTCTGAGTTCGTTAAAGGGGTAAAAAAAGGTGATTTTGTCGTTGCTGGTGAAAATTTCGGGTGTGGGAGCAGCAGAGAGCATGCACCACTTGCTTTAAAGGCTACAGGTATTGAGGCAGTCATAGCTAAGTCATTTGCCAGGATATTCTTCAGAAATGCGATAAACATCGGTCTGAAGGTTATTGAGTGCGAAGATACTGATAAAATTGATGATGGGGATGAGCTTGAGGTGGATTACGGGAAGGGTGTGGTTTACAACAAAACGAAAGGGGAGGAGTATAGAATCAGCCCAATGCCGGAATTTCTGAGGGAGATTCTGGATAAAGGGGGACTGGTAAATTACGCAAGAGATCTGAGGGGGAAGGCATGAAGAAGATCGCAGTAATTCCGGGCGATGGTATTGGAAAAGAGGTCATGGATGCGACGATGCACATACTGGAAAAACTGAACCTACCCTTCGATTACAGCTTTTACGAGGCTGGTGATGGTGCTCAGGAGAGGTACGGTAAAGCATTGCCGGATGAGACCCTTGAAGCCTGCAGAGAGAGTGACGCGGTGCTTTTTGGTGCTGCCGGTGAAACTGCAGCAGATGTTATAGTGAGGCTGAGACAGGAGCTGAACACCTTTGCCAACATAAGACCCGCAAAGGCTTTGAGAGGGATAAAGTGTCTCTATCCCGGTCTCGATATTGTGATTGTAAGGGAGAATACGGAATGTCTGTACAGAGGCTTTGAGTTTGAATTTGATGGTGTAACTGAGGCAGTTAGGGTAATAACGAGGCAGGCATCGGAGAGAATAGCAAGATACGCCTTTGAGCTTGCAAGACGGGAAGGAAGGAAAAAGGTAACAGCGCTGCATAAGGCGAATGTGATGAAGAGGACTTGTGGACTTTTCAGGGATGTTTGCAGGGAAATTGCTGTCGAATACCCTGATATTGAGTTTAACGACTACTACATTGATGCGGCATGCATGTATCTCGTTATGGACCCCTTCAGGTTTGATGTTATAGTTACGACGAACATGTTCGGGGACATTGTCTCGGATTTGGCAGCGGGACTTGTAGGTGGACTTGGTTTGGCACCTTCTGCCAATGTTGGGGAGAAAAACGCGATTTTTGAGCCTGTACACGGAGCGGCTTTCGACATAGCTGGCAGGGGCATCGCCAACCCTACAGCAATGATTCTAACTGCATGCATGATGCTCCGCCATTTTGGATACTCGGATGAAGCGAAAAAGGTCGAGGAGGCTGTTGAAAGGGTTCTTGAAAGTGGAAAAAAGACCCCAGATTTGGGCGGAAATCTTACAACAATGGAGTTTGCTACAGAGGTCGCATCCCTTCTGGATTAGATTTAAATAGTAAAACCTGACTAATTTTTTTCATGAGCTACGAAACTTTAATGACGAGACTGGGGTTTCCGGATTCAGAACGGCTGAGGAAAATTCTGGAATACCTGATGAATGAAGAGGAAGCGAAGGTTGCTGCAGCGCTACCGGGCTCTCCTGAGGAGGTTGCTGAAAAACTGGGAATGGATGTTGACAGGGTGAAAAGCATCCTCGAAGACCTCTTTTTCAAGGGTGTAGTCTTTCCCAAGGATTTCCAGAACAGGAACTACTACAGGTTCGCGAGAGATTTGATTCAGCTTCACGATGCAACTCTTGCATCTGTCCACATGAAAGACCCTGAATACGCACGGATGTGGAAAGAGTTTGGCGAGAAAGAGGCTCATGCAAGAATGGGACAGCTTCTATCCTTAGCTGACTTCAAAGTATGGAGGGTTGTACCTGCGTATGGTGCGATAAAGGACTTACCTGATGTGCTGCCACAGGAGAATATAGTGGAGATGATTAAGGCTCAGGAGAAGATTGCAGTCGTTCCCTGTTCATGCAGAAACGTTACACACCTTGCTGGACAAGGCTGCAATTACACCGATGAGATGGCCTTGTGGCACTGCATCCAGTTTGGTAGAGGTGCTGAATACGTTATAACGAGGGGTTCTGGAAGGGAAATATCGGTAGATGAGGCATTGGAGATAATAATGAAGGCAGAAGAGGACGGTTTAGTTCATACATGGCCAAATACTGGGAAAATAGTGGATAAAAGGGTTACTGTTAACTGCAACTGCTGTGAAGACTGCTGTGAGTTTTTCCTTTCTGCCAAATACGGAAACGTACCAATGGAGACGATGCTGGAAAAAAGCAGGTATGTTGCCTATGTTAATGAAGACTTCTGCATAGCATGTGGAGTTTGTGAGGAGCGCTGCCCCTTTAATGCCATTGAATTAGATGACGTGGCGAGAGTTGATGAAGAGAAATGCTTTGGATGCGGTGTTTGTGTCGTTGGCTGTGAGCAGGAAGCGATGAAAATGAAAGTTGTAAGACCACCCGAGCACATCCCATCTTAACTTTTATTTAATTTCATTTAACGTCCAACACTTGATTCTCTCAGATTCGAGATATCTTGTCAGCGCCTTTGAAGGGTTTCCGTGGTAGAAAACCACCGCCTCTGGATTGCAGTGGTGTATCATTTCCAGCAACCCCTCGTAGTCAAGATGGTCGCTGAGCGTAATTTTTGGCCATCTGTAAAATTTCTGGGCAGTCAGAACATAGCCTCCACCATAACTGGCGAGGTTTCTTGGGGATACTATCAGTGGGCCGCTTTTGCTGGGTTTTATGCCAACGGCACGGCATATCCTCTCAATTTTCTCCTCTGCTCTGAAACCAATATTACCAGTGAGAATCTCAGCAACTCTCTGTGCTTTCCCTATCGGATAGGCTCCAAATACAGCCCCATCGGATGCGGCGTCAAGAAGTTTATCTATTTCATCCTCAAAGACCTGTGATGGAAAACCGTATGTGGCTTCTGTCACCAAGATTTGGCATTCCGGTAACTCACGATAGTCCTTCACATCTCCAGTTATTAGCAATTCAAAATCCCTGAAGAAGAAGGCTGTGGAGCCGTGAATGTGGTAGGTCGGAAAGGTTTCAACTCTTTGCCCATGAATCCTCACTTTCTCACCCGTATGGAAGGTCAACCCTTCATACTCTTTTCCTGTTGCAGCCTCGAGGATTCTTGCTGTCTCAATGCTCGCAACAGCGTGCGGATTCTCCATATTCCTCTGCCCGTAGTGGTCAGAATGGGCGTGGGTGATGAGGTTCCATCCGCTTTTCCCGGGTGAGGTGTCAACGTGAAACTCTGAACCATCCAGAAGGAGTGAGACATGTGGTCTGAACCCTCTGCCGTATTTTCTTCGATAAAGCTCAACATCTCCTATTTCCACATCTTCGTATCGTCGGCAAGATTTATAACCCCTTTGCGTTAAGCATGAGTAAATGAGTTTGAAGGAGTTTGAGGAGGAAGTAAGGAATCTGTTTGATGCTGATCTTGTTGAGAGGGCGAAGAATTTGAAGAAGAGCGGCAATATATTCAATCCTATTTTCTACATTTACTTCACAAGGCTTGTTGAACTCTCTGCGATTATAAATGGGGTTGTGCTGCCGAATAGGTATGAAATTGAGGAACTTTTCAGAACGAGAAAGGACTTCTTGCAGATTGACTATGGCACCATCGGTGAAGTGCTCAGAAGGGCGTGGCTTTTTGAGAGGGAGAGAGGAGTGGAGTTCACCTTCAGCAACAGCGTGGAGGACATGCTTTACATCCTCTACAGGATGGGAAAGCTGCAGGGAAAGCTGGACGGAATCATACTGAAATACGCCGAGTGGAGTAAGGAGAAGCTCGCTGAACTCTACTTTACTATCCTCTTGGTCCTTCTGGAGCTTGAGGATAGGATTAACAGGGAAATTCAGCTGAAAAAACCTTAGATCATCCCAAGCTGTTTCAGCACTTTCTTCTTTTTCTCCACAGCCCTTCTCACAGCTTCATCAACTCTCTGCCTCATTTCCTCGAAGTCTGGCGGTTCCTCCTCCCCAACGACCTTTTTGAGGGGTGTGTAGGCAGACTCCCTGAATCTTGGCTTAATTTCCTTTCTTTCTCCGTTCTCAACTAAAAACGCTCCCGGTTTACCGCTTGCATCCTCAACCCATCCTACCTCCTGTATCTGAACTCCCACACCTTTTACAGCCTTTATCACATCCTTTGCTACATCTTTGTCGCACACGATCATGAGAGAGTCTATCGAGACACCCATGAAATCTATCTCAAGTTCTTCGAGCATTTCCAGAACCCTCGGATTCACACACTTCCTAAGCTTCTCATACTCGAAAACTAAGGACTTGCCCGAGACCTTTGAGATTTCTTCGGCATCTCCTCTAATACCTCCATTCGTCACATCACTCATTGAGTGAACTCTTTCAACCAACCTGTTGGCGAAAATCGCTTTTACAGCCTTTATAAAATCGAGGTTTATTGTTTCCTCTACGATCTCGTGCATTCCGTAATAAATGGCTGTTGTAGCTACCGTTCCTCCTCCTGCTCCCTCAGTAAGTAATATGACATCTTCCTCTCTCACATTTTTGCGAGGAGTGATATATTTCGAAACACCCACACAACCCACTCCTCCAGTCATTCTCTCTCCGATAACCATATCACCACCGATTCTGAGGGTGCTACCGCTTATCAGTGGAACACCGGTTGCATCACATACAGCAGAAATTCCCGCGAGATGGTCAAAGATTTTGCTCACATCCCCATCATCGGCAATGTGTATGTCTGAAAAAACCGCTACAGGCTCCGCACCCATTACGTAAACATCTCTCATCGCCGCTCTGGTAACGTGAAAGCCAGCTATGAAGGGAAACTCGCTTAATCTCGAATGTATCCCGTCAATGGCGACAGCAATGTAAAAGTCACCATGACGCACAACACCTGCATCATCCAAATCCTTTGATGAGACCACCGCTGATGAGACCACTGCACCGCTCTCTCCGATCACCTCTGCAATCTTTTCATGCACGTAAAAGTCCCCCCTCCCCCTTGACCCGACTCCGAAAGCACCCATCGTAACTCCCGATCTGTAGTAGTCGAGCAAATCGCTCTTTTTGCTGTAAGCATTTTTAACTTCGACGATAACAGCTCTTGCCCATCTTTCAGCCTTTTCCAAATTCCAGCCTTTGATTTCTGCTATTCTTTCAGCAAGAAGCTTTTTTACTTTGGTTTCGTCAGTTTTCTCAAGCATTCTACGGGCATAACCTTCTATGTCCATTGTTTGAAGTAGGTATGGTGGATTAATAAGATTGCTTGTTATCATATCAAAATAAGTGCGGCCGCCGGGATTCGAACCCGGGCAACGGGCTCGGGAGGCCCGTGCGACCGCTCGGTTTTGAAGAGAAAGCCATCGACGAACTGAAGGCAGAGCTAAAAACGTTGCCCAAAGCAGAGAGAATCGCAGCGGCAAGGCTTGCGGCAATGGAGTGGAGAGTTTTGGTGTGTGGAGGCTGATGCGTGATGTCAGAGATATTCTTATTCGCAAAAGACGAAGAGGCTTTCAAGAGATTCTACGAGCTGTTTAAGCAAGATTTCTTGGAAAATGTAAACAAAACTCCATGGGCAACTCTTCTGCAAAAAAGGAGCAGTTGCGGGAGAGTTCGTTTTAGCATGCACTTCCTTTGAGGAGGTCGAGTCTCAATGAGGCTACAGTGCTCTAATTGCAAATCAAACTCTGTGTTTGTCAGTTGTGGCTATCCTGGAGAGGTCATGCTGCAATGTTCAAAATGCAATCATTCTGAAGTAAAAGCAATCAAAGACCTGGCAATAGAAGAGCTCACAGAAGCAATCAAAATGTTTGCTGACGAGATAGTTTCGTTCTACAAGCTTTGCACAGAGAACACAGATTATGTTGACGAGTACACAGATTACCTGCTTTGGAGCTTAAGCGACTTCGAGGAAGCGTCAAACTGCCTATTGCAGAAATTCAAAATCTTGCAGAGGTGTTCGTAATGCCCATCCTCTTCTGCGAACGCTGCAGTAAAACCACCACGTGGACTTACGGCGACGTCGTCGTATGCAAGTCGTGCGGCTGGCAAATGAGCATCGAGGAGTTCAGGACCTACCGCAGCAAAATCCTAAGGCAAGAGTTTCAGCGCTTCCTGCAGAAGGAGCGAGCGAAAAAGCCAGCAGACTACTTCGACGAACTCATGAACGAGCTTGAATCAACAATCAAGAGCAATCCAGAGCTGGCCGAGGAGGTCCACCGCAGGAACATGATGGAGCTTGAGAAATTGATCTCAAATAAAGGAGGGTCCATGTGAGAGAAAAAAGGAAGCAAGAGATACTTAAACTTCTACTCAAGGAGGGGGAATTGAGAACAAGCAAAATTGCAGAGAGGCTTGGAAAGAGCAAGAGCTACGTCCGCAAGCTGCTCATCGAGCTACGCAAAGAGGGCCTAATCGAATCAGTAAACCTTCACATAGAGAAGGTGCACAGACTGACCCCTAAGGGAAGAGCATTGTTAGGTCAGCAACCTGATATCGTAAAGGCCAGAGTGCACAACGTGCGTCTGACCTGTCGCGTTTTACAAATAGATTGGGCCAAGATCGCAGAAGTAGGAAGAAGAATTAAAATGAAGAACTGGGACGCATACGTCGTCAACCTCAAAGACCTCGTCAACCTGCCTAACATCCCTGATGTCAAAATCCAGTTCAACGACGCGAACATTCCCACAGCTTTAATATACCTACCTGAGTTCTACGCTTCCAGCAAGTGGGAAGCTGCAAAGATCATCCAAAACTACTTCTGCAAAATAGCTAGAGCTCTACAGGTTGCGGGCATAATCCTAGACCAGGATTGGATAAAGGAGCCAAAATGCGTTTACGGTGAGTACGCTTTCAAGACTCAAGAACCGCTCGACCCAGGATATGAGTTAAAGCTGGGCCGTCCTGCAATGGATCCCTACGGAAACACGCTCAATGCCGAGGCAAGGGCTTGGGTTGACGAGAGCAATGGACGAGAGGCAGAAACTAACGATGCTGACTACACTCACAAATACCTGATGATGCCAGAGTACGTTGCAGAACTATACAAGGATTTCAGAAGCCTTAACGGGTTTTTGAACAAGTTCGAAAGAGTTCTTGATAAACAGAGTGAGATAATTGAAAGGCAAAACGAGAACCTGAGCAAAAGCTCAGAGCTACAGCTCGTTTTTGCTGAAAACATCAACTCACACATACCGTACGTACAGAATGCAGCAAAGGCTCTCGAGAAAATAACTGAAGTAGTTGAGGTGCAGCATAAGCAGCATACACAATTTATCGAAGCAGTTAAGCAGATGAACGGAAGCATGAAATATTTTTTCCTAGCATTTGCCATTCTGGTTTTGGTTTTGTTGGTTAAGGAGGTGGTAGCATAAGGGCTAAAGTACTTACGCTGAGAGTTATGGACGCAACACTCCGAGAGTGCGTAAAGCTCCGCGGCGATGAGCACGAGGTATTTCCACAGCTTTTGAGAGACATAAAAAACGGACCGGTTAGGGCTGTCGATCTGGAAAGCAAGTACGGAATAAGCGTTTACAACCTGCTCAGGAAGCTCGTAAACTCTGGTATGGTGGAGAAGACCGAGCAGGGCTATGTTCTTAGCACTCGCTTTTCTCAGCTCTTGAGAAGCTTTGCTGATGAGTGGGAGGAATACGTTATGGGGGTGATAGATTGAAAGAAATCGAATTTTACCTCGATGTGGATAAGGGCGCCCTTACAGAGGAGAGAGTGGAGGAGTATAAGCAGCAATACGACGAAGAAGGTTACCTAATCACTGGAGATATGCAGGTTGATGAGATTTATGTGGACACAATAGGCAGCCCAACAATAACCATCAGAGCTTACAACGACGAAGTGTATACCTCAGCCTGTACATCTCGCTCGGAGTATTCCTCTTCAAACTCCTTGAGCGCAATGATTTCATGAGGATCATTCAACTGCTCGAAAAAGAGAAGACGGACATGGAGAAGATCATCGAAGATCTTGAACGGCTTGATTCTGCTGCCAAGTCCAGACTGATTCAGCTTCTGGTTTTGGGAAATTGTGAGGGAGGTGGTGAGATTGGAGATTAGAAACCTGGTCGGAAAGGTAATAGGAATTAATCGAACGGAAAAGATAAATCGCGATGGAGAAAGCGTGGAAACCTATAAAGTTACGATCGAGTTCGACAACTCAGATTACAAGGTCAAGACAACGATAACGACCGAAGATGCCAGAATAATCGAGAATTTTCACCTGAACCAAGAGTTCAGACTCAGCATATCGCCGGCTAACAGGAGATTGAGCGATTTTTGAGGTCGGTTTACAGAGACTTAAAGGAGGCTGATGCTCAATGAAGGCTTTACTATTCTTGTTGTTGGCGGCATTACTACTCTCTGGCTGCGTATATGTTAATGATCTGAAGAACAAGACGGTCAAAGTCGGAGTGGGTATCAAGGACAAGGTTCAGGGCTTCAAGGAGAGTGTGCAGCAGTACTGGGCATGCATGGAAGGCTGCTACTTCATGCAGCAAATCCACGAGCAGAGATACCACATCAACATAACAAAGGAAGACCACGATGCCTGTGCGGCGATGTGCTGGAGTCAGTACGGAGGTAGTTAAATGTACTTCGGCCCTCGCGACGTAGAGTTTTTCTTGGTGTCCATTGAGGCGCGAGAAGCCACTAAACAAGACTACAGAAAGAAGCTTCTCCAGTTTTACAAAACAACAAAAGGCGAACTCACACCTGAGAGAGTACTAGAATATGTTATAGATCGCAGCCAAACGGCTGACCCATCCCGCTACTTCACAGTCGTCAAGATCTTCTTAAAATGGCTCGCCGACTTCCGAGGCCAAGATTACAGTAACCTTATTAATTTATTAAACAGCCACAGGAAGCGCAAAACTAAGAGACTTTTCGCTCATGAAAACAGCCTTTACGATGTAACACTTGAGGACGTGCACGACCACATACTGAGCCTCTACAAATCAAATCTTAGAACGGTCGTAAAGCTACGCGCTATAACGGCATCTACCCTCGCCGCCACTACTGGCTTACGACCAGAAGAGCTCAAGCGCTTGGAGCCCTCGGACCTCAACCTTACCCAGGACTACTTCATCCTGCCGGCGGAGAAATCAAAGACCTGGACCGAAAGAGTCATCCCTCTGCATCCAGACGTAAAAAAGCTGCTAAAGCTCATGTTTTGCAACAACTCAAAGCTGTTCACTGACGGCTCCATCCGCCACGCTTTTTCCAAAGCAGGCAAGCTACAGCTCCGCCAGTTCCGCAAGTTCTTCGCTATATACAGCGCTAAGGTTGGGCTGCCAGAGCCAGTAAGGGTGGCGATAATGGGCCACGACACCGAGGAACTTGAAAAACTTCTCAACGTCCTTAAGACGCCGGTAACGGACGAGTTCTACCGCAAGTTTACCCCAGATGCAATTGTTAAGGAGTACATGCGGACGTGGGGAGGTGTCGAGATTGTCCCCAGCTCTGTACAATTCTCGTAAACCGCATTGGAGAACGGGCCTGTTCAAAGAAAATAGCAGGTGTGTGAGATGCGGCAGGAAGCTAAATCTTGTTTCAAAGATATGTGATAGCTGTGTGGTTGAGATCTACATAATTAGCATGCTCACTGGAGAGCCGGTTAAGTCAATCGCAAAGCGCTACGACATAACAGACAGAATGCTCCGCCGCAGGCTACATATAATAAGAGAGAAGGGAGACCTCCTCGAATTATTGTGCATGGTAGTGGACAACATTCGCAGGATAAGCCCATAATAATAACGGTCCAGAAACCGACACAGGGGCACCATAAAAAAGAGCGGATGATATAGTATCATCTACATTTTTTTCAAGGCTAAGAAAACCGAATAACTAAGCTTATTCAAATATTTCATTACTCTTGAACCTTCTTTTTCTTTAAAATCCGTTATATTGGCTTTAGATTGAAAAAGAAACGAGGGGCTTCTTTTTTCTGCCAGCAGTTCGAACAACAATTCTGAGGGCGTAGAATAATATAGTAATTACAGAGGGTACTAATAGAACCGTTTTAGGTAAATATCATTTCTTAAATATTTTTGTTCCACATTATTTTTTGGTGATAGCATGTCGGTGTTGGTGGCGGCCCTGGTGGCGGTGTTTGTGGTAGGGGTTCCATTGCTGGCAACGAGGAGGAAGTACTGGGAGCTGTACGACGTCGGAGCTAAGGCGACGCACGGCTTTCTCATGAGGCTAGTAAAAATCCTACCGACCAGCAGACTGATAAAAGTATTCCCCGAAGCAGCTCCGAGGTTCCTCGGAGACTACAGAGCTGCAGCAAACATCCTGTACCTAGTGGTTCTACTTATAGCAGCTGGACTCGCTCTGAAGCTCGGCATCGGAATGATGGCCGAGGCTGACAACACCATTACAGCTCCGGACGCAAACAACACCGAAGCCTACGACGCATACACCAAGACGACCAACACTATATGGAAGAGCTTCCAGATGGCGCCAATGGCCCTCTACGCCACGGTGTTCGGTGTGGTAATTGGAGCAGTGGTTGCAGCGTTCGGAATATTTGGCGGCAGAGGCGGAGGAGGACTCTAAACCTACAAACGAATGAATTCAGCAGCCCGCAAGGGCTGACACTATTTCTTTTAAGGTGGTACGATGATGCTTGAGGTATATATTGCAGTATTCGCATCTGGGACAGCCCTTTTCGCCCTCAGCTTCATAGACAGCACAAAAAATCCAATGCTCGCCCTCATAGCTGGCCTCTTTTTCGGTCTCTTAACATACAGTAACTTCAAAATTGATCGCTACGAGATTTTGTTCAACACCACAAGCGGCGCTCCACAAGTAGTGGTTACAAGCGCTAGTGAACCATTACTCTCGTATCTCACAGCAATTCTTGCGATTGTGGGCTTTGTCCAGTTCTTTTACCTTATGTGGGCAAAAGCGGGTGAGGTGATAGAGGATGCAGGAAGGAATTCCTCCGAGTGGTGAACAATATTTTGATCCGGCCCAAGCATTTATGATGCAACAGCTTTTCAAGGAGAACGACATCTACAATTATCTGTTCGCAATTGTTGATCTGTATGCTCCTGATGAGATTAAAAAGCAGCTCTGGGTTCTGATAGAGAACACGAGGTTCATAGCAACCTCGAACATAAGAGAGAAGGACATTTTCATATACAAACGCAGAATAAGCGAGCAGATAGACCAGATAATGGAGAGCATTCCCCCTTACAAGCTAACCTACAGCTTCTACATAGTTCTTGAGAATATTGAGCTCCTTCTCCACTTAGCAGTTGACAGGGCTATAAACGGCTTCGAGCGCAGAGCTGAAACAACTCAAATTAAGCACTTGATAATGTCACAGGAGGCAGACGGCTTTGCAGCTGCGCAGCCCAAGCGGGGGATAATGCGTGCATTTGGTAAGTTGTTTGGTTGAGATGAGGTGAGTGTTTATGGCAAACATCGTCCAGGAATTGATCCAAGTTTTGGTGTTCTCAGCAGTTCTGAATGCCCTACTCCTCGGATTTATAGTGTGGTTGTACAGCTGGAGCAGACCTTTATTCACACACTTTGTGGCAAAGCTCAAGAAACAACCAATCTTGATGGTTGAGAGAGACGATGGGCGCTGGGGATGGGTGAGAATCGACTACAAACACGGCTTCTCCCAGCACAAACACTATGGAGACTTCATGAACATCCCTGGAAGTTTTAAGAGTTTGGCAGGAGTGCCGGTTGCGGTTGCGTACGAAAAGAACGGAGTTACAATACCACTCGAATTTGCAGCAAAGGCGACACTGCTCAAAACTCTCGGCAAGAAGCTCAAAGACTTCGTGAAAATAAAGAAGTCGGACAACGCGCCAGGTTACGAGGTCGAGGAAGTACAGGATGTAAAAATGTATTCTTATGAGGTTGTTGATGATGAAAAGCGGGAACTCCTCGAGGCGTTTGCGGATGAGAAGTGGGAGGAGGAAAGGGAGATCTCAGGAGTGAGAATGAAAGTGAGAGGTTATACGATTAGAGTGAAAGACACGATAGAGTACATGCTTTTCTCAATGAACCCAGTCAATCTGAGGGCTAGAACGAATGCGAGGGTCGCGGAAGAACTTGCAGCAAGAGGAAAATCTGATGCGCTTAAAACAGCATTCGCAGTATTCATGGTTATAATGGGTGTAGTTTTTGGGCTCGCTCTGCTGGAAATTGTATTTGGAGGAAACGGAAGCTCTGCAGCGAATGTTGCTCAGCAGGTTAATGACATTCTGCCAGTTAGCATCAGCCAAGGGGTAAGGCCATGAGTGAGCAGATGCTAAAACGCTACATCGCCGAGCTCGTTGGCAGCCTCACAAATCTTGGCGATGGGATAAGCGACTACCTTCAGAAGCTCAACCACCTTAGCTGCATCGTATCAGCAGCTTTGAAAAAATACCACAAAGAAGACGGAAAACTCCCGAAGCTGAGAAGTGAACTTAACGCGGCAATGATCATGGTGTATAGCCCGAAGGGCTTAAGCCAGGCGTGGGTCACTGCATCAAAAATCGAAGAAGAGCTGGTAAACATAATCTTCGAAAAAGACCTTGTAGACTACACAGCCCTGTTAGACTTCCAGCAAAAGCTTAATGAAAAGTGGAAGAGGCGTGGTGGTTCTCATGAGTCTTAAAACAATTTTTGCTGAGGAGTTATTATGGAAAATAACTGACGGTAAGCACGAGTTCCAGCAGGGTGTAACAGCTCTCCTTAGTGGCGGAATGGGTTCTGGGAAGACAACTCTCCTCTTGCATCTGCTCGACTACCTATATGCCGACGGCCGAGAGGTTGTGTTCTGGAGAGGAAGGGAGATCGATCAGTGGCACCATGCAGATCACAGGGTGGAGTTCAGAATCTTCCACCACGTTGACGACCGCATTCAATTCGAGGCCGATTCAGAAATAAAACAGTATTACGAATTATATCCGTACAAAACTATTAGAGAAATAATAAGGAATGCCGACAGCGAGATGGTAAACGTTGTGTACCCACCTTCAGCAGACTGGAGGGCCGAATACAGCGATCAAAACCTCGTTACGATCTACAAAGAGTACAAGCAGGCAAGAATCCTCGCAGCAAACGAGCTCAACACAACCCGCCACGCTTTCTGGTACTCATTCATTTACGAGATGCTAAAGCTGAAGAGTTTTGCCAGCCTGTTCTTCGACGAATTTGACGATATCGCCGAGCGATATGCTAAGGGGTACAAGTATTACATGCTAAACTTCCTAATGAACGCCCTAAGATACTTCAGGCAGCGTAAGCTCAGCCTCTACGGAGCCACGCAGGTTGTGACTGACATAGACTCCAGAATACTCGGAAAGATGATGTTTTACCTCTACATGGCGGGATCCAAGGTGCACAGAGACAGCATTTTGGACCCCAAAAAGGTCAAGTTTGCGGAGCTGGGCCACGCCTTTATCGAGGAAAAGAACACAGGAACTTGGGCGAAGTTCAGCTTCCCAGACAGAGGTATAATCACCACACTCCTCGTCACACTCAGGGGAATACAGAGTACCGAGGACGACGATTTTGAGATGGTAGAGGTTGAGGGGGTGATGTAATTGGCCCTCTCCGCCTCTGGAAACAGGGGTAGATATGGGGTTGAGCAGGAGGACAGTGGTTACAGTTTGGATGGTGCCTTGAGGAGGGCAGCGCAAGAGTCGCAAGACAAAGAGAAAGAAGCCTACGCAGAGCATAGGACAGCAACGATAACACCCGAACAAGCGAGGAATTTATCAGAAAGAACACGTCCACAGGCAAAGCCAACCAGAGCCGAAATTCCAGAAGCCAGACCTTCAAGCTCTTCAAGCAGTTCGAGGCACAGACACCACTCAAGCTTAAAAACAGGCAAAACTCCACCACAGGCAAAGCCAACCAGAGCAGCTCTGAAAGAAGCTCAAAAACAAAAAGAGGAGCAGATAGTCCGCGAGTTCAGGAAAGCTATAAGCGAGGGCAAGAATCCTGAAGAAGCAGCTAAACAAATCGAGCAGAAGTATGGTGTGAAAGTTGAAATCAAGGAAGTAAGCCTAGAGTCAGAGAGCCGTGAACCATTAGACAGAGCCGAAGCTATTGGCCAGAGCAGACTACATCCTCAGGAGCCTGAACAAGAAACACTGTTCGATAAAGCCAATGAGGCGGTAGAAGGATTTAAGGAACAACTAAGTACTAAGAGGCTTGAGCTGCTTAAAACCGGCGATAGAGCTGGACCGATAGAGAAATTTGGCGTTGGCGTGGGATTGTTCGGTATTGGCTTGGCAGCAGGAGCTGCAAACATCGCTCAGTCAACTGTTCAAGTAGCAAAGACGGCCATCGATAAAGGCCCAATCGAGGCGGGTAAGGAACTCGCTTATGGGACCTACGAGTGGGTAAAGAACATCCCCAACAGGCTTCTAACAGGGCTTAGAGGTGACCCGTTCATAGCAGGTGAGCTCGCTGGAGAAGTAGTGGGTGGTTACTACCTGGGCAAAGGAACGGCAAAGGTTGTTGGTGGTCCGTTTGGCAAGTTTAGAGTCATCACCGAGCAGAAGATAGGCCAGATAAAAGGGACCTACGTTGAAGAGCCGGGAATAAAGTTTGTAGAGAGCTATACATACGAACCCGTTAGTGGTGACGTACTTGTCCAGCAGGTTGCCGGCAAAGAAGCAACTCTAGTGCACATGACCCAGCACAAAGCCTTCAACGTGAAGCCAGGAGAGCAGCTTCTCCTTGAAGCCAAGCCCGAACAGGCTGCTGGATTCCGCAAGCAGTTCGACGCCTTACACTGGTATCAGTCCGCACCAGCTCCGACTGGGGAACCTCTAGGCTACCTGGCATATGTGGGTATAGGCGAGGGAGTCAGCGAGTCGCTCAAAATCACTATCAGAAAACCAAAAACACAAGCCGTAGTTACACATGACGTAATTCAGTTCGTGAAACCAAGACCTGGAGAGACATTTGCAGAATACCAGGTTAGGACCGGCCAGATGAGCGGAAAGACGCTGATACCAGGCGAGAACGTTTTCGGTTACAGCACGGAAAGGCAGGTAATAACTCCAGCTCACTTCGAGTCGCAGCTAGTTCAGGGGCTAGAGTATCCCGGAACGTACTTGCGCAAAGTTCGCGATGTAGGATGGACGCATTACAGGCAGGTGACCCTGCCCAGGTGGTTAAGGGATACTAGAGTCGGCAGATTTCTGCAAAAGCTCGG
Organism: Archaeoglobus sp. UBA230; assembly: GCA_002507545.1. Classification (GTDB taxonomy): domain Archaea; phylum Halobacteriota; class Archaeoglobi; order Archaeoglobales; family Archaeoglobaceae; genus Archaeoglobus. The sequence goes on along the minus strand of DAVR01000003.1, from coordinate 70,228 downwards.
TTACGGCGAGAAGTACCACAAGATCCACATCTCCGAGTGGGAGAAGATTCCGGTCGAGACTGCAAAGAGGGTGGAAAAGCTAGCAGAGGAATTCGAAGAACGAGCTAAGACGCTAGATTTAGCTAGATACAACGAGGAGTACGGCAGGGTACGTTACGTCAGTGTGTCGGAAATAATCAGCTCGATCGCCAGAACTGGTCTGTTCTTAGGGTACTCCGTAGGAAGCTACTCGAGGAGCGGAGGTTTCAGCATCCCGAGCTACGTGTCCTCTTTTGGCGAACTGAGTTCAGCTCCTAAGCTAGCCTCCAAAGGAGTAAGAAGCTCTGGCTCTGGTTCTACCGGCAAGTCAAAAGGTAGTGGCGGAAGCGGTGGAGGCTCGATGGGCGGTTACAGCGGGGGTAGCGACTACTCAGGCTACGGTTTGGCTGGTTACACGGGTTACAGTGGCAGCGGCGGCGGTGGTTATTCAGGATACGGAGGCTCCGGCGAAGTATTCAGCGGCGGAGGAAGGACGAAGATGCCAATAGGCGCCGGTAAAACGGAGCGCAGGTATCGCCGCCCGAAGGAGCGCTTCAGGTTCTGGCTTTACGTTAACCCGGTCGCGACGCCGTACGAACTCCTGTTTGGACGTAGAATACGTAGCCGAGGTGGTAGGCGTGCCCGTAAGAAGGTTAAGCGCTCTCGTAGAAGATAATAGGGGCATAGCCTACGCCATACTCGTCCTGATCGTATCTCTGTTCGTCTTTTACTTCGCCTACCTACTAACCTACAACTTCATCATGGTCGAATCGAGTGACACCTTCAGCAACACCGCCCCTCCAGATGTAAACGAGACCTTCGACCGACACTGGAACCTGTTGCCGTACGTGGTATTCGGCGGACTTAGCATATGGTTCGTAGCCTATGCAGTACGCAAAACAGGGAGGTGGGGCGGAGGATGAGGTTTCTGCCCCTACTTTTGCTTCTGCTGATTTCCACCGCTGCGGCGGTTCCAGTACCGCCGCTCGCCGACGACCCCTCGCTCGTACTTCGCTTCAGCTTCGATAAGAAACCTACGCTGCAGCAGAAGTACAGCTGGGAAGGTAGCTGGGAAGGGTGGAGTACAGTAAACCCGAGCGGAAACTGCGGTTCGGGCCCGTACATAACGGGTGTGTGGAGCACGGACGGACAGTACAGCGCTGCGCTGGATGCAACAGGACAGTCTGGAGCTACAACATGCTATGAGCCGTACACATACATGTACATCTCAGCAGACGATTACATACATCAAATACAGGTTGACATAAATGTAACGATTAGTGGCACAAGTGGAAAATTCAGCATTTATGTTAATGCTCAAGAGGTCTGGAATACTACAACGAGTTATTCTGGCACTGTAACGGTAGCACTTGATAAAACGGTTAATGAGATAAAGTTTTACGTTAGTGTTGCGGACGGCAGTGCTGACAGAGTCACAGCATACATTGATAACTTACGCATAACTTTCAAAGTTCAAGACGACAGCGGAAACGGCAACGATGGCACGATTTACGGCGCTCAGTGGGTTACGGGCAGGTATGGGTATGGTTTGCAGTTCAATCCAGACACACGAGATTCTGTAGTCGTCTCGTACTCGCCAGAGCTTAATATTTCAGCTACAGGCGAGTTTACACTCACAGCAATAATTAATTTTCAAAGCAAGCCAACTGCATCTCCTTATTATAACTACATAGTTGTCTATGAAGGTGGAACAGCTGTTTGTGCAGTGATAGATAACTATCAACCAAATGCAATTTACTGCTACGTATATCTTGAATCTGGCGCTACAAGAACTGCTTTATTTAGCAGTACACAAGATGGGCACACTTATTTCATTGCTTTTACAGGTAAATTGAATGAGTCTGTTAAACTATATGTAGTGGATTACACAACAGGAGAGTACTACTACAAAGAAGGAGGAGTTATTGATCAAACACTGCGAGCGTGGGTTAGTACTCAAGTAATCTATATTGGTGGCGTTCAGGGAGTGGATAGAACAGTTGATGGCTGGATTGATGAAGTCCGCATCTACAACCGTGCCCTTAGCGAGTCGGAAATCCGCCAGATGTACGAGGCTCTGCGAGTCAAGTTCTACGATGAATCGACAGGCGAGAAGATTGCGGCGAATGCTACGATTTTCAATGTGAACTATTCTATTAGCCTGCAGACGGACGAGGTGACGAAGGAGGCGGTGCTGTTCAATTCTCAGCTTCCTGAGACAGGGGATTACTTCATCAGGGCAGAAGCTAGTGGATATTACGATAGGACGTTTTACACGACCCTGGGGGATAGCTTAGTAGAGAAGGATGTGTTACTACTGAGTCAGAACGAGCAAGCAGTTTTGGTTTCCTTCATCCTGAATGACATCGCTAACTTATACGAAGAGGCCCTGCTGAGAATAACCAAGTTCGTAGGAGGCGCGAAGTACGACATAACCATAGACAAATTCGACATAGAGAACAAAGCTTCAGCCATCCTGAGGTTCAACGACAAGTACTTCATAAGCATAATAGACTCGCAAACATCAACGGAAAGGACGATAGGTGAATTCACGGCAGTGGAGAGCACCGAGAAAGTCATAAACGTGATGCCCAACCTCGAGCCGTCCACGCCGCTCAACGTCAGCTACGATATTGACTACTGCGACGACTACATTATCGTGACCTACAACGACGTCGAGCAGAAGACTCAGAGCTTGCAGGTCTTGATATACAACGAGACTGGGGCTCTGGTTTATAGTGACAGCACCACCGCCAACGACTACGCTCTCTCGCTTTCCAAGCCCGATAACAGCACCTGGTACACCGTCGTCCTGAACATTACCAGAGACAACATTACCTTCACGCAGTCGAAAGTTGTGGGCAGCATCGGCGGGGGAATTCTGAAGGACGTAACTTACCTGCTACCCGGCGAGGACGTTCTCGGATACAAGCCCGAGTTCGTCATGGCCGCTGCGAGCTTCATCATGCTGACGATTTTCGGGGCATTGTTCAGCAGACGTCACAACCGCATAGGTGCCCTCGCTGTAGCCATAGGCGCCGGTATGCTCACGCTGTTCGGCTGGCTTCCTATCGAGGGCACGGTAATCATCGTGGTTCTGTTTCTGGCCGTGCTGGGCAAGCTCGAGGAGGGGTATAAGAAGGGGTGATCGGATGAGCAAGTTCTACCTGATAGCCGGAACACTGTTCGTGTTTAACCTCGTGCTCGGGCTGCTGAACGCTTTAGATTTAGGCTACAGCGGCGCCTATGACCCGAAGTGGGCCAGCACGGTTAAAGAGCAAATGGGCTCCATCAACAAATACGGGCAGAACGTCATAACGGACGTAATCTACGCCATAGGAGACTACATTCGGACTCTGCCGATATTCATCCAAGCCCTGAGTTACGCCACCGTCCTGTTGCCGGTGATGCTCAGCAACTTCTACCTTCCAGACTTCCTCGTCTGGACGATTACGCCAGTAGTATGGCTAAGCTACGTCGCCGCCGGAATTGAGTTCATCTCCGGAAGGGTAATCGAGAGGTGATTCTATGCCGATAAACGCTACTCTGGCTCAGGAGCTCTGGAACATGACTCTGAATGCAACATACCTCCCCGCAGCTTTCAAGCTCTTAAATTCGTTCATACCATTCGCAATACTCCTCTTTTTCGGACTGGTGCTGTTAGGCATATACCTGTGGACCGAGGACGGCTTACTGCCAAGCGTGCTTGCTTTGCTTTACGTGGCTTTAGCAATAGCTCCAGTCACTCCTCCTGACATCAAAGCAAGCATGATCCCACCGATGGCCAAACCCCTCATTTACACCCTTGTTGCTCTGTCCATCACGGCTGTGATTGTTAACCTGATAATACGTAACAGGGGGTATTGAGATGCCGAAGAAGAGACCGGTCTGGGGCACGTTCTGGCTGGATCCTGATGGCTTCTTCGGATTGAAAGTAAACAACAAAAGAAAGCTCGTCCCCACTTTGGAAGATCTGCTGGATGAAATAGGTAAGGAGGTTAGGAAAGTTAGAAGGAGGTGAATTATGGGTAGGAAAAGGAATGTGTACCTCGGAAAGAGGGTAAAGGATGTTGGCATGGAAGGCCTCGACGACCCAAGAGAGTTCAAGGGAATCATGAGGGCCATAGAGAACGACCTCAAGAACAGGAGAATAAGCATCCAGGAAGCGAGAGGCAGGTTGCTTTTGCTGTATCGCCTCACCGATCCATCAAAGAATAGCAAGGTCAGAAACTGGAGCAACAAAACAAGATCTCAAATCCAGCAGGAAATAAGAAGGAAGATGAGCCAGCTCGACGATTTCAACTTCTTTTGGAACCTCTAAGTATTTATTTAACCTAAATACAAAGATAGATGTGAGGGTAGAGCTGGACATAGATGACAGAATCTACCATGAGGTCATGAAACGAAAGCTCGACCTCAAAACTTTTTTGGAGATAAAGCTTTATGAGTACTTCAAGGGAATAGATTCTTACTTTTCAAGCTTTAAATCCACGTTTTATGAAATTAGAGATGATTTTGAGAAGTGGCTTAAAGAGAGAATGAGTGAAGAGACCGCCAACCGTTACATAACCATCCTTGAGAATTTAAGTGAAATCTCTGAAGACTCAATCATAGAGCTTTACAGAACAAGACCGACCAATAATGTCGCCAAGGCGTTGAGAAATCTCGTTAACTACTTGCTTGAAAAAGAGGTGGTAGATGAGAGGACCGCGAGCAGGATAAAGAAAAGGCTGCCGATAAAGAAAGGGAACGGAGACAAGGTGATCCCTACAGATGATGACATAAAAGAGGCCTTTAAGCACTATAGTAATCTCGATGAGCCTTATTACCTGGTGGCCTTAATATTGCTGTACAGTGGGGCTCGTCTTCGCCACGTCCTGAGAATGCTTGAGGAGTGGGACCCTAAGTACCTTGAGGCTAATGGATCCTTCGCCAAGTACGAGATAGGCCACTTCACAAAGGGGAATAAGGAAGGTTTTTACATCTACATGCCCGTCTGGCTTGCTGGCAAACTCAGGCGGATGAGTTTATCTGAGGAGACTGTAAAATCAAAGAAGATAACCTACAAAGCTAGCAGCGGAAGACCAGTAACGGCAAAGTACATTCGCAAGTGGTTTAACAATTTACTTGCAGACATCTGTCCCGACAAGGATGTGAGGAACTTCATCATGGGTCGACCCGGCGAGATAGAGAAAAGTGTTGAAAGTGAGTACTACCTGGAGCTTAAAAGAAGGGCTGACAAAGTTTACAAGTTAGTCCTTGAGAACTTCCCTATAGACATTGTAGCACAACCCGTTCCAGTACCAAGGAACGGGTAGGAACGCGTCTATTATTTAATATTATTAGCAGCATGACGAACCACTACCTCTGTGCCGAATACAACATCAACACCGAACCCAGAAACGCAACATGAATCCCAGTACCGATGCTCCATATCTCCATGAAACCAGTCTTAACATGAGATGCTAACCCAATTATACTGATGTAGGCCAAAAAGGAGAACAGAAGACCGAGAACACCACCATAGCGCGTGTAAGCAACTCTTCCATTCACGAGTCCGTAAAGTGAGGAGATCAACCCAGCAAAATAAACCACTGTCATTACGATGAGAATGGTCGGAAAAGTTTCTGAGATCGTGGAGTAAGCACTAATGAAAGCTTTTGGATCGATTATAAACCGACCTAAAATTTCGAGGGGTGCAAAGTACTGTTCTGAAGGAATGAATCCGAACTGCTTGACACCTACAGGTGTGAAAGCTGCCACTCCGTAAAAGAAGAATCCGATCCAGCCAATACCTCTCGACCTCATCTTTCCCCTCCCGATAGGTCTTGCTTGAGCACCCTTGCCGTTGGGCATTATGCCCCTCCTATGCGTTCCACTACCGAGGCGTTCCTGATCTTCGGTACGTTCGACCACCGAGCTCGGTACTGAAACGGGTCATGCTACACTTTATCAGAGCATCAGATTCAGCAATTTCTTATCCGCTCTGACGAACCTCTGAACGAGGTATCTGAAGTCATCATTACCAGATGCAATCGCAAACCTTTCAAGGCCGGATAGGTAGAGGTATGATTCTAAAGCGGATTTTCTAACATCATCCAATCCCTCATCCAGTATGAAAACTTCCACTCTGTAAGAATCGCCAATTTTCAGGACATTGACTATTGCATTATCGTAATCGGCTTTGAACTTCTTTTCAATCTCCTCCGCAGAGGATCCACTTACTTCAAAAATCCTGATCTCTTTGATGCCGAACCTGCGGAGTACGGAAATTACATCCTCAGCGATTTCCAACATGCCACTTTTCGACACTACCAACTACCTCCGAAACATTTTTAACTGTTCGATTCGTTAAGTAGGTTGATGATGGGGGTAGGGCAGTGCGGCCGCCGGGATTCGAACCCGGGCAACGGGCTCGGGAGGCCCGTGTCCTACCGCTAGACTACGACCGCTTGCTTTTAGCTCCTCCTCTCTCATGCAAATAAACATTTCGAATTTCAATATGTGATACCACACCGCAAGCTATATTAATTTGATGCTAACTCGTAGCATGCTTGAGGCTGCAATTCTTGGCACCGCTCTCGGGATTGTTGCTGGCCTAACACCCGGAATTCACAGCAACACCTTTGCCGCGCTCATACTACTTTACGCTGCAAGTTTTGAGAATGCAGGAGTTATTGTAATCTGTTCTGCAATCTCTTACACGATCGCCGACATAGTTCCTACAACCATCCTTGGAGTTCCGGATGAGGAAACTGCTGTTGGTGCATTTCCGGCTCACGAGATGGTGCTTGACGGCAGAGCCTTTGAGGCAATCTCCCTTTCTGCTCTCTCCTCATTTCTGGCGTTATTGTTGAGCATACCTTTATTTTTCACAGTTTTGGCCATCAGCTCCAATTATGATTACGTGAGGCTGGTAACACCTTACATCCTCCTCCTAATATCTGCCTTCCTAATCCTGAGTGAGAGGGCAGGAGAATTTGAGGGCAGTTTGGCATCATGGAGAAAGAGGCTCTATGCTTTTCTTGTGTTCTCACTTTCAGGATTTGCTGGAGTTGTCGCATTCAATAATTCCCATTTGGCAGAGGTCAATCCGGCTGGTTCTGTTCTTCTCCCTCTTTTAACAGGCCTTTTCGGAGCTCCAATTCTGATGCAGTCTCTGGGTGGTAAAATTCCAGATCAAATTTTGACAATTAGGCTTCCGGACATGAATTCTGCAGCTAAAGGTGCACTTTCAGGGTTCTTTGTCTCCCTTTTCCCCGGCATCAGCAGTGGCATTGCCACCGCAATAGCATCCTTCAGTGAGAGAAAGAGGGAGGGATACATTGCAGCGATGAGCGCAGCTAATACCTCAAACGCCCTTCTTTGCCTCTTTATGTTGATGGCGATGGGAAAGACAAGAAGTGGTGCAGCTGATATACTCAAAAGGCTTGCTGTCATTCCAACTTTTCAGGATGTGATACTTCTCTCCTTAATTTCTGGTTTAGTAAGCCTTGCTGCAACTCTTGTCATCTCTTATCTGGTCATCTCTAAAATTAGAAACGTGAGTCTTCTCCCCGTTTCTGTAATCGTCTTTGTATTCCTGATTCTGATCGTTTACATCTTTACTGGATTCTTTGGTCTTGCAATTTTCTTTGCTGCTGTCCCGATTGGCCTTTCTGCAGTCTTACTGGAGGTAAAGAGGGTTAACTGCATGGGCTGCCTGATTTTACCCATTATGCTTCGCTACTTTCCCTGAGTCTCTCTTATTCTGACTTTCTTATTCTGGCAACAAAGAAGCCTGAGCAGCGGTGTTTGTGGGGGTAAAACCTGCTTGCCTTTTTAATCTCCTCAGGATTCCTGAGCTTCAGTTCGGGCAGAGTTAAAGCCTCATTACCAAAATCAACCTTTTCAAGCCTTGCATCGCGACTTTCGAGCAGAAAATCAATGACCATCTCGTTCTCCTCTGGAGTTAGGGAGCAGGTTGAGTACACCATCACCCCACCCTCCTTTAAACAGTCGAATCCTGCAAGAATTAGCTCTCTCTGAAGGTTGGAGCAAAACAGAATATCCTTCTCACCTCTATCCGTCTTTCTTGATGGGTCTTTGTGGATTACCCCCTCTCCCGTGCACGGAGCGTCAAGCAGAACCCTGTCTGCCCTCAGCTTCAGCTTAACAACATCCCTGCCATCCATCTTCAAAACCGCAACATTCATCGCACCCATTCGGTGAATGTTGTCTATCAGCGGTTGCAGCCTCTCTTTCTGCGGTTCTACAGCCAAAACGACTCCCTTGTTCCCCATCAGCATTGAAAGAAATGTCGTTTTACCGCCAGGTGAGGATGCAAGGTCAACTACAACCTCACCCGGCTTCGGGTCTAAAACGATGGGTGGGATGCATGAAGCTTTGTCCATGATGTAGTAGTAACCCATCAGGAATTCAGGTGTGGCCCCGACAGAATAGGGCTCCTCCCTAACCTCGTAGCAGTATGAAATATCTGTTTTTTCAAGCTCAAAACCCCTATCCCTTAACCTTTCGATCAGAATATCCTCCTCAATCTTTATCGTGTTCACTCTGATGTATTTAGGAATCCCTTCTTCAAACGCCCTGACAATTTCCATTGCCTCCTCTCCAAAGAAGTGCATCCACCTCCTCAGGATGAATTCATCGTAACCGTATTTTCCCGCAATGTCCCTTAATTTCTCTGAAGAGGGAAAATCAAGAACTCTCATCTTTTATCCTCGATTTTCCTGGCGGTAAGAACTTCATAATCTCATCCGGCGTTGCTACCGCTCTCACCACATGCCTTTCATCTCTGGCTATCTCTGTCAGTTTCTTGGCAATCTCAATGCTCAGTTCGTTGGCATCTTTATCTCCAATTTCGATCTCCACGTAGTAGTCCGCATGCTCCTTTATTGCTGAAGTTGGCCCTCCAATAACTCTGAGTTTTTCCACCTCAACCCCTACGGCACAGTTCAATTCAACAGTGAGGTAGCTCCTCTTACCCGTGATGTAGAAACTGCCCTTCGGCAAATACTCTCCCGCCTTTGCAGCCTTGGAAACCTGCTCCGGCAGGACGTAGTAAACCTCCCCAGCATACTTCCCTTCTTTCCACAAGGCCGAGTAGCTTGCAGCAAATTCTGCAGCCTCCTTTATGCTCCGCTCTCCAGCCTCCTGCCCCATTTTCATCACAACTGCAGGAGCTCCGGGAGTCTGAGTGTGGAAGAACAAATCCTTGCTCTCCAGATGTTTTGAGACGATCTCCTCATTCATCTCTGCCGTTCTACCACCAATAACCAAAAAACCTTCGCTCGTGAAGAACCAGCGGTAGTTCTCGTACCACTCTCTTTTTCTCCTGACCTTCATGCTTGTAACGAGCTTTTTCTCCAATTTCTCCTCAACCCCTTCCATTTCCATGATTGTCTTCTCAATCGCCTTTTTAACTCCCTCTGCCTTCTCCCTCGCTTTTTTAGCCTTCTCGTAGTAGATATCGGCGTTATCGTGGATGCTTTTTCTAATCTCCAGCTCAATGTCGAGACCTCCAACTCTGACGACTATACTGTTCTTTTCCGGTTTAATCCTCTTTACGAGCTTTTTCAGCTTTTCATCCCTTTTCACTATCTCTGCTATTTCCTCCCAGCTTTTGTTCTGTCTTGCAGCGTTAAAAGCCTGGATAATCCTGTCAATAAGCTGATAGTTCTCGTAAATCGCATCCCCTATCCTCCTGTAAAGTTCCTCCTCTTCCTGAAATCTTCTCAAGCTCTCTTTTTGAATTTCAAGTCTTCTTTTCAGCTTTTCGAGCTCCTCACTTTTCTGACTTTCCAGTTCGTCGCTCTCACTGATCTTCTTCGAGAAGAAATCGTCGAGGGCATCGTTGAAACTCTTGAAGTACTTTTTTTCCAGATTGGAGTAATAGAGGAGGTACATGGGGATGACATCATAGTAATCCCCATCCTTCAGCACTATCTGGGGTCTGGGGGTGAAGTTTATCAGCCTCTCAATTTCCCGCTCAATCCTTTTCCTTTCCTCTTCACTCAGCTCCGAATACTTCTTCTTTTTGTCAACCTCCGCTCTCAAACAGATTTCCTCGGCATACAGCCCTCCAAGACCTGAAGTGGCAAGGTACCTGACAGTTTCCCTGCTCTCATCCCCTTTTTTAGGTTCAGGGAATCTATACACATCCCCAGCTTTTATAGTGTGCTTGAGTGGCATTATAACCCGATTTTCGGAATTTAGGAGGATAACGTTGCCCTTCGAGAAAAGTTCAGCGACGAGCCTTTTTCTCTCTCCACCCCTCTCAAAATCAATTACGACAACTCTGTCAAAGTCGTACTGCTCTATGCTCGTAATCCTTGCCCCTTCAAGGTGCTTTCTGAGCAGCATGGCAAAGGCTGATGGGAACCGGGGTGCCTGCCTAGGGAATTTTGTTAGATGGATCCTTCTTCCAGCCTCGATAACGAGATCAACCTTCCTACCAGCGTAGATTCTGATTCTGATCTCGTCGGGTGGGTGGTGATATATTTTCTCAACCTTTCCACCCACGAGTTCCTTCAACTCTCCCACGCAGGCTTTAATGTCGAACGAGCTTAGCTGTTTCACGGTTGGAGTTAGACTTCGTGGTTAAAATTCTTTAACCTTGGTGAAAAATAAGGACATGGAAGAAGTTCTCAAAGCTGCAGAGAAAATCAAAAGCATGGAAGTACGGGGGGCAGCGAGGATTGCAAAGTTCGCTGCTGAAACGCTTCGAGATTTTGCGTTGAATGCAGATACAAGAAACTTCGACTTGGAGATGAGGAAAGCTGCCGACATCCTGCTGAACACCCGCCCCACGGCTGTTAGCCTTTACAACGCGATAAACTACGTGATGAAGTACTCGGGGGAGAGTGGAGAGGAAAAGAGGGAGAGCGTGGTAAGGAGGGCCGAGGAGTTCATAAACTGGGTCAACACGGCCCAGCAGAGGATTGGGGAGATTGGAGAGAAGAGGATAAAGGATGGCTACACTGTGATGACACACTGCAACTCCTCTGCAGCTCTGTCAGTGATAAAGGCGGCACACGGGAAGGGGAAGGATGTCAGAGTTATAGCAACCGAGTCGAGACCAAGATGGCAGGGTCACCTTACAGCCAGGCAGTTGAGGGAAGCAGGGATTGACGTCACTTTGATCGTGGATTCTGCCGTGCGTTATTTCATCAATGACGTGGATTGTGTTATAGTCGGGGCGGACACGATCACTGCCAACGGGGCGTTGATAAACAAAATTGGCACATCTCAGATAGCCTTAGCAGCTAAAGAAGCGAGGGTTCCATTCATGGTTGCCGCCGAAACGTACAAGTTCAGCCCGAAAACGTTGTTCGGAGAGCTTGTTGTCATTGAGGAGAGGGATGCGAGCGAGGTTGCTCCACAAGAGCTGCTCGAAATGGGTGTCAAGGTTAGAAATCCAGCTTTCGATGTTACGCCGAGAGACTATATTGACGTTATCATCACTGAAATTGGTGCGATACCGCCCGAGATGGCGTACATCGTAATAACGGAGAGGTTAGGATATGCGGGGATAAGCGAGGAGGAGATAACGGTGGATTCGAGGCACTTCGATTAGCATGGAGTTCTACAGGGCTAAGAAAAGAAGTAGTAAAAAGATGCCTATAGTTTTCCCTTTGTTCTACTTCTCATTCTATCGCGTTCTCTAAGGTGTATCAATGATTTCAGGGTTTACGTCGTTGCTTATAGTATTCTTCTCATGGTTTTATCTATGGTTAACGCTATCTCGCTTTCGGGGGCGAGTGAGTATGAGAGGGTGAGAGCGGAGGTTCTTTGTGAATCAAGGCTTTGTGGCTCGGAGCCAATCTATCATCAAATCTGATTTTAATGTCTTTAATATATTTATGTTCTATCTCCTCATATTTTCATTGTCGCTCTGTGGGTTAGCTCAAAACAGATACTTGGTAACGGAAAAAGGCATTGCTGACGCGAGTAGCAGGTCAATTGTTTTGTGGGAGGAAATAAAAGGCTTTGAAATTAAAGAAAATACTGTTCTTGTTTTCAGGAGGCAAAGAAGGTTCTGCAATTCTCCAACTGCAAGTTGAATGTTGGGTGAAAATAATTTTAGGATGAGACCACTATCAAACCTTTGATAAAAATGTTAATACGTTGAGAAGTTAAGAGTGAAATAATGACCAACTGGGCCAAAATAATAATAGGGGACAGTCGAAAAATGATAGAAGTTGAAAATAACAGTATAGATTTAGTAGTTACATCCCCACCTTACTGGCACATTAAAGATTACGGGGTTGAGGGGCAAATTGGATACGGACAAAGTCTTCATGAGTATTTGAAGGATCTCTACAGAGTGTGGAAGGAGTGCTTTCGCGTTCTCAAGCCGGGACGGAGGTTGTGTATAAACATAGGAGATCAGTTTGCCCGTTCCGTGATTTATGGTAGGTATAAAATTATACCATTGCATGCCGAGTTCATAGCCCAGTGTGAGGACATAGGTTTTGACTATATGGGTTCGATAATCTGGCAAAAAAAGACCACGATGAACACCACGGGTGGGGCAAATGTGATGGGTTCCTACCCCTATCCTCCCAACGGAATGATCGAAATAGACTACGAGTTTATACTTGTTTTCAAGAAACCCGGAAAAGGCGGGAAGATACCAAAGGAAATTAAAGAGAAATCTAAGCTAACCAAAGAAGAGTGGAAGGAGTACTTTTACGGGCACTGGTATTTTGGTGGGGCAAGACAGATAGAGCATGAAGCCATGTTCCCCGAAGAGTTACCGAAAAGATTGGTAAAAATGTACACTTTCGTGGGCGATACTGTTCTTGATCCATTTCTTGGAAGCGGAACCACTGTAAAGGCAGCTTTAAACCTGAATAGAAATGCGGTAGGTTACGAGATAAATGAGAAATTCTTAGATGTGATAAAAGAAAAACTTGGACTGAAACAGAGTTTGCTACAATTCAGCGAAAATGTTCAGATAATAAAACGACAGAGTCCGATAGAGGTTGATGAGGTTGATTATGTTCCAAGGATTAAAGACGCTAAGCCAAAAGTAGATCCCAAGAAATTCAATTTTAAAAACGACAAGCTTTACAGAGTTGTTGATATCGTAGATGAGCAAACTATAAAACTGGATACAGGCTTACTCGTCAAGTTTTTGGGGGTAAAAATCATTAACAAAGAAAAAACCTTAGAATACTTGAGAAACCGGATTTTGAAAAAAGAGGTCTACCTTAAATTCGATAATGAACCCGTTTTGGATGAAAATATGGTTAGTGCCTACGTTTACCTAAAAAATAGAATATTCGTGAATGCATATCTAATAAAATCCGGAATGGCTATGGCTGATAGGGCAAGGGAGTACAGATATAAAACAAAATTCATTGAGTTGGAGAAAGGGGTGAAGTGATGGCTAAGGAATGGATATTGAACATGGCGACAAACAGGTGGGGATTGAACAAGAAGAATAGTGTAGGTCCCGTATCTCAGTGGATTCGAGAATGCAGCCCTAAAACGATTGAAGATTGGGAACGGTTTTACTACAAAAAACTCGCCGACTTTCTCAAAGACAGGGGTATTTCTCTGTCTCCTGTGGAATATATTGGGGACTTAGGGAGGAAGTTGTATGTAAAAATTACTGAGGTTATTCAGGCTGAAATTGAGGAGGTAACGGAGGAGGACTGTATCCAGTACATCTACAATCTTGTCATTAACAGAACCTATGACGGCTACATGACGGAAATAAAAACGATATATGGGAAACTGCAGAGGGATTTGGGTGTTGAGATAAAGCCCGCTCCTGATGAATGGGATAGACTTTACAATGTTGATTTTTATATTCAAGTTGGAGAGAAATATATAGGTCTGCAAATAAAGCCCATAACCTACGAACAAACACCGGAGATATACAGGTGGAAGGAGTGGCTTGGTAAAACGCATAAGAAATTTGAGGAGAATTTCGGTGGAAAGGTGTTCATTGTATTTTCAGTCAAAAAAGATAACCGAAAAGAGATTTGCAATCCCGATGTAATTGATGAGATAAGGGAGGAAATCAAGCGGCTTAAGGAAGGCAATTAGATTTAGAAAAGAATTTATCCGAAATTGAAGACGTGGCGATTCTCTACTGCGAGAATATAAGGGATTGATAGCTGTGGCGTTTGCGAAGTGCTTCAAGGATGAAAAAGCGGGAAGCTTTGAGTGGTTACGACGAGCTGAACGTTGTTGGCTTCGCAAGCTGCGGTGGCTGCCCCGGTCTTGTGATTCTGAAAATGAAGCTCTTCCTCATGTCTGCAAAGCTTGGAGGGACTACGACTCCATTGATACCCGCGTTAAAGCAGCAGTGGAAACTGAAAATTGCCCAATCGGACAAACTAAACTCACAGAGTTAAAGTTCAGTAAGAAAGTTGTAATCGGAATGGTAAAGAAAAAATATAATTTTATTCAAACCTCACATCGAAAGCCGGCTCAACTCCAAGCAGATCGGATAATGCCCCTTTGCACTCCTCAGCCCACACAGCCCTCACTCTCATTCCCAGCCTCACATCCTCGGGTTTTACGTTCAGCAAGGGTAGGATCATTGACGATGATGTCCCCTCAAAGCGAACCATTGCCAGTATCACTCTCTCCCCCTCTTTCAGAAATCCTGCCTGCACCGCGTCGATTCCGGCAATAACAACCTTCCCCTTCTCAAGTGGCGGAGAGACGAGAAAAGCCATCACTTCTCCATACTGGCTTACCTCTACCTTCTCCGTTATCTCTTTAAAGCAGCGAGCACAAATTTCCCTTGGTGGAACGTAAACTCTTCCACAACCTCTGCACAGTGTCCCCGTAATTTTCCTGTCCTTGAAATTCCTGACGAACTCGTCAAGGTAGCCTTCAGGAGCCTTGTATCTGTAAGCTCCGACGTTCCACTCTCCCTCCACTTGCATCGTTTTCTCATACTTCTCCTTGATCAACCCCATCTCCCTCACCTCCTCTTTGGAGAGTCTCCAAGCACCATCACGGTGTTGAACTGCACCTGCCCTCCCCATGCGTGTGCAACAGCATTTCTGACATCCTTCGGAATCTGATGCTCCTCAGCCTTCCTCATTATCTGCAAAGCAGCCTCCACAACCCTCTGCATACCCGAAGAGCCAATGGCGTTGGTCGCATTTACCCCACCAGAGGGGCAGATGGGAAAGTCCCCATCAATCTCCGTAACCCCTTCTTCCACAGCCTTCCATGCCATCCCATCATCGAAAAATCCAAGCCTCTCGCTGAACATCAGCTCCTGATGCGGGAAGGGAGCGTAGATTTCCGCCATATCTATCTCCTTCTTTGGATCCTTAATCCCTGCCCTTTCATATGCTTTTATTGCAGAGATTACAGCTCCGGTCTGATCGGAATAGTCAGAAACAGCTGTACCCTGATACGATTCTCCCTGATCTGCCTCTTCATCGGCGTAGGCAGCAACTCCCTTGACCCATGCCACTGGCCTCTCAACCCCTAATCTCTTCACAGCCTCTTCACTTGCATAAATCACACAGGATGCTCCATCGCTTGCAGGACACACATGACCAAAACGCATTGGCCATATAAGCATCTCCGTCTTCGCTATGTCATCAGCCGTGCAGTTTGGCCACTTCAGATGTGCGTACTTGTTCTTTGCAGCGTTTCTTCTGGCTTTTGCAGCAACCATATCGAAGTGCTCTATCCTGCATCCCGACCTTGCCATATATTGTGCCGCCTGGTAGGCTGAGATACCAGCAGCCGCTCCGGCTAAACCCATTATTGCGAAGCTCCTCATGTCCATACCCACCTTCATCATGTAGCTGAGGTTTGCAAAGGCTACATGCAGCAAACCCGTTGTCGCTCCCGGCTCAGCACTGTCACTGTGCTTCTCCCATGATACTGCCAGCACAACATCATACATCCCAGATGCAACCTCGTAGTATCCCAGATGAGCCGTAGACCCTCCAACAGTTCCACCAGTCGCAACTCTCTGCATGGGCTTACCAACAGCCCCGATATACTCGGCGAAGATCAGGTCGGGCTGGGCTATTCCACCAAATCCCTGCATGTTTCCGACAGCATACGCCTCGATGTCTTCAGGAGCTATTCCGGCATCCTCTATCGCAGCCCACACAGCTTCAGCCACAAGCTCTGCTTGGTTTACATCTGTCCTCCTACCATGCTTTGCCTGTCCGCATCCGATTATCGCCACATTTCTTCTCATGGCTCATCACCCAGAATGAAAACCAGATTCTTCTGAGCCAGCAAACCCCACTGCGCGTGAGCCAAAGCAGTTCTGCAGTCTTCAACCTGATTCTCAGCCTCGCCCCTTATCTGCTTTGCAGCCTCAATCAGCCTTATCATGCCCGTAGCACATATTGGATCTCCAGCCAGTGCTCCTCCACTTGGATTTACTGGAATATCTCCATAAACCTCTGTCATTCCCTCCTCGATTAGCACTCTCCCCTTCCCTTCCCTACAGAAACCGAGTGCTTCATATGCCATCAGCTCCTGATGGGCAAACCTCTCGCTGATCTCAGCCACATCCACCTCCCTGAACGGCTCTTCAATCCCAGCCATTCTGTAAGCCCTTCTCGCAGCAATTTCAAGTGAATTGAGTCTTGTCAAGTCTCTGTCTCTTAGATAGTTATCACAGGCGTTCCCTATACCCTTTATCCAGACTGGGTTGGGACATATCTCCTTTGCCACCTCCTCCGAAGCAAGTACCACCGCTGCAGCGCCATCACATGGCGGGGAGATCATAAGCTCTGTCAGAGGGTCTGAATACATCTCAGCCTCAAGAACTTCCTCAGCAGTAACATCGTGAAGCTTTCGGAACGCGTAGGGAACATTTGCTGCATTCCTAAGGTTTTTAACGGAAATCTCAGCCAGATCAAGTTCATCGGCACCATAATTGTTCATGTATATTCTTGCCTGCAGGGCTCCAAGCGTTATCTCGTTAAGCAGATCATTCTGCCTATCGAACCAAGGCTCAAGCATGTAGTGTGAAATCTGATGGGGGTTGAATATCCAGCTGTGAGTGTGAGAAACTGCAAGAGCAATTTCATGAACACCAGCCATAATGCGCTGTGCTGCATACAGAGCAGCATACATCCCATCTTCCTCTGCCTTGCTTTCATCCTTCAGATAAGCTCCTGTCGCACCGATGAGCATGCAGTTGGATATCGTCCTGCCATCCAGAAAATCCGTTGACGCACTCACAACAGTACAAACATCCTTCCTATCAATGCCAGCATCTTCAATAGCAGACTTGGCAACCTCAAAAACATGTTCTTCTCTCGTCTTCTCCACATCCCATCCGAGATTGCTTATGGCATACCCGATTATAGCGACCTTCACGTTCTCACCCCGGCTTGAAGTAAAGCAGGTCGGATGGCTTTCCCTCCGGCTTCTCTGCCCACACAGGCACGACCTCCATTCCGGGCTTCAGTTCTTCAGCCTCAACTTCTCCAAGCCTGACAAAAATCTGAGAATCTGCCCCCTTCAGCTTGATTGCCGCAACAATTTCCGGTTTGTTAAGATCAATAAAGTTCCCTTTGCCATCGAGCTTCTTTCTTACCACAGTGTGGCTCAGAACGACTCCCCTGCCATCCATGTTGACCAGATTCTTCTCATCCATCTTAGAACTGCACTTTGGACATATCATACGAGGGGGGACAACTGTATAGCCGCAGTTTTCACATCTTGCTGCGATAATCTGTTTTTCAGCAAACTTTTCGTAGAACTTTTCCATTATTTTTCCCGTATTCCATCTGAATCGAGCTACAAAGGGTAGTCCTTCATATCTCACTACTCCCACACTATCACCAATTTCAATTATCAATGAGCAAATATTAAATTTTTAAGGATTTTACATGAGCATGTATGCTCAAAAGAGGGGTTCAGAGGTCTTTTCTCAAATCGAGAACTCTCTTTGCTTTTCCCTTTGATCTCTCGATGGTGCCCTTTTCCACAAGCTCAACGTTTGTTCTAAGTCCAAGTTCCTTCTGTAGCTCTCTCTGGACCTTCTGCTGGATTTTCTGCAGGTCTGAAAGCTCTCCGGTGAACACTTCATCTCTCATCTCCACCTTAACTGTGATCTCATCCAGCGACCCCCTCCTCGAAATCACCACGAGGAAATGATCGCCCACTTCAGGAATCTGCATCAGCACGTGTTCGATCTGACTCGGGAATACATTTATTCCTCTTACTACGATCATATCATCCGCCCTGCCAAGGATGCGGTGAATTTTTGGATGTGTTCTTCCGCACGAGCACTCATCGTCCATTATGAATGTGATATCCCCAGTTTTGTATCTAAGCAGTGGCAGTGCTTCCTTTGTGAGGGGTGTTAATACCAATTCTCCCCTTTCTCCCTCACTTACCTGTTCTCCTGTCTCAGGGTCAACGATTTCAATGAAGTAGTGATCTGCCCAGATATGCAGTCCATCCTGCTCTGGGCATTCGAAGGCAACTCCGGGGCCGTTCATTTCGCTCAAACCGTAGCTGTCATACGCCTTTATACCAAAAGTGTCTTCTAATCTCTTTCTTGTGTTCTTGCTCCAAGGTTCAGCTCCAAAACAGCCAATTCTGAGACTTAGTTTGTCAAAAAGTCCAAGCTCCTCTGCAACTTCCTTCACGTGCAAGGCGTAGCTGGGCGTGGAGTGGATCACTGTCGTTCCAAAGTCTGCCATATACTGAACCTGCCTTTCCGTATTACCGACTCCCGCAGGAATAACCATAGCACCGATAAGCTCTGCAGCATCGTGAAACCCCAATCCACCTGTGAAAAAGGCGTAGTTTACCATGTTCTGAAATACGTCGTAATCCCTTACCCCGACCATATACAGGCATCTTGCCACCATGTTCGTCCAGTTTTCAAGGTCTTTAGCAGTATAACCGACAACCTTGGGCTTCCCTGAAGTTCCGCTTGATGTATGCAACCTCACAAGACTTTCTTTGGGGACTGCGAACAATCCGAAGGGGTAGTTCTCTCTTAAATGTTCTTTGGTTGTGAATGGGAGCTTGACTATGTCATCCCTCTTTTTGATGTCATCTGGCTTGATCCCAGAATCTTTCAGCTTTTTGTGGTAGAACGGAACATTATCGTAAGCATGCCTTACAATCCACTTGAGCCTTTTTAGCTGAAGTTCTTCCAGCTCTTTCTTAGGAATTACCTCTTCTCTCTGCCAGTAAATCTCGTTGTAGGGCATAGCATCACCATGTTACCTTGTTTCTTTCTGTCTCAGCTTTATGGATTAAATAGTTGACGTTTTTGCTCACGATGATTATCAGCAATAGCAGTTAAGGACAAAGTTAAAAAACAATTACTGCAAGAAAGCAGAAAGGGGCCGTAGGGTAGCCTGGTGATCCTCTCGGCTTTGGGAGCCGGTGACCCGAGTTCAAATCTCGGCGGCCCCACTCGTATTTTGTAATCTTAAGACCGTTAGATGATATAAAAGTGGAAACTATATTACTTAGCTCTTCAATTTTATTTTCCAGCTCAGATACTCGTTTTTCTAAGTCAGAATAACTACCAGGTTTTATAACTTCATCGCAAATCACGATAAGAAAAGCTCTGTTTCCCTGATACTCTGTCTCGAAGATTTGAGCTCTCTTCCCTATAATCTCGGCAAACTCAGACGGTAGACGAATTAATGGATACGTTATGCGTGGTTTAGGTGTTAGCTTTCCGATCTTAGTTTCTCCAATCCTTTTCATAGCGAACTCCTCCGTTATTTAACGTTAGATAACCAGCCCACATTTGAGTTTCGGAAATAAAAATAAAAAGAGTTTAAGGCCTCACGGCAGGGTGCCACCAAATGTCATCGAAGTTGGCGTAAAGGGGCTTCAAGGTTCCAACGTCCTCCAAATTCTCCCACTTGACATTTTTCGCTCTATCCATAGTTACTTTTGCTTGAAATACTTTCTCAATCTTTTTGTTACCTTGCATATCAATCATGGTCGTTTTCCCAATAATTGTTACGGAATCTATTTTATCAGCGTGCTTTACTAAAGTAGCCATTATATCAAAGGTGGCATAACAGAAGGTATCCCTCAAATGGCTCTCGTCCCAGACCGCCTCTTTGACAAACCAGACATTTACATGTCTTGTGGTCTCGAAGTATTCGACTTTCTCGATGTCTGCCCAAATAGTCGTAATTTCCTCTTTTAGTTGGTCAGCAAATGGCTTTAGTGTAGTTTCCTCCTCTTTTGAAGATTCCTCCCCAGGCCCAGGTGACAATACTACAGCCAAAAAGAACAGCAAAACAACTCCCAAAACAATCCATCGCTTTTCCATAGCCAACCCCGGGACTATATCGGATTTTTCAGATATATAATTTTTACGGAACATACGAATATTATCACTTAATGCCTGTTATTAGCAAAATTAAACTAAGAATCCTTAAAGAACTTGAAAAAGAACCATTACATGGCTACGCTCTCTCCAAAAAACTTAAGGTATCTGTTTCTTCGATTTATGCTCATCTTTATGAACTCGAAAAGAATGGTTTTATAGCATCTTCAGAATCAGATAGAAGAAAGGTATATCGTCTAACTGAGAAAGGAAAAGCTTTGCTTGAGTTAGTTACAAAATAATTTTTTCTATTCAACTTTAATAGCTTTTCAAGATGATGTAAATAGCTTTATTAATCTTACAGAAGTATTCTACGTTTGATGAAAACGAAGAATATTAAAGTTAGAATAATCAAAGAAAAGGACGGTTTTATAATTGAGGTTGGCGAAGAACCAGAAGGAATTACTTATGATGTTCGCCCTAATCGTCCACATCGAAAAGCTTAGATAAATACTGAGTATTCATCTTTTCCTCTGCAACATCTTTTTCAACATCTTTTAGCTTTTTGTAATTCTTTTAGCTTTTTGTAATACCAACTCCATGAAAATACACCGTATTCCTTTTCCAACATTTTTGCTTTTTCTTTTGTAACCTTGTCTGATTCCATCATTTCTACCTCTGTATCTATAACCTTTTCTAAGATTGGTTTATACCATCTCCTAAGTTCCTTAATAAGTGGCTCAGCCCACTTCTTGGTGATTTTTTCGTAATTGTTGGAATTCTTTTTAGGAAAGTTACCAAGCTTGATTTTCTTAACGAAACAGCCAATTTGAGGAATAAAATCTTCTCCATTGTCAATTGTGATGTTTCCGACGATTACGATTAACTTCGGCTCATCTCCCTCTCTTACTATCCTCGCAATCGCTTGAATAACTGAATTCCTAACTGGTTCTTCGGTATCTATACCATACGCTTGAATCAACTCATACATCATGTTAACATAACATCGCAAATCTATTTTGGCGTGAATTTCATTCTTATTTTTATAAGCTTGGCTTATATTTTTACAATTGCTGAATAACTCCCTATCTTTGCTTTTTTGTTTGCTCACGAAAATCCGTAACTGAGCAAAATCTTTGATAAATGGTGGTCTTATGAAAAAAGATGGTGGTAGAAAGGATATTCCGGTTATGATACCCTTAGATATATTACTAAGATTATTAGTTCCTAAGCTTCCCTTTCCGTGAAGTAAAATCCGAGTTAATTCATAATTGCCATTATTTTCAGTAGTAACGGTATTAGAGACGTTTTCGAATCTCTCATCTCCTCGCTTTTTTCTTTGAAATAAGTTTTTATAGCACTCACGAATAATTCTCAAGCACGACTCTGATGTAAATAAAACTATAGATTCTCTCTTTGTATTTGCGAAAAATTCATCCAGTAATTCGTTAATTCTGTTGAACTTCTTGTTCTTGCCAGTTCTAACATCAAAAGAACCAAATTTCGAGTCAGTTATTTGAATTATTGTCGTGTTTCTTCTCGTAGGGGGATCTTTGCTTATCGGCTTAACAGGATAACTTGATAGTTCTTTGGAAAGTTCTAATTCGATTTCAATTGGTGTAGCATTCAAATACTCAATCCTCTTATTTCTAAAATTTCTTTTATCGTAACGTTTAACGACGATTCGAATTATTTTCTCACCATTCTCTTTAAATAATCCGTATACCCAAACTTTTTTTGCTTTGATTAACAATGATAGGATTTTTGCCTTTATCTTGTTATCTCTTATTGTTTCCCAATCTTCCGATAAGTTGGAGTATTCATTTTCTAATATGTTTTTGTATTTCCTTACGAAAGTTGTGATTTCCTTTCCAATATCTTCGAGAAAACCCACTTTTTCCATCATAGTGGTAGTGAGTTTTGCTAACGCTGTGTAATTATGTTTGAGAAGGTAATTATTGAGTTTTTGCAAATCTGCTGGTGTTATATCCTCGTAAGGATAGATAAGGTTTATCAGCGACACATCATCTAAAACGATAGTCTTTGGCTTAAACCACTTTAAAGCAAGCTCCAAATTTTGTGGCACTGTGTAGATATCATTGCCTTGTCCTTCTTCTCTTTGTTTAAAAAAGCCACAAAAATCTGTATTTTGACAACCCTTACATTTTGGCATTATGAAGTCGTAGACGTCCTCATCTATTCTGTCACATAGTTGAGGTCTACCCTTCAAAACGTAGGCGTCAGGACTCTCTTTTACTTTTTCTTCACACACATAATAATCTGGAAAAATATGAAGGTATCCTTTTCCTTTGTTTCTAAGTATTGATTCGGTCGTTTTTCCTGCCCCAGGGTATCTCAAATCAATCAAAGAAAAATTATCAACCGTAAAACTTAAATGGTTTAAAATATAACTCATTATAATCCTCCCTATACTGCTCGATCTTTACTTTCTCGTTTTTTTAATCCCCAACCTCCACGACCCGCATTTCAATTTTGTCTTCATCTACACATACATAAAACGGAGGCTGAGGGATGCCATCGTCATCGGATATCTCAATAAGCCACGATAGATCGGGTATGTTTAGCTTCTTACTAATCCTTTTACATTCTTGTTTTGCCTTCTCTAAATCATTGAATTCACTGATCACTTTTCCATGTGGTTTGTTGCTTATGAAAACGGCGAGATTAGCTTTAATAGCCAAACTTTCGAGTTCTATGATTTTCTTTTTCAATTGCTTAATGTTCTTCATAACTTACCCTCCTTTCAAGTTCGTCAATCCTTCTCTTTAACTCCTCGATTTCCGTATCACGTAAAATGGTGTTGTAAGTTCTTATAATCTCACAAAACAAATGATCGTATCTAATTCGTAGCCTTTCGATCTCAGGCTTCGTAAATCTGCCATAAAACACCTTATTTCTCATTTTCATAGTTAGTTCTGTTAACATCTTCAATAGGTCATCACGAGTTAAAATTTCAACATTCTCAAATCCAATTAATTTCTTTGTCTTTTCCATTTACGCCACCTCTCCTTTTTTATTCATTTTAATAATAAAAAATAAAGGACATTTAGATAAATCTAATTATCTGATCTTTACTCGCCATAAATTTTTCATACAACCTATGGTACCTAACTGCGTTCAATAGAATCTCAACTTCTGATTCCAACAATCCTACTTCTTCTGCTATCTTAGCTACCTTTGGCCCTGGATTTCGAGTTTTTTCTATCGCTTTAATTGCCTTTATACATTTCAAAAAGAATTGTGCGTTTGCTTCAGACAATTGTTTCTTTTCCATCTCTTCAAGTTGTAAAAGTTTGTCATCATTTAGTTTTTTGCTGATTTCCTTAATTAACTGCGGTCTCAAGACATCATTAACGTAATTCCTAAACCATTCAATAAATTCGATCTTTTGTTCGTCTATTTTCCTTCCGATTGCTAAGAAGTTTACCATGCCACCCACCTACCATCACGGTATTTTCCAATCGTTAATTTTTGGCCTACCTCCACTTTTTCTGCCTCTTTGTCTATATCGGGGAGAATCGAGGCCACTCTTTTGTAATCTTCCGTAGTTGCGTTTCCTAATTTTAGAAAATCAAGTGCTAATCCTGCGTAGATTCTTGCCTGTATCCTTTGATTTACATCACTTAAATCGAATTCTCTCGCTTTCCTCGCCAAATTTTCGGCTAATCTGACTAACTTTTCATTACGCATTTTTCATCACCTCGTTTCGAATTTCAAAATTTCCTCTAACGTTTTCAAACCGATAACCAAAACCGCTTTTCTATTACGTAGATTGGTCTTCTTTTGTAATCTGGCTAATAGCTTCCACGTCTCTTCATCGAAATAAAACTCGTCATAGAATTGCAACGCTTTGCGAATGATTTCCGATTTATTGTAGCCCTTTTCCTCGAAAGTTGATAATATCCTGGCTGTTTTTTCATCCGGTTTGAAACTAACTGCGTTCTTCATTCCATGAGGTATAGAAATTCCTATTTCTTATAATATATAAGCTTTTCGGTTGATAAATAAATAAAATAAAAATTGTCAAACATCTAAAACTTCTCGTAATTTTGGTATTACTTTTTTATAAGCAACAATTGAGTTGTGAAGTTTTTCGAGGTAGTGATTAAAAAGCGTAGAACCGTTACTATGTCCAATCATGAATTGTATTACTCCCTCATTTATCCCTAATTGAACAAGTTTATTCACAAACCAATTTCGTCCATATTTCAATGGTAAACCTCGGCTTGTAAAGTAACTCTTTACACCATATTCGGAGATATCCATCTTGCTTAGTGATTTAGCTAAATCAGAAGGTAGAAAACATTTGAATGCTTTTTTGTTACCTCTTTCCCAATCTAAGTCATAATATGCAACTTCATCTATGATGTGTAAGTTTTTGGGATCGAATTCTCTTAGAATCTTTAAGGCCTCTACGACCCTAACGCCACTGTAATAGATAATTTTCATTATAAGTTTGTAGTCTTCTCTCTCGCATTCATTTAAAACCTGTTTTACAACCTCATCATTTGGAACATAAGTGTCAAAGCCACTTTTCTTCAGTTTCAGTATTTCTTTAAGCTCCAAAGCAAATTCTTTTGAAATTAAACGTTTATCGAGATGATAATTAACCAAGTTACGGACAGCTTTAACAAAATGATTCCAACCAGCTTGGACCATCAACGAAACTTCAGTTAGATCATCCGTGTTTTTAATTATTACACCAGCCAGATACCTATCCAGATAACTTAGGTAGTCCTTTGCAGTTTTACTTTCTACCCGTGAGTTAATCCAATTTACAAAATCTCTCTTTACTGAATTGTAATCGAGAAAATCTTCATCTTCGTTGTTGAATTTCGCCTTTGGGAGCCGGTGACCCGAGTTCAAATCTCGGCGGCCCCACTTTAGATTGGCTGACAGAGTTAGATGTTGGAAAGGATTTCAGAAAGTGTTTCTATTATGCAGTCACTTCCTGTTTTTGATCATCTCTATCCAAAAGAGCCAGAATTTCCATGTCGAGTCTCTTCAGAGTTTTGAACAGGTTGTTTTTCTTAACCCTGTACATCTTGGCTCTGTTTACGGTTCTCGTGTATTCAATCAGACCGAATTTCTCCAGCGTGCCCCAAACCTCGTTTACCGTCTTCCAGCTGACACCAGTTTCTCTCGCCACATCGGCCTTAGAGAAGTCCAACTCCCACTCGTCGAGCAAGAAGTCCAAAATTTTTATGATTGGGGCGTCCCCAAACAAGTAGCTTAACATATCATCAACACCTCTCTCTGTCTCTCTAAAAGATTGTGAGATTCATACTATTTAAACTTTTTTAAATATTCTTTTAAACTTCCAAAATGTTATTATATCAAAAATAAGTCAAAAAATATTTAAATCAAAAGATACGATACTTATCGTGCAGTCGGAAAAAGTAAGAGTCAAAATCTTATGGAGGCTGTACAGACACAGGTATATTGGAGGCAAACATACTGACATAAAGAATCTCCGAAAGGGCTTTCCGAGGAATAAATACGACCTTATTGATGAGGTAATCAACGAGCTAATTCGTGAGGGGCTTTTACTTGTTAAACCAACCCATTACGGTAAACAGGTTTCACTAAATCCGAGACGATTGGGAGAAATAAGAAGCATTATCGAGAAGTTTGAAGAGTAATCAAAACTCAATTCTAATTCCGACACCTTAACCTCCCATCATAAACTTCATCCGCATAGCTTCTCCCTACATTACCCAACAATCGGAATACTAACCTCTATCTCGTTGTAGGGCACCATTGATTCTCTACTCTACCGAAGTAATGCTGTGGTACCCTCCTTTCCCCTTTCGTTGTTGTAGCCAAGAACTCTTTTCCCCCCTTCCGGTCAATTTTGATGTAATCAGCGAGTATTTCACACCCTCCGGGAAGTCTTCGGACTTTGGAACCTTGCATATTCGGATCTCCGGCCCCACTTTATTACTGTTCCCTAAGGGGTGGGATAAACTTTCATGCAGAGTTAGCTACTTTAATTCTCTTTTTCTTTATATGAACTTCACCCACTTTCTGGTCATCGCCACAGTCTTTGATGTTTTTCTCACAACTTTTTCAGGAAATAAACCCATCAGAAAGTTGTAGAGGAACATCTTCTCTGAGGCGCCAATAATGGTTATGTCGAAGTTTTCAGCTTCATTCGCAATCCTTTCGGAAGGTCTTGGGTGTATTGCAAATTCCTTCTCTACCTTCAGACCATCAAGTTCTTTTGCAGCCTCATCGAGTACCTTCTCTGCTTTCTCTCTTTCCCTCTCGTGATTGCTCACATAAAGTAGCTTTACAACTGCCTCCCTTTCTGTTGCGATATCCTTAGCGATCTCACACGCCAGCTTGGCGTGGGGACCACCGACCGTTGGAATGAGAACACTCCTGAAGTCGGGCATTTTCTCTCCTGGCTCGAATCTTATCACAACAACATCACACTTTGCCTTCATCATCACCGGATCAATTGTGCTGCCCAGCACCACATCACGTCTAAATGTCCTCCCCCTCCAGCCCATGACCACCATATCTGCCTTCCACTCTTCAACTGCACTCAAAATAGCCTCAGAAACATCGTGTCCCACTTTAACTACTCCTCCAGCAGGCACGCTCAGATTCATGAGCTCTTCCACTCTCTCTTTTGCCTTCTTAACTTCCTCCGCAGGTGTCGAAATAGGAGTTTGAGGTGGGAGCTTCACGGTGTTCATAATCACAACTTCGCCGTCTCTCTGCCTCGCGATTAACTCGGCAAACCTCACGAGCTTCTTGGCTACAACAGGATTTGCAATCGGAACAAGAATGACATATTTCTTTTTCTCAACGGGCGTCTCCTTGTATACAGTCATCACTTCCTCCTCTACTCTCTTTTCCATCTCCTTCTCGGAGTATGCATAGTAAACCAGAGAACCGAGAAACATCCATGCAACCGTCATGAAGAACACCGATATTCCATGCTCGATGTGGGTGATGAGGAAGTAGGTGATCACTATCTGGAAAATTATTGCGACAAAGGGCAGAAAGGGAACGAAGGGGAGTTTGAAGCTGCGTTTTATATCAGGTCTCCTCAACCTGAGGATTACAAGTGCCGTGTTGACAGATAGAAACAGAAAGATGAACATCAGGCTCGCAGCAGACGCCACAGCCTCTATTGGGGCTAAAGATGAGATAGCAATGATAATGTAGCTGAAAAAGATTGCATAATGCGGCGTCCTCGTCCTCTCGTTAATCCTTGCCAATGCCTTGTTGAGGTAACCTGATCTACTCAGGGCGAAGACAACCCTTGAGGATGAATAGATGGTGGCGTTCATGGCACTCACAGTTGAGATCAAACCGCCTGCGAGGATCATCCACCCGCCCAAGGGCATGATCTGGTCAGCCACTCTGACGAGGCTGAGCTCTGCCAGCTTACCGAGGAACATCCAGCTCGGAACATCAGCTCTAACTGCTCCAAGCAGGGAAAAGGCTACGAGAATGTAAATTCCAACCGCAATCCAGAGAGAGACTATTATGGCCTTTGGTATGTTTTTATCAGGATTCTTAACTTCTTCACCGCTCTGAACTATTATCTCGAAACCCTCAAAGGCGATGAAAGTTAAACCCATCGCAGCGAGCACTCCAGCCAGCCCAGTGGGCATGAAGGGTGTGTATGCACTCGCCCAGTCGGGATAGGAAGTCATGTGGTAGATGCCGAAGAGAGCAAAGATGACTAAAATGAGCACCTTCAGCATTGTTACGAATCCACCAAGTTTTCCACTCTCTTTTGCCCCAATGTAGTTTACATACGCCAGAAAGGTGACCATCGCAAGGGCAGAAAGCTTGGCAAGAAGTGTGTGGGATAGGGCAATTCCCATGAAGTTTACAATCATCTCGGCGAAAAAAGCTCCAAAGGTTACGGCATAGAGGGCACAGGCGATTGTGTGTGCTGCCCAGTCTATCCATCCAGCCATAAATCCAGCGTAATTTCCCATGGCTTCTTTTATCCACAGATAACCCCCACCAGCTTGGGGCATCGCAGAACCGAGTTCGGCATAAGCCAGTCCTGTGAGCGTAGCGATTATACCATTGAGAAGGAATGCGAGGAGAATCGCAGGACCAGCAATACCCGCAGCAATGCCAGTAAGGGCGAAGATACCCGCCCCAATCATCCCGGCGATGCCAATCATCGTGATGTCAAAGAATGAGAGGTCTCTGCTCAGAGAAACCTGCACTTCTCTCGATTCCATCACTCTGAAAGGTTTTGCGGGTAATATAAAATTATTGCAGGTAATAGGAGTAGATTCCTGCCAGTATCAGAAAAGTTCCGAGTAGAGATCGGGTAGTGAAGACTTCCCTCTCTCTGAGAAGGATAAAAGTCAACATCACGGTGAAAAGGGGATACGCGCTCGTAATGGGCTCGACTACTGTTACGGGTAAGTCTTTAAGCACGACGTATCTCACAAAGTGTGCAAGCCCGGCTGTGATGCCTGCGGCAAAATACCACTTCGCCCCCTTCAAGGACAGGTTTTTTGCGGCAATCGGGGTCATGAGGGCTGTTGACACCAGAAATCCGATAAACGTCGCGAAGAGCGGGTTGTATTCCACAGCATTCCCGAACTTGACGAGGAAGGAGGAGAGGGCTGTAAAAAACCCGGTCAGTATTCCAAGGGTTACTCCGACGTAATCTGCTTCTCCACTTGGTCTTGAGATGAGAACGATTCCTGCGAAGATCAGGATGGACATCAGCGAGACCCTTAGCGTCAGTATCTCGCCCAGAAATATTCCAAGTATGGCTGCGAAGAAAACCCTCGTGGCTGATAGTGGTGCAGATAGGTTCGCTCCGATTCTGCTTATCGCATGGTAGAAGCATATTCTTGCAGCGAAGAAATGTAAAATTCCTGCTACAAGCATGTAACCCAAAAATTCTCTGTCAAGACTCGGATTGACTATTGAGGGGAGAAAAAGCAGTGTGGAAGCGATCTGACTGACGTAAATTCCGCTCATCGTATCCACTTCTCTGCTGCCGAACCTGACAAGTATCTGGTGCACGCTGAAAAGGAGAGGGATTAGCAGAGCGATAAGAGCCATTCTATCCCTGCTTCAACCCAACCTTGGGACATTCATCTCTGAGGGGACATTCATCACAGAGGGGTTTTACAGGCTTGCAGACGGTCTGACCAAAGCCAACAAATGCTTTGTTCACCCTATCCCACATGCTGACGGGAAAAATCTCTTTGAGCATCTCCTCAGTCTGCTCAGGTCGGGTAGTGTTTACCAGCCCAAGACGGTTGGATATGCGGTGAACGTGGGTGTCAACGGGTATCGCAGGAATGCCTGAATAGGCAAGAACAACGTTGGCGGATTTTCTTCCTATGCCGGGGAGCTTTACAAGTTCATCAAATTTCAGCGGAACTTCAGAGTTGTATTCTTCGACAAGCTTTTTCGCAAGTTCCTTCAGCCTCCTCGCTTTAACCCTGTAAAATCCCACACCTCTTATTAGCTCCGCTATCTCCTCCTCGTCCATCCCAGCAAGTTCTTCTGGAGTTCTTATTCTGGAGAAAAGCCTTTGAACCGCTGATGCAGTAGCCTCGTCCCTCGTCCTTGAGCTTAGCAATGCTGCCACGAGGTGCTGAAAGGGTGTCCTTACCTCTCCCTTAAGAGTATAAATTGGAGCACCTCTTTTCCTCGCCTCTCTTTCCATCAATTCTACCATTTTCTCAAGTTCCACATAGCTGATAGGCAATATTTTAAAAAGAGTTTCTGAGTTGTATCATGCCAAAGCTCGATTATGCAAAGGCGGGAGTTGACATAAGGGAGGAGGAGAGGGCGATAAAATCCCTCGCGAGAGTCATAAAGCACGTCAGAAAGGGTTTTGGAAAACCAATACTGACGTCTCACTATGCCGGGGTCATAGATTGCGGAGATTTTGGCATTGCCATCACAACAGATGGTGTAGGGAGCAAAATTCTTGTTGCTGAGGCAATCAACAAGTTTGACACCATCGGGATTGACTGCGTTGCGATGAACGTGAATGATCTGGTAGCTGTAGGGGCAGAACCTCTTGCCATGGTGGACTACATCGCAATCGAGAAGCCGGACGAAAGGATAATGGCTGAGATAGCGAAGGGACTTGAGGAGGGGTGCAGAATTGCCAATATAACCCTCCTCGGTGGGGAAACTGCGACGCTTCCCGAAATAATCAGAGGCTTTGATCTTGCGGGAACGGCAATAGGTGTTGTGGAGAAGGATAAAATCGTAACTGGCGAGAGAGTTGAGCCGGGAGATGTTATTGTTGCCATTCCAAGCAGCGGGATACACAGCAACGGCCTCACCCTCGCCCGGAAGGTTGTGGAGATGGCGGGGATGAGTTATCATGATAAGTTTAACGGAAAGACGATAGGGGAGGAACTTTTGACCCCAACGAGAATTTACATGGAGGTTCTCGATGTGTTGAAGCGCTGCGATGTGCACGGACTTGCCCACATCACAGGCAGCGGATTGCTGAAGCTTAAGAGGCTCAGAGGTGATGTTAAATACGTTGTGGATAAACCCTTAGAGCCGCAAAAGATATTTAGGCTCATTCAGGAGCTTGGGGAGGTTGACGAGGATGAGATGTACAGAACCTTCAACATGGGTATGGGTTTCATGATCGTGCTGCCTGAAGATGAAGCTGGGAAGGCTGTGAAGCTATGCGATGGCTCTGTTGTTGGATACGTGGAAAAGGGAGAGGGAGTTTACGTTAAGGATTTGAGGCTTGATTGAGATTAGAGTTCAAAGCCCGATTATCGTGTAATCCTCAAGCTTATCCTCTGCCTCGTCCATTTTTTCCTGATGTTCCTTCAAAAAGTTCCTCACGAGTTCAGCAGCGTTTTTCTTGCATTTTCCACACAGAAGTTTCCCTCCTCTGCAATTGCTCTCTATTTGCCTCAGCTCATTGTCATTCTCAATCAGATGGTAGCTGTAAAGCTCGAAAACGACGCATTTATCTGGTTCCCCTCCGAGTCTCCTCTGCTCATCTGCTGTAACTCTTCCACCAGTAAAGGCCTTCATTACCTTTTTCGCTCCCTCGTCGGGGGAGTCAAGGAGAGAAATGTAGCTTTCTGGCTTGCTTGAACTCATTTTTCCTCCTGTCAGGCCAGTAGTAAATCTGTGGTAGGTTGAAGAAGGAGGGATAAAAGCAAATCCTCCAAGTCTTAACTCTACTTCCCTCACTTCCCTCTCAATTTCATCAACACTTCCAGAAACATCAACATGCTCTTCGTAGAACCTTGTCTCCAGATTCAGTTCCTTCAGAGCTTTCAGATACTCATTACCCTTCCTGCTTCTAATCCTCAGACCACCTTCAATTGGCTCAAAGGAGAAGATACTCGCTCTTGCTGCCAAATCCCTTGTGAGACGCATGTGGGGGTCCTGATCAGCACCAACTGGTACAACAACCGGCTTCGGGCCACCAAATTCTTGAAGCTGAGGGTGGAGGATATCAGCAGCCTGTACAGCTGTTATAAACATCTTGGCGAGCTTGGTTTCACCGTTAAATCCATATATTGCCCTCAGCTCACTGAAGTTCACCTCCGCAGAAAGCTCGAAGGCCAAATCCTTGACGTGATTGCTTTTCGACTGGAAGTATATGACCGCATTGCTATCCAGTCCGAGAGCGATGATTGACTTTATATATTCCAAACCGATTTCTCTTGTCTTTTCCCAGCTCAAACCTCTAACTGAGTGTGCCTCCATATCTGCTATGGCGACGAATGCCTTTCCTCCTGCCTTCTGGTGCCAGACTATTTCATCCATCGTCATCTTGTGACCAAAGTGCGGAAGACCAGATGGCATGAACCCCGACATTACCGCCCATGCCTCTCCTTTTCTCATGGCATCCACGATCCTCCAGTAATCTCTGTGACCGAAAATAGCGCCCCTTTTCATCAGGATGTGCGGATTCTCGATCTCCTCGAGTACCTCGTTGAAAGGTCTCATTCCGAACTCCTCGATGAGCCTGTCGTAGTCAATGACCCCCTCGACATCCCATGGAGTGACTTGCATGGCATTCAGTAGGCGGCAGGTTAATATTCTTTGTGCAGATTGCAGTTCGATGAGAGTGCAGATAATGGGTGCAGGTGCACTTGGGTCTCTTGTGGGAGCATTGATGCAGCTTTCCGGATTCGATGTTATTTTTGTTGCAAGAGGCAAACAGCTTTCAGCTTTAAAAAACCGTCTGAGAGTTTCAGGGCTTATTGAAGCTGAACTTGATGTTCATGCTGTGGCCAAGCCTGAAAATGCAGATATTACCTTTGTGACTGTCAAAGCCTACGATACCGAAGAGGCTGCGAAAAAGCTTGCAGAAGTTGATCCGGGAATTGTTTGCAGCCTGCAGAATGGTGTTGGGAATGAAGAAATTCTTCAGAAATACTGTGATAAGGTTCTGGGCGGGGTTACAAGCTATGCTGCAAATCTGGCGGATTACGGGCATGTTGTTTATGCTGGTGAGGGCTTAACGTATGTTGGCGAGCTGGATGGAAGAATGAGTGATGAGGCATTTAAGGTGGCAGAAGCTTTGAGAAGGGCAGGTATTAAAGCTGAAGCTGTCAGTGATATTCAATTCCGGATATGGGCAAAGGCTGTTGTCAATGCAGCCATCAATCCCATAACAGCCCTTTGCAAAGTGAGGAACGGGATGGTTGTGGAGAACGATAACCTCTGGAAGGTTGCCAGAAGTGTTGCTGAGGAGGGCAGGAAGGTTATGCTGAAAATGGGCTACGATTTCGATGCTGTTAGTGAAATCAAGAGAGTTGCGGAAATGACGGCAAAAAACAGATCGTCAATGCTTCAGGATGTAGAAAAGGGTAAGAGAACTGAGATTGACTTCATAAATGGAGCGATAGTCGAGAAGGGGAGAGAGATGGGAATTGACTGTCCCGTTAACGAGACCTTACTCCATCTGATCAAAGGAATTGAGAGGGGGTAGGGTGAACGATCTGATTAAGGTTCTGCTTGTCGCCATGCTGCCTATATCCGAGATCAGGGGAGGTTTGCCGCTCGCCCTCTACCTTGGCTTCGATCCCGTTGAGGCCTACATAATCGCCCTTATCGGAAATATCATGCCAATCCCCGTTCTGCTTGTTCTGCTGGATTTTCTCATCAGTCTTGCAACGAAAGTAGGTTTTGTTAAAAGGGTGTATGGAAAGATACTGGAAAGAGTTGAAAGAAAGAAAGGTATCGTTGAAAGATACGGCTATTTGGGCCTTATGCTTTTCGTTTCTGTTCCACTACCAATTACGGGAGCTTGGACTGGAGTGTTAATCGCTTCTCTGCTTCAGCTCGACAGGATAAAGTCCTTTTTCTCGATAACAGTAGGTGTTTGCATTGCTGGTGTTATTGTTCTCCTCGCCTCGCTTGGCATAATTTCAATTGCAGGTTTTATTAAATAAAACAAAACCAAAACCTTCTTTTTTATTCAGCCGAAACTGATAACGTGATCGAGATATTTACCTCGACGAGGGTTCAGATACTCTCGAAGCTAAGGGAAAGACCTTTCACGGTTTCAGAGATTGCAAAGCTCACAGGATACTCTAAAACGACTGTAAGCTATCATTTGAGCAAGTTGAGCGAAGCTGGGCTTGTGGAAAGGGTTGAGAGGGGAAAGTGGGTTTACTACAGGATTACGCACAGGGGAGAGAGGAGGATAAAGGTTGAGGCTGCGGTGTCAATTGCTTCCTTGGTAGGGGCAGCGGTATCTATCGTGTGGTTCGCGGTGATAAGGATGCAGAAGGCAACCGTTAAATTAGTTTCCAGTGCGTTAGAGAGGGGCATAGCACCCGTTTATAAAATTCAGAAAGTAGGTGGATTTGAATATGAATATCTGCTGGTTGCAGTTGCTGCAGCTTTGATTTGTGTTTTTCTGTATTTGAAATTAAAGAGGTGAGCGGAAAGTATTTTTTGACGTAAATCTACATATTTTATGTTCCGGAAACCTTTAATTTTGATTTTAGTTCTGATTGCACTGTTGATCGCAGGATGTAGTCAGGAGAAACAGTATCCCCAAACCCTTACAATCAGATCGGTTTTTGAAAATGGAGGCGAAATTCCTAAGAAGTATACGTGCGATGGTGCTGATGTCTCTCCACCTCTCTTTATCGAAGGACTCGACAGCAAAGTCAAAAGTCTCGTCATAATCTGCGAAGACCCTGACGCTCCTGTGGGCGTTTTCACTCACTGGATTGCGTGGAATGTTGAACCAATTTCACAGATACCCGAGAACATACCAAAGGCCAAAGAGGTTAGCAATCCAAAAATGGTTCAGGGAAAGAACGACTTTGGCAGATTAGGCTATAACGGCCCATGCCCGCCGAGCGGAAAGCACAGGTACTACTTCAAAGTCTACGCCCTCGACACAGAGCTTGATGGTGATTTTAGCAGGAGAGAACTTTTGAAGGTGATTGAAGGTCACGTCATTCAGTATGGTGAAATTTATGGGATATACGGTAGATAATCCAGAGTAAAGTCCCAATCTTAGCTGATGTGGATAAGCCCGAAAAAGTCATCTTCTTTTCTGCTAATATCGGGATATGACGTTTTGTTGAACATACAATCCTTTATTCTTGTTTCGAGTATTAGAAAGAGGTAAATTTTTTATTCTCTTTCTCGTGGGCAGTTAAGAGGTGGTTAAAATTCTGATTGAGGTAAGATTTCACGGGAGAGGGGGACAGGGAGCGGTGACAGCAGCCGACCTGCTTGCGGTTGCTGGATTCAAGGAGGGTTACTATACTCTGTCATTTCCCATGTTCGGAGCTGAGAAAAGGGGAACTCCAGTAGTCTCATTCCTTAGAATTTCTGATGAACCAATTGTTGCAAGAGATGAAGTTTACAATCCGGACTACGTTGTGGTTCTTGATCCGACAGTTATGGAAACCGTAAATGTTGTTGCAGGTTTAAAAGAAGGGGGAATGCTTATAGCAAACTATCCTAAGGGGAGTGAGGATTTAAAGGCTGAGCTTAAGGCTGATGATCTTGGTTTTAAGGTTGCAACAATTAATGCAACGAAGATGGCGATGGAGGCTCTTGGAAGACCAATAACAAACACGACAATGGTAGGAGCTTTTGGTGGGGCTACAAGGCTTGTTGCACTCGAAACAATAGTTGAAGTTGTTAAAGAGTGGTTCAAAGGCGAGCTGGCAGAGAAAAACGCAAAGCTGGTTGAGAAGGCTTATCGTTATATGATGGAGGTGTGCAGATGAAGATTAAGATAAACCTTGGTGCGATTTCAGAGCCAATGCAGTCAGAGAAGCTTAAAACAGGTGACTGGGGAACGCATTACCCAGTTGTTGATAAAGAGAAGTGCACAGCATGCAAGACTTGTGAGCAGTACTGCCCTGACCTGTGCATTGAGGTTGAGGAGTTCGGAGAGGAGAAGTATGCGGCTGTGGACTACAACTACTGCAAGGGATGCGGAATCTGCTCATCGGTCTGTCCATTTGAGGCGATAAAGATGGAGCTCAAGGATATATTCAAATTTGAAGTTTGCTGAGGTGGTAAACAATGAAACAGGTTGTTAGGGGTTTTTACTCGGTTGCATATGCCGTCAAGCTCTGCAAACCAAATGTTATTTGCGCTTATCCGATCACGCCCCAGACTGAAATTGTCGAAAATCTTGCTGCAATGTATGCAAACGGAGAGCTGGGGGATGCTGAATACATCACTGCTGAGTCAGAATTCGGTGCTGCAAGCATGCTTGTTGGAGCCTCTGCTGCGGGAGCGAGAGTCTTCACGGCAACCTGCAGTCAGGGTCTGATTCTGATGAGCGAGGTTCTGTTTAATGCAGCAGGAATGAGGTTGCCGATAGTTCTTGTAAACACCAACAGAGCTCTGTCAGCTCCGCTAAGCATCTGGAATGACCATCAGGACAGCATGGCAATGAGAGATGCCGGAATAATGCAGGTTTACGTGGAGAACAACCAAGAAGCCCATGACATGATTCCCCAAGCCTATAAGGTTGCCGAGAACAGAAAGGTTTTGCTCCCATTCATGATCTGTATGGACGGATACAAGCTCACCCACGCTTATGAACCGGTTGATTTGCTTGATCAGGAGACTGTTGACAGTTTTCTTCCACCATACGAGCCTGCTGCCTACATGACCACCAGAAAGCCGCTCGCATTCGGATGCTATGCTCCTCCACACATCTACATGGAGTTCAGGGTTGCTATGCAGCAGGCGATGGAAAGGGCGAGGGATGTAATGCTGGAGGTCTATAAAGAATGGGCAGAGGTCAGCGGAAGAGACTGGGGAGGGCATATTGTTGTGGACTATCCCGATTCAAAAATCTTCGTGGTAGCGATGGGGTCTGTTGTGGGCCTGCTCAGAAAGGTTGTTGAGGAGTTGAGAAATGAGGGTTTAAGTGTTGGATTAATCAAGATTAGAACCTTCCGACCCTTCCCGATTGACGAGCTTAGGAAAGCTCTAAAGGATGCAGAGAGGGTTGTGGCTCTTGATCGCTCAGTAAGTTTCGGCTATGAAGGGCCGGTGTCTATTGAACTAAAATCTGCGATTTACGGTCACAGCTCTGCCGAGGTTTATTCCTACACTGTTGGACTTGGAGGGAGAGACATGCCGAAGGACTTTCTCGAAGGAATAATCAGGGATGTGGTGGAGGGCAAGGAAAAACCGGGATTCGCCTTTAAGGGACATCACGACTTTGAGGAGGTGGTACCATGAAATACTTTGGCAGTGGTCACGGAGCATGCCCCGGATGTGGATTGCCGATTGCAGTTAAAACTGTCCTGAACGCTCTTGATGGCAAGGTTTTTGCAGTCAACTCGACAGGTTGTCTCGAAATCATAAGTTCTCAGTATGGTAAAAATGCGTGGAATGTTCCTTACATCCATTCGCTCTTTGAAAATCCTGCAGCTGTTGCTGCTGGAGTTGAGGCGGCACTGAAAGCTTTGAAGAGAAAGGATGAGGGTTATGTTGTGGTATTCGCTGGGGATGGTGCAACTGCAGACATAGGAATCGGAACGCTGAGTGGAGCATTTGACAGAAACCACGACATTCTGTATATCTGCCTTGATAATGAGGCTTACCAGAACACTGGGCATCAGCAGAGTGGCTTAACCCCTCCGGGCGAGTCAACCACGACAACACCGGCAGGAAAGGTTCTTCCGGGCAAGATTGGTGGGAAGAAGGATATGATCTCAATTGCAGTTGCTCACGGCATTCCCTATGTTGCCTCATCATCTGTTGGATACGTGGCTGATATTCGCAGAAAGGTCAAGAAAGCTGTTAAATTTGAGGGGGCAAAGTACATCCAGATTCACTCTCCCTGCGTTACAGGATGGGGAATTGATGGAGAAATGTCAATAAAGGTAGCAAGACTTGCCGTTGAGACTGCACTCTACCCGCTCGTAGAATACGAGTACGGAAAGCTAACTTCAGTGAGGAAGATAAAGGAAAGAAAACCGGTCGAAGAGTATCTGAAGCAGCAGAGGAGATTTAGACATCTCTTCAAACATCCGAAAGGAAAGGAAATGATCGAAATGCTCCAGAAATTTGCTGACGAGAACGCAGAGAAATATGGGCTGGATTTGAAGAAGGATGAGGAGTAAATTTTCTTATTTTTAAATGCTATCCTTCATTCTGAAAGTGGTGCTTATCAGCACATCAGGAGCATTGGCTCCCGGCCCTTTAACAGCAGCCACCGCTGCGAGTGGCGCTAAGCATAGGTGGAAAGGTGGATTCTGGATTAGCGTAGGGCACACGGCAGTGGAACTTCCGCTTGTAATACTCATAGCCTTCGGCGTCGCTACGGTTCTCACGAGGCAGGATATTGCAGCGATACTGAGCTTCCTTGGAGGGGCGATGCTTCTGTTCTTCTCATATCTCACAGCAAAAAGTGCCTTTGAGGTTAAATCCCTTGGCGGGAACGGTCGCAGCACTTCTCCTTTTCTTACAGGGTTGGGTCTAACAGCATTCAACCCTTTCTTCATCGCTTGGTGGGCAGGAATTGGGGCAAGCCTGATAAGAGAGGCTCTGAGCATCTGGGGATTTGCCGGGCTTGCCATACTCTACACAAGTCATGTCTGGCTGGATTTTGTTTGGCTTATCCTTCTTGCCCACGTCACTTCTCTGAGCAGCTTCAGCCTCAGAATTTACAAATCGTTACTGTTAATCCTTGCCCTTCTCGTAGCCCTTTTTGGTGTTGACTTCATTTACTTCTCAATCACTGCAAGTCATCTTTTATTCTAAGACGTCAAGCTTCGGCATTCTCAGAATTCCCTTCTTCTCAGCCAGACTGTAGAGACTCCTTAGGCCATCAACCACACTTTCTGGCATCTTGTAGGTGTATTCGTTTACATACATGAGAGCGAACTTCTTCGCCCTTTCTCTATCCAAACCTCTTGAGTACTTCATCGCGTACTCGATTGCCTCATCAACGTTCTCCAGAGCGTAACGAATGCTCTCCCTCATGGCTCTCAGAAACTCGCTCTGCGAGTCCTCATCCAAATCCCTTTTAATCGCGTTGAGACCGAGGGGCAGGGGAAGATTGAACCGTTCTCCCCACCACTCCCAGAGATCGAGGATACATAGCAATCCGTAGTCAGAGTATGTAATCTGCCCCTCGTGGATCAGCAAGCCAGCATCACACTCATCGTTGAGAACAGCCTCAATTACTTTGTCAAAGCTCATTTCAACCGGTTCGAAGTCATTAACGGCAAGCTTGAGGAGAAGATTCGCTGTGGTGTACTTTCCCGGAACAGCTATTCTGCTTCCCTTAAGCTCTATTTTCTTCTTGGCCACAACAACTGGGCCATATCCATCTCCGACGCTCGCACCAGCGGATAGAATTCTATATTTATCATCCAGAAGAGCGTAAGCGTGGGCAGATATTGCCGTAACCTCATACTCACCCTCAAAGGCTTTTCTGTTCAGAGTCTCAATGTCCTCAATAACGTGCTCAATCTCAAGCCAAGTATCAATCTTGCCGTGGGTCATGGCGTAGAACATGAATGCATCATCAGCATCGGGTGTGTGAGCAACTTTTATCTTCATGCACCGAAAAGGGAATTGAGTTAAATAAATCTTAACCCTTTAGTTTCCTTATCTCTTCCACGAACTCATTGAAATCCTTTGCTATCCCCTCCGCCTCTCCTGCTGAGTGCCATATACATCTGATCCTTTCAGGTTCAACTCCAGCTTCCTTGAGTGCCTCTCTGAGTGCCTCAAATCTTTCCTTAGCTTTGTAATTTCCATACTTGAAGTGGCACTCCCCAAGCCTGCATCCGGCGATTATAACCCCGTCCACTCCCTTCTTCAAAGCCATTAAAACCCACTTAGGATCAACCCTACCACTGCAGAGAACTCTGATGATCCTCACATTTGGTTCATACTGTATCTTCGTTGTTCCTGCCAGATCAGCCGCACCATAGCTGCAATACCAGCAAGCGAAGGCGAGGATTAAGGGATCAACGTTTCTCTCCTCAACCAATGCATCAATCATCGCCTCAATTCCCTCATCGCTGAAAAAGCCCATATCAATAGCATCTGCGGGACAGGCTGCTACGCAGATGCCGCACATGGCGCATGCATTGGGGTCTATCTTTGCCTTCTTATCAACTGTTACCGCATTAAATTCACACACCTTCTCACAAATTCTGCATCCGATACATTTCTCCTGATCCACGAAGGCACTGTAGGGGTCGAATTCCGTCTCCCCAGTCAGAACAAGCTGAGCTGCCTTTGCTGCAGCTAAGCCCGCTGAAGCCACACTGTCCTGAATATCCTTCGGGCCACTTGCACAACCAGCGACGAATATGCCCTTCACGTTTGTCTCTGCCGGCCTCAGCTTCGGATGTGCCACCTCGAAAAATCCGTCCTCTCCCACTCCAATACCCAGCTTCGCCGCCAGGTCACCCGTCCCTTCGATACCTACGGAAAGAACTACTAAATCGAACTCCTCCTCCCTTATCTCTCCTTCAAGGGTGCTCTCATAGCTGAGGATCAGATTGCTGTTCTCAGTCTCGACTATTTCCCCAACCTTCCCTCTGACGAACCTTATATCCTTCTCCTGCACTCTCTCATAGAACTCCTCATACATTCTCCCAAATGCCCTGATATCAATGTAGAATATTGTTATCTCAGCATCCGGATAACGCTCCTTTATCGCGTAGGCATTCTTCAAACTGACCATGCAGCAAACTCTGCTGCAGTATCTGTTAGTATTTTCATCCCTGCTCCCCACACACTGAATGAAGGCAATCCTCTTTGGCACCGTCGAGTCTGAGGGCCGAAGAAGCTTGCCCATTGTCGGCCCACTTGCGGATAATAGTCTCTCAAGCTCTATGGTTGTTATAACGTTCCTGAATTTTCCGTAACCGTATTCCGTTTTTCTGCGCGCATCAAATACTTTGTAGCCAGTTGCAACGATTATTGCTCCAACGCTGAGCTCCACTACCTCAGGTTGCTGGTCAAAATCTATCGCCTCAGGTAGACAGGCTTTTTCGCAGAGTCTGCAGCCTATGCATTTTTCCCAGTCTATTGCAGCGTAAAGAGGTGTTGATTGTGGTATCGGGATGTATATGGCTTTTCTCACTCCTATTCCATAATCAAACTCATTGGGAACTTCTACAGGACAGACGCTGCTGCAGTCGTCTATACAACCCTTGCACTTGGACTCGTCAACATACCTCGGATGCTTGAGAATC
Source organism: Archaeoglobus sp. UBA230 (assembly GCA_002507545.1). Classification (GTDB taxonomy): domain Archaea; phylum Halobacteriota; class Archaeoglobi; order Archaeoglobales; family Archaeoglobaceae; genus Archaeoglobus. The sequence continues at coordinate 29,254 of DAVR01000003.1, read as the reverse complement.
TTAATTTTAAAATTTCCGACACTTCCGTTAATCTCCTCAATTTCAGCATTGGTTATAACTTCGATGTTCTCGTGATTCCAGACATCACTCATCTTCGGAGCGAGAATGCAGATTGAGCAATCATTTGTCGGAAAAACTTCATTTAAAGTAGCCATGTGTCCTCCAATCGTCGGATTTTTTTCTATCAAGTACACTTTTATTCCAGAATCTGCCAGTGTTAGGGCCGCCTCTATCCCTGCAACCCCACCTCCAATAACTGCCACACTTTTCTCAATCTCAGCCCTTCTTCTTTCAAGTGGTTTGTCCGCCCTTGCCTTTGCTACTGCCATCCTGATGAGGTCTTTGGCTTTGGCAAGCGCAGCTTTCGGCTTGGTTTGATGAACCCAAGAGCACTGCTCTCTTATGTTGGCAATTTCCACCATGTAGGGGTTCAAACCAGCTCTGATTGCTGCTCTCCTGAAGGTTGTTTCATGGAGCTTCGGACTGCAGGCGGCAACAACAAAAGCATCGAGGGACTTTTCCTTAACTGAATTAACGATCTCCTCTTGACCGGAATCCGAGCATGCATAGTCAATATCTTCAGCATGGACAACCCCTTCAAGGGTCTTCGCATACTCAACAAGCTCCTTTACATCAACAACCCTTGCAATGTTCAGACCACAGTGACAAACGAATACGCCAATTTTCATTCTTTAGTCCTTCCTATATTCCCAGTTTTAAATCTTTTCATAACAAAATGCTTATAAATGCCAGCAATACGTGCTGTATGGAAAGGATATTCGCACCTTGGAGGATTAGATATATTCTCGCTCCTAAGCCAAAAGATTGCGTATTCTGTGAAGCACCAAAGGAGAAGGATGACAAAAAGAATCTGATCCTATACAGGGGTGAAACGTGCTACACCATAATGAATCGAAATCCGTACAATCCCGGTCACGTAATGGTCTGTCCGTATCGCCACATCCCCTCAACTGAAGATATGAATGAAGACGAATTACTCGAATCCATGAAGCTCGTAAACTTCGCTGTTAGTGTTATAAGAGAAGTCATGAATCCGGATGGTTTCAATATCGGTATCAACATCGGAAAAGTGGCGGGAGCGGGGATAGCAGATCACCTTCACATCCACATAGTGCCGAGATGGAATGGAGACACATCCTTTATGCCAGTGTTAGCTGATGTGCAAATAGTCCCCGAAGCGCTTGAAGATACCTATGATAAGCTAAGGGAGGTAATTATATACAGAAAAAATTTTAACCAGTGTGTGAACAAAACCGGAAAATTTTTATAAGATTAATGTAACGATTATTATGATGGTTACTATACAGAGTTATATCCTCGAGGTCAAGAATAAAAGAAATTCGGCTATTATCTACATTAGAGATCAGAATATTGAAGTGTTAGAGTGCTCCAACTCCGTATCCTGCAGGATACAGGGCGTGAAGGGTTTGGGCTGTCCCCAGTATTGTCCGTTTATTGTTGATGCGAAAAAATACTTGCATGGTATGAAGACTAAGAACAAGGTAGAGGTTTTGAACACACCCAGTTAGTTTTTTCATGGAGCAGGTGTTTGTTTATGTAACTGGAACTGCAGGCTCAGGGAAGACGTACCTAACCAAGGCTTTTGCTGACTGGCTTAATCTGAAAAATTTAGATTATATGGTGGTAAATCTTGATCCGGGAGCAGATTTTGTGCCATATTCAGCCGATATTGATGTAAGGGAGTGGTTCACTCTTGAAGACATAATGGAGAAATACAATGTTGGTCCGAATGGGGCGCAGATTATAGGTGCTGACCTTGTCTCTACCCTCGTTGATGATATAAAAGACGAAATTGAACTTACATCCTCGGAGTATGTGCTGATAGACACCCCCGGGCAGCTTGAGCTTTTCACACTGCGCGAGAGCAGCAGAATTTTAATAAAAGCCTTGAATCCTGAGAGAAGTGTGATGGTTTACCTTTTCGATCCTGTTGTCTCCAAAACACCATCAGGCTTTCTCTCAATGCTTTTCATGGCCTCATCTGCTGTTTTCAGACTTGAAATACCTCAGGTGCTTGTTTTGTCAAAATCTGATATCCTATCGGAAAACGAGCTTGAAAGGGTTATGGAATGGAGTTCTGATCCAGAAACGCTATACGACAGCCTTGATTTAGAGCGAAAAACCCTAAATCTCGAACTTTTCCTTATTTTAAAGGAAGCAGGATTTTTCAGACCGCTCATTCCTGTCTCTGCGGTAACGGGTTATGGTATGGAAGACATTTACGACGCAATTCAGGAAATTTTTTACGGAGGTGACGACTTGGAAAGAATACTCTTCTAAGGATTGATTACAGGAAAACATTTACCCGGCCTTAGAGCTTTTTTAACACTCTCGAGCACAAAAATCCTCGCCTTTCTTACAGCGTCCTCAAGGGCATTGCCGAGCCCAAGATAGCAGGCTAAAGCTGTGCTGTAAACACATCCAGTCCCGTGAATATTAACAGGCGAGAATTCTGCAGAGACAGTGTATATCTTTCCTCTCTCACAAACAACATCTTTTCCACTAAGTTCTCCTCCTGTAATGACAACATCACAGTCATATTTTTTGTTTAGGCTGATTGCCAGCTCCTCAGCCTCCCTGAGTCTGTCTGCACTTTTGATTTTGGTTGAGGCAAAACTCCTCGCCTCGACAAGATTGGGTGTTGTAACACTGACCTGCTTCAGAAGCTTTTTGTAGGCCTCAACATCCCCAATTTCCCCGCCCGCTCCAGCAAAGATTACAGGGTCAAGAACCGTTGGGACGTCGAGCCGCGAAATTTCTTTGACAATTGCATCCGCAACATCAACGGAGGAAATTAAGCCTATTTTGATGCAGTTTATTCCAATGTCCTCAACTACTGCTCTGATTTGTTGCTTTATTATTTCAGCGTCCACAGAATGGGCAGAAGTGACGGAGCAGGTATTTTGAACTGTTAGGGAAGTTATTACTGAAGCAGGATATAGTCCGATTGCCCTTGCAGTTTTAATGTCTGCATGCACTCCTGCCCCACCAGAAGGGTCGAGACCAGAAATTGTCAAAATAGTTTTCATAAAATAAATTAGAAGAGTTCGTTCAGATTGATAATGTGTTTTCCGAGCTTTCCACCGTAGTTTCCTGCTGTGATCTTCACAACTCCCGGAATCTTTGTTGCAGCGAGAATTCCAACCCTCGTTGCCTCCTTGATCGCGTCTGCATTCAGACCGTTTATGACTATCTCGTAAACTGCCTTAACACCTTCTGGAATTTGCGTTCCCTCAACCTGATCCCTTATGCTTGGGGCGAATTTCTCGTTTGTTGAAGCCTTCAGGAACTTATATTTGTTAGCTCCCACTTTCGAACCTGAAGCAACAATACCACCGGGGAATGGTGTGATTACCCCCTCTACGTCGTTGATGGCATCAACAGCTGCTTTGGCAGCAGCAAGAGCGGAAGGCTGGGTTTCGGCCATTATGAAGAAGTTACCTCCAGCAATACCGTTCGTGTAGCCGATGTCATTCTCAATGATGAAGTCACCTTCCATCATCGGAACAGCCCAGCACTTCCTTCCTCCTACCTCCAATTCCTTCTCGTAACCGTCTGCGAAGAACTTGAGCTTGAAGCCTGTGTCGAACTTCTCCTCAGCATCAGGCAGACCGTTGAAGACTGCCGCTGTTGGAGCAGTTAGCACACACTGACCAAGTCTCGCAAGAAGCTGCTCTTCAAGCCCTTTCTTGCTCATGTGGCATATCTGGATGTAGTAGCCCGGTCTGCCGTCAGGGGTGTCGGAAGGTTTGACCTTGAGCTCTATTCCGGCCTCGGCAGGGCACATGATTACAGACGTGCCAAAACCTGTTGCCTCGTTTGCAGCCACCCAAGCCCAGTAATAGTCGTAGCCCGTTATCAAAACCCTTGCGATTTTTATATCAAAGGCCTCAGCAAAAGTCTCTTCTACCTCAACACCGTTTACTTTCATTCTATCACCCGAATTTTGTTTGAATGCAGCGATTTAAATCTTTTTATTTTTGAACACTGGAAAATTTTTAAAGAAAAAGGGCTTTTTGGTAGCGCAAACAATCAAGCATACATCAGAAGGCTTGTTCGGGATGTTTATGAGGCAACTGAGTCTGTAGATATGAATTTGATCCAGAAAAATGTTTATGAAGCACCAATCCTTAATTTTGTAGTGATGTGAATGTTCAGGGACGTTGACGTCGCTGTTTACACCACCAGAGGGGAATCTGAAGTATTATCTCAACTTGGGTGCCAAACTGGAGATGGAGTTGTCAGTCCCGGGTTGATGTTGTTCCCATTGATTCGCTCCTCTGGTCTAAACTCGCCACCAAGTAAACATCAGTGATAATACATGTTGTTCCCATTGATTCGCTCCCCGCAAAAATTCAGACATTATGTCCTCACCAAGGGCAAGATAATTGTCGAAGAAGTTACGGGGCTCTACGAAGCCTTCTTAAAACAAACTCTTGACCAAATCTTTCTTCTTGAGATGGCAGACGTTTGAATTGAGAATTCAACTAAATAACCCCTCCGTATCTGTCAATTTCTCCCCTTTTGATTCTCGTGGAGGAAATTGGCTTGCCATCTTCGGCCATCACCCAGTCCACCTTGACGATCGTGATCTTCCTTTTTCCCATCTCTTCTCTCTTTTCATTTATCTTCAAAGCCATTTCGTAGGTTTCTGGAGAAACGACAAGATAATCAAAATCAACTTCAAGTGTTTTCCCATAGGGGTTGGTTATTTTTACAATTTCTGGTTCAAATCCATACTTTCTCAAAACGTACCTTCTCACATTCTCCGCCCTGATGGAGAAGGGCAAAACGCTCCTAATTCTCGCCCTCGCCATTCTGTCGCTTGTTATTCCAATTGTTATACCTCTGCCCCCAAGCTTAACTGCAACCTCTATGAGCTTTTTGTGTCCCTCATGAAGGGGCTCAAAGGTTCCTCCAAGAGCGACCTTCACAGAAGGTGGAGATGTTCAGGGATTATAAGCTCTTTCCTCATCATCTTCGAAAATCGTCAGCAAGGCTGACAGTGTAACGGGGATGGTCTGCTCTGTAGCAAAAGTGATGTAGGGCGCCAAATCAATAACGAAATCTGCCAGGCGAAACAATCCCTTTGGCACGCCCACTCTGCTCCCGGCAAAAACAACGATCTCATCTGCGAACTTCATTTTTCTGACAAGCTCATCTCTTATTCCTGAAAGTTGCTTCCCAGTAGGGTCAGTGACTATCAGGACGTTCCTTCTCCTTCTTTTGTCTCTTGCAGTCTGATAGATGTCTCTGACAAAAACCGGGACTTTTCTTACCTCTCTCGCATACGCCTTCTCCTGGACCTTATACCTTGCAAGCTGCCCCCTCCTAACCCCCTTGATGAAGTATTCGAGTTCAAAGGCGTTGACATACTCATGAGGCGCAATTATAAGCTCTTTAATCTCAAACGCCTGAGCTGCCCTTCCAACCCTCTCACCGATCTCAAGTGCAGCTTTCGTGTCCTCAAGATATGGCATCTGGACGAAGCTGATTTTTCCGAACAGCTTTCTTGAATCCACCTTTTCAGGAGTGTACTTTTTTCTCTCCTCGCTACCATCAACAACTCCGATTAAGACCCTCTTGTTGATGATCTCCACGTAAACAGACTTATCAGGAAAGTTGAGGTCAACCTCACATCCGGTAAGCTCCCTTATCCTATCTCCGAGGTCAAGATTTACGTCAAGGCTTGAAAAATCGTGTGTCCCCCTTCTCTTCGTTCTGATGGCGAAAGTTTTGGCATCTTTCAATTTTTCGGCAATAATTTCGGCTTTTGAAATAATTTCATCTAAATCAGCGTTACATTCAGTTAAGACAGGAATTATGGTCTCTATTTCAGGAATATCATCCAGTTTGTCTCTCAAATTCTCGTCACAGTGAACAATGAGAAGACCGAGAAAGCCCGATGGTCTGACTTCAATCTTGACATCTCCAATCGCATCTTTGATGTGAGAAGCGGCAACATACTCCATCCCTCTCTGGGTCTTTATGAGTAGCATGTTAGGCTTAGGAGGTAAAGGTTTTTAGAGTTATCCGGCTACAGGAGATATGGAGCACACCAACATGTGTAGAGGGTTTAATCATTTTAAAACTGGGAGGGGTTGAGACTATGATTGGAAGGTTTGTTGCAAATGGTAGGATTTATGAAGGTTATTTCGAGATCGTGGATGATTTTTTGGTGTTTGATAACTATGAAGTGCCGATATCTGCCATAAAGTTCCTCCCCCCTGTAATCCCCACAAAAATAATCGCCGTTGGTCTTAACTACATTGACCATGCTGAAGAACTGAATATGCCCGTGCCTGAGGAGCCAATACTCTTCATGAAACCCTCCACTGCCGTCATAGGTCACGAAGATTGCATAATTCTTCCCAGCATCTCACAAAGAGTTGACTATGAGGGAGAGCTTGCGGTTGTCATAGCCGAGGACTGTAAAAATGTGGCTGAGAGTGAAGCGGCAGACTATATTCTTGGTTATACGTGTTTTAATGATGTTACTGCAAGAGATTTGCAGGCGAAGGATGGGCAGTGGACGAGGGCAAAGAGCTTTGACACCTTTGCACCCATTGGTCCGTATATTGCCGAGATCAATGATCCGGGAAAGCTGGGGATTCAGACGAGGGTTAACGGCAAAGTTGTGCAGAAATCAAACACTTCAAACCTGATTTTCGATGTATTTCAGCTTGTATCTTTCATATCATCCATAATGACGCTCAAAGCTGGAGACGTCATTGCCACCGGCACACCAGCTGGGGTGGGGATGCTCAAAAACGGAGACGTCGTGGAGGTTGAGATTGAGAAAATAGGTGTTCTGAGAAATCATGCTGTGAAGATTGACAGACAGATTCGATGTGAGTGTTGAGGCGAAAATTATATTTCGTCACATTAAGGGGTGTTCACATGGAAATCAGGAAGGACTACAATGCTCATGAGGTTGAGGAGAAGTGGCTCAATTTGTGGAAGGATGAGATGTATTATTTTGACTGGAACTCTGAAAAGCCGCACTACATAATTGACACCCCTCCCCCTTACCCCACAGGCTCATTTCACATCGGCCACGCTCTGAACTGGTGCATAATTGACTTTATCGCGAGATACAAGAGGATGAACGGCTATGAGGTCATGTTCCCACAGGGTTGGGACTGTCACGGTTTACCGACGGAGGTTAAGGTTGAGGAGTCTTACGGGATAAAAAAGGGTGATGTGCCAAGGGAGAAGTTTAGAGAGCTTTGTGTGAAGTTTACAGAGCAAAACATCGCCAAAATGAGAGAAACAGCAAGAAGAATGGGCTACAGCATAGACTGGAGCAAAGAATACATAACCATGTATCCTGAATACTACTCCAAAACCCAGCTCTCCTTTGTGAGGATGTACAAAAAAGGGTTGATTTACAGGGACTACCATCCGGTCGTTTTCTGTCCGAGGTGTGAAACAACCATTGCACTTGCCGAAATCGAATACAGGCAGGACAGAACGAGGCTGAACTACATCAAGTTCGACGATGATGTTATCATCGCAACAACCCGTCCTGAACTCATTCCTGCTTGCGTAGCCATTGCTATTCATCCAGATGATGAGAGGAACAAACATCTGGTTGGAAAGAGGGTAAGAGTGCCCACTACCGACTACTATGCCGAGGTTATCGCCGACGAGGAGGTTGATCCTGAATTTGGAACGGGAGTGGTGATGATCTGCACATTCGGAGACAGGCAGGATGTGAAGTGGTGGAAGAAGCACAAGCTTGAGCTGAGGAACATCGTTGGAAGGGATGGAAGGCTGAACGAGAAGGCGGGGAAATATGCTGGCATGACTATTCCAGAGGCGAGAGAAGCAATTCTCGAGGATTTAAAGGAGGAGGGGAGATTGCTAAAGCAGGTTGAGATTGACCACAATGTAGGAGTATGCTGGAGATGCAAGACCCCCGTTGAAATCATCCCCGCGGAGCAGTGGTTCGTTAAGGTGGAGAAGGAGAAGATTTTGGAAGCGGCGAGAAAGATAAAGTGGGTTCCGGAGCACATGTACTCAAGGCTGGAGAGCTGGGTTCAGTCAATGGAGTGGGATTGGGTTATAAGCAGGCAGAGGATTTTTGCCACTCCAATACCAGCCTGGTACTGCAAGAACTGCGGAGAGGTTGTTGTTGCGAAGGAGGAATGGTTGCCCGTTGATCCAACCGCTGTCCAACCTCCAGAGCCATGTCCGAAATGTGGTTCGACTGAGTTCAGAGGAGAGACTGATGTGCTCGACACATGGATGGATTCGAGTATAACACCGCTTATGATATGCGGATGGCCTGAGTTGAGGGAGTATCCCACCCACCTCCGTCCTCAGGGGCATGATATCATCAGGACATGGGCATTCTACACGATTCTGAGGTCACTGGCTTTGGAGGATCAGATTCCGTGGTATGAGATAGTCATAAACGGGATGGTTTTTGGAGAAGATGGCAGGAAAATGAGTAAGAGCCTTGGAAACGTTATAGTGCCCGAAGAAGTTGTTGAGAAGTATGGAGTTGATGCTCTCAGACAATGGGCGGCGAGTGGAGTAATTGGGGACGACATCATCTTTAGCTGGAAGGATGTTGTTGCTGCAAGCAGATTTCAGCAGAAGTTCTGGAGCATAACGAGGTTCACGCTGATGCATATCGCAAACTACAAGCCGAGCGAGGAGGACAGGCAGTATTTGAGGAGCACGGATAGATGGATTTTATCAAAGCTGAACAGGCTTGTTGGAGAAGTGAGGAAGCACATGGACAGTTATAGGTTTGATGAAGCAATTAAGGCGATCAGGACGTTTACTTGGTATGAGTATGCTGACAACTACCTTGAAATCGTGAAGAACAGGCTTTATTCCGGCTCGGAGGAGGAAAAGAGAGCTGCCAAGTTCGTTCTCCATTATGCTCTCGATGTGCTGACGAGGCTGCTGGCTCCAGTCACACCCTTTTTAGCTGAAGAGTGCTGGAGTCATTTTAAGGAAGGAAGTGTTCACTTGCAGAGCTATCCGGTGGTCGAGGAGGAGTTTCTGGATGAGAAGGCTGAGAAGGCTGGAGAGGAGATAAAGGAAATAGTGGCGGCTGTGAGGAAATTCAAGCACGATAAAGGATTGGCCCTTAATGCACCGCTGAAGAGACTGATAGTTTACTCAAAGCTCGACGGTCTTGATGTCAGAGACGTGGCAGGGGCGACAAACTCTGAGGTGGAAGTTGTGGAAGAGATGCCTGAAGTGAGGGAGAGGGTTGTAGCGTTAAAGCCAAAATTTGCGGTGATCGGGCCAATGTTTAGGGATAAGGCGAAGAAGCTGATAAAAGCTGTAGAGGGACTGAGCGAGGAGGAGAAAGAGCGATTGCTTAGAGAGGGAGCAATTGAAATTACACTGGATGGTCAGAATGTGGAAGTTAGGGCGGAGTGGTTTGATGCTGTAACGGAGAAAAGTATTGAGGGCAGAGAGGTGGAGATGCTGGAGACTGCAAGCAGTGTGATTTTTGTAGAGATTTAAGTGTTCTAAAGAATTAGTTTTATATACAACTAATCGGACTGTAGATAAATGCGAGACTCTTTCAAAATACCCGATTTAACTAAGGGAGTCGGTTTACCGGTCAGCAAAATTGGAGGTTACACAATTTTACTATTATTCTTCTGCGGAATAGCTGCATATATAACAAGTATTTATGACCCAGCATTCGAACCATTATTTCTCGCTCTGATATTTGGGATAATCGCAGGTAACTTTCAGAATGATGAGAAAATGAAAAGAATCTCAGAAAAATCTCTTATGGTGCTTCTGCCGCTTGGTATAACCCTTTATGGCCTCAATATAAACATTCCCTATCTTGGAGAGTTCAGACCTGAGATCGTAATTTCTACCCTTCTTATTGCGAGTGTGATGTTCGTAACTATAATATGGCTTTCAAAACTACTCAAAATTAGCAGGCATTTGTCTCTCCTTCTTGCGTGTGGAAGCGGAATCTGTGGTGTTTCGGCAATTGCAATTGTTTCACCTCTTTTGAGACCAAAGAAAGAGGAATTTTCAGCTGCGATAATCATCATAACTGCTGTAGGTCTTACTGGAGCGATAACTTATCCAAGTATAGGTCATTTTACAGGCATTTCCCCCGATGATTACGCCATCATGGCTGGAGCAACTCTCCATCAAACAGGATTGGTCAAAATATCATCTCACTTGGTTGGTGTCGAGGATGAAGCTCTTGCAGTGAAGGGGATAAGGATTGCAATGATTGCCCTCGTTGCCCTTGTTCTGTCCATACTCTATTCCGAGAGCCGCCTCTACGTGCCCTGGTATATCGTTACCTTCCTTGCCGTTGCCCTATTCGCCAGCACCTATCTCCCGAGTCAGATTGTAGAGATGCTGAGACCGGTTGCAACGGTTGTTTTCTCTATGACACTTGCTGCTATCGGCTATAGCGTTGACATCAGAAAGGTACAGAGGGTGGGAATTAAACCTTTGCTCATTTCTTACGTCGGATGGCTCACCGGCTTGGCTGTTTTCGCAATACTTCTGTGGGGTGGTGTGTTATGAGGATTTTTACCAAGTTTATCCTAATCTTATTTTTAATCTCTGTAATCTCATTGATTCTTGGTGTCTCTATTATAGATGTGAGTGGAGTAAGCCCGTCCTATATAGCCTACGTTGCTATCGTTATTTTGAGCGTGGCACTTTTTGCGGCTGGAAGCATCCTCGAGCCGATAGAAAAGATGAAGGAAGCCTTTGAGAAGGCGGTTAAAGGTGAGCTTGAAACAGTTGAGGTCACAACAGGCGATGAATTTGAGGAACTTGCTTCTGCGTTTAACTGGATGGTAAAGGAGTTGAGGAGAGAAAGAGATGCATTAAAGGAAAGTGAGGAGAGATTCAGGAGTGTGGTTGAGAAAATTGATGGCTGGGTTTTTGAACTCGATAGAGATTTAAGAATCATTTACACAAGCCCAAAGGTTAAAGATTATCTCGGCTATAATGAAGAAGAGGTTTTGGGAAGGAAAATCAATGAGATTTTAGAGAATTTTCCTGTTGATTTAATCAAAAATAACGAAAAGTTCGAGTTCGAGCTTGTGACCAAAACGAAGAAAGTGCACCCCGTTGAAGTTACTGTTAGCGCATCCGGGGACTGTTACAGATGCTTTGCGAGAAGTATTGAAGAGAGAAAGAAGATAGAGCGAGAGCTGGCGTTTTTCAGAGGAATACTTGAGCACTCTATTGATGCCATCGTTATTCTGGACATTGATAGCAGAATTGTCGCATGGAACAGAGGGGCAGAGATAATGTTTGGTTATACTGCTGAAGAGGCAATTGGGAAGCCAATTGCATTCCTTCTCCCGGAAGATCAGTGGAACCAGTGCAGAGAGAATTTCAGGAGAGCGGTTTTAGAAGGACATGTAAAGGATATCGAGTCTGTTAGATACACGAAGAGTGGAGATACTGTCATCGTTGACCAAACTCTTACAAGCATTTATGATTCTACAGGTGAGCTTGTGGGATTCGTTGCTATTATGAGGGATATAACGAGGAGGAAGAAGGCTGAAATTGAGTTAAAGAACACGTGCGAAGAATTAGAAAGGAGAACAAGGGAAATTCTCGAAGTTCAGAAGGAACTGTATCATCTCGCCAGCATAGTTGAGAACTCGAACGATGCAATTTATTCCGTTGATCTTGAGGGGAAGATAACAAGCTGGAACCGAACAGCGGAGAAAATGTTTGGATGGAGCAAGGATGAGGCTATAGGGATGGACTCCTCAGATTTGCTACCGGATGAAATTAAGAATGAAACAGATTTCATCCTCAGAAGGTTAAGAGACGGTGACAGTGACCTAAGATTCGAAACACGCAGATTGACCAAGAGTGGAGACATCATAGACGTAGAAATAGCGATTTCGCCACTACTGGATGAGGTAGGGGTGCTGAGAGGTTTCTCTGTTATTGCGAGGGATATATCGCTTAAAATAGAAAGTGAAAGGGATGCTGAAAGGAGAATGCTCAGGTATGAAGTTGAAAGGGGAAGGGTGTATTTCACAGATAGCTTCGATGTTGCAGTTGGTGTTATCAACGATCTGATAAAATGCGGATACGATGGGAAAGTGATAAGCAGGCGATATCCCGAAGTTATTGGAGTCCGTGAAGACGGCTATTTAATGATGGCAAATAGAAGAAAAGGTATAACAGTAGAACCAGACCCAGCAAAAATATACAGGGAGATAGTTAGGATGCCGGGATGGAAAAATGCTGTCCTTCTTGATCTCGACTATCTTCTTGTTAAATGGCCCTTTGAGGAAGTTTACGAGCTTTTACAGAGGTTAAAGGACTTGTTTTTTGTTTTGAATAAAGGCATATTAATTGCAGTGTCAGAAAGTGGTGTGCTAAGTGAGAGAGAGTTAAAACTGTTGAAGATGGAATGTGGTGTGATAAGGAGTAAAGGAGTAGATTTACCAGAGGAGATGTACGAACTGCTCAGGTTTGTTTATTCAAAGAACAGATTTGGAGAAAAACCCTCCATCAAGGATATAATGAGTAGTTTTAACATCACGAGAAATACGGCGAAAAAGAGGATCAGTTATCTGGTAGAGAAGGGATTAATTAAAATGATTAAAGATGGACGAATGAAGGTTCTGGAGGTCACAGAAGATGGAAGAGAGGTTATGCGTGCTGCCTGACACTGTTTGATGCTTTTTTTGACGATATTCTAATATTTGTTAAAATTTGAATTATGAATGTGGGATTTGTTGCTGGAGTTGTGTGAATGTGTTGAGAGGTGGTGGTATGGCGGAAGAATTGTGTCCAAACTGTGGTTCGTTGATGGAAATAGTGAAAATGGAAGAAGAGGACATTCTGAGATGCACGTCCTGTGGTTTAGAGAGACCACTCATAGCAGTTGAACCATGGGACCCAATGGAGGGAAAACTTGTAAAAGCAGCGATACTGGCCGGAATAATTGCAACGATAGTCCTCTGGGTGGTGATATACTCCACGATACTGGTGCATTATTGAGGTGAGGGGGTATGGCTGAAGAAAGAAGATGGTATACGGGAATGTTCTCTACAGAAGACTGGTGGGCGTTCTGGCTTGGAACATTCTTTGTGTTCCTTGGCATAATAACAATGCTGACCGGATTTGACCTTGTAGGCTGGATTGTGAAGTTTGGCAAGTGGGTAACGATCGAGAAAGCATTCAAGGCTTCAAACCCAGACCTCTGGAGTCCAGTGGCTTCGTTAATTGCCACGTATGTTATAATACTGGTAACGACAACGATTGGCGCCTTCTTCATGAAATGGGACATCAAGAAGTATTTAGTAGCTTTCACATTGGTCTTCTGGATTTCGGTTATCTGTTATATCATTGGTGAGAACGCATACATAGCCGCTACGGAACTCGACAGAGCAAAATACGGCATTGATTGGAGCCTCTCTCTTGGTGGAGCCTTCTACATTACAGCTTTGATCGTCGGTCTGCTGATAGGAAATCTGGCACCGAAAGGGTTCAGAGAATTCATTAAACTTGGAGCAAGGCCAGAATGGTTCATCAAAGTTGCCATCGTTATGCTTGGTGCGAAGCTTGGTTACCTTGCAATGAAATCACTCGGCTACGCTTTACACATACTCGTTGCTGGAGCATGTGCGACGATTGCTGCTTATCTGCTATTCTGGCCCTTAGCTTATGCGACGGGCAGAAAGTTGTTCAATCTGTCGAGAGAGTGGTCAGCATGTCTTGCTTCAGGTATCTCGATATGTGGTGTCTCTGCAGCAATCGCAACGGCAGGAGCTATCAAGGCAAGACCGATCGTTCCTGTTATGATCTCAGCATTAATCGTCGTCTTTGCGGTCATTGAACTCATAGTTCTTCCAGGTGTGCTTGTGGCCTTCTGGTTCCATGAACCAATAGCTGCTGGCGCGAGCCTCGGTCTAACTGTTAAGACTGATGGAGCCGATGCTGCTGCAGGAGCAATACTGGATGAACTGATGAGATCGAGAGCTGCATTGGATCTCGGAGTGCAGTGGGAAGAGGGCTGGATTCTGATGTCTGCAGTTAACACTAAGATCTGGATTGACATGTTCATAGGCGTCTGGGCGTTTGTTCTCGCTGCGGTGTGGGTCTACTACTTTGAAAGAAGGCCGGGAGAGAAAGTCCAGAAGATGGAGATCTGGTGGAGATTTCCAAAGTTCGTCCTTGGATACTTCCTTGCAATGGGACTGTTAGTAATTCTCGGGCTGAACCTCTATCCAGACCCGACTACGGCATACAAAGCCATGACACCAGGAATCAAGCCGGTTGAGGGAGCTCTGAGAAAGTTCTTCTTTGTTCTAACGTTCACAAGCATCGGAATCGTCACCGACTTCAGAACTCTCAGACAGGAAGGTCTTGGAAGACTGGCTCTTGCCTACGCATTCATCCTCGCAGTGATCATCATACCCATTGGCTGGCTTATTGCCTATCTGTTCCACATGGGTATGACCCCGCCAACAGTAACACCTTAAAATTTTTCCCTTTTTTAAAACCATGAGAACCATATGTTTTGATCTCTACCACGATGGGGTTAGATGGATAGCGAAGAATGATCAGATAGTTGTTACGGGGAAAACATTGGAAGAACTCGACGAAAATTTGAAACTCAAGCTGAAAGATATCTTTGAAAACGAGAGAACGGTTAAGGTGAACATGGAGCTTGACTACAGAAAAATGATCCCGCATTGGATGTGGCAGTACCATCCTTATTACTTCTATAGAACAGTTTATCTGGAGATGGACTAAACGGACCAAGCCTTGTAGCAGCTTCTGCATACATCGGGCAAAGCTGGAAGCTCGAGAGGTAGATATTGGTAGAGAACCTGTAAACGCTTCTCGAATGTTACTCTGATATCGCTTTTTCTCCATTGGGTTATGCTACCAAAGTAAACTTTCGGAACTTCAACCCTTTTGCCCCTGAAGTGCCTGACTATATAATCCGATCGGGTGGGCAAATGAAGGTAAACGCAGGGGGCAATTTTGCCATCAACTGTGATGAGGCAGTTATCAACGGGGTTTTCGGCACAAACAAGAGCTTCGTCCATCACAACTTGCTTTGCGACAAATCTGATCCCGGCATCCTTAGCTTTCATCTTTATTTGATCCAGTATCTCTTCAACTTGTTGGTTGGATTGTAAGCCAAAAACCTCCTGCCCTATTAAGCTTTGTGAGGGGATGTAATCAAGGTTATTCGCAATTACTTCATCAGCACCACATTCAAGGGCAAAATCTACTATTCTCGGCAGTGTTTCGATTGTATTCTTCAGCATCATCGTTGCTATGACGATTTTTGGTTTACTCTTGGCTTTTCTGCTTTCAGAAACGAGTTTGATGTTCCGCTTTAGCTTTTCAAGGTTAAAGCCTCTTACGGCGTGGTGAGTTAGTGGATTGGCGCTGGCAACTGATACAGAAAGCAAATCCAGCTTCAGCACTACCCCTAAATAACGTTCTATCAGCAAACCGTTCGTGGTTAAGCCAACTTTGCAGTGCTTTCTCGCCATCTCAATCATCTCATCAATGTTTGGGTTAAGCAAAGGCTCACCCCACCCCTGTAGGTGCGCATATCTGAACCTTTTGAAGGGGATCAGGGTGAAGGTGTTCAAATCCATATCCTTTGATATCCACTCATCCTTAAAACAAGAGCGGGGGCACATCGGGCAGTTGAGCTGGCATTTCGTTGAAACTTCAACCTGCACGAATCCGAGCTTCCCCATACCCGTTGTTGATTTAGAGACTTAATATGCTTGTGCCACCCTTGACGGAAAGGATGGAAAGGATTTAAATTTTGACGATCGAGTTTTTTCAATGACTGAGTTTGAGATGTATGACAAATATGTTGACAAGGACTACGAACCCGATTTCAGCATTGATGCTGTAGCTGTTTTCCGCATTAAACCTGCTGAGGGGTTCAGTATTGAAGATGTTGCTGGTGCTGTAGCTGCTGAAAGCAGTACAGGAACTTGGACGACCCTTTATAACTGGTGTGATGGGAAAAGGGTTGAGAAGCTGTCAGCTAAGGCTTATGATTTTCACAGTATGGGTGATGGTTCGTGGATCGTCAAAATTGCCTACCCCATTGAGCTGTTTGAAGATCACAACCTGCCTGGACTGCTTGCTTCAATAGCCGGAAACGTTTTCGGAATGAGAAGGGTGGCAGGTTTAAGATTGGAAGACATCTATCTGCCTGAAAAGTTCTTGAAGGATTTTAAGGGTCCAGAAAAGGGAAAGGATGGTGTTAAGAAGATTTTTGGAATAGAAAATCGTCCCATTGTTGGAACGGTGCCAAAACCAAAGGTCGGGTATTCTCCGGAGGAGGTGGAGAGACTCGCATACGATCTGCTTAGGGGAGGAATGGATTACATAAAAGACGATGAGAATCTCACAAGCCCCGACTACTGCAAATTTGATGATAGGGCAAATAGGATAATGAAGGTCATAGAAAAAGTGGAAAAAGAGACAGGAGAGAAAAAGGCTTGGTTTGCAAATATAACCTCAGATATCAGGGAGATGGAGAAGAGGCTAAAGCTCGTTGCAGAACTTGGCAATCCCTACGTAATGGTTGATGTTGTTGTAACGGGATGGGGAGCTTTGGAATACATCAGAGACCTTGCCGCTGACCACGGCTTGGCAGTTCACGGTCACAGAGCAATGCACGCTGCTTTTACGAGAAATCCTCACCACGGTATTTCGATGTTTGTTCTCGCCAAACTTTACCGAATTATTGGTATTGACCAGCTCCATGTCGGCACTGCTGGGGCAGGGAAGCTTGAAGGTGGGAAATGGGAAGTTGTGCAGTATGCGAAGGTTTTCAGTGAGGCAATTTACGAGCCCGATAGCAGCGATGTTTTCCATCTCAAACAGGAGTTTCACCACATAAAGCCAGCAATGCCAGTATCCTCTGGAGGTCTGCATCCCGGAAACCTTGAGCCGGTGATTGATGCTCTCGGCTCTGAAATAGTCATTCAGGTCGGTGGTGGAGTTCTCGGACATCCAGATGGGGCTTTAGCTGGTGCCAGAGCTGTGAGGCAGGCTTTAGATGCAATAATAGATGGCACCTCTCTTGAAGAATATGCGAAGACACACAGAGAGCTTGCAAGGGCTCTGGAGAAGTGGGGAAGGGTGAGACCTGTTTGAAATTTTATACGCTTATCCTGAATTCCGCTTCCCACGCACAGAACAACATGACTGACAGTATTATCACTGCAAGCAGAAAGTACAAACCTCTCTTGTAAAACAGAATCCTTCTGTTTATCAGCATGGATAAAAGAAGGCAAAACATGCCAGCAATACCACCGTATATCATTATTGCAATCCCAAGCATCGCCACACCGTCTCCATTGGCTGCTACCGAAAGAAACCAGTATCCGTAGGGTTCGGAGTGGATCGAACTATCTCTAACCCACAAAACATCCTCACTGTAACCCCTCAACAGGTCCTGTACAGTCATTGAATAGTTAAAGATAGAATTTCCAGACAGCCCAACTGCCACACCTATCAATCCGATTACTATTCCTAAAATTGACATCCAGCCACTAACTTCTCCATAAATCCTACCCTCAAGCGGTGGTTTTAAATCCTCAGCATCCATGCTCCCACCAGAAGGAGTTTTATCCCGGCAAAAAGCAGTAAAAAGGTGAGAATATTTCTGACATATTTTGCCTTTATCTTCACTGCGACAGATGAACCAACCCTAGCTCTGCTCATAAGTCCAGATACAGACGGAATCGCAAAAATCGGTATAATAGAGCCTGACATCATGTAGGGGAAAACAGCTGCAGTATCTCCTATACTTATCACAACTGCACTGGTCGTTGTTGCAACTTTGAGAGGAGCCAACATCACGAGGTTTATTGTCGGAACGATCGCCCATCCCGCCCCAAGACCGAAGGTGCCGGAAATGAATCCAACAACACAGCACAGAAGAAGGGCAAGCGGAGCTCTTCTCAGCTTGTATTCAATGATGGAGTTGAGGGACCTTTCATAATAGGGTATTTCCAAACCCAGCTTTTCGGTTATGGCGTCGCTTCTCGCTGCTGGATATTCGGACCTTTTAACGAAAATATACATTATACCTATACAAATTATAATCAGGCCGAGTGCGAGTTTAAGAGCTCCAATTCCTATGTTTCCAAAATGCTTAGTTAGATATAACCCAAAGTAGGAGCCGCAAACTGCAAACAATGTGTATGGAGTAGCTAAAAGAAGGGCCAGTCTTATGTTAGCTATACTTCTCAGATAGTTTTGCGCTCCAATCCTTGTGCCAGCTATTGCTGCGAGAAGACTCGTTGCCCGCACAATATCAGGATGAATGGATGTAAATCCAAGCAAGAATGACGTGAACAGCACACCTCCTCCTGTACCTGCTATTATTGCTACAAAACCTATCGAAAAGCTCAGAGCAAATACTGCAACAATAAAAGCTAAAGGATTTGCTATAAACAATCCCATCAGATTCATCATCCGTCCTTGTAATCTTACTTAAATATTTACTAAAGTTGCGAAGGTCTAAGCGAACTTAAATTTTACACTCACGAGTAAAACCGTGATAAATCTTATAAACAGACAAAACATCCTAATTAATCGTTATAGGTGGTTACCATGAAGATCAATATGAAATACTGGGCGGATGAAGTGGGTGGCAGAAAAGAGAGGATGGAGATTGAACTGAAGCCCTTCGGCTACAGAATGGTACCCATAACACAGTGGAAGACACTTATTGCAAAGGAAACCGTCGAGGTAAGGAAAGGAAAGCCATGCATAATCGAGATAAAGCCTTTTTCGATCCCCGGTGACACCATGGTCGGGCCTTTGCACATAATGAGACACGCACTTGGCACCGTGCTTGACGTTGTGGAGTGTGGCATTCCTCAAAGAGTAGAGGACGAAAAATGTATAAATAAAGTTCTCTTTCTTCCTGTGGAGGATGGAGTCATAGAAAAGGGCGACATTGTTGGTGTTCTCAAGGTATTTTTCATAAAAACCGGATTATTGTCAAGAATATTAAACTTGAAGCCCGCAAGGGTTGAATTGAGAGAGGAAATAATTGAAGCAAACATAACATGGAGGGATAACGGGAACATTTATCGGAAAAGGATGAGAACTGAGGTCTTTGGATACACAAGGACAAACGTTGGAGTATGGGAGGTTCTGGTATCGGAAGAGGATTTGACTTTTAAAGCTGGAGACATTTTAAGGGTTAATATAAGGGAGGTAAATCTTCCTCCAAACACCGTTGTTGTGCCGCTGTCAGTCACAAGAAATCCATACGGTGTTGTTGTGGACGTTGTTCAGCTGGGGAGACCAGCAAGGGTTGAAGAGAGTAAAAAGATACAGCAGGCTATCTTTGTCGCTATAGAGGATGGAGAAATAAGGAGGGGTGACCTTATCGGGGTTGCTAACGTTTACTATGTTGGCGTCAAAAAACTTGAACCCATTATGCTTGAAAAGCAGAAGCAGAAATTCACGATGGTTTACAGGAAAAACGGAGAAATAATAAGAGAAGATGTAGAGATAAAGCCCTATGGGTACAGAAGGAGTCCCATTGCAAGATGGGAAGTCGTCGTTGCTGCCGAGGACAGGGAGGTTGTAGCAGGAAAGCCCGTCAGAGTAAAGATTAAGGAAATTGATATCCCTTCGAATACCATAGTCTACCCGTTACAGATTATGAGGCACTCTGATGGTGCTATTCTCGATTTAATATGTGACTGTAGACCTTGGAGAGTGGAAGAAGGTGGAAGTGTGAGAGAGGCGGTTTTCATGCCAGTGTTTGATGGACAGATATCCAAAGGAGACCTTCTGGGCGTTGTTAATCTCTACCGCATTGAGGTAAGTCCAATTGAGAAAATCCGGGAGATTTATAATAAATTCGTTAAAATGTCGGAAGAAGAACTTATGAAATATGTAGAGGGATTGCAGTAATTCCGAAAGGGGAATGATAGGATGGCGAAGTTCCTTTTGGTACTCGATGATACGGAGAGAGGTAAAATAGCCTTTCAAAAAATCTACGAGCTTGCAAAACAAGGGTTGAGAGGAGAAGTGTTTCTTCTCTATATTCGGGAAATGGAAATACCACCGTTCGTTTCCGAAGAAAAGGAAATGAGTGCTTATCACAGGTTGATGACCCAGTCCATAGAAAAGCTTGAGAAATACAAGAAAGAACTTGAGAATGTCGGTCTTGTGGTTTCTGACGTTAAGGTTGCCTTTGGCAGTTATGCGGATAGGATTCTCATGCTTGAAAGAGAAATCAAACCCGATCTAATCGTAGTTGGATTGAAAAAGAGGGTGGTGTCACGTTTGTTCGGCAAAGACCCATGCGAAATTTTGCTCAAGAAATCAAGGGCAAATCTGCTAATATGCAGGGGATAACATGGAGATGGAGGCTTTCATATTCCTTTTCTCGCTTGTAATTGGTATAATAGCACCTTTATCCGGAGTTGGAGGAGGTGTGATGTTTGTTCCCCTCCTAACTGCTTTTTCTGGGATAAATGTTGATTATATCAGGGGTGGAGGGGTGATGGTTGCCCTTGCAAGCTCCCTCACGTCCTCTCCGACTGCCATCAAGAGGGGCTTCACGAACCTGAGGATGGTCTTACCCCTCATCCTAATCTCGAATCTAACAGCATTTGGGGGAGGTTATCTCGGCCTTTACATTTCCCGCGAATTTCCGGAGGGGAAGCACTACATCACTTTGATGCTTGGATTACTACTTGCTTTCATCCTTTTTATCATGTCCACAACCGAGAGAGTTGAGTTTCCTGAACCAAAGGGGCGAGACAAAATTTGTAGTTTTTTTCAGATGGAAGGAGAGTGTTTTGAGCCGAGTATAGGTAAAGATATAAGGTATAGTGCGAGCAACACGACAATTGCACTTGCGATGTTTGCTTTTGTGGGGCTCGTTGCTGGCATGTTTGGTCTCGGAGCAGGCTGGGCGAATGTCCCCGTCCTCAACTTAGTAATGCTTCTGCCAATCAGAGTTGCAGTTGCGACAAGCATGCTGATAATCCTGCTCAATACATCCATTGCAGCATGGGTTTACATGGCTAAGGGTGCTGTGCTACCCGAAATAACAGTACCAGCAATCCTCGGAATGACAATTGGATCGAAGATCGGGGCTGAACTGACACTCAGGGTTAGTCCACGCATTATCAGGTCTGCTGTGATGTTCATACTGCTCATAGCCGCTGCCACCAACATCATCAAAGGAGTGATGGGAATTGCGGGGATAACATGAGGGACGACAGAGTATTTGCCGAAACTGTTCGGATATCCTTCTACCTCATACTCGGCTTAATGACTGTTGTGTTCATTTTCAGCAAGTTTATGGGGGACAAGGTGGTTGTAACCAATGTCCTCTTAATGCTGACATTCATTCCCGCGCTATCCTTGATTACAGCTCTTCCGCTTGCACAGAGAAGAATAAAGTTTCTAATATTGGCCGTTCTTGCTGAAATGGTGCTTGCTTATTATCTCGCTTTCCACTCATGATGGGAAGTATTAAAAAGCCCATGAATCCTTTTTGGAATGTGAAATCAGAACTGGAAAACTTTTACATCAAGGATGAGGCTGTGACGGATGATAACTACGGCTGCTACCCCACTAAGAGGCCGATTGAGGAGTATATCAGAAAAGGCTTCGTTTGCATAGACAAGCCGATGGGTCCGAGCAGTCATGAAGTTGTTGTGTGGGTTAGGAGAATTTTGGAGGTAAAGAAGACGGGACACGCTGGAACGCTCGATCCGAGGGTGACAGGAGTTCTACCTGTTTTTATTGAAACCGCAACAAAACTCGTAAAATTTCTGCAGGAGTCGGGCAAGGAGTATGTGTGCTTGATGAGACTGCACGGAAATGCGAGGAGAGAGGATATTGAGAGGGTCATGAAGATGTTTGTGGGTAGGATTTACCAGAGACCCCCCCTTAAATCGGCAGTGAGAAAAAGGCTGAGGATAAGGGAGGTTTACGAAATCGAGATTCTGGAGATAGAGGGAAGAGATATCCTTTTCAGGGTTGTTACCGAGTCCGGAACTTACATCAGGAAGCTTTGCAGGGATATTGGAGAGGTGCTTGGAACCGGAGCGCATATGCAGGAGTTGAGAAGGACGAGGACAGGAAGGTTCGGTGAAGATATGTGTTACACTCTTCAAGATTTGCTTGACGCATACGTTTTTTGGAAGGAAGAGGGAGAGGAGAAGTATTTGAGGGAGATAATAAAGCCGATGGAGATGGCTGTTGCCGACATTCCGAAAATTGTTGTGAAAGACACTGCGGTTGATGCAATCTGTCACGGTGCAAACCTCTCCGTCAGAGGAGTGGCTTATGTTGAAAAGACAGTTGAGAGGGACAAAACAGTTGCAATATTCACACTTAAAAATGAACTCGTTGCGTTGGGCAGAGCAATGATGAATGCTGAAGATATTTTCAGGCTGAAAAAAGGGGTTGCTGTTGATGTTCAGAGAGTTCTGATGGAGAGGGGAACTTATCCCAAAGCCTGGAAGTCTTCCGAGTGACTTCTCTCTTGTTGTTTTTCAAAGGCAGATAGGGCAAAGAAGACTGCAAAAGACACCATCAGCGTCCATACTGAAGCAGGAATTCCAAGAGGGGATGCCGAGGTGTAGCTGAGCACTATTGCTGTTGTGAAGCCTGCAGTCAGCGTCGCTATCCCGGTAACCTTTCCACCCCTTGAGAAGTGGAAAACGCCGAGAATCAGCGGAAGCTGACACAGCAGTATTGTTGAACTCAATACGGCTAACTCTACTATGTAGTTGGGTCGCTGGAGGGCAAAGATAGATATTGCAACGGTCAGAATTAGCAGCAGAACTCTACCAATTGCAACTCTCTCACTGCCGAACAAATCTCTGGTCAGCATTGATGAGAGTGTGAGGACGATGGAGTTTGCCGTTGTTATTGCTGCAGCAAAAATGCTTATTGAGATTGCAACCGCCAGCCACGGTGGAATCAGTCTGAGCAAGGTTGGGGTTACAGCATCCCTGTCGCTCACAACTGGAAACCTTCCAGTTTCAGTAAGAACTCTCAGCTCAAGTCCGAGGAAAGTCACAAGAATTGTGTAAACCAGTCCGAAAAAGCCAAACAGGATGACCATTCTCCTCAGACTTCCTCTGTCCTTCGGTATGTAAAGGCGCTGGAATACCTGCGGGTTTGTGAGAGCAAAGAAGAACCACGGAACTACGAGAGCGATAAATCTAACAGGAGTCCAGATTTTATTCGGAACAACCAGCAAGTCTCCAAGCTTTGGAACTTCATCGAAAAAGCTCGTATCCGAGAAACCGTAACTATAAACCCAAAAAACTGCTGCAATCGCCATAAAGAGCATGAAAACTCCCTGAACAGCATCAGTCCAAGCAACACCCCTCAAACCACCAAGGAGAGCCCAGAGGGCTATAAGAATTGCAGAAATGGCGATTCCAACTTCAAAACTCATGGCAGAGGTTTTTTCCAGAATTAGGCTGACGCCGATTAGCTGGACTGATATGTAGGGTATGAGGGCGACAGAGACGATAATGGACATGACCATCGAGACCTCTCTGCCATACCTCATGGCTATCATATCTCCGGGGGTTATGCATCCCTTCTCTCTGGCTATCTCCCATACCCTTGGTGCATAGTAGGAGAGGAGGAAGAGTGTGCCAACGAGGTAGAACAACTCGAAACCAAGCGCTCCCACACCTGACGCGTAAGTAAGTCCGACCAATCCAACCATCATGAAAGCTGAGTAGGTGGTGGCAGCGTAGGTCAATGCTGAAACAAGCCCGCTGACTTTCCTGCCGGCAATGTAGTATTCTTCCTGCGTTCTCACACCTTTCATTGCCATAACTGCTATGGCTGTTCCTATTACCGCATAGGCTGCGAAAGCATAGAGAAACTCGTTCATTCTTTCACCACCTCGCTACAGCGATGTAACAGAGATAGGTTGCTGAAATTAAAGTCCAGTAGGTGTATGTAGCCATATCGTAGCTTTTTATAGCAATGAATGGGATAAGCATTGCTAATACAACAATTAAACCCTCCAGTGCTTTCATCGAACATATGTTCGATCAAATAGATTTAAAAAAATTTTGGTATGCTTGTCCCTCAATTCAACAAAATCTAACAGTAAAACAGGTGATTTTGGGATTAAGATTTATAATCCGATTCTACTACTATCTCATATGATATTCTTCCTTGATCCGGTATACATGCTACTGGCAATGCTTGGATACCTTCTGATGTTGGTGTTAGCCAGTACCATCGCACCGAAGGTGGCAAGCAGGGTTTCGGGGAAGTTCTCTCTCTTTGCATCAATGGTTCTGCTGGCATTTATGATAGTATCAATATCCACAGCTACAATATACATTATTCTCAGCTTTGCAGGATACTACATCAGCTTTTACGGGCTGATCTTGTTCATGATAGCTATAAATCTGCTGATGTACCTTGTTTCACCTTTCATCATAAACGTATCCTACAGAGCTAAAAGGGATGAGAGGCTTCAGATGGTGGTCAACAGCGTTGCGAGAAGGTTGAACATCAAGCCTCCAAAGGCTGTTGTTGTTTCCACCCCACCAAACGCCTTCGCCTATGGGAACATTCTGAGTGGAAAATATGTTGCAGTTTCGGACACTTTGATGAGTATGCTTGACAGAGATGAGCTTGAAGCCGTGATTGGCCATGAGCTGGGACATCACAAACACAAAGATAATCTCGTCATGCTTTTCTTCGGCCTTCTACCATCTGTGATATTCTACCTCGGCTATGCACTCATCCACGCATCATTCAGAGATGATAGAAGAGGAATGCAGCTTGCTGCAATTGGCTTTGCAGCAGTTCTTGTTTCATTCATAGTCCAGATACTCGTTCTGGCTTTCAGCAGACTGAGAGAATACTATGCGGACTTTGAGGGTGTGAGGGCAACAAGTAAAGACGCAATGCAGAAAAGCCTTGCCAAGATACATCTTTTCTATCATCGCTATCCAAGATACGCGGACATCATTGCAGATAGTAAATTCAGAACTCTGTTCATTTACGCTCTCGTCAATGCAGTTGCAGAGCCGATAACAAGAATGGACATAGAAAGACTGAAGAAGGCAAAGGTTTCACCACTTCAGGAGTTTCTGTCAACACATCCGCCAATTCCAAAAAGACTGAGATTTATTGACACAATCAGAATTTTCTAACACGGAAAAACATTTCTATAAATTTACCAAACAACTTTACATGAAGCTCAAATCAAGGGGTTGCAACGTTTATCTGATTGATGATGAGAGGTTTTACCTCATTGACACCGGGACGAATGCTGATCTGATTTTGAAGCAGGTTAAGGAGCTTGACGGAATAATTATCACCCATGCTCATTTTGACCATTTCGCTGCTGCTTACAAAGTTCAGAAAGAGTTTGGTTGCCCCGTATTTGCCCACAGGATAGACATCCCGTATCTTCTGGGTGAGAAAAAGTTCCAGTACTCAGGCTTACTCGGTTTACTGGCAAAAATAGGTGAGAGGTTGTTCAGAGCGAAACCTCCTGAGGAGGTCAGGGATGTAGATAATTTGGATATTAAAGCTCAGATCATCCACACTCCTGGCCATACACCGGGGAGTATATGTATATTAAAAGAAGAAAAGCTCTACTGCGGTGACTTGCTGAGGGGTAGGAACGGGCTTGACCTATCCCCAAAAAGCTTCTGCTCGGATTACAACCAGTATCTCAACTCGGTTAAGAAAATAGCAGAACTTCAGTTTGACGTTGTCATGCCCGGACACGGAAGTGCTGGAAGCAGAGAGCATTATGATGAAATTCTTAGAAAAATAATTTTACCCTGAGGGGATACAAGAACTGATGAAAGAACTGATACTCGCCCTTGATGTAACAGAGAAAGAGAAGGCTGTTGATATCGCAAAAGATGTAGCTGAATTCGTTGACAGGATTAAGGTTAACTATCCTCTCGTGCTATCCACCGGAATTAGAATGATTAAAGAATTATCTGCCTTTAAGCCAGTGATAGCGGATTTTAAGATAGCCGACATCCCGTATACAAGTTCACTAATTGCAAGAATAGCCTTTGAAAATGGTGCAGAATCTGTTATTGCTCACGGTTTTGTTGGTAGTGACACTCTCGATGAGGTCTGCAACGTTGCCAAGGAATATGGCGGAAAGGTTTATGCGGTAACAGAGCTTAGTAGTCCCGGTGGGAAGGAGTTCATGAGCGCAGTTTCGCTGAGAATTGTTGAGATTGCAAGAAAAGTGGGTTGTGATGGATTGATAGCCCCATCAACGAGAATTGAAAGGCTGAGGGAGATAAGAGAGGTAGCAGGAGATATGGAAATCCTCTGCCCCGGAATTGGGGCGCAGGGTGGGAGTTTGGAGGCTTTGAGGTATGCAGACGGGATAATTGTGGGTAGAGGGATTTATACTGCCGAGAATCCGGGAAAGGCGGCTATGGAGTACAGAAGGGTGATTGAAGGTGTTTGACCTCATAGCCTTTGATCTGGATGGCACACTCATAGAACTCAACATTCCCTTTGATGAGATAAGAAGAAAACTTGGAATAGAGCAGAGGTTCATCCTCGAGTCAATAATGGCAGAGAGAGATGAGAATAGGAGAAAGGAGATGTTCATGGTGCTTGAAGAGTATGAGATTAGAAGTGCGATGACCGCGAAGCCAGCCTTCTATGCTCAGGAGCTTTTAAGTGCTCTGGATGACAAAGCAATAAAAGGGGTCATAACAAGAAACAGCAGAAAGAGTGTTGAGCTAATATCCAAAAGGTTCGGGTTCAAATTTGATTTTGTCATTGCGAGGGAAGATGGCGAGCCAAAACCCTCGCCGCAGCCAGTAAAACTCGCCCTGAGTAGGTTCAATGTAGAACCTTCGAGGGCTTTGATGGTTGGGGATTTCCTCTTTGACCTCCTCGCAGGAAAAGAGGCGGGGGTGAAAACCGCCTTAATCATTACCGAGAAAAACAGAGGAATGGCAAAGTCTTTTATCCAGTATGCAGATTACGTGTTTGAATCGCTCAAGGAACTTGCAGAGTTTCTTAAGGTGGTGGAATGACCGAAATACCGAAGACCCATCCGAGATACCTGTCTCTGACGATGAGAGAAAGGTTGGTTGAGGGTGTAAAGCTTGGCGTTACGGCGATGCAGGGATTAATAGCCCACGGAAGAGGAGAGGCTTTTGACTACATCCTCGGAGAAAAAACGAGGGATTTTGCCATAAAGGCAGAAAGAGCTGCAGTTGCGATGATGCTCCTTGCGAGGCATCCGGTAATCTCTGTAAATGGCAATGTTGCAGTTCTTGTCCCTGAGGACATCGCAAGACTTTCAAAGGCAGTAGGAGCGAGGGTTGAGGTCAATGTATTCCATTATACTCCCGAAAGGGTGGAGAGGATAAAGAAATATTTGGAGCAGTTCGATGTTGAGGTTCTCGCTGCATGTGATGCAGTTCTTGAAGGTCTTGAGTCCGCGAGGAGGATTGTTGACAGTAGGGGTATACTGATTGCTGACGTCGTCCTTGTTCCACTTGAGGATGGTGACAGATGTGAAATTCTGAAGAAGCACGGAAAGAAGGTTATAGCGATTGATCTGAACCCTTTATCAAGGACTTCAAGGATGGCAGATGTGACGATTGTTGACAACATTGTCAGGGCAATTCCGAGAATGGTTGAGATGGCTGATGAAATGAAGAATTGGGGGATGAAAAGGCTTGAAGAGATCGTTGCAGAATATGACAATTCAGAAGTTCTCGCTGAAGCGGTCAGAGAAATAAAGAGATACTTGGAAAAGGTGGCTGATGAGCTTTAGCTCCGGTTTAGCCTTTCATTCCCCTGTTTACGATGTAGAATGTTGCAGTTCCAGTGGCAATAAGCTCACCCTTCTCGTTTCTCACCTCTCCGTAACCCACCGTCACCTTACTGCCTATGTGCAGAGCTCTTCCAGTTCCCACGATTTTGCCTTTCAAAGCTGGCCTGACGTAGTGGATGTTGAGCTGTGCAGTCACGGCAGTCTTCCCGAGCTTGACGACCTCTTTGTTTACGTTTAACCCTATTGCAGAATCGAGAACACTTGCAATCGCTCCGCCATGTGCCATTCCCAGAGCCTGAAAGTGCTTTGACTCATCCAGATTCATCTCTACGATGATTTTGTCCTCTTCAATTCTCGGCTCCATTCCTATCAGCCTATACCACGGAGCCGAACCCACGACCTTCAAGACTTCCTTAAAATCCATAAAAAATCAAAAAAGTTCGAAAATATAAACCTTTTACCAACTTTGTTCTAATATAGCATTACAGTTGGACAGGCAAATTTATTAAAAAATTTGAAATTTTACTTAAATTTTGGAATTATCTCCTTACCGATCAGTTTTATGGACTTTTTCTTGTCCGGGCCTATTGGGCTTCCAGCTACGACCTGTGTAACCCCAGCCTTCGAAAGTTCGTTGATCCTCTCTACGACGTCATCGGGTGTCCCGCTGACGGAGAAGATATCAATCATCTCATCTGTCACACTCTTTGCTACACCGCCCCAGTCTCCCTTTGTGAAGGCGTTATTCAGAGCCTCCCTGACACCGTTTACAGCCTCCTCGCTCAGACCGTGCCTCTCAAGAACCGTTGGTGGACTGCCAGCAACGATAAAGGCAACGACAATTCTTGCAGCGTTCCGTGCCTTGTCTCTGTCCTTGTCAACGCTCATTGATGCGTAGGCAACTGTATCAAAGGCATCTCTGCTCTTCCCTGCTTTAGACAGCCCGGCGTCAATGTTCTCCTTTGCCACCTCAAAGTCCTTGGGGTGTGATGCGTTGATCAGAACTCCATCTCCAAGTTCTGCAGCGAGCTGGAGCATTTTTGGACCTTGAGCACCGATATATATCGGAATACTTCCGGTCTTGAAACCAAGCTTCGCACCGTTAAATTTGAAAATCTCTCCATCGTATTTTACAGCTTTTCCCTCTGTCAGCTGTCTTATAATCTCAACTGCCTCTCTCATTCTCTTTAAAGGCTTCTCCCAGCTTATGCCGATTCTTTCAAAGGTAACCTTATCTCCCGCTCCAATTCCAAGAACTGCCCTTCCACCGCTAATTTCGTTTATTGTGCCAATAGCGGATGCGGTCAGAGCAGGACTTATGTGGTATGGATTTGTCACACCCGGACCAAGTTTTATTGTTCTCGTCTTCAGGGCCAGAATTGTCAATATCGAATAGACGTTTCTGTTGTTGTAGTGGTCTGT
>DAVR01000028.1 GCA_002507545.1 Archaeoglobus sp. UBA230 | reverse complement strand
AAATTTTTTGGGACTATACACTTCAGACTGGAAGCTTAATGCGTATAGCATGAACTCTATCAGTTTCCTCCTCTCCCTTATGTATTTAATCCACAAATCCACCAATTCCTCAACGCTTCCAATCCTCAATTCGTCCACCAGACTTCTGTAGGCGTGAAGGAGGGTTGCTCTAATCAAATTCCGCTTACTCCCAAAGTGATACAGGACTAAGCTCTTGGAAACTCCCGCTTCTCTTGCAACATCGTCAAGACTTACTTCGTGAGGTGGTTTAGCCGTGTAGAGCTTGAGGGCAGCGTTAAGTATATTGACTGTCTGGTCAGTCATATATTGACTTGTTAGTCAAAAATATAAAATTTTCTATCCACAAAATATTAGATTTGAAGAGTGTTAGCATGATGATACACGAAACCGCTATCCCATATCTTAATTCAACCTGACGTCAAGATTTGAAGTCTTACGACTTGCGTCGTAGAAGAAAGTCCTGAAAATAAAAATGTTAACTAACCTTACTTTTTTCCGACACTTCGTGACTTTGAGAGAGAAAAAGAACCTTGGGACTCTGATGGGCGAGCCGAGAAAAGCTTTGATCAAGCTTTCTATCCCAATGGTAATCAGCAATTTTGTTTTCACACTGTATATTCTCGCTGATTGAGTGTGGGTTGCGGGTCTTGGACCTAACGCATTATCTGCAGTTGGAATATTCTTTCCGCTTTTCTTCATCTTTCTCGCAATTTCGTTAGGACTCAACGTTGGGTCCAACTCAGCTATTTCGAGGAGAATAGGAGCAAAGGATGTTAGAGGGGCAAATCTTACCGCAATACACGCCTTCTTGGTTGGATTTCTTGTTTCAATTCCAATGACTGCATCCGTTATTCTCCTAACACCAGCTATGATTTTGCTTGGTGCTGGAGGTGAGGTTCTGCAGCTTTCCATCGAGTATGGACGAATAATGATCCTCGGAAGTGTATTTCTGATGTTCAACAACACCTCGATGGGAATTCTGAATGGAGAGGGAAACGCAAAGAGGGCCATGTACGCAAACACAATCGGGAGTGTTTTGAACATCATTCTTGATCCGATATTCATCTACGTTTTAAACCTCGGCGTTGCCGGTGCAGCCCATGCAAGTGTTCTTTCAATGGTTATCTCATCTGCAGTCTTTTTGTTTTGGTTTTTAACCGGTAAAACCTTTGTAAAGCCAGAATTTCCCTTTAAATGGGACTGAAAAATTGCCTTTGATTTGTTCAGGGTTGGTACGCCCTCTTCCCTCTCAATGCTTACCATATCTATAGCCTTCATGCTGATTAACCGAACTTGTGATTGAAACAGGGGGGTAGTGTGGGGCTGGCTGCCTACACAAGTACATGGAGGTTGATTCATTTCGGATTCGTCCCTCTCTTCGGAATGAGCGTGGCGTTGACTGCTGTCACCGGAGCTGCTTACGGTGCGAGGAATCCAAAGAAGATTGAGGAGAGCTTGAACTACGCCGTCAAATTGTTGCTGTTGATTGACGCAGCAATCCTTTCTGCAATGGTTGCCTTTGCCCCTCAAATCTCTACAATTTTCACATACACTGAAGCCTCAGCAGTTATTTACGATGAAGTGGCTAAAACAATAAAGATAACAGCATTTATCCTGCTCTTCGCACCACTTGGAGTTTCCTCGGCATCCGTTTTTCAGGGAATGGGAAAAGGTGAGAGGTCTTTTGCAATTACCGTTTTGAGATCAGTTGTTTCTCAGTTTCTCTTGCCTATCTACTTGCAATTCCCTTCGGATTTGAAGGTATTTTGCTGGGTATCGTTTTAGGAGAGGCTGTTGGCTGTTTTATGGGTTTTGGATGGGTTAGGTTTACTGTTAGAGGGTTGATGTTGAAAGAGGCATCCAACAACCTTTAAAAATTTCTGTCCAACTAAACGCTGAATGAAATTCAAAATCAAACACACCCTCGACAGAATGCGCGTTGGAGAGGTTAAAACCCGACATGGGAGCTTCAAAACCCCGGTTTTCATCCCGGTTGCAACCTTAGGTGCCATTAGGGGCTTGGACAACAGAGACTTAAGAGATATGGGTGTGGAAGTCATTCTCGCGAACACCTATCACCTCCACCTCAGACCGGGTGACGAGCTTATCAGAGACCTTGGAGGGCTGCATAAGTTCATGAACTTTGACGGGCCAATTGTGACAGACTCTGGTGGCTTTCAGGCCTTCTCCTTGGGTTTTGGAATGGAACATGGTGTGGGGAAGATAGCCAACAACATATTTCTCGAGGGATTGAGCGAAGAGAGGCTGAAAGAAATCCAGAAAGAGGGTAAAAAGCTCGCTGTTGTGACAGAGAGAGGTGTAAAATTCAAAGACCCAAAATCAGGCAGAATAATCGAACTCACACCCAGAAAATCCATGGAAATTCAATCAAACCTCGGTTCTGACATCATCTTCGCATTCGACGAGTGCACCTCACCTCTTTCTGACAGAAGCTACACCGAGAAGGCACTGGAAAGAACCCACAGGTGGGCTGAGGAATGCTTAGAATACTACGATAGAAGGCAGGCTCTCTTTGGCGTTGTACAGGGCGGAAAGTACAGGGATTTAAGGGAAAAGTCTGCAAGATTTATGGCGGAGAGAGACTTTGCGGGCTACGGGATTGGCGGATCATTGGGTAAGAGCAAGCAGGATATGCTGAACATTCTGGACTGGGTGATTCCTTTGCTGCCGGAAGATAAGCCGAGGCATCTTCTGGGCATTGGAGCGGTTGAGGATTTATTCAACTGCACTGAAAAGGGTGTAGACATGTTTGACTGTGTAGCTCCAGCAAGATGGGCGAGAAGGGGACATCTATACATCAGCCCAGCTGAAGGTGGGACTCGGGCAAATAAATTCAGAATCCATATCCGAAATGCGAGGTTCAGAAGAGATACAAAGCCTGTTGACAGTACCTGCGAGTGCCTTGTTTGCCAGAACTACTCCAGAGCATATTTAAGACATCTTTACACTGCAAACGAGCTACTATACTTCAGACTTGCCACATATCACAACCTCTTTTTTATCCTGAGTCTTATGGAGAAGATCAGGGAGTCAATCAGGGAAGGTAGTTTTTATGAATTGAAGAGAGAGTGGTTAGGGGGAGACTAAGTTGTGTAAGCACCTGAAAGAGCTAAAAGAGAAAATAAAGCAGTTTGAGGCTGAAGATACCCTCAAGAAAATAGAGTGTTGTGGCCAAAGAAGAATCGTGATTGTAAGAGATACATGACCATGAGAAAAGCCACTTTAGATTTAGTATTCACAGAGGCTGGGAATGTCATATGTCGCGGCTCGAGATACTGGGATAGATTAGATATACACAAAAAAGGAATATTTTGCTCACCAATCAAACTAAACCATCACACCTCCCTCGTCTGCACTGCTTGCAAGCCTTGAATACCGGTAAAGACAGCCTTTCTTAACCTTCGACTCGAATTCCGGTAGGTTTTTCAGTCTCTCTTCTATTTCATCATCGCTCAGCTTGACTTCAAGGCTCCTTTTCGGGATATCTATCTCTATCACATCTCCGTCCTCAACCACAGCAATTGGGCCCTTCTCAGCAGCTTCAGGAGAGACATGGCCGATACATGGCCCTTTTGTAGCCCCACTGAACCTGCCATCTGTGACGAGAGCTACACTCTCGCCCATTCCCGAGAGCATCAGGACAGTAGTTGCCGTAAGCATCTCCCTCATCCCGGGCCCGCCCTTCGGACCTTCATACCTTATTACTATGACCTCTCCTTCTCTAATTTCTCTGTTTAAAATCGCCGCAACTGCATCTTCTTCCTTATCAAAAACCCTCGCCTCTCCTTTAAACTTCAGCATTTTCTTGCTTACAGCGGCAGTTTTAACCACTGCCCCTCTTGGAGCGAGATTTCCCCACAAAATTGCTATACCACCCTCCTTATGAACAGGCTTCTCCAACGGTCTTATAACATCCTCGTCGTAGATTTTAGCCTTCTCAGCTATTTCTCCGATCTTTTTGCCCGTAACCGTAACACATTCTTTATTTATTAGTCTCTCCAACCTTTTGAGTAGGGCAGGAATTCCGCCAGCCTGGTGAAGGTCGAAGATTGTGTATTCCCCTCCCGGAGCGATTCCACAGATATGCGGCACCTTTCTGCTGATTTCATCGAAAAGATCAAGTGGAATTTTTATCCCAAGTTCGTTCGCAATAGCTGGGAGGTGCAGAACTGTATTTGTAGAGCCGCCAAGTGCCATATCTACCATTACAGCATTTTCGAATGCTTCCTCAGTCAGGACGTCGCTTGGCTTGATTTCCTGCCTGTAAGTATCCATAACTGCTCTGCCAGCTTCAAGAGCTAACCTGAGCTTTGCGGAGTATGCTGCAGGTGTCGTTGCCATCATCGGAATTGTCAGACCCATAACCTCGGTAAGGCACTGCATGGTGTTTGCCGTGAACATTCCAGCACATGCACCTGCCGTTGTGCAGATGTTTTCCTCCACATACTTGGCGTATTCTGCATCAATTTCGCCCCTCTGCATTAATTCAAAAACCTCAGCAACATCTATGGCTGTCATCTCTCTTCCTTTAAACCTCCCGTAAGAGGGTTTGAATGGTAGCATTCCTCCACCCAGAACAAAAACAGTTGGTATGTCGAGTCTGGCTGCTGCCATCAGCATTCCGGGCACGATCTTGTCGCAGGTGCAGATGCAAACCATTGCATCAAAGCCATGAGCTTCGATCATAAGCTCTATGGAGTCCGCTATGGTCTCCCTACTTGGCAGAGGTGCTCTCATCCCCTCATGTCCCATTGCAACTCCATCGCAGATTGCTATTGTGTTGAATTCAAGAGGGATTCCTCCCTTCTCTCTTATTCCCATCTTAACGTGGTAGGCAAGTTGCTTCAGGTGCATGTGTCCCGGAACAACTTCATTCCACGAATTTACAACAGCAACAATTGGTTTTTCGAAATCTTCATCAGTTAAGCCAGCACATCTCAGCAAAGCCCGATGACCCACTCTCAAAGGTCCTCCCACAACCTTTTCACTTCTTTTCATGAAAGTTAATTATTTTAGGTGATTGATAATCTTTTTGACAGTTAAGGAAAATTAGATTTTGAACTCGTAGCCTGAAGGATTTGAAGTAAAACCTATTAAACCAGTCCTCCAATAAACTCAGGTTGAGAGTGGCGATTGAAACCTACGGCTGCACGATGAATCAGGCAGATTCAGACATAATGAGAGGCTTAATCTCAAAGCAGTTTGAGCTGTCGTCAGTTGAGGATGCAGACGTTGTTGTGATAAACTCATGTGGTGTTGTGGATTACACTGAGAGAAAGATAATAAGGAGAATCAAAGAGTTAAAAACATCGGGTAAGAAAGTCGTTCTTGCTGGCTGCCTGACGAGGATAAGTGATCTGGCTGTAAAGCTTTCAGATTCTGCCATCTCACCTGAAAACGTGATAGACATTGTTGATGCTGTTCTTTCAGCAAGGAATGGCAAGAAAATTTTGGCAGAACGGAGAAACGTGGATAAATCGGAACTCTGTGACCTCAAAAAGAGGTATAGGGATAGCACAATAGCAATAGTATCAATATCAGAGGGGTGTTTGGGCTCTTGCAGTTTCTGCGCTACGAAGATGGCAAGGGGAAGACTGAGGAGTTTCTCGATGGATGGAATAGTCAGAGAAATTGAACGAGTCGTGAAAGAAGGTTTTAAAGAAATTCAGCTCACATCTCAGGATACAGGGGCTTACGGGCTTGATAAAGGCAAAGAAATGCTTCCCGAACTGCTGAATCGCATTTCAGAAATTGAAGGAGATTTTAGGGTTAGAGTCGGGATGATGAACCCCCAGCATGCTGTGAGAGTTCTTGACGATCTTATCTCTGCTTTCAGCAGCGAGAAGATTTACAAGTTTATACATGTTCCGGTGCAGAGCGGAGACAACAGGGTTCTTGAGGATATGAGAAGGGGGCATACGGTGGAAGACTATATCGAGGTTGTCGAGACCTTCAGGAAAAACTTCGACGATGTTCTGGTTTCGACCGACATCATCGTTGGCTTCCCAACAGAGAACGAAGAATCTTTCTGGAAAAGCTACGAACTTGTGAAAGAAACAAAGCCGGATATCGTAAACATAACACGATTCTCACCAAGAAAAGGAACTTTGGCGGCAAAATACAGGGATATACCGGGATGGATTAAGAAGGAGAGGTCGAGGAAGCTTACAGAGTTGGTGAGGGTGATAGGGCTGGAGAACAATTCGAGGTTTGCCGGAAAAAAGCTCAAGGTGCTCGTGACGAGAAAGGGTAAGGGAGATACAGTTCTGGCGAGAACGGATTCCTACAGGGCTGTTGTAACGGAGGGTGTTCTCGGACAGTTCATGGAAGTGGAGATTGTGGATTACAGGTTCAACTACCTCGTCGGGAAACCAGATTAAACAAAATAAACGATTAGGGGTGCAATGACCAGAGCCGGAAGCATGTTCCCAACCCTGAGTTTTTTTAGCTCTAAAAGATTTATTCCAATACCCATAATCAGCAACCCGCCCGTAGCAGTCAGCTCGTTTATCATGCTCTCCGTAACAACCCTGCTGAGTTCAGAAGCGAGGACTGCGAAAAATCCCTGATACAGGAGAACACTCACGCTGGAGAAAGCAACGCCTATCCCGAGAGCTGAAGCAAGTGCGATGGATGCAACTCCATCGAGCATTGATTTTGCAAGCAACACTGATATATCGCCGGTCAAACCCTCTTGAATTGGACCAAGTATCGCCATAGGA
Organism: Archaeoglobus sp. UBA230; assembly: GCA_002507545.1. Taxonomy (GTDB): domain Archaea; phylum Halobacteriota; class Archaeoglobi; order Archaeoglobales; family Archaeoglobaceae; genus Archaeoglobus. Next base: position 69,048 of record DAVR01000028.1, on the reverse strand, counting down.
CCGACACAGTAAAGCAGTGTTGCTCCAACAAATCCTTCCGAGAACTTTCCTCTTCCAAATCTCCTCTCAACCCTGACGCCAAAATTCTCTAACCATCTCTCGATTCCGATGAGTTCTCCAGCAATCGTTCCCGCCACTATGCTCAAAGTTGGTATGAGAACGTTCTCAGTCTTCAACCCCATGCTTATCCCTATCAACAACACAGGAAGTCCGAGAACGTTCATTAACGCCTTTCTAACTTCATCCTTCATTCTCGAACCAACAAGAATTCCGGCAATTGATGCGATTACGATCGTTGCAGCGTTGATCAGCGTTCCGACGAGCATGTTTGACCCCTAAATCAATCCAGTCTCAGAAAGCCATCCGTAAAGGCCATCAAAGACGAACTCTATCGCTATCGCAGCGAGAAAGACAGCAAGTATTCTTGCGATTATATCCGCCCCACTCCTGCCGAGCAGTCTGATTATTGGGGTGCTGTAGATGTGACTTACTCGAACTATAGCATACACGATAACCGCGCTTACGATCGCAATTGCCTTCATGAACAAATCCGTCGCCTGTGAGTATACAACGATTCCTGCAGTTATCGCACCCGGCCCTGTGTAGAGAGGGAGGGCAAGAGGAAAGACTGCAATCGAATCCACATCAATACTTTCTTCAGCCCTTCTTCTGTAAGTCTCCTTTCTTGTACCACCGAGCAGAATGTCAATCGAAGCTATGAATAGCAGAATTCCTCCAGCTACCCTCAGGCTGTTAATGGACACCCCAAAGAAGTCAAGAATCCCACCACCCGTGACCATCGTCAAAATCAGGATTGATGCAGCAATCAGTGTTGCCCTCTTGGAAATCCTCTCCCTTAGCTCATCACTGAATCTCTCTGTGAGAGCTATGAATATTGGAAGGTTGCCGGGTGGGTCTATTATCACAAAAAAGGTGGTAAAGCAGGTCAGAAAATATCCGATGTAGTAGTCCATCATTCTTCCATCACACTCTCAACAGCTTTCCTCAAATTCCTTAGAAGCTGCAAAGCAAGTTCCTGAGTTGGGAAGGAGAACAACCCGCAGTCCGGGCCAACATATGCAATTAGGTCACCAAATTTCTCCTTAGCTTTCTTCAGCCTCTCTGCAATCTTCTCTATCGGCTCAATTTCATCAATCGCAAGAGATATCAGTTCTTCATTCCCCCAAGCATTTACGTTGTTAGCAGCATTGAACTCGGCTATGATCCCATCTATGTCGCTTCTGGCTACTCCAATCCTAAGCCTTTTGTCAGCAGATTCCACGACTTCAACATCTATGAAGTCCATGTTCTCAGGTTTTTTGGCGCACTCAATTCCGATGATGTCAATGTCCGTCTCAAGGATTTTTTCGTAGAAAAGCGGTTCGTGGAGGTGAATCTGCACATCAGCTTTAAAATTGTACTCGAAGGCTCTTTTCAGCAGCTCATCTTCTGGCTGTAAGTCAGGAGCAATTCCTAAGCTTGGCTCATCAATGCTTACACATTTAACATTCTCAAACCTGCAGGCGTTCTCAGCGAACCTTCTCACAGATTCAGCGAGGTTAAGGAGAATGTCATCGTAGATTACACCACCAAATTCCCTGTAGTAAAGCTCAAAGGGGCCGGTAATGCAGACTCTAACGCTATCAACATCCATTTTCTGAACGTATTCGAGTTCTGGTATTACAGCCCTGCTTCTCTCAATCAGATAGGCATCCTCCTGATACGTCTTTATCGGCTCCATGAACATCTCTATCATGTCTCTGAACTGCGGGTAGTTTGGACAGTCAAGATGCTTGGCCTTCATCAGAAATGCCCTCTGAACCATCTCCTCGTACTCCTTGCTTTCCAGGTTTCTTGTGATCCACTCTCTGCTGATTCCTCTCGGTATGGGAAAGCTGCCTATATCGTCAACCTTCATTTTTCGATTATGTCTCCTCTTATCGCAAGTCTCTCAATCTGATCTCTCAACTCTTCAAGATTGTCCATCAGTTCCCTCCAGCATGCTTTATCGTCTTCGCAGTTCGTAAGCCTCTCCCTAAGTTCTCTGAGTCTGAGCTTTATTCTCCTCACCTGATCAGCGTAAATTTCTTCAGATTCAGTTCCGTAAAATATGTTCGAAACTCTGCCAATGGCTGCTCTCAGAAGCCTTATTCTCTCCTCCACATCCCCGCTGTAATCGAACGATTCTAAAAGCTCTTCGAGGTGTTCTTTAATTGAGACCATATCCAAGATTTGCTACTAATTAAAAAAGTTTACCTCATTTCCCAGATGTGAAAACCAACCCTCATCTCGTAGTCTCTGACCGGATAATAACCAAGTTTTTCGCATTCCTCCTTTGCGCTGGTGAAAACGTAGTCGAGCCCCAGCAGACACTTCTCTCCTGTAAAGGCAACATTCTCATGCCGTAACATCCAAGGGAGAGGCCAGTAGTAGTTCTCTGGGACGTAAACCAGTACTCTCTTCCCATCGTGAACAAGCTCTTCTATCCTCTTTGCCAGCTCAACACCTTCAGGCTGTGTTTGAACATAGACGATATCCTCACCAGCAGCGTCATTGTAGTCCACGAAGCTCAGATGGATGGACAGAAGGACGGTGATGAAAGAAAGAAAGACGAAGGCAAGTCTGAAAGCCTCCTTTTCCTCATCAAAAAGCTCCCTTCCGGCAAAGACAGAGCCAAAAAAGGCTATCGGGGCAACCAAGTGAGCAACGAGCCACGGCGTTTTGTAGGCCATAGCATGGTAAAAAAGGACCGCCGTAATCAGCCAGAAAACCGAAAGTGCCTCGATGAAGCTGAGACTTTTTGCCTTTCTCCTCAGGTATGGCAAACTGGCAAATGCCATCCCCAAGGCGAGGAACTCATATTTGAGAAGGATGCTCAGGTAATACCAGATGGGATGGAAGTGAGCCTTCTCTCCCCCAAAGGGCAGAGAGTTGGAAAGCCAGTAGGACAGTGAAACGTTGAAGTAGTGCTTCACCCACTCAATACTTAGAAGAGCATTAAGGGCATCCTTAAGGGCATCCTGCCCTGCAGTATCCTTTCCCCCTCCTAAAAGATACACAAAGGAGGACGAGTAAAGAAAGGACGCAATGGCTGTAAAAGTTATAGCTCCGACTGCAATTGCTGTCAGATTTTTCTTGGTAACCAAGCTTCTGAAACTACGCTGGGAATAGTAGCTGTATACAGGGATGAACACGAGAAACATCGGGATATATTCAATCCAGTTCTCCTTTGATGTGAAAATTACCGCAAGAAAAATTGTAGCTAAGAGGGCATACAGGATTTTGCCCTCATCTCTGTATTTCAGGTAGAAGTAGAGGACAAGCAAAAAGGAAGACAGGACGATTAGATCATTTCTCGCATACCTTGAGTAGTAGAGGATTGATGGCGAGAACAGGATGAAGAACGCAAAGATGTAGGCAGCATATCCAATCCACCTCCTTAACGAGAGGGCTGCAAGCACACCAAGAATACTGAACATCGCTGCCGGCAGTCTTAGAGAAAGGTCACTATCGCCAATAACCTTGAAAAGAGTTGCAAGGATAAAATACTGAAAAGGACCATGATACGCGGGATTGTAAACATAATTCTGACTCTCAAGCACGGATTTTAGCGCGATCCAACCGTGAACGCTCTCGTCGAAGTCCACAGGTCTTGCATCCAGCAATAACAATCTTGTTACCGCCGCAACAAGCAAAATTACAAAAAGTTCTCTTTTCATCACTCATCCTCCCATCTGCTCGATTTGCTTTTCAGGTAGAAGAACAGTGAGGCTGAAATTATTAAAATTCCGATGAGAGCCACCGGGTCTACTTTAGCTCCTTTCTCTCCTCCAAAGACTAAAGAGCATTTTGTTATGTTACCCTCAAAAACCCTATACCTCTGCCCACCAAACTCCTGTATTCCTTTGTAGCTTAAGTTCATGTATTCTTCAACCGGTAGTGCAGAGAGAAGCATCAGTCGCTGTTTCTCTGAATCGCTGATTTTGAAGACATTTGACTTTAAGCTGTAGGAGAACGTTATTCTTCCACTGTCGTTTGCTGGAACAATGATGTCATAGAAGTTAATTCTATCACCCATATCATCAGCCGTTATAAAGCTCAGAGTAGACTCTTTTACATTGAGATTCCTGTGGTCTGGGAGAGGTACGCTAATATTGCCTTCAAAATTCCTGTCTCCTGAATTTGTTATCAGAAGAATCTCGTATACATCTATTTGAGTTGACGAGTAGACTATGATGTGCCTGATCAGCGACAAATTCTCTGTGCTGTTGGTGAAAAGCAGGTTGAAGGTTAAGGTCGTGTTTTTGGTTAAATTAACCTCTTTTTGGAAGGTTTTGTTAAGAGCAAAGAGGCTGAAAACATAAAGCCCTTCGGGAAGTTCAATTTTGCTACCTGTCTTAACCCCCCTGCTCATGGTGAGGTCTGCAGAGGTTACATTAAGCAACGCCTCTCCGTCATAGCCTTTAATTGAGATATTTACAGTATAAGCCAGAGATTGAGATATCAAAACCTGAGGTAGCAACACCACCAGCAATGCAGCTACTATTACCGCTCTCAGCATCAATCTACCACCCTTTTGATGGCATCCCATTCCACGTCCCTTCCTCTGACGTAGGACATTAAAGCGTTAACTGCAGCAATTTGAAGCAGCAGTGCATGAACCACCAATCCCACAACCACCTTAACCTTTGACAGCCTTCTGTAATGGTAGAGAAGCAGAATAGGTGAGAGAAGGACTATGAAGGGAATATACAGAACTGGAAGGTATGTTAGAGTTAGAGCCATATACCACGAAAGTCTTACACTTCTTCTGGCCTTTCTCATTTTCCTTCTGTAACGCCAGAGCTGGATTCCCCCGTAATACCACCTCTTTCTCTGGCTGTAAAGGTCTTTCCACGTCAGGGGGGCTTGCTCGTGTAGTTTTGTTGTTTCAACGAGGATTCCACTGAATCTCTCAGCGTGCATCCTCGTTGCAAAGTCCGCATCCTCAGCAGCAGCCCATTCATTCAACCTGTTCTCCATCAGCAAATTGCCCTTTAAAACTCCAATCATCCCGTTGAACTGCTTGAATCTGCTCCTCTTCAGGAGAAAGTTGATAAAGTAATATTCGGCTTCAACCGTCTCTGAGACGAGATTTATTCCATTGTAGATATACCTCTTTGATGAGGCGATATAGCAGTTCTGATAGCTTTCAAGGGCTTTTACACACTCCACGACAAAGTTTCTCTCAGGTCTCGAATCTACGTCGAAAATGGCTATGTAATCTGGATTAAAATCAGACAAAAAATCGAGAGCATCGTTTATCGCTCCTGCCCTCTTACCTCTCCTATTGTTTCTGAGCAGAACCTCAACACCCATTTCCTCTGCCACTTTTTCTCTCCTGTCCTCATCTGACACCCTGTCTATCACATAGAGTATTCGAACATCAAAATCTGCATAATCGAGGTTTTTCAGATGTTCAATACTCTTCCTTAAGATTTCCTCACTTTCAAAGGGGGAGACAGGTACTATAACTGCAACCTTCATGCAAGAAGCTCTTCAAGCATTTTTGCGGTTTCACCGGGATCTGCTCTTCCGCGTGTTTTTTTCATGACCTGCCCAACAAGGAAGTTGAGAGCCTGTTTCTTACCGCCTAAATAGTCCTGAACAGCCTTTGGATTCTCTTCAATGGCCTCCTTACAGAATCGAACTATCTCCTCCTTGGGTATGGCAAATAAGCCCTTCTTCTTTATTATATCCTCCACATCTCCACCTTCATCGAGCTTCGTCCTTATAACTTCAACAACACCCTTCTCAGTAATCCTCTCCTCCTCAAAGTACTTCATAAGCCTTGCAAATTCTTCGGGAGAGAGAACCTCTCTACATTTCAGAAAATTCCATCCTCTGTAGTTAAGCTCCCCTCTCAGCACATCAACTATCCAGCTTGCTGCAAGCTTTGGGCTGACGTATTTTGCAACATCTTCAAAATAATCTGCCATCTTCACGTCAAGAATTAGAACCTTGGCGTAGTTGTCGCCTAAGCCGTATTGCTCCTTGAATCTCTCCCTCTTTTCCTCTGGCATTTCGGGTAGAGTTCCCTCAACCTCCTTAACCAGTTCTTCGGTCAAGATTGGAACAAGGTCCGGCTCAGGAAAGTAGCGGTAGTCCTGCTCCTCCTCCTTGCTCCTCAGGGTGACGGTTATGTTCCTCGCTTCGTCAAAGTGTCTCGTTTCCCTTGTTACAATCCTTCCCCTCTGCAGAAGATTCTTCTGCCTCATTACCTCATAGCTGAGAGCCTTCTCAACTCCTTTGAAGGACGAGATGTTCTTTACCTCAACTCTCCCCCCACCCTTTAGCGATATGTTCGCATCAACTCTCATCGCACCCTCCAAATCACCATCAAAGACATCGAGGTATTCGAGAATCATCCTGAGCTTGTTCAAAAAGAGTCTCGCTTCTTTGGGGGAGTTCATCACTGGCTCGGTGACAATTTCAAGAAGGGGTGCTCCGCTCCTGTTATAATCTATCAGGGAATACTTTGCAGTCGTTATCGAACCCCTATAGCTAAGCTTCCCCGGATCCTCCTCCATATGAACTCTTTTAAGCTTTATCCTCTTCTCCTCCCCGTCCAGTTCTATCGTAACGTAACCGCCGAGAGCTAAGGGGCGATCATACTGGCTGATCTGGAATCCTCTGGGCAAGTCGGGATAGAAATAGTTCTTTCTATCAAAAACCGTGAAGGGTTGTATTTCAGCATTCAAGGCTATTGCAACCTTAATCGCAGCCTTCACTGCCTCTTTGTTTATTACCGGCATTGCCCCCGGCATGCCAAGGCAGACGGGACAGACATGGGTGTTAGGGGGGCTGTGATGATAGTTAAGGGGGCATGAACAGAAAAGTTTAGTTCTGAGCTTGTTAAGCTGAACATGAACCTCAAGTCCTATCACCACTTCATCCATAATGGCTGCATTAAAAGGCGTATTAAAAAGGTTGTGAAAGTATGAGAAAAATAAAGCTTGAACACCCGATAAACTGGAATTTGAAGATGAAATTCTTCGTCCTTCCCAATCTGCCAACCCCAGATGTTGTTGAAGAAGACAGGTGGAGGAGAGCACTTAGACTGAACGATGAAGTCAGGGCAGTTCTGGTTTACCCTGAAAGTGAGAGAGTGCTGATTGTTGAGGGAGATTTCGATGACAGGGAATGGAAGGAAATTAGAGGAAAGCTTGTGGATTACTTTGGTCTTCAGAATCCTGAGGAGCTTTACAGGTTCATGGAAAGAGATGAGAAGCTCAAGGGCTTGCTTAGGACTTTCTGGGGGTTTGGCAGAGCCGGGCTGATGTCCATGTCCGTATTTGAGGGACTGGTTAAGGCGGTAATTCAGCAGCAGATTTCTTTCATTGTAGCAGAGAAGATTGCAGCAAGAATCGTTGAGAGGTTTGGGGACGTTGTGGAGTGGAGGAAGGTTAGATTCTACGACTTTCCATCTCAGGACACGATCCTCTCTGCAGGATACGATAAGCTGAGGGAATGTGGACTGAGCAGACGGAAGGCTGAGCTGATAATGGAGATTGCAGGGACTGATGGGCTTGAGGAACTCAGGAATTTGGGAGAGGAGGAGGTGTATGAGTTTCTGACGTCCTTTAAGGGAATCGGAAGGTGGACTGCAGAGCTCGTGATGTCTATGGTACTTGGAATGAACGTTTTTCCAGCAGAAGACCTTGGGATCAGGAGGGCTGTGTCAAAGCTTTACTTTGACGGTGAGCTTCAGGATTCTGCTATAGTGAGAGAAGTCGCTAATAATCAATTCGGGAAGTTCTCGAGGGACATTCTGTTCTACCTGTTTCTCTACGACCGTAAAAAAGTTTTTTAGGTTAAAAGTCAATCTTACACAAAATGTTCCCGGAAATTGAGGAGCTAAAGAGGAAGAGGAAAAAGCTGGGGGTTAGCCAGAAAAAGCTGGCAGAGCTTGTTGGAGTTAGCCAGCCACTGATAGCGAGGATAGAGTCTGGAAGGTTTGATCCCAAGCTGTCTCTGATAAAGAGAATTCAGAAGGTTCTGGAGGAGATTGAGGGGGGAAGAGTTAAAGCAAAGGCGATTATGAACTCGCCCGTAATCACGGTCTCCCCCGAAGACAGTCTGAAAAGGGCGGCAGAGATTATGATCGAGAGGGAGATTTCACAGCTTCCGGTTACCTACAGAAAAAAGGTTATTGGAAGTATAACCGAAAACGACGTTGTAAAGGCTGTAGTAGAGAAAGGCTCTTCCGCTGAAAGCATTAGAGTGGGAGAAGTTATGAATGAGCCTTTTCCGGCGGTAAATCCAGATGAAAGTCTTAACACGATTTCAAAACTACTTTTTGACTCTCCTGCGGTTCTGGTTATTGAGGAAGGCGAACTTGTGGGAATTGTAACCAAGCAGGATGTAATGAAGTTTTTGACTCAAATCCGCTAGTTATTAAATTTCCTCAAAAGCGTTTATAAATCTCTTGTAAAAATTCCAGAGCCTTTTGTTGAGTATATCTACTTCATAATACATCTCCAGAGTTTCTGCTATTTCAGTCTTGAACCGATAGATGTTTTCATTATTTTCACAGTTTATAATTACGGCAACGTCAACGTCGGATAGAATAAACATGGTAATCCCCCAAACTACAGAGCCGAAAACATAAACTTTAGCATTTCCGAAGTATCTTTTTGACAATTTTTTATCTGCCTGACGAATTCTTTGTAATTGTTGAAAATTTTTCTCTCTTTCTTTTTCTCTTTCAAAAGATCATCCAACAATATCATCTATAATATCCATTTTTGAAAACCTCCTTGAAGCGATTTAAAACCTCCATCATTTTAGATATTTCTTCCCTATAATACTCTCTCGGATAACAGCTTAAAAGTACACACGCATCCCCTATCACCTTCACCCTATCTCGTCGTCTCTGTAAAACTCAAAAATCAATGTGAGTGCTGCCAAATCATAAACACTACAAAATACTTGCTCGCAATCTCAAACTTCTTAGTCCTTTCAAGAAAAATTTCAACATCATCCCTTATTAATTGATGGTACTCTTGAGTGAATAAAATCTTGTCGTGTTGGTCAGCTACTACGCAGGTCAAACCTTTACAGTCTTCCCCAGAAACTTTCTGTACCACTCGAACTCTTCTGGAGTAACGATATGGATTTCGAATGGGGCTAAGATGTCAATTTCCTTTAAAATCTTGCCAGTGATTTTTGCCTTCTCCTCCATTTTCCGCGGGGCGTTTTTGGAACATATCAGGATGTCAATGTCGCTTGCTGGAGTGTGTCTGCCCTCCACAACAGAACCGAATACGAATACTTCCGCTTCACCAAGCAGCATTTCTGCTATTCTCTCTATCTTTTTAGCGTATTCCACGTAGTTCTCAAAATATTTTCTTTCTTCTTTGGCAATTTTAACGAAGACGTCGAAACTCATAGCCCATCCACCAGTTTCCTTATTTTCTCAGCCACTTCGAGCATGTTTTCAACCTCTTTCTTTTCAAATTCCGAAGGGATACATCTCGATATTATATATGCATTTTCAAGATTGGAAATCCTGTCAATATTCTCTTCCATGAAGCTGATAATCTCATTCTCTTTACCTGTAGCGATCCCGATCCCCTTCAGAAGTTTCTTTATCGAATGGGTTTTTGGATAGTTTCCAATTAAAAGAAAAAGTTTGTATTTCAGATACAACTCAACGTGCTGCTGAATGTTGAATGCAGCAAGATCATACACTCCCTGATCAATTAGCTGAACGGCATTTTTCAAAAATTTTTCAGCCCTGTCCTTCAGAACTTCAATTTCTTCAATTGACATTAAACAATATTTGACTGCTGTCAATAAAGTACTTTTCACATTGAATATGATCCCTGATAGGTTAATCGCGAATTACATAATCCCCGCCTTCCTCAGCGCTTCCCTGATTTCTGCAATTTCCTCCCTTATCCTCCGCAGATTTGACTCCATGTACTCTTTTAAATCGGAGCGAAGCAGGTCTATTTTACCTCCCAATTCGGCTCTTGTTTTTTCTGATTCCTCCCTTATTGCCTTGATTGTCGAATCTTGCTTTTCAAGCATTGCATCCTGTTTTTCAAGCATCTTGTCCTGCTTCTCCAGCATCAAATCTTGCTTTTCAAGCATTTTGTCCTGCTTATTGAGCATTTCGAGCAGTATCGGAATAGCCCTCCCCCAGTGCTCCATCTGAAACGTTTGTATGCATCTCTCAATTGGTGGAACCTCGTATTTGTATTCCTCAAAGCTTATTGATTCAACAACCGCCTTTTCCGGTTTCTCGGATTTAATCCTCGCCTTCAAAATTTCGGCTATCTCTTCTGGAGCATCAATAAGAACAATTAAAGCCTCTTTGCCATCAAGCACAACATTAAAAGCTGCAAATCTATCTATTCCATACTCTAAAGCCATGTTTATCAGTGCAACTCTGTAACCAACTCCGTGAACTTTTCCTCTGATGACTGCCTTTAATTTCATTCAAATCTTCTCTTATATTGAAGATTAAAATAAGTTTCTGAAAGTTTGTCTCGATTCAAGTTGCTGAAATTCCTGAGAAGTTAGATTTAACCCTGCAGAGAGACATTGTAGCTCTTTTATCTAAAGCTTCATCGGACTTTTCAAGTGGTATGAAGTTAGAAAAGTCGCCTTTGAGATTTAATTCTACCATGATTAAATGAAACTACGTAACAAGACGTTTACAAAAATCTTATAAACAGAATACGCGTATACAAATTTATGGTAAAAAAGGAGCCCACCTCCGTGATCTCTGTTAGAGTTCGAAGAGACATTAAGGAGGAGGCAAAAAAATTAGGCATTGATATAAGGGCGATCATCGAAAGAACTCTTGAAGAAGAGGTTAGAAAAGCCAAAATCAAAAAGCTGGAAAAGCTTGTTGAAGAAGCTTTGAATTCTATAGAGTTCACAGCTGGGGAATGGGTGAGAGTGATTAAAGATGCAAGAGTCGAGAGATAGTATAACTGCAAAATACCTTCTCGACGCTTCGGCAGTATTCCCGCTCATCTTAAGTTTAAAACATGTCGCCTTTGAGCACATAGATAAGTTCGCAGCAATCACACTTACCCCCTATGAAGTTGGAAACGCCTTGTGGAAAGAAGTAAGGTTTGGAAAGATAAAGAATCGGGAAGTGGTTTTCAATTTATTTAAGGAGTTTTTGGAAGGTGTAACACTGATTGAAATTCGACCTTTTTGGAGAGAAATTGCAGAACTCGCTATAAAGGAAAATCTAACGTTTTACGATGCCTCTTATCTCCATGTTGCCCGTGTTAGTAACCTGAAACTTGTAACTGAGGACTCCGATCTTACCAAATACCCCGAAGCAATAAGGGTTTCCCAACTAACGAAAGAGATTGTCCTCTAAATCAGAAAATTGAAATTTTACATGGGGAGAAACCCCCGAAAAATCATCCAAGCAATTTCCTAAACTTCATCGCAAACGTCATCCCCTTTATCTTCAGCCTTCCCTTGATAACGAGTTTTACAGTACCAAGAAGTCCTATTTTCCCGAATGTTAGTCCGTTCAGTGTTTGTAGATCAGCGGAGATCAGGTATTTGCCTCCCGAACCGTTCTCTACCACAACTCTATCCCCTTTGAACGTTATAGTAGCGCTCATCTTCAGGTCTCTGCACTCTACGGTGACGCTGCCGTTAATTCTCCTCGCAATTTCCTCCTTTTTTCCATCTCTTAACTTCTCTTCAAGTATTTTTCCAAGGATTGTCGCGAAACCCAACTCGTCCCTGCTGTATTCAACCTGCATGTTTCACTATGAATTTTTAAAATTTAAAAAAATATCTCTCAAAGATAGGTAGATCGGCATGTTTAGTTTCAGAATCTGACCTCACATGCAAAAGAGCGAGAGATTGATAGAAAAACTTGAAAAATACTTTTATACTGTTTGATTAAGAATTATCATGATAAAGCTCATAGGAGTTGAATTGCCCGAAATAAAACCAGATGATGACGTAGGCAACTTATATGCTCCTTCCAATGGGAGGAGCATCGTATTTATACTCCTCAAAGATGACCGATTCAACTTTAGCCTTTTCGGGTTTCTCGGTCTGGATTCTCAACTTTAACATTTCTGCAATCTCAGCTGGGGCATCGAGCAATACTACAGCGGCTTCCTTGCCGTTAAGCTTTACGTTAAAAGCTCCTTAACGAAGTTGGAAACGTTTTATGGAAAGAGGTAGAGTTTGGAGGCAAGAATTTTTCTCGACATGGAGTCGCCGCTGATTGCAAAAACTATTTATTCGTGTATACACACATTAATGCATGAAAACAATTTCAATCCGAGATGATGTCTACAAAAAACTTGCCGAAATGAAGGGAGAGGGGGAGAGTTTTAGCGACGTAATAGAAAAGCTATTGAAAAGGGATAAAACCAGCATCAAGAAATATTTCGGAGTTTTGGAAGACAGCGAAGTTCTTGACGAGATTGAAAAGACTTTGGCAGCAAGAAAAACGGCGAGGTTCAGGATATGATCATCCTTGACACGAGCTTTGTTATAGACTATTTGCGAGGATCAGAGGCTGTCAGAGATATTATTGGCGAAGATGAAGAGTTTGCTATTACGAGCATAACATACCACGAAATACTGGTAGGTCTGAAAAGAAAGAAAAGCAGAAAGGAGGAGAAAGTTTTCAGAAGATTCCTTTCCGAATTAAGAGTGCTTCCTTTCGATGAGGAAGCTGCTGAGGAATCGAGCAATATAGTTGCGAGGCTCATGGCGATTGGCAGAGAGGTAAACGCCCTTGATATCCTAATAGCGGGAATAGCCATCGCAAATGGGGCAGAGAAGATTGTAACAAGAGATGCTGATTTCGGGGAGATTGCAAAGGTATCTGATGTCGAGGTGATTTTATACTGAAATTCAGATTTTTTCAGTATTTTCCGGTAATTTTCAATGTGAAATTTTTACGATCCATGTTCAAATTCATTTTCGTAATCTTCGGGAGTGCCGGCTAAAATATTTCTCTTCGCTCTTTTCTCAACAGCTTCCATAGTTTAATTTGGAAAATATAACAGTTTTTGCCTATTATAAACTATCAACCAGCCCCCTTATTTTTCCAGCTATTTCGAGCATGTTCTCAACCTCTTTTCTTTCAAACTCCGATGGGATGTATACTGACGTTATGTAAGCATTTTCGAGGTTAGAAATCCTGTCAATGTTGTCTTCCATAAATCTGGCAATTTCTTTTTCCTTGCCTGCAACCTTCCTCAACTGTTGAACGTTAAATGCTGCCAGATCGCAAATCTCTTAGGAGATTAACTGTTCCGAGTTTTTTAAGAACTTCTCAACCCTTTCCGGAGGATTTCGATTTCTTCTGATGGCATTGGATAAATCTGGGATTGAGTGTATACTTTTCCCCACTTTGGGTTTTGATGGTTTTAAAATTCTAAAGTTTTTAAGCAATATACGTGATGTAATATATTAACCAATATAATATAAAAAAATTGGAGGATCTTTTAATAGCGTTTGGGGATCGGGATTAGATACGGCATAATACTGATTATCTCAAAAATTTCAGGTTTGAGAGGCTTAGAGGTTTGATAAGCTATCCTCTTTTCATATTTAAGTTGCACTGCTATGATTGCGAGCCAGTTAAAAAGAGGTGTTCTCTTTCTGTCCTGTTGACAGTGACTTTTAAGCTCAGATTCAGGGGAAAAGAGGGTTATTTAGAAATTATCTGAGTGGTGAGATGGAGAAGACCATAAAAAACATTTAAATTGCTCAACACTTAATGGAAGACCGTGAGGATAATATTACCTTTTATTATCATGACTCTCGCCTTACCTGTATCAGGATGGAGTATGGCTTTTGATGTAACAAACTCGTCGGATGGAGGATATGTTATAGCTGGAGCTACCGGACTGAACTATAAGTGGAGCTACGCGTGGCTCATAAAGGTTGATTCGCAGGGTAATGAAATCTGGAATAAAACATACATTGGAGAGTGCAGGTCGCAGGCGTGGAATGTTGTGAAAGTGGAGGACGGGTATGTAATAGGAGGTGTAACGGGTTGCCATGGTAATGATGCTTGGATTGTGAAGTTAGATTGGGCTGGTAACATCCTCTGGCAGAAAAAGTATGGTTACAGTGGTGAGGGAGACAGCGCAACCTCAATAGTAGGAGATGAGGGTGGAGTTGTTGCCTCGATTACAATAGCACCGTGCGATGATGGTTGTATAAATGAGGACGTGTGGCTTGTGCGGCTTGATGAGAGCGGTAAAGAGGTCTGGAAAAAGGAAATTGATTACAAGGAGTATGACAGTATAAAGCGAATTAAGAGGACTTCCGATGGAGGATATATCGGCGTAGGATGCGTTGGAGATTACAAAGGAGGGCTGAGACCCTACGGCAACTATGACATCTGGATAGTGAAGTTTGATGGAAATGGAAAGGTAGAATGGAACAGAACCTTTGATTTCGGGTTCGACGACATTGCGTGGGATGTTGCCGAGGTCGGAGATGGATACATCATCGTCGGTGAAGTATGGAATGTTGAAGTAGAGAACTTCGCGAACACAACTACTCCCGTGAAAGCTATCGTTTTAAAACTCGACAGAAATGGAAATCTGGAGTGGGAGAAATTTTTTGAGTTTGGTAAAATTACCGTCGGTTGGTCGGTGGCTGCAAACGAAAACAATAAGGTTATAGCAGGTTCTGGAGGTAATGAGAGTGGCTTCATCTGGGTTAGTGCGATGGGTGACTGGATTGAAATAATAAAGGGAAACTTCACTTTTCTATCCTTTGTATTTGGAACTGTGAGAATTCTAAATGTTACTGATGGATATGTGGTGATAAGCAGTAAAGAGTGCAAAGATGGTGCTTGCGTCTGGCTCGGGAAACTTAGTTTTGATGGAAAGCTGGTTTGGGAGAAAACTTACAAAGGGTTGAGTAATGTTAAAATTGCGAAAACAGAAGAGGAAGGAAAAAATTCATTTCCAGCAATGGCTGTTTTTCTACTTGTCATTGCAATTTTGGTGGGTTACCTGCTCTACCGCATGACTTAGCATGAAAGTGTTAATAATCGGATATCCAGTTTCCGAAATTCCAGCCGGGAGAATTGGGGGCGTATTCCATAATCGGGATATGGTGGAGGATTGTTATGACGAAGGAAGTTAGCTGGTTTAATAATTTCATTAGCTGATAGTTTACAGACTCTTTCTCGTTGTAAGGCATCTGCACTCTGTATTTAAGGAAGTAGTTCAAGCCCGTTGATCCATCTACCGTCCCAGTTATGTTTGGCAGGTAAGTTAAAGCCGTTCCTATAGTGTTGGCAAATTCTGATCTTAGAGTACTATTTGTTACTATGTACTTGACAATCCTTGCGTTATCATATAGTTGGGTAAATGTCGTTACGATAAAGGGATGTATGGTGTTGTTTCCGCTTGCTTGGAGTATCCACAATGTCTCATCAAGGTAAGGTAAGAAGTCGAGTAACAGTGTGTTAAACGCTCTATTCGCAAGTATAATGTTGTCTTCACCACTCGGAGGATAGCGATCCGACCAGTGCCACAGTTCCTCTCCCATCACCTTTATGTTATACGCCACATTGCGAAGGAGGTAGTATATCCACGTTGGATAGAAGTTCTGCCAGCCAGCTGTATCAGTATCTGCAGGATAAGTCCCACTCGGCATAGATGTAACGAGTGCCAAAAATGGATGAACACCCCAGCGATGGCCGACAACCAAACCGACAACGTGCTGGTTATCTGCAGCCAAACCGATGAAGCTAAGAGTTCCAAGACCGCCGTTGGGCCATGGTCTAATTATCGTAGTTCCTAAGTATGTATAACCGCTCATTGCAAGATA
The DNA here is from genome assembly GCA_002507545.1 of Archaeoglobus sp. UBA230. Classification (GTDB taxonomy): domain Archaea; phylum Halobacteriota; class Archaeoglobi; order Archaeoglobales; family Archaeoglobaceae; genus Archaeoglobus. The sequence goes on along the minus strand of DAVR01000028.1, from coordinate 53,205 downwards.
TTCCGTAGCTCCGGGGGACTGTCCTATGTTGATGATCGACCACAGACAGGCAGTACAACTAATTCTGCAGTTACCACCTCCACAACCTTCGTGACCGCTGTAACTCGTTGTCCTCAACATCCCGCTCAGGGTATTATATTCTTGACATATGAACATAGCTGACTTTCCCGGTTCACCCAGTGCGTGGTCTGGAAGGTTGAATTCCAGAAGCGGGCCAAATCTGTAACCGCTCATATAGGTTCCACAGTCGTGGGCATCTACACTTCCAGAACGCTCCCTGATGCAGCATCCCGGTGGATATGAACCTATATAGCCGATCAGGAGAACATTTATACTTCTGCCGTTTCTGCAGCTGTCCATTCCGGGACAGTAGGGGCTCGTGTCAGGTCCGACGCAGGCCGGATACGCTGCTGAGTTCATGTCGTTCGTGTTGCCGTTAACACCTTCAATCTCTCCATCGTTATCGTTGTTTGGATCGGGAACACCTATCTTCCACAGCAAAAAGTCCCAGTCATCAAAGCGCTGGGCTACCGGAATGTTGTATCCTCCAAGATTGACGTGTGATACGTCTCCCGCTTCTGCGATCCAGCGTATTCGAACCCAATCTCCCCCACCATTGTCCCAGTAACGCCCAACAAGCATGATGTCGTAGCTTCCAGGAGTTACGGCTACATTGTAAGCACCATAATCAATGTAGCAGCTTGACCCTATCTGATAGGCGTTTCCGTTAACCATAACATCTCCGAGAATCGCAACAGCAAAATTGACGCGCCATTTATCTGTTATACCTCCATCAATCGGTCTTCCGGTAAGGGTAGCGTATCCAGTTGAGTTTGTATAACCGGTGGCCATTATACCGTAACCGCCCGTCCATACGCCTCCGGAAACTATGGGATAGTTCGGAATTGGTGATCCGGATGTATCTGTCACACGCCCAACGAAAGTTAGCGTGTCATCGTCAAATATTCCATCCCAGTCACGCGGCGCTCCGGAGATGAACTGGGCGCATGCTGTTTGAACGGCCGTATCTGGGACTACAGCTACGACTTCAATGTAGTCTATTCTGATATATGCAGTAAAAGATACACTACCCCAACTCGAAGTCGCATATGCTTGAGTTATAAAAAGGACATAAAGTTCTCCATTGGATGATACATAACTTGGAGATATTGAGATGTTGTTCCATCCAACCCCAATTTGAGTCTGATACACAAAAGTGCTTCCATCCCATAAGTAGATATAGCTATTTCCGTTATATCCTTGTACTGCACTCACATAAGCATGAAGTTCAATCGTTGCATTTTGGTTATTAACAACACTAAACATAAAAAGGTGAGTCGCATAGTCTTCATCACTAGGTCCAAAAAGACCACTATCAGTTGAAGTTACTGAAACTGAAGAATATGATCCATCCAAAGCTTCAACTGCATCAATGTCTGCTTGAGAATACGGAGTGGCTTGGTATGTTGATGGTGTTCCACTTGGGGGATCAAAGTCGTTATTCGTTTCACCACTATCCCACGTACGAGTCCACGCCTTAGGAAAAGGTGAAGCTGTAGTTACATCAACTCCACCAACCTGATAAAAGTTCTCCACATACGTCTTCGCCTCGACCACATTAACGGCAGCAACAAAGCTGATGATGAAGGCAAATAGCATGATTCTTACAACTCTCACGAAAATAGGTTGAAACATCAAATTTATTAAAATTTTCGCAAAATGTTAATGATGAAAATGATTACTTCGTAATGAGAATTATAATGTCAATGTATATAGACGAAAAATTTAAATACTTAGAAATTAAGAATAAATCATGAGTTTGGGACCGATAACAATAAGTTTCGATATCTTCGGACACACAATATGGATATATATTCCAGCTTGGCTGAACGAGTTTCTGAACTGGCTGCTGACACCTCTCGGAAAGTTTCTGAACGCAATTTTTGGTCTCAACTGATTTACATTTTTTATTAATAAGTTTTTCTGAGTAGATACGCTGCTGAGAGCATTATTGTAAGTGTAAAGACAGCTTCGAAACCGGGTACCCCCTTGCCTCTTCTCGGCATTTTTTCGGTCGGTGTTATCAACACAAGTGGTAAATTTAAATCTTCAACCAATGCCTGTGAATTGTTAACTTGAACAGATGGAGCCAATATTGAAGCATTGGAGTTGTTTGACTGAGCGTTTGTATCATTCAAAATGGCATGTGAATCCTGTGAGAAATACTCAAGCGAGCCGTCTGAGGGCAATTTGAGAATCCATGCATTTTTGTCACCAGCTCCAAAACTCTCGGTTACTCCTGCAACGATTATGTCTCCATTTGAGGCTTCGACCATCGCCAGAGCCCCATCACGTTTAGCTCCACCATATGTTTTCTGCCACTTGATCTTTCCTTCGGCATCTAATCTTAAAATCCAAGCATCGTAATCGCCAGCTCCAAAACTCTCGGTTACTCCTGCAACGATTATGTCTCCATTTGAGGCTTCGACCATCTCCCACAACCAGTCATTCTCAGCTCCACCATATGTTTTCTGCCACTTGATCTTTCCTTCGGCATCTAATCTTAAAACCCAGAATTTTTGACCTTCACCGAAGCTGTAAGTAACTCCTGCAACGATTATGTCTCCATTAGTTGCCTCAACCAACGACCATGCTACCTCGAATTCAGCTCCACCATATGTTTTCTGCCACTTGATCTTTCCTTCGGCATCTAATCTTAAAACCCAGAAATCGCCTTTCCCAGCACCAAAGCTCCATGTTACGCCCGCAACAATAATATCCCCATTTGAAGCTTCCCTAACTGCACAAAATGCGTCACGCTTAGCACCACCATAAGTCTTCTGCCATTTGATGTTTCCATCAGCATCAAGCCTTAATATCCATGCTTCGTCCTCCAAACCTGAACCGAAACTGTATGCAGCACCAACAACAATAATATCTCCATTAGCTGCCTCAACCAACGACATAGCCTCGTCACGCTTAGCACCACCATAAGTCTTCTGCCATTTGATGTTTCCATCAGCATCAAGCCTTAATATCCAGAAATCGTAATCGCCAGCTCCAAAACTCTCGGTTCCGGCTGCAACAATAATGTCTCCGTTAGCGGCTTCTGCAATTGAAAAAACCTCATCATCGTTTCTACCACCATATGTTTTCTGCCACTTGATGTTTCCTTCGGCATCAAGCCTGAGAATCAAGATATCATATTTACCAGCGCCAAAGCTGTTCGTTTTGCCAGCAATGATTATGTCCCCGTTTGATAACTCTGTCACACTGTGAAAATACTCCCATCCACTTCCACCGTAAAATTTTGCCCAGTAACCTGCACTTGCCGAAGGTAACAGTACCAGAACAAGAACAAGAGATGCTAATAACTTACCACCTGTGAGCATAACATCCCTTGATTTTGAAACTTTTATATATCTCTCTTCTCGATTTTTTCATTGAGAATGCCACCCGAAAGAGGTTAAGTTAAGAATATAATACAGAAAGGTTTTGCCCGATCTTCGACATGGCAATGAACAGCCACTTAAAAAACTGCAGCCCCCAGTATGTAACACTCGGACCATAACTTTCACAGTAAGCCCCCGGTTGTATGCATTCGTATCCCTTTCTCCACAAGTAAGCCAACCCCCAAGTAGCACTATCATCCCCAAAAACGTAAGTTGCGTTCGTTGCAACTTTCTGCCAAATCCCTACACTGTATTGCATCATCGTAGAGTTATTAATCACAACATTAACCACGTCTCTGAAACCGTCTGAGAAATATTTGATAAATCCGAAAATGTAGTATATATCCTCTGCAGCTCTGTTGACAAGTGTTCCATTTATTGCTATCGCTCTGAATAATTCAGCGTTAAGCATGAAAAGTGCCTGAACGAATTCGAGGATGTATGAGGTTGATATGGAAACATTTATTGGCATTTTCCTCACCCTACGGGAAGTAAGACGGAAACACTCTTAAAGCATCAGCTACAAGGATTACAGCATGTTTCGCTGCATACCAGAGATACAGAACGAAATCAGGGTTGTCTGAAACTCTCTCTGTCATAACCCTCAGGATGAAAGTTATGCCGTAATTTCCCGATACTTCTCCAAGCATTCTTGTTGAATTGTTTGCAGCTATAGCCACAACTTGGGCAAATTCGTTCTCAAGGGTGGCATTGTGGTTGATCTGCCAGATAAACCCATGACTATCGAAGAGAAGTTTTCTGAACCATGAGATCATGGCATTGATGTGATACCAGATTTCCCAGAAGCTCTGGTAATACCCTCTTGAGGCATTCACAATACTTTCATTATGTCCAGTGTATTTGAGGTAAATAAAGTATCTTCCAAGTGCCCTCAGCAACGCTGAGAGGCCTTGAAGTACCACATCCCCAAGCTCAGCAGCGGTCGGCATAGTATCACAAAAATTCGAATGCTTTCATTATAAAAATCACCGTGCTATTTATGGCTCTGGCAAATTTCACAGCCAGATCATTAGCCAGAGTTTTGTTGTTTACCAGTTCAAGGTAAGCATGCTTCGCTATATAACTCATACCGCTTTTACCAGTGAAGTTTCCAAAGAAATCGTTTGAGTTTGTGGAAAGAGTGTGAAGAGTGTCGTTGAATGCTGCAGTTAAGGTTCCGTTGCTTACCGTAAGTCCAACAACAGCACTCAGCAACTTTGTAACCCATAAGAGCACTGCAAAATGAGAATATATCCAGTTAGGATGGTCTTGTGTTAGGTGTGAGACGATTGGTTCGGTCAGCCCATAGATCAGAACGAATATGTCTGATATCGGTGTTAGAATCCCCATCCTGACAAACTCGCTTATCGTCGCTATTGGCATCTTCCTCACCCGAAAGCTGCAGAAATCTGTCCCATCAATTTTATCACAGCAATTATGCCAAGCTTTAATGTGCTCCAGAACTTGATTGTAAAGTTCTCGTCTATCAGTGCCGCGACATTCTTCATTACAGCCGAAATTCCTTCCCCACCACTCTCGTTACCAAATATCACCTCCGCATTTCCACCCAAATAACTAACCATATTAGTAAAATTCTTCATAGCTGAAACGTTTTCTCTCATAACATCCAAAGCACCACCATCACCCACAAAGGAGTTGGCAACCCAATACCCAAAACTTGCAGCGTGATATATAACATTCCATACCTCTACAGCGGAAATTGAGTTGTTCATAAGCAGCCTGAAAGTATTGCTCATTAACTCAAGATTTGCCAGAATTAACTGAAATATTACATTACCGAACTCAGCAGGGGTTACACTAGCCATTCAACACTAAATTATCATTACCGAATAAAAAACTTTTCGATGTGTTTGAACTAAGCCTAATAATGAGTATCGTTTTCAGGCTTTTCAAATTCTTTTCTGCTTTCTTGACGTTTATTAAGATTTATATTCTCCGTCACAAAATTGGAATCAAGATTTGCTGTGTGTGAGCGATTAAAACATAACAAAAAACGCAAAAAGCGAGAAAGAATCTAATAAGCTAAAAATTAAAATTTGCCCCCAACAATCTTCCTCGCCTCCTTAGCATCCTTCCACGAGCGGTAAAAGTCATAGACCATCCCACAAAGAAGTTTGACCGAGAAGTAGCTCAAAGCCAGAATTAGAATCGTCGCCGTTGAATTCTCAATACCGATAAACTCGCAGACTGCTATGTATGGGCTCAGCAGGAGGAAGTAAAGGGAAGTGAAGAAAGCAATCTTCCTGAAAAAGACCTTTGTGTAGATTTCACTCATCATATCCTGAAAACCTTTAAAGGCTTCCTTATCTCCAGAGGCAGCAGCAAGCATGGATAGCTCATGATATTCGGCAATCTCTGCTTCTGCTCTGGCAATTTCATCAAGATACCCACCAAAAAATCTTCTGAGTACGGCTGATTCAATTTTTTCCGTCAAAACAAGAGTTCCAAGTGTAACAAAAATAAAAAAATAGGGGTTCATGGTGGGAGCTTGATTCCAAGAAAAGCGCTGAGCACATACCTCGTACCGACGTAGAGAGCGAGGATGCCGAAGAGAGTAAATAGCGCGTCTTGAGGTATGTATTTCTGAGTTCTTGGCCCTATATAGCTTCCGATGAAGATTCCTGCCCATCCAGCCACTATGAGCGCGATGGGATACATGACGCCTCTTGCGAGCCATCCGAGGACTGTTGAAGTTTGCGTGAAGAACACCGCAAGCGTCGAAGCTCCGGGAACGACGTAGAATGGTAGTCCAAGGCTCGTCAGGAAGGGGACGAATAGGAAACCACCGCCGATACCAATAACTGCAGAGAAGAGACCTATGAGGAAACCAACGATGAAGGGGGCAAAGTTCTTTACCCTGAAGCTTTCTCCAAAGAACTCGAACTGTGTTTCACTAACACCGACCTTCAGATTCTTTATGCCCTCAAGCTCGTGCAGTCTTCCACTCTCCCTGAGCTCCTTGACCCTCTCCTGGAATCTCTGGGCAGCTTCTCTACCCGCCTTCTTCCCCGCTTTAGCCCTTGGAGTTAGCTGATAGAACATGTAACCAGCGATGAGATAAGTTGCCAGACCGAAGATGCCCTTGTAAACGCCGGGAGCCACCTGTCCACCTGTGCCCCATACACCAACCTGCGCACCTATGACTGCACCCAAGCCAAGTGCTACTCCAGCTGGCCAAACAAGTCTTTTCTGAGTATACCAGTTGTAAGTAGATGATACAGCATTGAACCACGTCTGAACGGAGTTTCCGAGCCTTATCGTGTCTGTGAGATACTTGCCCGCATCCGTATAAGAGCCAATTGAAATCTTAGTGCCTTTAAGTTTGCTCGCCCAGTCACCAATTCCAAAGATCGTAATGTGTCCGAATCCTGCCATTATACCCCCAAAAGCTCCTACCGTGGAAAAAATCCAACCAACCCAGATAAACCACAGGAAAACCAACAGTGCATTTACGGTTATGACATTCCCGTCAATTTCCGCCCATACCACATCCAACAAACTTTCACCTCCTTACTCATCCTCCTTAGGCTTCCTGAAGAGCAGGAAGTTACAGAGTTTGCATACATTGAAGCCCGGATACGTCTCACCAGTCCTCGGATAACTCGCTCCACCGTATTTGGCAGTTCTATCAAGCAATCTCACCACCATCGCCTCAAAATGCTCCCAAGGGATGTATACGTTGATCTCGCCCTGCTCAGTCTTTCCTGAAGTGTAGCTGCTGCTGCACATTGGCACCACGTTAATCTTCCTGCTGTTGTAAGTCCACACTGCACCCCCGCAGACGGCTGAGTTCATCATCAGGTTCGGCTGTACAGGATGCATGTTCATCGCAGAAGCGTAGTCGTTGTAGAGGTGGTAGCTCTGAAGAACGTCGCATATTATATGAACCAAGTCCGGCTCAAATTTTGCCTTGTGTAAAGGTGCGGTTGCGAAGGCAAGCAAACCTTCAGGAAGCCTCGGTTTGGTTTTAACAAAATTCTCAGCCTGTTCTCTGTCTCTAACGTATTTCAAGTGACTCTTAATCTCCTGTTCATCCAAATCCTTCCAGCCAAAGATATACCTCGCGTTACTACATCCCAAAGTTCTCCTGTCCCCAAGCAGCACATCCCCCTTCTGCCTTGATTCGGCAGAGAAATGGCAAAAGGTAAAGGGATTACAGGCTACAAGGTACTCGTGTTCGTCCTTGAATTTCTGCAATTCTTCTTCGTCGAAAAAGAATCTTACTGCTACTGGGTAGTATTTTAGTTTCAACAGATTCCTCAAAATGAAGACCATGTCCGCTTTGCTCAAGCCTTGCATGTCCCTTTTCAAAAGCATTGCCTCTGCAAACTTTCTGTCGTCGAGAAGAGTCTCACTATCCACCCTCACCTCAATCCGCTCCATAGGTCTCGCTGCACTCCAGAATACTTATGTTTTTCGAAATTTTCCAAATATGTTTCGAAAAATTTTGAAATTACGGAGTTTTTGCTTACCTAATCTTAGTTTTGAAATAAAATTTAATACTTCTAAAATATTTAGATAAACTTTTTTCAACTTTTAAAAAATTCGTTAAAAGAGATTTAAAAGTATTTAAAAAATTTGAAAATCTAAACCTATTCGAAACAACGGCACTGCATGGCAAAATCTTCAAAGAGTTGTCTGCCTTTAGCCAGTATGAAGTTCAGATACTCCTTCATCTTCTTGCTCTCTAAGGATAACTTTGAGGATACGAGAAATATCTTTCTCTCTGCTTTAAACCCCTTTATCTTCCTCATTTTAATCAAACCAACCTCACAAGCCTTGCATGCAGCTATGTAGGATGTAATGGCAATTCCTATCCCACTGCTCACAGCATTTATTTTTGAATAGAAATCTCCGACTGTGTAGGCAATGTTCAGGTCATCTGGCCTGACTCCACTCTCGATCAAATTCTTTTTTGTGCTCGTGGTTATCCCGTAATCGTCGGTAAGCATGACTATCGGATATTTCGTAACGTCATCCAGTGTTACCTCATCCTTCCTTGCGAGTTCGTGGTTGGGAGGGGTGATCAGAACAAGAAGATCGTCACCCAAAATATCGTAGTTCAACCTCTCAAACTCAAGATGTTCTTCAAGCAAATCCCCAGCAATTGCAAAGTCGTATTTGCCACTCAAAACCCCCCTCACACACTCATGAGCACCTCTCAAAGCTATACTCACCTCAAGCTGTGGATACTGAGATTTCAGGAGTGTCTGAATCGCATGAACGATGTTCAGACCGACCATTCCGGACGCTATCGTTATTTTATCTCCCCTCAGGTTTGAGATGAGCCTTCTTGTTTCATCTACACTACTCAAAACCGATTTCATATTTTTGATGGCTATATTCCCTTCATCTGTCAGCCTTACACCATTTGTACTCCTCTCAAGAAGTTTCGCACCGTAAAAGGATTCTATTGAGTTGATTTGAAAGCTAACGGAGCTAACAGACATTCCAAGATTTTTCGCTGCCTTCTTCAGACTTCCCGACTCAACAACCTCTATGAAGGTTCGCATAAAGTCCAGTCTGACCATGGTTCGAAAATTTAGCAATTGGTTTTTAAAATTTTTGCATATTTGTTCAGTGATTTGGTAAACTATTAAATACTACCGGAGATTTTTGAAGGGTGGTTGTGATGGATAAAGTCAAGCTCGGGATGGTTGTTGCCGAATTCAACAGAGATATCACCTATATGATGGAGATTCTCGGAAGGGAGCATGCTGAATTTTTAGGGGCTGAAGTTTCCGAAGTTATCAGGGTCCCCGGAACCTTTGATATTCCGATTGCCGTGAAGAAAATGCTTGAAAAAGGCAATGTTGATGCTGTTGTTGCCATAGGCTGTGTTATTGAGGGCGAGACGGAGCATGATGAGATAGTTGCCCAGCATGCTGCCAGGAAAATACTTGACCTAAGCCTTGAGTATGGTAAACCGGTAACCCTCGGCATAAGCGGTCCGGGAATGGGCAGGATTGCAGCAACCGAGAGGGTTGATTACGCTAAAAGGGCTGTTGAGGCTGCGGTTAAGCTCGTAAAGAGGTTGAAGGAGTATGATTCAGAGGGGAGCTAACAGGATTGAGGTAGTCCAGCCGTCAGCCACGCTCAGAGTCTCAACGATGGCAAAAGAGCTGGCAAGGGAGGGCAAAGACGTAGTGGATATGAGTGTTGGAGAACCAGACTTCACGACACCCAAATTTATTATAGAAGCAGCATACAAGGCGATGAAGGAGGGGAAAGTCTTCTACACCCCCACGAAGGGAATTCCAGAACTCATTGAAGCAATTGTCGAGAAGTTGAGAAAGGAGAACGGTATAGAGGTTGGTGCAGAGAATATCATCGTAACGCCAGGGGCGAAGTATGCCATTTACGAGGCAATGATGTGCCTGCTGCAGGAGGGCGATGAGGTTATTCTGCTCGATCCATCTTGGGTCAGCTACGAGGCATGCATTCTGATGGCTGGAGCCAAGCCAGTTTGGGTACCTCACGAAGAGGGTTTTGAAGATGCTCCGATTGAAGATTACATTACTGGAAACACGAAGATGATTGTAATTAACTCCCCCAGCAACCCTCTCGGAGTGGTTTATCCCAAGGATTTTTTGAAGAAGGTAAGGGACATTGCCGTCGAGAAGGATTTGCTTGTTATGTCAGACGAGATTTACGAGAAAATCATCTTTGAAGGTGAGCATTACAGCCTTGCAGCGATGGACGGGATGCTTGAGAGAACAATAACAATCAACGGCTTCTCCAAGACCTACTCAATGACAGGCTGGCGATTAGGCTATGCTGCTGCTCCGGAATGGATAATAAAGCTGATGAATCGCATGCAGAGCCATTCAGTCAGTCATCCGACATCCTTCGTGCAGTATGCCGGTGTTGCCGCTCTTAAGGGAGATCAGGACTTCATCAGGAAAGTCGTGGAGGAATTCAGAGTGAGGAGAGACATGATAATGGAGAAATTGGGAGAGCTGGGCATTGAATACGCTCCCCCCAAGGGAGCATTTTACATTTTCATGAATGTAAACAGGGACAGTGCAGAGTTCTGCGAGGAGTTTCTGAAGAAGGAGTATGTCGCCTTAACTCCGGGTTCTGCCTTCGGAGTTGCATACAAAAGCTGGGTAAGGCTGAGCTACGCAACTTCGAGGGAAAGGATAGCAGAGTTTTTAAATAGGCTGGAGAGGCTTTTGAAGTGACTTTATTTAATTTATCAGTCTCTTTATCCTGTTGTACTGCATTCTTATAATCTCACTCTCAAGTTTTTTCATCTCCCTCCTCTCTTCAATATTCTTCCCAGATATTCCCCAGCAGCAGACTTCAGCAACTCATCTCTGAACTCAACATTTCTCGGATACTTGTAAGTGGTCGTCCTCTTCTTGGCTCCACTCTACCAGCTCCTGATCCCGCTACCTTGCCTTTATACTCCGATTTGAGGCAATATAAGCCTTTATCATCTCTCTAACTACCTGATCAGGTATGCCGCAACGCAAACCTCAACATGATGCTCATACACCACATCCCAAATTCCCCTTTGAACGGAGATATGCTCAACTTCGGGATGCTTCTGCTTTGTAACCTCATCTTCATACTTCACTGCGAATTCTCAGTGTACAACTTGGACAATATAATTCGGCAGTGCTCTTGTATCAAAAGCTTCATATCCATAAATTTTCTTCAGATTCTTCCGGGAGCACCTCTATTCCCTGTTTAACAGCAATCTTGCGTAGACTTCGATCAAAAGTTGCCAGAGGGCGCTTTCTGCTGATAGCATGACTGAGAATTATAACATCGTTAAAATGCGAAAGAGACAGATTGTTGTTGCATATAAACTCAAGAGCCTGCTTTATTGTCTTATGCGTGTCTTCAAGACACCTAAACCTCGGGTCACTAAGATAGTCTTCAAGCATATCTCTTGCATTCATCGAGGTTAGCATGTTTTTTCTAAAGAACCAGGCATACTCCATAAGAACTACTGTGGGAACCAGCCACTTGCCCAGTGAGTCGAGCAGCTTGCGGGATTCTTTATGAAACTGTGTGTCCTCAAACGTGTCGTATATTAGAACATTGGTGTCTACAACCGCATGCACTCTATCATACCCTCCTCTATGGATTTTTCAATCTCTTCTGGAGAGATATCTCTGCCAAGCTTCAGAGTTTTTCGCTCCTTTTTGAGACGCTCAACTATTATTTTATCACCTTCCACTCGAACTTCGAGGAGGTCTCCCTCCTTTATCCCCAACATTTTTCTTATTTTAGCAGGAAGAGTTATCTGGTAGTTTCGAGTTACTTTGGTTACCAACATAGTTCATTCACTTATTACTACTCTTGAAAAAATAGTATATTAACTTTTCTCGTAAATTCGTTAAGTGCTTAACATTTTTTAACTTACCAAAAATTTCTCAATCCCTTCGCAATTGACTTTTTGAGGTTTTACCAATTGTTTCTTTAAGCTCTTCTACATCCAGCAGAGATATCTCAGAGACAAATTCTTTTAACACCCTTCCAAACGTTTTCAATTAGATTCAAGTCGGGAGAGTGAGGGGGGAAAAGGTAAACCAGCAGGATATCCAGTTTATTTGCTTCTTCTCTTACCTTCTTAGCATAGTGCATCCTAAAATCGTCCAGCCACTTTTTCCGGGATTTGCTTCCCTTATCTTCCAGAGAACAACTACAAGTCTTCCTTGCAGTATTTGACCGCCGAACTCCATCTCGTCAATAAACCCCTCCATTATATCCGATCGTTGTTCTTGATCACTTCCCTTGGTTTTTCCTTCTGTGCTCTTTGCTGAGTTTGGAAGGTCTCTTCCTCCGAATTCTGGAATTAAGTCTTCATAGCCTTTGGAGTTCCATCTTTTAATCCATGTATAGCCTGTAGGTTTGGTAATTCCTGCAAGTTCTGCTGCTTCCCCAATGCTCATTCCTCTGTGGAGATATCTTATGAAGTAAAGCCTTCTTAGGATTCGCGTATCTTTTTCGATTTGATCATTTTATCCAGTTCTTCTACTGGCAGATGTTTTACAACTTCGTAAACTTTCTACCCACGTTGTTTTTTAGTATAAATATGCTAAGACCATAAAAAATTAGGTCTCAACTAAATCTACAGGCTGCCCCCCTATCAGCTTTTCAATCCACTGGAAGAGATATATGCCGTCAACATTCAGCCAGTAAACCCTTGGTAGTTCAAGAGCAGTATGCATTGACTTGTCAACCAAAAATCTGTAGTAGTTGTCAGGAAACTGATTTCTCAGATCAGACGTCACCTCAAGCAGTTTCTTCTTGAACTCGCTCTGACTGTATTTGAGGAAGGCAACACCTATAACAAAATCTCTTTCGTCTTCAAAGAAACCGTAGATAATATCGCTGTATTTCTCAAAGGTGTATGCGAGGGCGTAAACAGGTTCATCCCCAAGATAACTTAGGGCATCAGGTGGCAAATTCTGAGTCCAGCCCCAGCTTTCGACCGAAGCTTCGAAGGTAAACTTGGGGTCTCTCTCCGACACAAGCCCCGGACCGGCATCGTTTATCACCACAATGCTCTTTCCGAATATCTCTCTGGCTGTTAGAGTATGAAGAACGGTTGCATAGCCTCCAGCACTCGAACCTGCAATCACTATCTTTTCAAAATTGCCCTGACTGGCAATCCACCTCATAGCCACCACAGCATTGACATAACCCACGTGATATACCGTCTTGCTATATTTGAAGAAGTAGTATTTCATAACCCTGTTTCCAATGTGCACATCTCCAGTTCCGTAAGGGATGTAAACTATCGTCCAGTCCTTGAACGGATTGAGCGGGTTTGCCCTGTTGAAGATTCCAAGCTTAGACATTAGAACAGACTGGCTGAACTCAGGATGAAGGGTTATAACCATGAACTTACAGGTGATGTAGTCGGTGCACGCTCCTCCACCCTCAAAGTAGACCAGCAGATTGTTTGAACTCCCCCTACTCACCATTATGAACGTTTCACTTCCATCACCACTGACACACGGCTCTGGAAGGTCAACCTTAACCCAATCTATTCCGTCATAGGGCTTGTCCACTGGCATACTGTCAAGAGATGGCATTGAAGAAACATCAACCGAGTATGGGTCTGCGTAGTATTCCTGCACCACCACCTTCTTGCTGAATGACAGGGCTGTCGCCTGAGTGGCACAAACCACAAGGAGCATTATTACCAAAACAATCCTCCCTCTCATGTAGATGGCATTATTCAAAAATTTTTAAATTTTATCCTGAATAATAGTTATAATAATAAGAATTGGCAATTAAGCTTCGTATATCTTTCTCCTCTCTCCATCATGCGGGCAGAAATGGACAGAGATGTGCTTTACCTCCGGATGTTTTGCCATTATTGCTTCTGCTATCTCCACAGATAGTCTGTCGGCATCCTTTACAGTCATCCCCTCATCAACCGTAACATGCAGGTCGAGATGTATCGAGTTCTCTCCGGTATAAACTCCGACCATGTCGTGCACACCTTCAACTCCATCAATATCGGCACACACCTTTTCTACACTGTCGTAGAACTCGTCGGAGGGTGACAGTCCAAGAAGAATCTTTGCATTGTCTCTCACAAGCTTGAAGGAGTTGTAGAAGATTATAGAAGCTATTACCAAAGTGGCAACACCATCAAAAATTAGATGCCCAATCCAAACGAGACCTACGCCTAAAATAGCGGTGAATGTGGACAGAGCATCGTTGACGCTCTCGATCAAAAGCGTTCTGTTCAGTATGCCTGTCCTCTTTGCTGAAAGATAGGCTGCAAGAAAAAGCAAGAGGAGAACGATGATTTCGGCAGATATCGCAATAGCAATGTTCTGGTAGAGAGGTGTTGGGTTAAGAACCTTGCTCACTCCCTCCTTTGCAAGCTCAAAAGAGAGGAAGGTGATAAAACCCACACCGACGATCAGAGATGCGACGTTCTTCGCCATCTCATGACCCAGAGGGTGAGATGAGTCGGGTGATTTTCTCGCAACCCTCTCCGACGCGAGAAGAATCAGAATCATTGTTATATCAACAACAGAATGCGTTGCGTCTGCAAGAATTGCCGTAAAGCCCGACAAGTAATAGGCAACCAGCTTAATTCCAAAAGAAAGGATGTAGATTGCAAGAATGTCTATCATATCCTCTTAACAAACTCAGCTGGCAGTTTCAGCACGCTTGCCAGTCCAACGAGGTTCTCCTTCGATATGCTGCCGTCTGCAACATCCTTGAGAATTTCCTTTGCGTTGAAGGCTATACCCAGCCCGGCCTTTTCAATCATAAGCCTGTCATTTGCACCATCTCCAACGGCAACAACGTTTTCAGGATTTATTCCTTCCTTTCTCGCTATTTCCTCCACAATTCTCGCCTTCTCTTCAGCATCTATTATTTTTCCTTTGATTCTTCCCGTGAGTCTCCCATTCTCGATCTCAAGTTCGTTGCCAAAGGCATAATCGAGGTCGAGCTCCTTTTTGAGCCTGTCAGTGAAGTAGCTGAATCCCCCACTCACAACTGCTACCTTATATCCGGACTCCTTCAAACTCCTAACGAGCTCCTTAGCTCCCTCAGTAAGCTTAATCCTTGCGTAGATGTTCTCAAGAACTTCAACCGGAAGCCCTTTCAGCAGCCTTACCCTCTCCTCAAGAGCCTCCTTGAAGCTTATCTCGCCCCTCATTGCCCTCTCAGTAAGCTGAGCAATCTCTTTGTCAACCCCAGCCTCTTTCGCAAGCTCATCTATTATCTCGGCATCAACAAGAGTTGAATCCATATCAAATACTATGAGCCTTTTTTCCCTTCTGAAGGTCGAGTAGGGCTGCATAACTATGTCCAAACCCATTCTCTCCGCTTCCTCCCTCAATCTCCTCTTTATTGCACCTGCATCTCTGTCTCCGATATCAACAAGGAACTCTATTGATATCAGCTCTTCTCTCGCCGTAAGACTTGTTCTCTCAATATTTATCCCAAAATCGAGAAAAACTCGCGTGACATCTCTCACAATTCCAACTCTATCCTTTCCGAGAATCGTTACAACCTGTAGGTTCTTATCTCCTTCACCCCTTCTAAGAAAGGGTGTCAGGCTGACATGAACCTGCTTCCTCCTCGCAGCTTCTTCCACACTAACCTTCACACATTCCTCATCCTCAACCTCTGCAACGATGAACATTGCGAACATTCCTTGCAGAACCGACTGCTCAATGTCCACTATGTTGGCGTTGCAGTCAGCCAAAGCCTTCGATATCTCGTGAACTATTCCCGGCTTGTCCTCACCGTAGACTGAAATTGCAATCAACTTCACAAAAAGAAGTAACACCTCCCCAAATTTAAAGGCTGTGAATCACTTCGGGACATTCTTTCACCTGTTATCATTTTGTTGAACTGCTTGAGCATAGCAAAAGAATATCTTTACCCTCTCTTCATCGAACTAAACACGGATTTAACTAAACTGCGATCACCGAAAGGTTTGATGCTCAAATTCCAGATTTAAACTTTCTAAAGCATCAATTAACCAGAGAGCCTTATCAACAACGAATTTAGGCTTGTTCTCGCAGTACTTAAGAACTTCTTTGATGAATGACTTCGTAGTCAAGTAATTCCTTGTTGTATAAACTCTCATTAGAATTGGCTCGTTTCTATCAACGTCTATTGCTGCATATACGTAATACTTCTTCTTGTTAGCTTTAACAACTGTTTCATCAATTGCAATTAGATTTCTCGGCTTTTTCTCCGCTGAAATTGGCAGTTTTTCTTCAAACTTATCCAGCGATGATGACTTCGAGATAGGATGCATCTCTGATAGGATTTTGACTGTCCTTCTTACAGAAGATGTCTGGATGTAGGTTGCTATACCGAGAACCTTGATTTCAAAATTTTGTTCCTTTCAAACACTTTAAGCTTTTACAATTTCCTTCACAGACTGTATATTTTTGTTGTGCTATGTTTTAGATTTATTTAGGTTTATAGTAATGGGGATATGTCCTTTTAAAAACACATGAAAACACATCATAGCCAGTTGGAATAACTCTTGAGGAATCCGTCTGAGCCGACGGTTTTCACGTATCCCGACGATCCGGTCGAGGTTACAACGAGTGTGGCTTGAGGAGCCGGCACCTTCGTCACTCCGAGGGATGCTGAGACACCATACGGATACGAGAATCCCACTGATACGGTAAAAGCGTAGTTAGAGCCACCGGTTATCGGTATTGTTCGAGTGTCTCCAGCGGGAGTGATGTAGTACTCTCCTGAAGGCAAATGTCCATCCCAGCCTGCTGACGTTCTGGTGTAGTGCTGCGGGTCGTAGTTCGTGTCGACAGCGTAGATGTTCTCGTAGAAAAAGCTGTAGTCGTCCATTTCTATTTCGGTGATCGCGTACTTGTATTTGAGGTTGAAGTGCACGGTGTAACTCTTCTTTCCGCCAAGATACGGGCTGCTAATCCCACTGTCAAGTTCAACTTCAGTGTATCCGTTTGAAACCCAAGTTGTAGACCCCCACGGTCTGAACTTGCTTTCAATTTTCAGCTTCGACCCAACCGGATACAAGTATCTGGCCTGAATGTCATCCCAAACGGCGAAGCTGAGAACGGGTGTGAGTTTGTAAGTGCTCCAGCTGCCCTCAACCGGCTCCGATTTGAGTTCGGAAACGCTTCTCATGACAATCTTCACACTCTTTAATGCCACCGGATGTGGCTCGTTCGTTGGATCGACGGCAAGGTTTACAACTCCAAGCTTCTTCAGCTCCTTGTTGGCAACGGCAATTTGCAGGTTTACGGGCTTGTATATTCTCATTTCCTTTCCGTTTTCAACGTACATGGTAACGAGTTCCCTCTTTACCGCTACCGAGAACGTAGCAGTGCCATGTGCGTAGCCTTCGTATATTTTCTTTGGTCCGTTCTCAGTCAGCTCGAAAACCACAACCTTACCCGATATCGCTTCTCCTTTCTCATCTACAATTTGAGCGTTTATATTTACAACGAGCCGGTCGTCAGGTACGAACTTTATTACTCCCGCAACAACAGCTGCGGTTCCTATTAGAAATGCCAGCAACACTCCGAGTTTTTTCTTGTTCCACATGATGGCAATGTGCACGAATTGATTTATAAGTTATATGATCACTTCAATCTAAGTTGAAGTAATAGAAAAGTTTAAGAGTGATTTGATACATTCGACATGTGGATTTTCACGTGGTGGACATGTTCTCTGAGGAAGCGAAGACACTCGCATCTGAGATCGGTAATGAAACCGCTCGTAAAATCCTGAAAGAATTGTGCAAAAAACCACAAAGCATTACAGAACTTTCGAAAGAACTTGGAATTCCTGTCTCAACTGTGAAGTACCATGTCGACAGGTTGGTAGATCTTGGCGTTGTTAGAGTTGTACGGAGAAGATTGGGAAAAAGGCTCAAAGATGTTAGGATCTACATTTATGACAAAAGGGCAATAGTTTTCCTGTCTCCAACGGATAGAAGTGAGTTGAGATCGGAATGTTCAACTTCAGGATAATTTGAGGAGAAGGGCAAAAAATCTGTTGATTTCGTACAGAGGAGCTTTGGCTCGCCCAAAACCTCCACAACCAACTGTTGGACTTATCAAACCAGCCCCCTTCATTTCTGCAATCACGACTCCGCCATCCCTGCCATATTTCATCGAAACGTCCACGATGTCTTCCCCACATATTATCAAGTTTTTACTCCTCTTTACCATTTCTTCAAAAATCTCCACAAACTCTTCTGGCCGGGACTCACCAATATCACTGAAATACCTCACCACAGCCCTTCTCCACCCTGACCCCTTTTGCAATTCCTCGAAAAAGTATCTAATTACGTAGGGAATCTCCATGTCCGCTACCGAAAACAGACGCATTCTCCATGAGAGTGGCCCATAGACGGAATTCATCGGTACAGCAAGCCTGTAGTAGTCGAGGATTAGCGCCACCTCCTCATCAAGCTCCTCTGCTGGAATAACCCCCTTTCTTAAAGTATCTTAGAATAATCTCCAAAGCCTTCTTAGTATCACTGTCTTTACCCAGAAGTTCCAAAATATCCTTCAGTCCATAACTATAAGCGCCCCGTAAGGGCATGCTTTCACACATTCGTAACATTCCTCGCATTTGGATTGATCAATTCTGACAACCTTTCCCCCTTCTCTGATTATCGCATCCGTAGGACAGACTCTGCTACATGTTCCGCATCCCTGGCATCCAAGGACTGCTATCATTCAAGAACTCCTCCAGCGTCTTCTTCACCCTTACACAAAGCTCCTGTATAACCTTATCCACCTCTTCAGCAACCTTCTCCTTTGGAGTGGGTTTGTAAATGAAGTAGTAGCCGCCCCCCTCAAGCGGCATTTTTATCCTGTAGGCCATACCAGCAATTAACAGCCTCTGGAGCGATTTGTAAACTGCACTTTCACCCTTTCCCACTGCCTTGCTGATTTCCTCAATCCTCTCCATCCCCCGCAGCAAAGCCTCGTAAACTCTGACATCTACCGGAGCCAATCCGAATACGCATTCAAGCATGTTTCCACAGTTGAGCGTTGAAACCATTTCTTTTATGGATTTCATGCTCGCAATGCTTTGTCTATCTCCGATCTCACAGCACTTTCAGGCATTGCTCCTATGAAACCGCCAACTACCTTCCCGTTTCTGAAGAACAACACCGTTGGGATGCTTGCAATTCCAAACTCAATTGCTACATCCTGATTCTCATCCACATTCAACTTGTAGAACTCTGCCTGCCCATCATACTCCTTCTCAAGTTTCTCGAGCACTGGAGATATGTAGCGGCAGGGCATGCACCAGTCCGCGTAGAAGTCCACTACCACGAGCTTTTCGCTCTCTATTGCTTTTTTAAACTCCTTACTGTTAAGATGCCTCATTCACATCACCCCCCTTCAGCTCCCTTACTAACCTCCTGAGCTCATCCTCATCCGGCACTCCGAGGATGAGATATTTCTCGTTTACCACTAACGCAGGAACTCCCCTTATACCATACTTAAGAGCTTCCCTCATGCCCTCATCTGTGTTGACATGCAGCTGAAGAGCCAAGACACCCCCCTCCTTCGCAACCTTACTCACCACCTTTTCAGCTTTCGGACAGTAGGGACATGTTGGAGATGTGAACAACTTCATTACCACCATTTTCCATCACCTCAATTGGTAATTAACGGCACTATATAAATGATTTTACCGGTTTTGACAAAATCGGTAAAAACTATGCATAAATCGTTAAAATATCTCCATCTTCAACCACATGGTCTAAACCAACTCTCTGACCATCGAACTTAACAGAGTTTCCCCAAACCTTCGCGTATCTGAAGTTCTCAACGAAATCTCGATGCAGTTTTCTGCAAATGTCCTCAACCTTTGCACCTCTCCTCAAAATCATCGGATTCTCCATATCTGCCTTCCCACCGGGAGGTTTGAGGTAAACCCTTATAAAATCGAGCTTTCTGTAAATCTGCTCTTTCAGAAGGTCGAGATTAATTCCTTTCTCGGCAGAAATTTTTATTGCGCCGTCAACCTCAACATCCATCAGATCAATCTTGTTCACAACTGTCAGGGATGGAATGTAAACCCGGTTACCTGCGAGTGCATCAATAAGTCTTTCGATGCTTAACTCCTCACGTATGATAACGTCCGCGCTGTGAATTTTGTATTCCTTTAAAATTTCAACAATTGTCCTCTCGTCAATTTTTTGGTTGACAGTTGAACTTATTCTGACTCCTCCCCTTTCCTTTTTCCTTATCGCGATGTTGGGTGGTTTCTGATCAAGCCTAATCCCGCCCTCGTAGAGTTCCCTCTTCACAATGTCAATTGTGTGAAGGTTAAACACATCAGCAACAATGATTATGAGGTCTGCTACTCTTACAGCAGATATAACCTCCTTGCCCCTTCCTCTTCCCCTCGAGGCGCCCTCAACTATTCCCGGAGCATCTATTATCTGTATAGCCGCTCCTTTGTAATTCAGAATGCCTGGAACGGGTTTGAGAGTTGTGAAATCGTAATCCGCAACCTCGCTCTTGGCTCCAGTAAGCCTGTTGAGTATCGTTGATTTACCCACTGATGGATAACCAATAAGAACTGCGGTTGCATCTCCCTCCTTTTTGAGCGAAAAAGCCTGTCTTGCAGTTTTTGCTTTCTGCTTCTCCACCTCCTCCCTCAATCTTGCGAGCTTTGCCTTTAACTTGCCTATGTGATGCTCAGTGGCTTTATTGTAGGGTGTCCTCTTTATTTCCTCCTCAAGCTCCTTTATTTGCTGCTCTATACCCATCTTAGTTTCATGACAGGGAATTCTGAATAAAAGTCTTTATTCTTTCAGGAAAAAAACATCACTCACCTCAGCCACTCCACCCTCCATTGAAAACTTGAGCTTCGCTACGTAGGAGTGATAGGATAGAAAGGAATCTTCGCTCTTCGTTATTTCTATGACAACATCATGAAAGGGCAAAAGCTTCTCTGGCATCTCCCCAACAGTGCAAGTACACATTATACCTCTATCGTGTTCTATAATAACCTCAACGGCCTTAGAGATTTCATAACCAAAAAGTTCGAGAAAATTCACGCCAAAGGAAATTATTATCCTGTTTGTGAGGGGTAAAGACTTTAGAATCTCACTCAAATCCTCAAAAATCTCATATCTCCCAACCACATCGAGAAAACTACATTTCTTCTTAGCTCCAATTACTATTGCCTCCCCGTGTGTCGGAAAACCATATTTTTTTCCAATGTAGTTAACCCTCTCTACTGCAGCGTCAGTCCAGAGTATCCAGAGGGGATCACCAAACTGTTCTGAAAGCCATCTGGTTATACCGTGAAAGCTGTAAATATCGGGGAAACAAATCAGGATTCGGTCGCCATCATCTGCTGAATTGAACATGTTCGTTATCACATCCATAACCAGAGTTTGGGTAAATAAAAATAAGATTTTCGCATGAAAATAAAATTTCTTCAAAGTAAATACAGATGAGTAATTACTTTTTTATTCCCGATTTCACTTGCTGTAGCATGGAGATTGAGAGGATAAAGTTGAGAACCCCCTTTGAAAATCCCGACTACGTTTATGTTTACGTCGTCAACTCTGAACTGATGATTGACGGGGGTTTCTGCAGTGCTGAGCATGCAGCTAAGCTTGAAGAACATGATGTAAAATATAGAATTATCACCCATCACCACATAGACCATGTTGGCCTGATTTTCTTCTCTGATAGAAATGTGATACTCCATCCGTTGGAGGTCAGGTATCTTGAGGTCTACTCGAATCCAGAGAAGTTCATTGAAGTTTACTCAAAGCTCTTCCAATCCTTTGGGGTAAATGAGAGGTATGTTGAAACCCTTAAGATTCTCACTGCACTGAATCTGAAGCCAAGAGCAAAAATCTCTGAATTGAGAGAAGTAAAGGAGTTCAGAGTTATTGAGACCCCCGGTCACACATCAGGGCATGTAAGTGTGCTTGCAGACAACTGTCTGTTCTCGGGAGACTTTATGCTCAGCAACACAACTCCAAATATAGGCTTCTATCCTGACTACACGAGTGGCGTGGCTGATTATCTGCAATCACTCCACAAGGTACTGGAACTCGAGATTGACACGGTATATCCCGCCCATGAGAGAGTTATAAGAAATCCACAGAAGAGAGTGTATGAGCTGATAGAACACTGCACCAGCAGGGCAAAGGAGGTTTACGATGCTATTAGGGACAAACCTACAATGCTTGAAGATATAGCGGCTAAAATTAATTGGAGTATCGGAAACTACTGGGAATTTGATGATTTCAACCGCTTCATGGCAATTTGTGAGACTCTTGCCTTCCTACACTATCTCGAAGAACAGGGGAAAATCCGGAGGGAAGTAGTTGATGGTGTGGTGAGCTTCACCTTATGCTGACGCTGAGAATCTGTATTGTGTCTGCAGCGTCTTCTATCAGATCACTGACGTTTAAAAGCTTCTCTACGAACTTTATGAAAAAATACCACTCCGCGTAACTCTCAAATTTCGTCTGTGGGAGCTTTTGATATATTCTACCTTTTATGCTGTCAACCTCCTCCTCTGAAATTTTAATTTTCAGGAGAATGTCACTCAAATCACCTTCCTCAAGAGCATTGAAGGCCTTTAAAAGATCATAACTCATTCGGGAGTTTATTTCAGCCACCCTCACGAAATCGCTCCTCAACTCATCGGGGATATATTTTATAGAAAGGAAGAGCATCGCGATGTCCTCAAGCTCGTCGAGGATTTCGTCAAGCTCCTCTGCAAGGCTGCAGAAATCCGATCTGAGCGCAGGGATGAATGCTCCTGAATGTATTTTTACCATTATGTCCCTTCTTATCGCATCGCCCATCTTCTCAGCCTCACAAACATCCCCAACTACAGCCTCGTCGTTCTGCTCTACTATCATTTTCATAAGTTCGCATGTATCAATGATCAGCCCTATCTGATCTCTCATCATGTTCACGACTTCTCTTTCCTTTTCACCACCTAAGACGAATTTTTTGATTCTGTCAATCATAGCTCTCCACCCTTAACCTTCTCGACCACTTTTATAACCTCTATCAAGGTTTTGGGATAATTCCCGTACTCGTCCTTCTCCAAGCTTTTAACCATATCCCATATTGTCAGAAGGGCGACGCTAACACCCGTTAAAGCCTCCATTTCAACTCCGGTCTTTCCTTTTGACTTTACAGTGCACCTTACTCTGATACCCACACTCTCAATGTCAAAGTCGAATTTAACGGAAGTTATTGGAATAGGGTGACACATCGGAATAAGTTCAGGTGTTTTCTTAACGGCGAGAACACCAGCAATATTAGCGGCTGCTATAACGTTCCCCTTTGCTACCTCTTTGTTTAAAATGGCATTAATAGTAGAGCTTCTGAGTTTAATAAATCCCTCAGCAACTGAGACACGTGTTACATCCTCCTTCTCAGACACATCAACCATTCTAACCTTGCCGTCTTCGATGTGAGTGAACTCCATAATCAGTATCTTCTTAGGTAAAAATATATCTTCCCTGATTCGACTAACTACATGGAGGCTCTCGTTGTTGTGGACATGCAGAAGGACTTCTGCTACAAGGATGGTGCCCTTTACGTCCCAAATGCTGAGAGCATTTTCAATGCCACAGCAAAGGTTGTGAAAGCCGCAAGAGAGAGAATGCCTGTGATATTCACTCAGGACTGGCACAGGGAGGATGACGTGGAGTTCAAAATCTGGCCGAAGCACTGTGTGATGAACACAACCGGAGCTGAGGTTATAGACGAGCTTGAACCGCAGGAGAGTGACTATTATATCAGAAAGAGGAGGTATTCAGCCTTCTTCGGCACCGATCTGGATTTGCTGCTCAGAGAGCTTGGGATTAAAAAGCTCTACGTCTGCGGTGTTGCAACAAACATCTGTGTTCTGCACACTGCAGGTGATGCGGTCTTGAGAGGCTATGATGTGGTAGTGCTAAAGGACTGCACGAAGGCTCTAAGCGACTATGAATACGAATACGGTATAAAGCATATGGAAAACGTGTTTCAGGCAAAGATTGTGACTTCGACAGAGTTCACAGCAATGCTACAATACTAAAGCTATAATTTATATAAAGCAAATTTACTTCCGAAAAATTTATTAACTTTCTACGCCAATTCTAAATGGGGTGCCGGTGCATCGGTCTCAGCTATCCCGCCGTCACCGCTGTATATTGTTTTTATCGGCACCCCTTATTCTACTAGCACCGCGTTTATCACGCCCTCTTGGCTTGGTCTGTTGGTGACTTTTGCCTTCCCAATCTCTGTGGCAATTATCGCTCCCTTTGTCACAACATTCCTCCTTGAATAGTGGACATGGGCGGGATTCTCAACAACACCCTGTATCTCAACCCTTACAACCTTTTTCTGCTTAGGATCGTAAACATTAGCATATTTATCTGAGAAAAGCTTTATCTTGTAATTTCCACCCCTAACTCTAACTTTCTTTATCTTCCTCTCCCCTACGAGCGTTTCAACCTGTTCCCTACCAAGCTCGTACTTTCTCTTTTTCCTCGCACGTTTGTAGAATCCCCCAGTCGGTTTCCTTCTGCTTCTCCCCTGCCAGATCATACTGCATCACTCCTGATACAGAATAAAACTCTTCCGCCTTAAAAAGTTTAGCAGTGCGGTAAAATTTTATAACAATTAAAACCACTTGTTTTATGGCTGAAAGCAGTTTTGTTTACAATGGCGTGGAGATAACCTGGCTGAAGCATGCTGGTTTCAGAATCAAGGGGTCCAAGGTTGTTTACATTGACCCCTACGAGATTCCAAAGGAGCTTGAAAAGGCGGATTTGATCCTCGTTACCCACGACCACTTTGACCACATGGATATGAAGAGTATAAAGAAACTCTCAAAGGATGACACGGTTGTGGTTCATCCATCAGGCTGCATAATAGAGGGGTTTGAAAGTTGCGAGGTAAAGGTTGGGGAGGAAACGGAGATAAAGGGTGTTAAGGTAAAGCCCGTTCCCGCCTACAACGTTGACAAACCATTCCATAAGGAGAACTGTGTTGGGTACGTTGTCGAAATTGATGGGGTCAGGATTTACCATGCAGGCGATACGGACAGGATTCCTGAGATGAAGGAGATCGAAGTGGATGTTGCTCTTCTACCAGTTGGTGGAACGTATACGATGGATTTGAGGGAGGCGACAGAGGCTGCGAAGGACATAAAGGCCAAGCACTACATACCCATGCACTTTGGGGCAATTCCACAAACCCAGGCAGACCCTGAAGAGTTCAAAAGAAATGTTAGAGGGGCGGTTATTCTAAAACCCCTTTTTTAAATTTTTGGTTTTGGGTCAGCTTGGAGCTTGTGTGGTGAACATGGGATGCCAGGACAACTGTATCTTTTAAGGAGGTGGCTAAGTGGGTCTACTTAGAAAAATAATCTCCGAAGAGGCTCCAATCTTGTTTTTCTCTTTTTTGAACTTTTATGTAGCCTTTGCCATTTCAATTGCCATACCTACATCTGAGTTACTAATGGGTAAAGAAAAGGTGAAATCAAAGCTCTTCGTCATATTCAAAATCCCTGTTTTGATGTCACTTTCTGCAGTGTTTGCCCAAGCGTATGGGTGGGTAGCTCTTCCCCAACTCAGCCTCCGCGATCTTGTAGGAGCTCTGGTCATCATCTTCTGGGTACATCTCTACCTGAATCAGAGACTGCAGGAGGTGGTTGAGTGAGGAAATTTGCGTTGCTGATTTTAGTCCTGCTCCTCCTCGGATGCACGCAACTGACTGCAGAGGAGATAGCGAAGGAGATGCAGAAACGCTACGAAGCCCATCAAACACCTGCTCAGCTGTTCTTCAATCGTCCTCGCTGAGACTGCGGCTTTTTGTAGCTGAGCAAGAATAGCAAAAAAATTAAGTTTTTAGACTCAAAGTGCCACTCATGGATCTACTGGGAATTGTTGTAAGAAAAGTACTACTCCTAATAATCCCATTTTTAATCGCTTTAATACTAACAGTACAATTTGCCCCTGAGTTCACCTACTTATCCTTCTTTATTCTTGCAGCAGGATTGTACGTACTCCTGAGACAGATGGCAGAGAAAATCGAATTTTTATGTCCGGAATGCGGAAAAATCTTCAAAACTTCAGCAACCGCATTCTTTTTCAGCCCACACCAAACATACTACAAGCTTCTCAAGTGTCCAGAATGCAATAAAGTTTCTTGGTGTATTGCAAAGTATTATGATGGTGTTGAGCTGAGAGCAAAGGTAAGAAAGATTAAGGAAAAGGAAATATCGGTGAAATCCCTTATTGTTCAGCTTGCAGTCATAGCATCATCCTATGTTGTATTCTTGGCCTCTTGGATTCTGACTGATGTTAAGGATCTCGTTTTGTTTTCTTCATCAACTCTGTTCTTCATCCTCTTCTCCTCATTCTTTGCCTACGCAATCAAGCAGGAATACAGAAGCCAGATTTATTACGTTCTGACGTTCTTTGGTGTTTTTGTAATGCTTCTGCTTTCATTCCTTCAGGTTGTTGCAAGTCTATCCTGTAGCTTCTAAGCCTTCAACGATTGCTTGGCAAGTTCGTTGTTTGTTCAATTGTTTTATCGGATTTTATTATCTAATCGATCTTCCTATTTGCTATTTTACCAATATCGTGCTCTTCCAGTTTTTCATCTTCTCTCCTCATCTGTTCCTGAGAACTAAACTGAAACTTCGTTGGGCAACACATTCTGATCTGCAAGGCTTTCAAAGCCGTATCGCTGTTTCCATTCCTCAAAGATGTTCTTTGCAACCTCTCTCACAACTCCACAGTTAATTTACTCAGCAATTGCTACCAGAGCTTCCAGCAAAACCGATAAGTCTCATTTCACCACGATGCGTGGAGCTATGAAGTAGAGAATCACTGTGGAGAATCCTGATTCAATTGAAATCGTGATGGCAGATCTCTCCATATGGCTATCCTTACCACATCATTGCCTTTGACAATCGTCGAGCAGGCAGTTGGTCAATTCCAGCATGGAACTGCAACCTCGAAGTTGAAGTGGGTGACTGTAACTTTTATATTTAGTGTTTTTATGTTTTTTAATTTTGGCATACCGTACTATCCCCTGATCGATGCAATTCCGTCAGGAGCAATCCTCGGCTACGTTTCATCTTATACCCTCACCAGCGTCAACAGGAAGTGTCTGATCACATCTTGGTGGCAGCTAACTCGATCTCGATGGTCATCTTTGCAATCTCCTTAATCCCGCACTTCTGCAGTTTACAACCGTATCTGCGTTTAGGTGTTATGAAGGGGGACAGAATCGACGAAATTCTCTGGGGAATAATTGCAGTTCTGGCAGTTACAGATGCTTGGACGAGGAGTACGAGTATTTCTCGATGAGATGGTAGTCTGCCTCAGTCCGGATCTATTTCTGTTTTGATTTAACTTTCCACGGTAAAATTTATATCTAAGTTAGCTAATCAGTGTGTGAGTATGGAGCTAATGAACCTACTCAATTCTCCACGGAAAATGGATGTGCTGAAGATTCTGAAACCGGACGCAACGAGGAGTTACGTTGAGGGCGAGCTGAAACTTACTCCATCGCATTTAACCCAGATTATCAGAGATCTTGAGAGGTTGGGGCTTGTTGAGAGGAAAAGAGATACTATAAAGGTTTTGCCTAAGGGAAAGATTGCACTCGAAGTTCACAGGGTTTTGCTGAAGTTCAGCAGGTTCTTTGAGAAGTTCGGAGATCTTTCTAACGAGTTCGAACTGGCAGACATCCCGGACTGGTTGATCTCGAGGTTCTACGAACTCGACTCAATTGAAGTAATTCACAACAACGAGAATTTTGTGGAGCCGCACCGAAAGTTCTTTTCCATAACTTCCAGCACGAGTGCTATAATGGGTTATACGCCTGTTTTTTTCAATGAGTACGTTGATTTCTTTCTGGAACTGGCTGAAAGAGGAGTTAAGATTGACCTGATCATGACTGGAGAAGTTTTCAGCCGTATACTTTCTGATTTCCCGAGAGAGCTGGAAAGTGGTTTGAGTTTTGACAACGTTAGGTTATACGTATCGAGAGAGAGGTACAGATTTGCGTTCATTGTCACGGACTCACATCTTCTGATTTCATTCTATCTGAAAACCGGTGTTTTTGATTACATGCGCGACTTTGTTTGCAGAGGGAATGCGGTTCGCTGGGGAAACGATCTGTTTGAGTTCGTCAGAGGAAATTCCGAGCTAATTGACAGGTCAAAACTGAATGAGCTTCTTCGGAGGTGATTTTTTACCTCGTAATGAGCCCGTCTGAACCTTGCCAGTTTTTCCAACTTGGTTAAAGGTTTAGTTGACGTCTAAACTGTTTAGTTGTCGACTAAAATTTTTATTTTCGAAAAGTATATATAGCGAACACAGGTGTGCACGGTGAGAGCATGAGGTTGACATGATTGCAATCGGTATGCCTCTGAGCAGGATAAAGACTGAAGCTGTGAGTGTTCCTGAGTGCTGCCATTTTATTGCCGTACAGAACTGTGCATCGGACGGGGATCGCGAGAGAGTGGCGGGATTGAAATCATTAATTATCTATCATCTTACGTTGCTGAGGTAAGCAAGGTTAGAGTTGTGGAAGTTTTTGAAAATTAGATGGGAATTGAACTGAAATCAGTCTGTTCGTTCATGTCAAGGTTTGAATGATTTTGTATTTTAATGTCCATTCCATGGTTCAAATTCAATTTCGAATTCATAAAACTAATATATTTATTTAAATTTCGGACTGGAAGCTTAATTCCCAACTAAACTTTTTAGCCTCCATCTAAACTTTTTAATTCCAATCTAAACTTTTTAGTTACCGTCTAAACCGTTTAGTTACCGACTAAAATTTTTAGTTGATAATTAAATAAAATTTAAATAGAAAGTGCTAACAAATAACTGTCGGTAGGGTGATAGCATGGTAAAAAAGATGGTCGCACTGCTGTTGGTTTTGGTGATGGCTGGCACACTTACAGCTTATGCCCAGTTTCAAAAAGAGCCAGATGTTACCGGATGTGTAAGTGTATTTAGAGAAGTTAAGCCACTGAGTAAAACTCCAAAGGAGATATCTGTGGTGGAAGTGCTTGTAAAAGCGATTGCGAGTAGAGACATCAGAAGTCTGGCGAAGCCATGGGAGATAGAATACCGAGGAGTTAAGGTTGTTAAGCACGAGGTTGAGTATAGGGGTGAGAAAATAGACATGGTTGCGATCGGTATTCCTCTGAAAAACGATAAGGTTCTGGCGTACTACGAGTTTTCAGAGTCTGTGGAAGGTGTTAGGAGTTTAGCCTACCTGCTCAGTGTGAACGGAAGCAGAATAAAAACAGAAGCTGTAAGTATTAACGGGCATGTAACAACATTGGATTCGTGCCCGCATGAGTGTTCAAAAGATAGTGATTGTCCCTATTACCCCATGGAGGAGTGTGTTCTGACCTGCTGTGATGGCAATGTTGATATGAGTTGCATACGGACGTGCTGTGGTTACAGCTGTGTTCTTGCTTGCATGGGTGGACCTAAATCCTGTGCCCTGTGTGTTTTTGTTATTTGTCCGGTCTGTATAACTTTGGAGGGATGTATCGAGTGCTTTGAGTGGGGAACAACATGCGAGGAAGCAAGCTGGGATTGATATGAGATTTTGGATCTGGGTACTCTGCTTACTTCTATTTTTCACCATCATGAATTTCTTAGTTGTATATTGCCCAAAAGGGCACTTTGACAGCGATGAATTCCTAAAATGGGAATTCTCGTCTCTCACATCTACATCTGTGCTCGTTGTAAGCTACACAATTCTCAACGCATTCAAAATCCCAGAAAATGATAGAAGGTTGATTTCCGCAATTCTGGCGATAATAACTTACACAACCATCGTTCCACCTTACATCAAGCAGGAAGATTTCAGATTGTGGAGTGGAGTGTTCTGGAGTGCTGTTTTGGTGGCACACCTTTTTTACATGAAGTGCAAAAGGGCATCGGTTTGTAGAGCGGATGGAGGTTAAAAACTCGGGGAGGAAAATTTATGAAGTTAACAAGAATGCCAAATATTTACCTCAGGACGATTTTAATTTTCTTAGCTTGGTCTCTAGTAAGTTTACTCGTGTACATGGCAGGTTACCCTCAGGATGCCCTCGAAATGGAGCTGTTTGGTGCGGTGATGCTCTCAGCATTCACCTTAGTGTATTTTCTAGTTGAGAGATACACGCATTTGCAGGAGGACGAGAGAAGAGATCTGTCGGTAATTGCTGCATTTGTAACCGGTTACTTTCTCTCAATATATTACGACGAGAGGACTTCTTACATTTTGCTTTTATGGGCTGTTGGATTTGCACTGCACCTTGCATACCTGAAAATTAAAAAACGCTTGAGGTGAATAACTGCGAGAGTGAAAACGATACATACCGACATCAGAGTGCTTGGAGTTGGGCAAGTATGCGATGAAGTGGATTAGTGTTGAGTTCTTGGAGAGAAGTATCTTTCTAACACTCTTTTTTACACTAATCAGCGTAAGCATGGCAATACACACCGAAGAGAACCTTGAGGTATTCTCAGCAATTGCCTCCATCTCCGTGATAGCGATAATCACATACACTGCCGTATTTCCACTCTATATCGGACAGGAAAAGCTGTGGAGTGTTCTGGAGTGCTGTTTTGGTGGTTATCTCGCTTATATATTTATTGCTATACAGAGCTGTGCATTGGACGGAAAGAAAATGGCAGGATTGAAATCTTTTTGTACTTTACTGTCCATTCCATGCTTTAAATTCATTTTCAAATTCATGAAAGTTAATCTATTTATTTGAGTGTCAATTAGAGGTTTAGTTCTCATCTAAACTTTTTAGTTACCGTCTAAATTGTTTAGTTACTGACTAAAATTTTTAGTTGATAATTAAATAAAATTTAAATATTTAGAAGTGTGTGAATTGTCAGTGGGGTGATAAAATGTTGAGGAAGTTAGCTGCACTACTGCTAGTTTTGGTAGTGTTAGGGAGTGTAGTGGTGCCAGTGATTGCGGATAAACCAAGAATGGTAGATCAAAAACAACCAATTAAAACCACATTTGCAAATTTAAAACCAGTTAAACCGCCGAAGATAACAAAACCGGCTAAAAAGCTTATACCGAGTGAAGAAGACTGGAAATTTGTAAAATATGCAATGTACGATCTAACTGAAGAAGAAAAGAACAGAATAATCAACGAAGCAAAAAAGATATACAGAGGAAATTCAAAGTTATCTAAAGAAGAACAAACCAAAATTTTGCAGAGTATAGCGTACTACATAACTATAGCAACGGAATCTCCAGGAGATGTTGGAATTCTATGGGGCTACGGTACTCATGAGGATATGTCCTATACTGCCGGAGACAACTTGAATTATGTGACGGGTGCCCATATGGATACATTAAAAAGCTATGCTACTTGGGCTGACGATCATAGAAAGGAACCAACTGAGCTTGTTCCTTGGTGGGGTTTGAATAGGCACAGTTGGGTGATTGGAGATGTTCCTGTACCAGGATACGATAATTACGGTCCAGACTCTTTAGAGCTATACTTAAACAAAGCCAGAGCACAATTTGAGCAGGGAAATGTTGAGGAAGCGTATATATACATTGGAAAAGCTCTACACTACATTGAGGATTTAGGAAATCCTTTCCACACCTCGTCGGTTTATGGTCAAGCTCACCATACAGAGTATGAGAGCTGGGTCAGCAGCCACTGGAGCGAGTTAAAATCAGCAATGTATGTTGATGAATATTACATCATCACAGATCCAAGCGAAGATGCAAAAAACCTTGCAGCCTTCTCACATCAATACTTGCAGCAGATCTGCGATATAATGAATACACTAGGATGGAAAAACAACCAGCAATTAAATGAACAATTGAAGAGCATTACGAGAACGCTAATAAGTGAAACTATAAAATATACAATGGGTATGATCGTTTACGCTACCAAGTTTGAATCGCCAGATACTGCAGGTTCCAATTATGTCCCAATCTACGATCATCAGACTTCCTATGTCAACATAAATGATGTTGCCTGTAGCGATCAGGTTTTGGCAATTGTAGAGATAGACCACACTTATCCAGCAGATTTAGAGGTTTGGATAGGCTACAAGAGAACTTACCAGAACTCATATATAGAGACAAAGGTCTGGGATCATGATTGGGGCAATAATAACCATATAACAATACAGCACTATTTCTGGTTAACTCCATCGAATTATGACTGGAGGTTAAGAGTTTACGATGCTTGGAGCGGAGATCAGGGCAAAATAACAGACTTCTACGT
The DNA here is from genome assembly GCA_002507545.1 of Archaeoglobus sp. UBA230. Classification (GTDB taxonomy): domain Archaea; phylum Halobacteriota; class Archaeoglobi; order Archaeoglobales; family Archaeoglobaceae; genus Archaeoglobus. The sequence goes on along the minus strand of DAVR01000028.1, from coordinate 20,998 downwards.
GCTGATAGGGTGACACCATGCCAAAATTAACTCTCAAATTTTTTAAAATTCTTATTTCATCGTTTTTAACTTCAATAGTGTTTATGAACGTTCCGATTTACATAGTGTCTCCAAAAATGTCTTCCTATGAATTCGGAGGTTTGCTTGCAGTAATCTCACTGATTGGTTTGATTTTTCTAAGCATGGAGGTGGAGAATAAGAAATCTGCTATACCCTTTGCAGTTTCTCTTCTGGCTTATGCACTCTTGATATCAACCTACGGATTATTCCCAAACTTTTTCCCAACTCACGACAGTTTTGCTGTGATCGAATACTCTCTACTGTCTGGTTTAATGATATGCGCTTCGATTTTTCTCTACAGCAATATCGATGTAGGAAAACTGGCTGTTGCAGGATTTTCAGTATTTGTACTGCTCTACTCTGCTTTGATATTGATACCTTCAGCTTATGACGTGCTTTTCACAGAGCACCATTTAATCAGAGAAAGTTTGCTTTTATTTTATGGACTGTTTCAATTAATAGCTACAATTTTTGGATTGTTTTTTGTTAGTGCGTGGATCATAAATTTACGTGAGGGGGTGAGATGAAAAGCGCTGTGATGTTAGTGTTAGCGACAATAGGAAGTGCAGTAAGTCCAGCAATGGCTGCAAAAGATACCAGCAAAATCTCTGAAAAATCTCCAAAAATATCTCCAGAGCTGATAAAGAAGTTATTAGAATATTGGCCACACACGGATGATGGAGTTGAAGTAAAGTGGGCACAGTCCACACACATGCTCATTGCAGAGAAAACTGGCAACTACATGGGTATAAGCGGAAGCAACTTATCGAACTTTAAACTTGGGTCAAAGCTTCCAGATGAGGAGGATTCGGCTTGGTGGCCACCTTGGTGTCCCGAAAGACTTTGCAAGCATGTCTATGACCCAGTATTCAGATTCGGAAGTGCTCCACAAGCATGTAACGAAAAAGTGGAAAGTGCGATTAACTACGCCCAGAATGGCAAATACACGGAAGCATATTTGGATTTGGGAAGAGCCTCCCATTACTTAATGGATGTCGGTAACCCATACCACTCAAATCTCTTTACGGGAAATCCTGCAGAAAATAAGGTCAGACACGATTTTTACGAGCAAGTCGTGTACAGCAAGTGGGACGACTGGAATCTTGATGATATTGCTTACAATGCACCGAAAATAACTGTAACAGATCCACAGAAGGCCGTTAAAGATCTGGCGTTTATGTCCTACTGGTACAAGGATGATCTGGATTCAGCTATAGGAGTGTACTGGGTAAACAACGTTCCAGTGCCTTACATAAAAGATGAAGCGAAGCTGAAGCAAACGACTCAATTCCTCGTCAAGAAAGTGGCTGGGTACACGAAAGGCTTGATAGAGTACCTTGAAGATAACATATGAGGGGTGCCGATGCAGAAGATCAAGAAATTTTTATTATTTTTGATTTTTACGACTATCGCTGCAGCAACAGTATTCCTGCTTGTTTTTGTCCCGTTCGTGGAGCAGTTTACCGACCTTCCTGCGCTTGTCAGGTTGGACATAGATTCAAAGGGTTGTTTGGATAACTTTACACTACTCTTTCCCGTGTATGTTTACCAAAACAAATCGTTTGAAGCAAAACACTTTGATCTGCGACCTGGATCAGTTAAGAACTATAGCATATCAACTGTCGAGACAAAATACGGAAAAATGTGGGAGATCAAAATCAAGAGAATTAACAGAAGTGGCGGAGTTGTGTTTGATCATCCGTATAATGTACCCTTAGATATCCTTGACATAAAATTAAAGCCCGTCTTAAATGAATCAGTCATAAAAGATGAGCGGATGGGCAGATACTACGAAAAAGTCGCTAACTTAACAATACCCGTGTATGTTTACTACGAGGGGAACGCTACGGAGGTTAAGGTAACCTTTTATGCGGACTCTGGGCAGGACTGCTTTCTTGGCCTGATACCAGTAGCACCAAAGCACAATGGTGAGGTGTACTCGGGGCACAGGTATGACGAATTCGTGATAAAATATAAAGGGTGGGAGAATGTAACTGGGACTTCAACGGTTTACTTAGTTTATCAGTAGGATTTTTCGTGGACAGACAATTGCGTTGGTAATAATGCCATCGTTCGTGTTAGGGTCATACATAAGATCGAGTACAAACCAAATTTAAAGAATTTTGCCTCATTTCTTTCTATTGTTTCTTTGACGCTTTTAGTTGAGAAGATTTCATACTCAATACTGCATCAACCTGATTTAGCTGGCATTACCGTGTTTTCAGTGATATTTCTGATAAGCTTAGCGTTCTATAGGTTTTCGAAAGAAAAAGTAAACTACAAAACAGTGGCAAAGTTAGTAGGCGTATCTATTGTATTCGTCTTCGTGTGGTTCATATTTACTGTGATAGTTAGAGCTATTTACTCTCTAATAGTGCTTACGAGCTGGTTTATTATTCTCGTTATTAGTCTGCGAGTCCTTTTGAAAAAAGAGATAAGTAAATGAAGCGATTTTGGTGTATACATATAGTTACTTTTATTGGTTGGGTATGCACACTTTTTAATGTTATTAGCATCTAAAATATTAGCCTTAGTATATTCAGCAGTAATCCCAAATTTTAACCTCTCCTAAGGATTGTTCGGATTTTTTGAACGATTTCGTGTGGTTTTTAAGTATACAGAGACTGTTAAATGAAATGATTAGAAATGTTGCTGAAAGTGTAGAAGAGGGTAGAAAAATTAGAGTATGCTGGTTTATTCGTGTCAATCCTAAGCTGGAATTGTATTAGCACGCTTCAATATTAACATTTTAGATATATACAGCTAAGATAGCAAAAGACTTAAGTTGCGTGATGGCAAGGCAAGGATGTGATTGAAACGTGGGCAGCGAGGAAGAAAAATGGGTGATAAAGTGCGTAAATTAAAGCTGAGTAGAGATAAAGATGAAATACTTCACTTAACTAGACGGGAATTCATTAAATTGGCCTCAAGCGTGGCAGCAATTCCAGTATTTGGAAGTATAGTTGGGAAAGTGAGTGCTAGTGATTTTACTATCACGATGCCGAGGGGTTTGAAAAACTTTGAGATTATAATACTGGACTATAGAGAACTACAAGAAAATTTAAAGTATGGCAAGGTTTTCTTACCCGTAAGTCGGAGCGCTGAACCGATAAAACTTAGATTAGAACCTAATTATTTTGGCAACAAAGAGTGGATAATGGAGTATAAGACGGAAGGTAAAACAAAAAGAGATGTTCTGAACAAGACATGGCAGTATAAAGGCAAGCACAAAGGAGGCAAATGTAGATTAAACATCCATAACACGATCTCAGGGTATGTGGAGATAAACGGATTCAAAAAATACTTTGAAACAATTGGTAGACTAGATAATAAACTTATTCTTGTCTCTTACTGGCAATGGGATGTGGAGAGAATTAATTTACCTCTTTAGGGAGGTGAAAAATGTACATCTTTGAAATGCACCCTGTAGGTGATGAAGAATACTACAACGCTTATGGCTCAGAATGGTATATACAGATGAGAGACGTCATGAACCTCGTTGAGGGAGTATTTGAGGATCAGCTTCAAATTACTTTTAACATTCCATCTTACACGATAGACTTCTCAACTTTTGACAATATCAATGATGGTGCAAAATTGCTTTTAAAGTTGAGAGAGGTATATGGTGACCAAGACATGGATACACGTATGGAACAACTATTTAGTGGCAAGATTTTACCATTCGGTGGTGCAACGATTGCTTCAGCTCCCGATGAATGTGTTATAAGAACAACCTTTGATGATGGAAGTTGGTACCCTCTTAGAACGAGACAGGAGATACTTCAACACGAGTTGGCGCACAACTTTCAAGGATTGCATTGTGAAGGACAGATATACTACGCAACTCAGGTAGGGATGTATTTAGGGTCAATATGCTACTGTCACACTGACCCGTGCAATTCGGGTTATCCAATCCCATCTGGAGTAGTTGATTTGTTCTCAAACGGAGAAACTGGTGAAGTGCGACCAGGATTGCTGGCACTACTACCAGATAGAGACAATTTAGATATCATGATAGAGAACAGGAATTTAAGACTATGAAAAAGATTTTAATTATTTTATTAGTTTTACTTACTATGCTTACAGCATCTCACACGTTCTTCTGGAAAAAAGGGAGTGAAAATCAGACACAACACGGCCTAGACGGTAGCCAGGCTAATAAAACACCCAATCAAGCACTAAAATCAAACAAAATTCAGTTTCTTTACTTCAGAGTCTATCATCTCGTCGAAGGAAAACCGATCGAAAGCTACCAGTATGGTCAGAAAGATATTTTCCCTTTTATGAGGAAGTTTGACCTTGTTAATAATAAACTTATCGTTTACTCGAACGTTAATGGATGCGAAGCGCTTATTGGTACACTTGGATCGTTGTGTTGTCTTAACGAAACCAAAAGATGGTGCAACTTCTCCCTCGGAGTTGAAAGTTTATACGGAATAAGCTATGGAGTCTCGAAGTTCTTACTTGCTGAAAACTATTCACTCAATCTCTCATTCGCTTGGAATGGAGAAAGGATATTACTGTTTCACGCGAACAAAAGTTATCCCTTAAAATTTGGCGAAGAGATATTACAATTAAATGACAGTTTTGCGTGGATTTATAGTGATAATAAATTGCAAGTGGTGAATGTTAAACCGTACATGGAAACAAAATACCTCGAAGTAGAATTAGATTGCGCTAAATTAGAGGATTGCTTAGTAAAGTAATCGAAATTGTTGCAGTTCTCTTAATTCCTCCGCATCTTGTATTCGAAAACTTAAATGTGTCTTAACACTTTTATAAATTCCGTACAAATTCTGTTTGTCTTGGGTCTTATGTTACGACTACTATAATATTGTTATTACCTAAAAGACGACTATTCGTGCCCGCATGAGTGTTACAAAAGATAGTGATTGTCTCTAGTACCCCATGGAGGAGTGTGTTCTGACCTGCTGTGAGGGCAATGTTGATATGGGTTGCATCGTAGAGTGCTGTGGTTACACCTGTCTTCCTGCTTGCATGAGCGGCCTCAAATCCTGTGCCCTGTGTGTTTTTGTTATTTGTCCGGTCTGTATAACTTTGGAGGGATGTATCGAGTGCTTTGAGTTGGGGACGATATGTGGATGAAATGATTAGGAATGTTGCTGAAAGTGTAGAAGAAGATAGAAAAATTTAGAGTATGCTGGTTTATTCGTGTCAATCCTAAGCTGGAATTGGATTAGCACGTTACAATATTAACATTTTGGATATATATAGCTAAGATAGCAAAATACTTAAGTTGCGTGATGGCAAGGCAAGGATGGGGATTAAGATGGGGGTGGCAAGAAAGTTTGTTGCTCTGCTGGTGGTTTTGGTGGTGTTAGGGAACATAATAATGCCAGCGATGGCTGTGAGTAATAAACAAACCGAATGTAGGAGTTGCAACAGCTGTTCAAACCTGGAGAACAAGAATGTGGCTGTTTTCGAGCTTAAGGGGTTGGAGAAGAACAAGGTGTTGGCGAAGGCCTTGACGAATGAAGACGTGAAGAAACTGATAGGTGTGTTAGCAAAGAAAGGGTACAAACAGGATCTCACTAAAACTAGGATCTCTAAGATATTCACGAGTTATGGAACTGGACTCCTTGTAGTAATTCCTTTTAAAGTGGAGCACAATAAATTAGCAGGAGTTATTGCATTTATTTCAGATGGCCACATTGAGAGTTATGCAATAGAATTACAGAAGAAAAGTGATGTTGTTTTAAAGAAAATCTACTATGTAGACTCCGACGGAAATTTACGAGTCACAACCACTACTTCAGGGTTTTCGACGTGTTTATGGGCTTGCATAGGATGGGAAGTACCGGCATGTGCTATTACGTGTGCAGCATGTGGGCCGAATCCCCTGGGCATAGCCGCCTGCATCGGTTGCGCACTTTGCATAGGTAAAGGCATGTGCTGTGTAGGTAAATGTGGAGAGCAAGAGTGGGGCGACCCCTTCTGTATTGCTATGGATGCCCGGTGCAGACTTGGGAACTGGATTGCATGTATCATACACTCGGGATGTGAGGGATATTGTTAAATTTTTTAATTTTTTACACAGTAATGGGGTGGACTTAATGAATCATATTTGTAGGACGTTGGCGGAGTTGGCGACTCTTTTCATTTTTGCATCGGTATTTAGTGTCTTATCACCACACCTTGGATTGATGTTTGCAGTTATATTGTCATTTGCATCTCAGAGTGGAAAAATCTATAGCAGAAAATTTATACATATAAATATTAAATTGATTTCTCTGAAATCTGTAATTTTAGTTTTATATGTTATTACTGTATGGTTCATGACTTTCAATCCATCATTCCCATCCCTATTTTCAGAAAACCTTATACAAGCTTACATGACTTCCTTCTGGATTGGTTTGCTCTTCTTCGCTCTTCTCTCTCTTGTAAACGATAAATTATCAAAATTGGAAGAGGTGATTAGATGAGAAAAGTGCTAATAGTTTTAACTATAACTACGATCTTTCTCGCCTGCATCCAACTCTCTGCCGAGCAGATAGTAGAGAAGATGAAGGAGAAGTACAACTCCACCAAAGACATGAAAGGAGTGATGATTGTAACCACAAATTTAGGAAAACAACAAACTCAAACCACAAAATTTGCAATGAAAAAGCCTAACAAGTGGAAAACTGAAGATGAAAACATACTAACAATCTCCAACGGCAAAACCATGTGGATCTACGATAAGCAAAAGAATGAGGTGGCAAAGTTCAACCTTCCAGAAGTCAAACAGCCAGAATTTGATTACGGTAAAATTGTAAAAGACATGCTCGAAAAATACGATATAGAGCTTGTGGGAGAAGATAAAATCTCAAACAGGAATTGTTATGTTATCGAGTTAAAACCGAAAGGTAAAGATTACTTCATTAATCAAAAGCTCTGGGTTGACAAGGAATACTGGTATCCTTTAAAAATAGAAATAAACTATGGAAACTTCAGCTCAACAGTAGAATACAAAAACGTAGAGTTCAACGCTGGAATAAGCGATGAAGAATTCGAGTTCAAGCCTCCTGAAGGAGCGAAGATTGTTGAGAAGGAATTTAAACTGCCGGAGAAGCTTACGATTGAAGAAGTCCAAAAGCGAGTTAACTTCACAATCCTTGTCCCATCATACACAGCAGGCTTTGAATTTAATTATGCTATGGTTTTCATGGGTATGGCTCAACTCTACTACAAGAAGGGTGATAATGTTATGGTTATATCAGAACGAATTGGTGAGAGTGGTGAAAGCAAACCTTTGCCAAATGCAAAGAAGGTGAAAATAAAGAATGTTGATGGGGAGCTAGCGGAAATCTTTGGCAGCAGAATGCTGAAATTCCCGATAAACAACTTGGAGATTACGATAGCAGGAAAGCTTAACAAGGAAGAAATTTTGAAGATTGCAGAATCTATGTTTTGATATTGTATCTCGATATTATATTTTGAAAATAAAATTTTTCTATTTTTGGTTAATGTGCTAAAACCAATAACTCCATCCTATAAAGTGAAACACAAAATGGTTCGATACGATTTGCAAATCACCTATAATCGGGCTTGAGCAATTTTAAACCCTTCACTCTCTCAAAGTGTTTAACATTTCCGGTAACAACAGTCATTCCATAATTTAAAGCGGTTGCCGCTATGACTGCATCGGCAATACCTATTCTGTAGTCTCTTCTAATTTCTCCCGCAACAACGGAGATTTCCATGGTTAAGGGGACAATCTCAAAATTCCTTAGAAATCTAAGTATTTTCTCTCTCGTTACAGCGTCTCTACTTTCCTTTCCAGAGATGATTTCGGCAACAGTGATTGTTGAAATTGCTATTCCCTCTTGGGCAATTTTCAGTAAAAATTCTTTTGAGCCCTCAAATCCTCTTAAAACATCGATTATTATGTCTGTGTCAACCAGATACATCTCTATCCCATTCTTTTCTTAGTTCCTCAAAATCAATGGGTTCCTTCAAAATTCCAAATACCTCCTCTACATCTTTCTCTAACTCCGACAGAATTACAATCCTGTACTTTCCTCTCCTCTTCGGCAAATTCTCCTTTTTTAAAGGTTTGAATACGCCATTCTCAAACAGGACTTCTATTGACATGTTTGTTTCTTAAGCTTTATACTATATTAGTTTTTGGTCATTATACGTCTTTTATTGACATGATACGTCTTCTCAGTCCTCTAACTCGCCTATACCTCTTTTGCACATAAAATATTTGAGTAGTTACATTTTACGCAGAGGTTGGGAGTGATTTGGGGTTGTGGAACCAGAGCTGAACTATATTCCCTACTCTCCAAAGAGATTTGAAATTCTGAGAAAGCTTGCTTGATGGCTGTAAATTATATGACGTTTTGTGTAGTAGCCTCTCGAACTCTGCCCTCTCACATCTTCACCTGATTTTACGTGCGTTGCCGGAAATTGGGGAAAGATTCGTATTAGCACATTTCAATATTAACATTTTGGATATATATCACTATGATAGCAAAAGTCTTAAGTTACGTGATGACAAGGCAAGGATGTGATTCGATGAAGGTTGGGCAAAAGTTTGTTTGCCTGTTGTTGGTTTTGGTGGTGTTAAGCAACGTAGTGAGTCCAGCGATGGCTGCAAGCAAAGCGACCGAGTGCAGTTGCGGGGCATGCGAGATAACACTAAAGAGAGTTGTCGAAGTGGAATTGGCTAAGAACGGAAAACCGATTCTAAACGTAGCTGAGGTCAACCAAAGCCTGAGCGAGTGGTTCGCTAAGAACTTCAATGGAAGTTTCAGCTGTACAGATGGGAGTTGCTTGACTTTTGATTACCAGATAGAAATAAATGAGCTTTTTAACAGCTCAAATAACTGGAAAGAGCTGAAGTTTCTGGAGGTGAGGAATTTACAACGAGACCGCGAGCTATAAGTTCCACCTCCTCAGCTACTTTGCAGAAACCGCAACTTACAACCTCAGCCTTGTGACGAGGATAATGGAAATCGGCAGCGAGAACCACTTCGTCACGACTATAAGCGTTGCTCCTAAGGATGAGAAGAAGAAGTTTGCTCCCTTTGCCGACATCATAGAGATCAAATCCAAGACTACGCTTGCCGAGCACTACAGGATTCTTGCTAAGGTGTTAAACGAGATAAGGAAGCATGAAGATACCTCTTGGGTGTGGAATAAAGCAAAGAACGAGCTAAACTATCTGAGCAGGGTTGTTGAGAGGGATTTGAGAGAGTACAACGTTGAAGGGACGGGAATTGCTGTAGTAGTAGATGACTATTCAGCTTGCTCTCACCTCTGTTCGTTACCGTGCTCATTGGCAATGACCTCTGTTTGCGCGGTAATAGGTGGTGGTTTGATAGGAGCAGTAATATGTGCAATTGGTTCGACAGCTGTCTGCGGTGTGGGTTGCAATTACGCATGTGGCGAAGATCCAGACTGGCCTAATGCAGGTTGCTCAGGAGGTTGCAATCTAGTAGTTTACGGAATATGCAAAAAATACGTCCCAGTTGGAACAGAATTGTGTCAGAAGGCCATAGAGCCCATTTTCTGTCCACAACTTTGCGCCGCGCTCGACGCACTACCATAAATTTTTTAATTTATTTTTGAGAGGTGACAAACCCATGTGGAAAAGAAATTTGATTCTTCTAATCGCCCTTCATATCGGAGCATCTCTTATTCCTTTCATTTCCGTTTCCAAGCCATCCTCCGAAAGACTTGTTCTCGCTTTAATCGTTCTGGCTACCCTTTTATTTTTCGAAATCCTGTCCATCTACCTGCTCTTCAAGCGTAGAGGTTTGAAGTTTAAAGAAGGAATGATGTGGATTCTGGAGCTCAAGGAAGGAGAAATTGCAAAACTAAACAAAGAAGACAGAGACTTGGCATTCAATATCGGTTACATAATTATCGGGTTTCCTACAGCCATCATACTGCTTTGCGGAGCCGTTCTGGAGTGGGGAGATGTAATGCTAGCTTTAAAGTTTTTCATCGTCTTTTTTGCCGTCCTGATTCCTTTTTCCCAGATTTGCATACTCCCTCTCGTCACGATTCTCTACCTCTACAACAGGTTTATAAAGAAGGATCTCAGCACCTCTGCCAGCTCCTCGGAATTCTGGATGCAACTATCGGTTTTGGGATTAGTTCTAATACTGGTGTCCGTTTGGACTGCCGGCGAAACTGAAAAAGACACTCTGCCACATCTGAACACCCTACTGACTCATCAAAGAGCTTTCTACCTTTCAACAGTGATCAACTTTTCCGTCGGGCTAATCTGGCGTTTGATGGTGATTGCGAGGTCGAAATTGCTGATTTTACTCACTCTAATACAATTTTCCGCTCCCGTTATCTGTTACGCTATTCTTTTGGAGATGCTGGGAAGACTTTCCGTTACGGAAAACCTCTTGACAGGGATTCTCGCCGGCGCCACTATCATTACGGCGATGCTCGTAGCCTCTGAAATCGTCCTCAGGGCTTTCGGTTACTCTCTTGATCAGCTCGAAAGTGCGGTTAAAAGTTCCAACACGATGAAGAGTCCGATTTTCTGGCTCCTCTGGACGAACGCTGCTATTGCAGGGCTTGGAGTTTTGATCGTTCAATTGAGTCAGGAAATGTTGCTGAGCATATTTTTAATACTGGCAGTCCTTCTGCTGCTGCTGAGAATTCGGAGGTGAGCGGTGAAGGGCAAATTAGCCCTGATTTACACGTTTGCAGCGGCCATCGGAGTTGTGATAGCATTCTGACTCTTGGCTATTCCAGCCGAGAACATAACTCCGGAGAGAATTGCTATGGTTCTGCTGATTTCGATTCCCTTCATTCTCGCTCTCATTTTCAACCTCCCAAGGTTTCTCAGGCAGCACGGCTACGAGTTAGGGCAAATTCACATTGCTTTAGAGCAGATGGCTGAAAACGATAAAAATTTCATATACGAGTTTAAGAGGCTCGCTTTCCTCCACCTCGTGCCTGTAGCATTTACTGGGACTCTGATCTTCTACTACGGTGATCTTCCGGCTGTAATCGTTGAGTTCTCTCCTTTTTTACCATGATATTCTCTTTCTCGCCTCTGTTGTTCTTCACGTTCTCCCTCTTTGTTGTTCCGCTCCAGATTTACGGAAGTATTAAAGGAAAAGTTGTGCTGGAGGATAGCTTCTTCTCATTCTGGATTTGGGCTAATTTGCTTATTCTTTTGCTGATAATTTTCGTAAGAACTATCTCTCAGCCAGAAGAGCTTCACTTTCAGAAGGTTCTTTTTGAAATGCTTAAAAGTGATGATTTATTCGAATCCATGCTCGAGATAACGGTTATGAATGTTCTCTTCGGCTTGACAGGAAGGATGATTTCGAAAGGAAGAGCCTATCTATTCCTTCATACCCTGATTTCTTTCGTCAATTTGCTTCTGATGGTAGAATTGTTTTTGAAATAAAGCACGTGGTGTTTGCAATGTCTGCCAAAACGAGAGCTGCATTTATACTTGCTTTCTTGGTGTTTATTATAGCTGCATTAGCAAAAGTGGCTATCGATTTCATCGAGATTTACACGCTGATAGAAGAAAAAAAGTCAAATTGATCGTAATCTCACCGCCCTCTTTGTCGCTGTCGCTCTGCTAACAATCACGCGGCTTAGTTCTGGGGGATATATACATGTGCAATGGCCGCACAGTGTATGGGGGGCTGAGCTATGAACAATTCTAATTTTTTGAAATATATCCCGATTCCGTTTGTTTCCATACTCTTTCTTTTTGCAGTTATTATTTAAATGTGTATTATTCATAATTTTCATAATGTACTCGTTTGCTTACGTCATCGGATTACTGCTTGAAGAAAGAGCAAGTAGAACTTTTTTCCGTTTTGCTTATTCTCTCAGCCTCGTTCCTAGTTACCAACAACTAGTTTTTAGTGTTATTCAGCCTGTTTTCTTCTTCACTTTTTACTGTTGATTGCGTTATTGGGGATTTTTAAGGCTAAATGCCCTTTCCGATATTCATAAATACATTTTTTTGCAATAACGATTAGCGATAGCATGCGGCTGGAAAGTTGAGCCTGCTGTTGTTGGTGGTTTTGAGGAGTGGAGTTACAGCAGGAATGGGCAGTCTCGTTGGTGTAGCATGCAATTACTGGTGTACGGGGAACGTAGACCCATGCAGCGGTGGATTTTGTGCTGGAACTTGCTCAGCAATCTGTATAAGGTTGGTCGGACCTGAATTAGCGTATTTATGTGAGAAATATGCGTGTGTTCCAGCCTGTACAGGGGCTTGTGAGGTGGTATGTTGAATAGAAATAATTTATTTTTTATTGTTTTTATAAATTTTATTATAGGAACAATCATCTTAACCGCAGCATTCTACTTCTTGCTCTCGCTCCCAATTAAAAAAGCTTTGATAGGAGGAGTAGGCTTCTCTCTTCTTTTTGATACCGCCTATGTGTTGGAGAAGCGCATTGCTGCAAGAAAAAATAAAGAAGAGAGGAAAGAAAAGCTTTCTCGTGGAGACAAAATCACCATTTTCTTCATAATCCTCTCCGGCATAATCCTTGCGCTTGGGATTCACCACATAGCCGTTATAACTTTGTTAGAAAGTTTCGCCATAGCCTCAATTGCAACAATTCTCGCCGTTCTTGGCTACGTAAAGTATGTGAAAAAGAGTAAAGTGGATTGGGACGGTAGTGTTGCATACTCTACCAGACGTTTTATCCTTGAAGCGGCTGTAGCTGTCGCTCTCGGATTTTTAGCGTATTTATCGGGATTGAATTTACCGAAGAGTGTAGCAGTGGGACTCTTTATCTTTATTCTGACGCAATGGTACTACCACATGCTCTCGCACAAATACACTTTCACGAAAATCTTTGTAGTGTTAAGACTTTCTCTGGTATTTGTCGCAATGATGATCGGATGGATGTACCTCGTAAAAACAGGCGTTGAACTAAGCCTCATAGTCGCTCTCATTTTTACGCTGATGGTAGAAGTCGATAGGAGAGGCGCTGAGAAGTTGACGAGGCTCATGGATGAAAATGAGAGAAAGGCGATGGAAAGAAGAGCTGGAGCTGTCTTTCGACCCTTGGGACTTATTTACGGAATGGTGGTTGGGGTAATGGCTGTGAACAGAATTTATGGAACCGCTTACTTTGCAGAATGGTTACATGAGATGTACAGGCTTGGATATATATTTACAGTAATTTTTGAACCTTTCCTTGTTATCTCAAGCTGGGTCGGTGTTTACTCGAGACAAAAAAGACAAAAAATAAGAGAAAAATGAATAACAGATGACGGTCAAGGGAGGAATTTAATTGAACGATCTGGCTGAGAAGGTTGAAAGGGACTTGGCTGAGTACAATGTCGAGGGAGAGGGGTCCGCTATCGTTATTGACAGCAGTGGCTGCTCTTATTTGTGTAATGTTACATGCGGTTCAGGATTCGCCATATTATGTTTAGCAGGGGCGGTTGCAGGAGGTCCTTGGGTTGGAGCGGTATGTGGTATTCTTTCAAACATCGGTTGTTCTGGATATTTGCGGCAAAGTTTGCAATGAACCAGTCAGCTGGCAGGATTTGACATGTGCTGGTGCCTGCGAGCTATTCTTCGTGACGCCAGTATGCAGCAAATTTGGAGTCGCAGTTTGTGAAAAATTCATGGCTAACATCGGAATATGCACTCTCATATGTGCCCAGACAGAAGTTTTGGTAGTGTCATCGGCGATAGTAGGAGCAATAGCAAGTGGAACTGGAATCGTTGCATCTTGCGTTGTTTGTTGTTGCTGCGCAGGTTACCAACCCTATTGTGATGCATTATGACGCAGACAAACAGAACCTTGCCAGCAATATTCCCCATTTTATTTATTTTAATGATATTTTTATCCTGCTCGAAGGGGAAACTGGATTAGGTATTAGGTATATTGTGGATATATGCAGGAATTGCCACAATCTCTGAGAAAAAACTTTTGAGCAAAATATTTGGCTGCTAAATACTTCATTGTAATTTTAGTTGGTTTATCAGGCTTGTTTTTTGAGATGAAAGTGTAATTCGCGCAGTAATGGGCTTTGGATCGCTTGTTGCTGTTGTTGAGTTTTACCGAGTTACGACTGAGGAGCTATCTTGAACACTGATACGAGCCTAAGCATGAATTAAAAACGGAGAAGTGTGAGGATTAAACAAGTCCTTTTTCTACCAACAACCTAAAGACCTCTTCGAAGAACTCTGAAACTGAAACCTCCTTGCTGCTGTCCTCTCCAAAATCGTGATCGTCAGGATTTTCGAATGGATGCTTGTGCCACTCGCCACCAACGCAGTCTCTTCCGAACAACCTCCTGCTCCAGCTTATTAAAACGTAATTTTTGGTTCCGTTTTTTGGCTGTAATACAGCTGAATGTATATGTTTCAGTTACCGGACCCTAATCTTGACGGCGTTCTTGATTCTTGCGAGTATTTCAACTTTAAGAGAGTACACGTCTGCAACTTTTTTAACTTCCTCGACGAATTCGTTTAAGCTCATAACAGCCTTTCAAGTTTTTCTATTTTCTCTTTAACCGTTTTTATACCATCTACAGCCAGTTCCCAATCACAGTAATCACTTTCGACTTCAAAGAAGTGTTTTCTTTCATATCGAACCCACTTCCTCTGTCTCCTCTTCTTCTCGTTCATGTCCTCCTCCACCAGATCGTGTTTAAGTAAAACTTGTATGGTGTTGTGCAGGATGTGGATGCCGTAGACTTCTTCTATCTTCTTTTCCAGGTAAACTGGACCAAGATTGAACTTTTTGTAGGCTTTCAAGATGATTTATTCTGTTTCCTCGTCTATCTGTTTGGGTTTTCTTCCCGGTTTCTTCAGGAAGAGAATTTCTCCTGTTTCTCTGAACTTTTTATCTGATGGAGTCTCTGCCTCGTCATTTGGAAGAATTCCGCTATCTTTGTTATTGGCTTTCCTTTAAGCCACTGTTTGACTATTCTCCGTCTTTGTTAGCTTCCTCACGTGGTAATCTTGTTGAAGTGTAAAGTTATTTCGGGATACTACAGTTAAAGTTCAGCTTTCTTCAACCCTCCTCAGTTCTGCAACGACCACACTGTAACCCTTCTGGCACTTTTCCGGTGCATCGCCAATAATCTTCTCAACCAAAACCATCTCCCCGCTGTTCAGCTCTACTGGATGGCAGAGGGAAAACATGCTGCAGTTGAATATATCACACTTCTTTTCCTCATAATGGAACTTTGTTCCTTCAACACCAATTTTTGAATCTACAAGGGCTATTATTGGCAGTTCAACAACTTCAACTGCAACAACTCCCTCGTCATGAAGTGGACAGTCCTGAACCGCACCATCTCTCAAACCGACGATCTTGTATTTCGCACCCTCTCTCAGTCTGAGACAGGCTTTTTTGATCTTACAGTTCTCACATTCAGCCTTTCCTCCGAGAAAAATGAACTCCGTTCCGATCTTTGCCCAATCTTTACCGCATAACGTAATGATCCTGTTAACCTCTTCATCCATGAGTATCACCTTATCTGCTTTGCCCGCCACTATTTTAAATTTTGCTCATAATTCAAAACTCATCATGTCCTCCGCAACAACAGCATCGTATTCCAGAAACTCCAGGATTTCGTCCTTAACAACATGAGCCATAGGATAAAGGTGAGTCAGGTAAATTTTCTCAGCCCTGCAATGCTCCAGCTGGCTTTTGAGATTTTCAGGGGTTGTGTGGTAGTCGGCATCGTATCCGAAGGGCAGAGAAAGCTCATGAACCATTATATCGCACTCCTGCGAGATGAAGTCTTTGAATGCCCTTGTGTCTCCGCTTATGGCAAGTGCATTGTCAATAACATAGCCCTGACTTTCGATGGAGTGGATTGTGGGTAAAGCTTTGAATTTCGCCCCTCCCAAGGTGAACTCTTTTCTTTCCTCAATCTCAAACTTCAGCTTGCCCCTGAGATAGGGATAGGCTTCGAGGAAAGATTCAAGAAAGGATTTCGTCCCGGTTGGTCCAAAAATCTTCAGCGTATCACAGTTAAGCAGCCACCTTGCCTTGAGAATGTTGAGCAGGTCTCCGTTGTGATCGAGGTGGTGATGGGTGATGCAGACGGCATCAATCTCTGCAAGTCCAACACCGATCTGCTCAAGACGGTGATAGCTGCCTATACCACAGTCAATCAAAATCTTAAAATCGTCAAGCTCGATGAGAATTGAGCTTTGAGCCCTGTTTTCATAAGGTACAGCCACACCCGTTCCGAGAAAGGTGACTTTCACAACCTCACCCCCATGAACTCGGAGAGTTCAAAAAGCACAGGCTCGGAAAGCAAGCTTTCACCGGATACTACCTCAAAACCCTCCGAGATTGACTTGCCAACGTTCTTACCAAGTGTGTGCCAGTGACTTGACACGTAATCCTTCACAGCCTCTTCAGGTGTCGTGAACTTGCGGTATTCGAAAGCCCACCACCTCCCACCTTCTATAAATGGTTTGAACGGTCTTTTCCTTGAGATAAACTTTCTCACATTTTTCTCATCCTCGAACTGAGGCCCGAGACGTTTGAAAACTCTCGACAATTCCCTGATCTGACACTCAAAAATCAGATAGCAGTTCTCAGCAGCCTTAAAGGTGTAGCGGAGGGGCATGAAGTTTTCCCTCTCAAGAAACTCGAAAATCTTTCTTGAAGCCCTTTCAAGCTGCGGATATAGGTTATCTTCCACTATATCCGGTCTTTTGAATTTTACAGCGAAAACAGCCGAACCCCTCTCCTTTATAACCTTTTTCAGCATTTCAACGTCAGCGTCTGGTCTGTGCGGGGGTAGGAAGAAATCAAGTGATGGGTTTTCGAAAAATTCACGGGAAATGTGGACGAATCTCGCGAGGTTATCCAAGCTTAGGTTTGCGGCAACATTCCTCTTCTCATCAACCGGATCAACGACGAAAAATTCCTTTCCCTTCTTAACCTCCCCACTTGCTACGTCTATAACTGTTTTTCTCGTCCAGCGACGTGCATTCTTTACAGTCTCAATGAAAGAGCCGTAAAAGATGATGAGAAGTTCGCAGAGATACCCGGAGAAACCCCTCACCTTATACTCTGCCCCATAAAGCCCGTTTGCCTTTAAAAATCCTTTTAGCAATCTTACATCGTTCTCCTTCCCCCTAATTCTGTCCTTCAACCATTCATGGTGAAAGGGAGTTCTGTCAACTGCTGACTTAATCCTGCTGGCATCCTTCAATCTGTAGCATGGCACCACATCAACTTCCACACCCTTCACAGTGCCATGAACGTAAGGGTGCTCAGCGTATCTAATCTCACAGCTGTCGAGAACAGCCTTTCCAATCTCAAGCCCCCTCTCTCTGAGCTCCTCCTTAGGCACCTCTTCAGGGAAAGGAATGAACACGTCAATCTCAAGACTCCCCTTCAACCATGTGTTTCTGGCATAACTTCCCACAAAAAGATATTCAATGCCAAGGCTGTCGAGTCTCCTTTTCAACTCTTTTTCAGCCTCTTCAGCCCTTTTGATCTCCTCCTCTTCCGGAGTTACAAGGGTTAGAGCCTTTTCAACAACTTCTTCAATCCTCATAACCAAAAACCCTTAAATCTTTATAAACAGGGCCCTGAGGCTTTAAAATGCTCTGTTTCAGCTTAAAATTCGTTACTTCCATCTTTCCAAAACTATCTGAGGAGTGTTCCTTTATCAGCTCAACCACCTGAGGGTTTTTTCTCTTGACCCTCGCAATTGTTAAATGAGCTGAGAAGTCCTTATCCCTTTTGAACCCGAGCCTCCTCAGCTTTCCGTAAACTGCGTTTGCCAGCTTGGTCAGCTCTCCATTCTCTTTTACCCCTATCCACACAACTCTCGGAGACTTAGGATTTGGAAATGCTCCCATACCATGAAACACAATCTTAAAGGGCTCAAATTCGATTGAAGAGAGACTGTTCTCTATCTCTCCAACTCTGCTCTCATTTACTTCTCCAAGAAAAAGAAGCGTGATATGGAGGTTCTCAGGTTCCACTGCTTTAATCCCACTTAATTCCATAAATTTTTCCAGTGCTGGTTTGACCCTCTCCCTAACCATCTCATCCACGTCAACAGCCACAAATAATCTCATGGATTTAGAATTTTTCAGCCGGATTATTAACCTTTGGACTTCATGAGAAAGTGAGCCGCTATTATCAGCAGGGCAGCGTTCATTAGCACTTTGTAAATTGGCGCATACTTGTAACCTGCCCAAACATCTATCAGGGTATTTGCCGAGATGTAAAGCCCGACGATAGAAATAATGAGGAGTAAGAGCAGCAAAATTGTGATTACCCTTCTGACAGTCTCCTGAAATTTCACATCCTCATTCTTCTCCATGCCGCAACACCCACAATTGCCGCTAATGCCAGTCCGACCTCAAATCCGGGGACTCCTGCTCCTCTCTCCACATAACCCGGAACTTCTTCCCTGACGAACTTCTCAACCTCAAATTCAACCTTTTCCTCTTCCACGTCCTTTGGAACTATCTTGGTTGGTGCCAGCTTGATCACATCCTTCCAAGTTTTAACCAGCTTCCCACCCCTCCATACTTCAAGCTTGACGATATAATTGTAGTCGTCAGGCACCTCAAAGTTCGCTTCAATGATGTTCGTCTTTCCCTTCTTCAGTGTTGTGTTCATCCATTCCTCGTCAACTAAAACATTCGACTCAGCCTGAACAACCTTTATCCTTGCCACAACATCGTAATCCCTTACACTCTCAACATAAAACCTCGCCTTAAACTCAACATTCTCGTCTTTCACACCCGTAAGCAGGAAATCCGCACCCACCATTGACGCATCAAGTTGCATATTTTCTGCTACAAGACTCCTGAGATTTTTTAGGTGAAGCTGCCGTGAGCTGAGGACTCTATCCTCCTGCATCAACATCAACTCAATTCTGTAATCCTTGGTTTTCTCAAAGGGGATGGTCATTACAGCTTCGTAGTTTGAGTCTTGACTTTCAAAATCCTTCTCAACCTCATCCAAAAGCAAACCCGTCCGATCTTCGTAAATTTTTGCCTGCAGAGTGAAGGAATTAACGTTTTCTTTCTTTACTTCCACGATAAAGGAAATCACTGCATGGCTTTCGTTAACACTTTCAAGCTTCATGTCAATGTTCCCAAGTCTTGCATAACTCTCGATCTGGGATGCGATAACGGCGATAGAAACAGAAACAATGGCGATTGTGACTATTGCTACAATAACAACCTTTTCATTCATATTGATACCTAACAGCATAGATTAATTAAAATTTCTATTTCAGACTAAAAAATTTAAGAAATGAATTTTTTAACGACCTGTAAGGCTATCTTTACCTCTTCATCCATTTCCTCCTGAAGGAACATATACTTCAGGACTGCTCTGGAGAGTAGCTTCTCCAGCAACTCTGAAGTCTCAGAATCAAATTTTGTACTATCGTAGATTTCCAATAGCTCTTCAATCACTTCCAAGCCCTTCAAACTCCTCAACCTCTTCTGGCGAAACTTTTTTCAGAACTTCAATGCTCGCCACCCAAACTCCAGTAATCATAAAATTAATTTGACCTCTAATCAAATAAATATGTTTTGGTTAAATTGCCTGACAGGATGAATTCCGCCTGACTTTATCGAGGTAGGGTATGGTGCTCTCGTCGGGAATAAAAATACGGAAGAGTATAAGTCCCTTCTCGCTCTTTGCTTTCACGAGCGTTGCATTCATCTCCTTCAATTGACTCAAGTCCTTCACCAACAGAATTCTTGCCTCCTTCCCAACATCTCTGTCGTTAAGGGTGAAAAAGTTGTTCGTCGCTGAATCGTAGAAGGATACAGACCAGTATGTGCCCTCAGGAACCTCAGCTCTCACAAACACCGCCCCCTTGGACACGTCGTAGATGCAGTAGGAGTAGAGTAAGTTGGGACTCGGAAGAACAACTTCTCTAAAGCTCGCGTTTATCGGAGGGACATGATAAACCCTGTTAACCTCAATATCTGCCGACTTCATCTTCGTAAAGTAGGCGAACATTACGAGTTGTGGGATGAAGGCAACAACTACAACGTGAGCCACAATTGCGGAGAGTATCACAATAGCAACACACCTTTTCATGAGCACCCCTCCAGCACGATTTTAGGCAGATCAATGGATTCTGGATACTGATATACAACCTTCTCCGGATTGTAGAGCCTTAGAACGAGATAAAACTGACCTTTACCATTCAGTGGTATCCAGTTCCCCTCCTTCGGCTCCTTTGAAAGAAGTATCGTCCATCTTCCACCATCTTTTCTGATATTGGTGCTGGTGAAGGAATATCGGTCGAGTTCATTCGGGATAAGGAAGAGGTCTGAGCCATAGACTGTTATGCTCCACCATCTCGCCGGGAGGTAATTTCCTTCGATTCTGTAATCGCATTCGAGCCTTAATGGGCGAAAGTTGCTGTCCGTTTTGGCGATAAAGTAAACAGCTTCAGATTTGTTGAGAGCAAAGAGGGCGTTAAGAGCGATCGCAGCCCTCGTGTAGATGTCCGCCCTCTCCGAACCAGCGAGTAAGTTGGCCTTCCATGGCCCGTTGCTCACGCTGAACATCTCTGCAACCTGATTAACTGTAAGATATGCAGAGGATGCGCCAATGACTATTCCAAGCAAAATGCAGAGGATAAACTTAGCTCTCATCTTCATTTTTTACGCAAAAATGTTTATAAATATTACCTACAATGTTCCTGCCATGAACAGAGTTAAGAGGTTACTTGGAACAAAATATCCGGTAATCCAAGGCCCGATGATGTCCATCACCCTCGGCGATTTTGCTGCTGAGGTTTCAAAATCTGGCGCTCTCGGAGTTATCGCTTCCGCGGGATTGACACCTCAGAAGTTAAGAGAGGAGATCGAGAAGGTCAAGTCCGTTGGGAAACCATTTGCTGTCAACATACCAATTTATCAGTCTGAATCCGACAGGAATCTTGAGGTTGCCCTCGATACGGGTGTTGAAATCATCTACACTTCAGCCGGTGTATAGTCCTGAAATTTTTG